>PLCB01000049.1 GCA_003134695.1 Candidatus Zemynaea palustris | reverse complement strand
AACGTGCCGGGGTCACGTTCCCCATCGCCTTGCGAGCGCTCTTGCGACAGAACCCACATCAACTCTTCATCGGCGAGATGCGTGACGCGGAGACGGTCGCGATCGCGCTCCAGGCGAGTTTGACCGGCATCTCCCTCGTGACCACCCTGCACGCACGCGACGCATTGCGCGTGCCGACGCGGTTGGTCGAGCTAAGCGCCGAACGCTCGACCCTCGCTTCGTCGCTGACGGCCTGCGTCTCGCAGCGGCTGGTCCGTATGCTTTGCCGGCGCTGCAAGCTCAAGTCCTCGATCTCCTCGCAAGCGCTCGCGGTCGGCCGCCGTTACGGACTGACGATCGGTGTCGAGGCGTGGGAAGCGCAAGGCTGTGACGCCTGCGACTACAGCGGCTTTCAGGGAAGAATCGGCGCGTTCGAGGTGCTCGAGATCAAGCCTGAGTTGGCCGCCGCCATCGAGCGCGGCGATGCGCCGGCAGAGCTCGGAAAACTCGCTTTCGGCCTCGGCTACCGGCCGATGATCGTGGACGCCTTGCGCCATGTCGCGGCGGGGATCACTTCGGAGGGCGAGGTGCTGCGCCACCTCAGCTACGACGACGCCGAATGAATGGGCGAACCTAGCGTGCCGTCGATCATCGAGGACGCGATGCGCCTCTGCCGCGATGGAGCCTCATCGAGCAGCACGTCCGATATTCACGTCGAGGGCAACGAGCCGCCCTGGTGTCGCGTCGACGGGATGATGCACGCGATGGACTTGCCTCCGATAGAGCCCGACGCGATCCGCGCGTTCTGCGAGGCGTATCTCGGCAAACGCGAGTACGAGCGCCTCAACGGGTCGTCGGGCGCCGCCGACGGCGCGATCCAGCACCCGGCGCTCGGAAGCGTTCGCATCCACGCCTTCCGAGGCGACAACGGTATCGCCCTTTCGCTGCGCCTCTTAAACGGCGGCATCCCGCTGCTCGCCGATCTGGGACTGCCGCCCGTCGTCGCCTCTTTTGCGGATTTTCCGCACGGCCTCGTCCTGTTCACCGGACCGACAGGCTCGGGCAAGTCGACAGCACTCGCCGGGCTGATCAACGAGATCAACCTCAAGTATCCCAGGCATATCGTGACGGTCGAGGACCCGATCGAATACCGGCACCGCAGCCACCGTTCGCTCGTCCGGCAACGTGAGATCGGGCGTGACGTCTGTTCGTATGCGAGATCGTTGCACGGCGTGTTGCGCGCCGATCCCGACGTCATCTTGATCGGAGAGCTGCGCGATCCCGAGGTGATGTCAGCCTGTCTCCAAGCCGGCGAAACCGGACACCTCGTGTTCAGCACGTTGCACACGTCGGAGGCCGCCGAGACAGTCCAGCGCATCGTCGGCGTCTTCGAGGGTGGGCGCCAGGAGCAGGCGCGGATGCAACTCGCGCAATCGCTTCAGGCGATCGTGTCGATGCGTCTGATTCCGAACGCCCACGGATACGGCCGGCGCGCGGCCTGCGAGATCCTCCTGAACTCGCCCGCGGTTCGTTCGCAATTGATGTCAGCCGAGCGCTGCGTCCAGATCCGCAACACCATCGAAACCTCGCGCAAAGACGGAATGCAAACGCTCGAGATGGACTTGTCGCGGATGGTCGCGGAGCGGCTCATCACCTACGAGGCTGCAGTCGCGGCCTCCGATTACCCCGATCAAATATGCGCGACCGGAGCATTTAACTGATGTCCTTCAGTTTTCACTATCGCGCGCGCACGATCTCCGGCACACCGGTCCGTGGCATTATGCGCGCCGGCGACCGCAGCTCGGCCTTGGCCAGCCTGCGCGACCGTCTGCTGGTTCCCTTCGCCCTCGAATCCGTGCCCAGTCCACGACTCGGTCACTTCTTCGCGCATGGGCGTACGCGCGAACGGCTCGCCTTCTTTCGCGCGTACGCGACGCTGGAGCACGCGGGCGTCGATTTCTCCACGTCGTTCGACCTGCTCGTCGCTCAGGCACGCTCGGAACGTTTTCGTGAAGCACTCCGTGCCGTTCGCTCGGATGTCGAGATCAACGGCGAAAAGCTCTGGGCCGCGATGGCCCGTCGCCCAGAGGACTTCAGCGATCTCGAAGTCGCGATGGTCGCGGCGGGCGAGGAGGCCGGCAACCGCGACGACGTGTTCGACCGGCTCGCCGGTTTTCTCGAGCGCGACGAACGGTTGCGCAAACGGCTCGCTGCCGTGCTCTTGTATCCTGCGATCGTTTTGGCCGGCGCGTGCGCCGTGATGCTGTATCTGGTCTTCGGCGCGATCCCGCAGTTCATTCGACTGTTCGACGCATTCGACGTAAAGCCGTCGCCGCTGCTCGGCTGGCTCGCGCACGCCGCCGCCGTCTTACGCCAGCCGGCGCTCGTGCTCGTTATCTGGCTCGGCGGCACCACGGCCCTGCTCGCGTTTTCTCGATTTGCGCGTACGCACGACGGCGCCCTATTTCTCGACCGGCTTCGTTTGCGGGCACCATTCTTTGGTGTCTTGATCAAACGTATCAGCGTCGCGCGTCTGGCGCGCGTCCTCGCAACGCTCCTCGAATCGGGAGTCAACCAACTCCGCGCGCTCGACGTCGCAATACCCGTCGTCGAGAGCCCTGTCGTCGCGGCTGCGTTGCGTCACGCTCGCGATGGCATCGCCGCCGGCAGCTCCGCCTCGCTCGAAGAGGCGTTTGCCGGAGCCCACGTCTTCGAGCCGCTTCTGCTCGGTTTCGTCCGAGTCGGCACGCAGGCGGGCGACGTTCCCCACATGCTGTTGCGCGTCGCTGACTACTACGAAGACGACGCAGAGTCGATGCTCGACGTTCTGCCGCAAGCGATTCAGACCGGCGTCACGCTCGGACTCGGCATCCTGGTAGCCGCGATCGTCTATATCGTGTACGTTCCGCTGTCCTCGCTCTCAACGTCCATCCACTAAGGGGTATAAGACATGGTTTCTCGTCTCGCCCTCCGCGATTCCGAACGAGGTTTTACGTTGGTGGAATTGATGGTCGTCGTCGCGATCATCGCCGTCATCGCCGGAATCGTCGTCCCCAACTACGTTCATGCTCGCCGCCAGGCGGCTGTCTCCAACACGCAGGCCAATATGAAACAGATTGCGACGGCGCTCGAACTCTACTTTGCCGACAAACAAGACTACCCGGTCGGCAGTCACGTCAACGTGACGCCGGCGCTCTTTGGCGGACCAGGAAACGGCTACCTCAACGCGACGCCGGAGAACAACCATCAGGACTACGTCTACACGTACGGCGGCGGCGCCGGCCTTGCGCCGACTTACGACCTCGAGGATCCGGTCATGTACGACGCGGCGAGCATCGTCAACGTCTCCCTCGGACCCAGTGCGACCGATACGCAACGCACCTGCGGCGATACCGGAACGTGTTCGCGACTGCACTACGATCCGCGTTACGGCATCTACGGCCTCAACCAGTGACCGCGCATCTCGTGGTCGGAGCCTGGCTCGCGCTTTGGGCCGCCGCCTGTGCGCAACTTGCAGGCAGGCCACTCGCGCCACACAGCCCCTTGCGATTCGCAGAGCTCTTCGTTCCAGCACTCGCTGTCGGCATAGTCGCTGCTGCCATTCGCGAACCACGCATCGCCTTCGCTGAAGGAACTGCCGCCATCATGCTCGCCGCTGCGGGAAGCGTCGACGCGAAAACCGGATTTCTGTTCGACTCGGTCACGCTGCCGTGCGCCGCGATCTGTTCCGCGGCCGCGATCGCCAGCGACTCGGCACCCGCAGCGTTGTTGGCGGTCATCGCCGTCTCGGCCCCACTTGCGGGCCTCGCGCTCCTCTCGCGGGGCGCGTGGATCGGCTGGGGCGACGTCAAGGCTTCCTTCTCGCTCGCGGTCGCGTTTGGCCCCCTGGAGTCGCCGGTTGCGCTCCTCCTCGCTTCGCTCTCCGGGCTGATTTCGTCCCATTTTACGGGCGGATGCGGGCGCCGTATCGGGTTCGGACCTCACTTAGCGATCGGCGCGGCGATGACGCTTGCGTTCGCGCCGCTCTGTCATTTGCCGGAGATCTTCGCACGATGACGCTATTTACCAGACGGAACCGGTTGCCGCTCGGCATCGACGTCGATTTCGACGAACTTTCGGTCGTTGCCGTCGAGATGCGAGCTGGTCACTTCACCGTCAAAGCCGCCGAAAGTCGCAACTTTAGACCCGACGGCGAAGTCGAACGAGACCGCGCGATCGTCGAAACGCTGCGCGCGCTGCTCCGCGATTTGAACGTCAATGAGCGGCGATGCGTGATCGCGGCGCCGCTTGGTGAGACGCACACGCGCCTCTTCCGTCTTCCGCCGGGGATGCGCCGCGCCGAAGCGGAGCGTGCGGCGTTGCTGGAAGCCGATTCCCTCGTGCCCTGGCCGAGCCGCGAACGCCTTGTCGCGCTCGACCCGATCCCCGGAGCCTCGGAGATGCTGCTCTCCATCGCGCGAAGCGCGGCGGTCCATCGCGCCGCACAGCTGGTGAAGCTCGCCGGAGTCGAGCCCGTCGCCGTCGACGTCCCACTGTGCGTCTGGCGGCGCGCAGCACCCGAGGCCGACGCGCTCCTCGATCTGCGGCGCGAGCGCGCGGCGCTGTTCGTGTTCGGCGAACCGCTCGGAACGGTCGAACGCTTTCCACAGGGGACCGACGACCGTCTCATCGCACAGACGCGCGCCGTCCTTATCCAGGCCCGGCGCGACGGGATCGCCGACGTTGAACGCATCGCCACGATCGGCCCGCGCGACCGTGCCGCAACAATCGAAGCCGAGCTTTCCGACGACGGGTACGACGCCCAGCCGCTGACGCTCGGCGCCTCGGAATCGCCTGCGTGGGCCTTCGCCTACGGATTGGCGACGTGGTCCGTGTTCTCGCGGGAACGCGCCGCATGATTCGCGTTAACCTGTTGCCGCGCGAACCCCAATCGCTTCGCCTCCTTGGCATCAGCGTCGCTGTCGACCACCTTCGGCGAATTCTTGGGATGGTGGCCCTCGCCGCGACGCTGCTTCTCGCGAGCAGCGGCCTTCAAATCTGGCGCGAGGAGCGACTGCGCACCGCCGCCACGGAGGCCGAGGCGCAGCTCGATCTTCACGCCGATCAGCGACGACGCGTTTTCGACCTCGCCCGCCAGGTCGCACTCCTTCAACGGATCGAGCGCGAGAGCGCGGTCGCGCGTCACAGCGGGAATCTGGCTGCGGCCACGATCGCTCGGATCGGCAACGCAGTCCCGAAAGGGGCTTGGTTGACGACACTCGATCGCCGACCCGACGGATACTTTATCTTGGGCGGAGCTCGCGACCTGACGACCGTCGCCCAAACGCTCGACGAACTCGATCGAATTGGGTCTCCCGATCACGCACGCCTTGCCGACGTGAGCTCCGCTGCGGGCGCGCTCGCCTTTAGCGTCCGGTTGTCGGCGAAAGACGAGCTTGGGCGATGAGCGAGACGGGCTTGAAAGTTATTTGGCGTGCGGCTTGGATCTTCGCCGCATTCGCCGGTTCAGCGCTCGGTTTCTTTCTCTGGCAACCGATGGTCGATGCCGCGATGACCCGCCTCGAGGATGCACAGGCGCGGTTACAGTCCGATGGCGTGGCGTTCGCCACGAAGGCTGGCCTTGAGCGCGAGCGCGAACGATTGCGCCGGCGCTATGCAACTGCGGCGGCTGGCAGGGGCGAAGCCGATCTGTTGCGCCGACTATCGGTCGTCACGCAAAAGCATCACGTGCGAGTGCTCTCCGCCGACGTCGCACCACCGAGTTCGCGACCAGCAGATTCACAAACGCGCGAGCCGGCGGCCCTCGAAAGCACCGCCGCGCGAATCGAGATGATGGGCTCGTACCGGGCACTCTTGCTGGCGATCGACGATCTCGCCCGTGGGTCCGATCTCGTTCGCATCGAGCAACCGAGTCTCCACGCCGCCGGGTCGGCCATCGACGCGTCGATCCCGGTTGTCATCCTTCGGCCGAGTTCTGTGCGATGAGCACCGCATTTTCGCACCTCGTCGCGCTCTTCATCATTCTCACGGCGGTTGTCGCTGCTTATGGCACTGGGAGCCGCGCTTCTCGCGCTCCAATAATGATTGCGCCCCTGCCAGGCGAAGCAAGGATGCCAGCATACGAACCGCTCGAACGCGTCATCAAACGTGACCCGTTCGTCGGAGCACCGAACCGGCC
Source organism: Candidatus Zemynaea palustris (assembly GCA_003134695.1). GTDB lineage: Bacteria > Vulcanimicrobiota > Vulcanimicrobiia > Vulcanimicrobiales > Vulcanimicrobiaceae > Zemelea > Zemelea palustris. The sequence continues at coordinate 4,409 of PLCB01000049.1, read as the reverse complement.
GCACGCGAACCCGCCGCCGGACGCGTCTTTCGATGCCGATGGAACCGCGCTCGACTTCGTCGCCTTCGACGCGCCACCCGACCCGCCGCCTATCGAGCGTAATCTCATTCTAAAAGCGACGATCGTCGGCGAAGAGCCGGTCGCCTACCTCGCATCGGGTTCGACGATGCGGATTGTTCGTATCGGAGATCTCATCGGCGAACGACAAGTCGTCGCGATCGACGCGCGTGGTATCCGCCTCTCGGGCGGCATGCGGCTCGAACTCGAGTCCTCTTCGGCACCCCGAATTTCCCCGTCGCCACGCCTTCGGGCACGTGCGGTCCGCCAGCCCGACGCAACGCGAAAAGCGCCGGCGCCGAGCTCGAGCGCATCGCTTCCGCCGGCAGCCGCGCCGACGACACTTATACCGGCGACGCCGGCACCGCTTCCAACGATAAGATTCGGCGCATATCCGCTTGGATCACGTCCGACGCCGGACCCCGGCGCGCCGACCGCGTTCCCGTATCCCTATCCCTACCCGCCAAAATGAATCGGGGTCTCAAGATGACACGCTCACTCGGCACATGCCTTACGACTGCGACGCTCTGGGTTGGGCTCACGACGATCGGCCAGGCCGCCGCACCGATCAGCCTTGACATCCGGGATGTCGACATCTACGACGCGGTGCGTCTCCTGTCGACACAGGCGGCGGTCAACTTAGTTCTCGATGCTTCCGTCGCACATCATTCGGTCACAGTGCAACTCCACGGGCTGCGGTTCGACGAAGCCCTGGCCGCCTTCGCACGCCTGAACGATCTGGTCGCCGTACGCGTCGGAAATGTTATCTACCTCGGGACGCCCGAGGCGATCCACCGGCGCTATCCCTCATCTTCGGGATCCCAGAACCAAACACGCACCTTTACCTTAAGAAACGGTCAGGCCGATGCGCTTGCCAAGGAATTAAGCGACGCCTTACCGCCTGGGACTCTCCTCGTAGCCGACCGTCGTACGTCGGGTCTGATCGTTACCGGCACATCGGCGAGCATCGCGCGCGCCGAAGCGTTGATCGACGCGCTCGACCGTCCCTCCGACTTCACCAGCGTGACCTTGCCCCTTCGCTTTCTGCGAGCGGCCGACGCGGTACGTGCGATCCAAACAACGATTCCCGTCGCTCCGCCGGCCGGTCTCTACGCGATCGACCAACAGAACGCGCTTCTAGTGACGGGGCCGGCAGAATTCGTCGCGCGCGTCGGCGACAACATCGCGCGCATCGACCATCCCGCGCAACAAGTTCGATACGACGTCCGCGTTACCGATATCTCGCCCAGCGACTCAAGCAACGTCGGCGTAATCTTCGGCGGACTCTCTCTGGCCGGTCAGCCGGCGCCCGGTCAAGCGACGACGGCGTTCGTCAACAAGTCGCTTTCGCTCAACGCAACCATCAACGCACTCGTCAGCAGGGGCGAAGCCTCGATTTTGGCACAGCCGACCCTCACGACCGTCAACAATGTCCAGGCGTCACTTTTGGTCGGCCAGCAATTTCCGCTTGTCTATTTCGACGCGCGGACAGGTACACAGCAGGTTCAGTTTGCGAACATCGGTGTGAATCTCGTGGTCTTGCCCAATATCGGCGCCGACGGCGCGATTACGACCGACCTGGAGACCGATTACAGCACGATCGTCAATTTCGTGAACGGCTTTCCGATCATCGGAACGCGCAAGGCTCAGTCGACTCTGCGCGTGCAGGACGGCGAGACGATTGTCATCGCCGGACTTTTCCAAGAGCTCGACGCGCGGACGTTGACAAAGGTTCCGATCCTGGCTGATCTCCCGCTGCTCGGCGAAATCTTCAAGAACCGCTTGCGGTCGCACGTGAAAGACGAGGTTATTTTCCTGATCACCCCCCATCTGGTCAAAGACCAGGTACCCACAAGATCGTGATGGCCCGCGAGGTTTTGATTCCACAGCTTGCTCTCGTGCGCGTCTTGACCGGCGGCGATCCGTATCGGGAAAACGATCTCCTTTCGCTGGCGTTCGTCGATGCATCGTTGGCGCGTCTGGTCGCGCACGGAGATACTGCAAGCGTGAAGCCGCGCGCCGGCACCGGCCTTGACGTTCCCGAGACGATCCTGGTCGAGGTGGTTACCGCGGCAGATCCGCACGCGAAAAACGATCGCCTTGTCCTTTCATTCGTCGATCCAAGCGTGGCCCGAGTATTCTCGGGATACCAAACGGTGGGCCAGCGCTCGGCGAATCTCGAGTCGTCAGCCGACCACGCATCGCAATCGTCGCCGCTGGAAATAGCGCTGCGGGAAAGGACGGTGCCGATCAACGCGATACGAACACCGGACGCGCGAGCAATCTTGCGCTTCGGGCGATGGGACGAACACGAAGCAAGGCGTTTTATCGCCGTCGTCGATCGCCTGTTCACCGTCGATCGTTTGGGTTGGTACCGGCACGCGCTGGCGATGAGGCTCCTCTTGCCCGATGAGATCGTGCTTGCCGATTCGAGCCTCTCGGCCAACGCGACGAGGTGTCTCGAAGCATTGCGCTCCGGCGCGAACGACGCATTGAACGCACCGCTGTTAGCCGCGTTCATGCCGCACTTCAAGATCGATTCATCGTGGCTCGGTTCCATCGAGACGCCGGCAATAGTCGCGGCAGCGTCAGGTCTCCGCGATCTCCTCGATCGTCAAACGGGAATTGCGGACTCGTCTGCCTCTCCTTCCGAGCTAGACGGAACGATCGGCCACGATGAGTGGCTCCGCTGGGGATCGGCAGGCGGCGATACGTTCTTGGCGCTTCTTCTGCCGAACCGGGCCCGTCATCCATCGGTCGCACAACGGCTCGGCGACTACCGCGCCGCGCTGGTCGATCTGTTCGGCCAGATGGCACAAGCGCCGGCTGCGGTCCGCTCGAGTCAAATGACGCAGTCGAATCCGTTGCTGGACGATCGACTCTGGAATCTTGCCGGTGCGTTTCAAGACGCCTGGGGCGTCAACTCGGTTGCCTAACGGAGTTCTGTGTGGCGCTTCGCGACGACCGGCGCGGCCGCCGAGCAACCATCTTTGCGAGCGGCCTCATTTTATCGCCGCGTTTCGAAATGGACGGAACACTCGCTTCGGAATCGACGGCAAAACCCTGGAGCATCGCTGAAATAATCCAACGATGGTTGGGGAGGAACGTCTCAAGGGGTGCCGATGAGGCAATTCGACCTACGGCCGCAGCCGAGACCCCGTTTGAAGAGCGCGTGTCGGCCGAACTTGCGGTTCAAGGAGAGGCGCAACGCGATCTGTCCGACGATTCGAAAAGCGATCCGGAAGACGACGCGTTCGAAATCTCCACGGAGATAGCCCATCGATGGGAACGCATCGTGCCGATCACGCGCCGACGCCTGCGCCCGCTGCCGACCGAAGCACCGGGCGACGCCCGGCCTGATCGGCTGCGCGAGCTGCTGCGAAGCGGAAGCGACGCCGAGCGAGCCTTGGCAATTGACACATTTATCCTTCACGGTCTGTACGAGGAACTCGTTCCGGCGCTTGGCGACCGACTCGAAGTTCTCGCGGCCAAAGCGGCCCTCGGGTTCGCCCGCAGTTCCAGCCGCGCCGACCTGACCGCGGCCATAAGGCCTCACGTTTCCGAGGGACGCCTCGCCGCGATCTTGGCGTTGCTCGCCGGCCTTCGCGAATGAATCGCGCCGACGGTGCTGTGCGGCATTCACGTCTCTGGGAGTTTATCGCGCACGCGCGCCAGGAGGGCGGCTCGGACGTTCACGTCGCGCCCGGCGAAGGCGTCGCATTACGGCTTCGGACCGAGGTCGTGACGCTGCACGACTACGCGATCGACGCTAATCAGGTTCGAGATTTCCTCGCGCTCGCGCTCGATCGGCGAGCGCAAGCGCGGCTCGAATCGATCGGCATCTGCGACGCGTTCTACCACGACACGCAGATCGGTGCCGTTCGCGTTCACGCGTCGCGCGGCAGGTTCGGGCCGAAGCTGGCGATACGGCTCTTGGCGCACACGGTGCCCGATTTGGAATCGCTCAATCTCCCCCCGGTCGTCGCGACATTCGGCCGCCTCCGCTCGGGCCTGATCGTTTTCTCGGGACCCGGCGGCGCAGGAAAGACAACGGCTTTGGCAAGCCTGGTCGAGCGTGTTAATGCAACGCGCCGATTTCACATCGTGACGCTCGAATCGACCGTCGAATACCATCATCCGTGGCAGCAATCGATCGTGAGCCAACACGAGGTCGGGCGCGATGTTGCAACCTTCGCGGACGGTGTAAATGGGGCGCTCCACGCTGACTCAGATATTCTCTGCATCGGAGAAGTCCGCGATGCGGAAACAGTCTCCGCCATGCTTCAAGCGACCGAAGCTGGACAACTCGTCTTCGCGTCATTGCGTGCGCCGTCAGGGACGCTTCACGTGAT
>PLCB01000039.1 GCA_003134695.1 Candidatus Zemynaea palustris | reverse complement strand
CCGGGCAGTACGAGCCCCGAGTTCGCATACGCCGCCCGCTCCTGTCCCGAAAAGTCATAGCGAAGCTCCAGCACGTCTCCTCCATCGCGCCCGCGGAGATGCTCCAGCGCCCCCGGGCCACCCCGCGGATACGTTTCGAAGAAAACCCCTTGGAGCGGAAACAGGAGGTGCCGAGCGTGGCGACCGACGTGCACGGTCACGGATGCGGTCGCTCCGCCGGCGACGGCGATGACCGATCCGTCGTGTGTGGCGGCGAGATAGCTCCCGTCGCCGGCGATCGTGCCCGTGCTGGCGCTCCATCGCGCCGCGCCGATCTCGACGGGCTCGCCGCTCGCGTCGAAGCCGCGAGCGCGAAAACGCACGATACTGCCCGCATCGGGATTCGCATCGTCGGGGTCGATCGCGAGCCGCGCGAGCCGCGCGACCGTCTTATACTGAAAGGTGGCGTCGAAGTCGCCGCCGGTTTCGTGGACGGCGATCGCATGCGGACCGGGCTCCGCTGCCGCGCGCAGCGGCGCGACGCCGGCGCCGCGCAGCCGATGCCCGGCGTCATCGACGATCGCGCCGCGCAGCGTGACGAGCGTCCCCGGCAGCGCGCTGAGGCTCTCGGGCTGCAGCACGAGGTGCGGATTCTGGCCGAGCGGCGCGTCGCTATAGACGAAGAAACCATCCGCGACGGGGCGTTCGGAGCCGTCGCTCGGCGCGTTGAGGACGCTTGCGTGGTCGTCGCCGAGGACTCGCCCGACGAGCGTCGCGGAGCCGCCGGAATCAAACGCCATCCCATCGCTCGCGCCGAAGCCGAGCATCAGTCCCGCGAATTCCGGCCGCGTCAAACCGATGGACTGCGCCGGCTGCCGCCCGTCGACCGCGAACAGCAAGAGCGTGCCGTCGGCGGTGGTCGCCGCGCCGGAGACAGGGAACCGGCGATCGCGTTCTTCGGGAGCCGGCGAGTTGGGATCTTGATATGGAGCGCCGGCGGCCACGAGCAGCGGTCCTCCGCCGACGGCGGCAGTGATTTCACCGAGCGGCGGATCGAGCAGCGCGTGGACTTCGAGCGAATCACCGGCTGCCGGAGGCGGCGCGAGTCCAAGCGCCGCCGGACCGAACGCGAGCAGCGGACCGTGCACCGGCGTCGGCGAGTTCAGTTCGCCGATCGCGTCGACACGATACGTTCCGTCGATCGCGCTCCCGACGCCCAGCGGCGCGAGCGTCGCGACGCGCACGCCCGGGATCGGCTTCAGCGTCCCATAGGCCGGCGTCAGGAACGACGCGCCGCCTTGCGGCGGCCACTCGTCGACGGTCGAGAGCGGGACGCTCGCCGAGCCGTATGTCACGGTCCCTGAGAAGCGGAACGTCGTGAAGCGAACCGTCTTGTCGCGCAAGACTTCGAGCGCGATGCGTTTCGACGGCGTCCGAACGAGCGCCGCGTTTTGCACCACGATTCCGAGCGGTTGATTGGTCTGACCGATATCGTAATAGTCGGCGTTCACGCCGGCAACGGCACCGGTACGCATCGCCATCGACGACGTCGCTTCACCCGCCGAGATCAGCCGATCGGCGGCGAGCACCACCCCGAAGCGAACCGTCGGCTCGCTCGGATCAACGGCGATGACGTGGATAACGAGCGGTCCGCTCGAAGTCGTCAAGCGATAATCGGCGCGCCGAACGCCCGGCCCGACGAACGCGGAGTGCAACGTGCTGTTGATGACCAGCGGGAAGGGCGGCGGCGGTGCGAGGGTTGCGGAAAATACAAACATGCTTGCTAGGGGACCGGCGACGTCGTCGCATGCGGCACGACGATCTCCGGCGGCGGCGCCGAGCTGTAAAGAAAGAGTCCATCGGAAACCCAGCGCTCGGCGCTGTTGTCGGAGGGCTGATTGCGAACGCTGACGTTCTCGTCCCCCGGCGCCCGCGAGACGAGCGTCACCGAACCACCCGAATCGAGCGCCATCGCGTCGATCGCGCCGAAGCGCTGTAGGAGCGACGCGAACTCCGGTCGCGTCATCCCGATCGAACGTTCCGGGTGACGTCCGTCGACCGCGACGAGCAACAGCAAATCGTCGGAGAGATGGGCGAGCGCGATCACGGGCCAGCGAACGTCGCGCTCGTCGGGGGCGGGCGCGTGACGGTCTTCGTACCAAACGCCGCCTTTGATCAAGAGCGGCCCGCCGCCTATCCCTGCGATCGCACCGTCGACCGAGGGTTCCAACGAGTACGACAAGCGGATGTGGTCGCCGACGCGCGGCAGCGGCCCTTTCAAACGCGGTCCGAAGACGATCCCGAACGAAACCGGGAGAGCCTCGGTGGCCGGAGCGACGCGGCTCACTTCATAGCGGCCCGCCCTCTCGTCGAGGGGCGCGAGTTCGACGAACGTGTCGCCCGGCCACGGCGGAAAACTTTCTCCGAAGCGCGGCGTGACGATCGTGACGTCGCCGGCGGGCCAGTTGTTGAATTGCGTGACCGGGAAATTGCCGCGCGGCGTCGAGACGCTGCCGCGTATCTTGTACTCGTTGAATTCGACGCTGCCGTCGCGTTTGACGACGAGCGCATAGCGATCCACCGGCCCTCGAAACAGCTCGCCCGATTGAATCAGCATCCCCTGCGGTTGATAGGTGCGGCCGATGTCGAAGTAGTCGCCGTTGACGCCCGCGACCGCGTGGGTCCGCACGCCCATCGCCGACGTGCGTTCGCCGCTCGAGAAGATATGATCGTCCGCGATCGCAGTGTCGAAGTGAAGCGTCGGCTCGCGCGGATTGATCAACAGCGTACTGATCGTCAGCGGACCGTTATCGGTCAAGATCGAGTATTTCGCGAACCCGAGACCGGGCGCCGTCGATTCCAGACGCATCGCTTGCAGTCTCGGTTCGGCCGCGACCGCGAACATCAAGCGCCCGAGCCTGCGAAGATCGGGGCTCCCTTCGACCAGCCACTTGAGACGTGAATGGAGATCGCCGACCTCTCCCGCGTACTCGAACGGAAT
>PLCB01000005.1:48064-63057 GCA_003134695.1 Candidatus Zemynaea palustris | reverse complement strand
GCCGCGGTGCGGAAGAGCGTTCGGTAGACGTCGCCGGCGCGCTTGAACTCGTCCTGTAAGAAATCGCTGAAATGCCGCCCTTGGCTGCGGCGCCAGTGGGCATACGCGTTGCCGAGGTCGATCCGCGACTCGACGGCGTCGCGCAGTACCCAAGCGCAGACGATCGGCCAGCCTTCGGTCTCTTCGAGAAAGCGCGCGACGTCGGCCGGCGTGCATGCGACGCCGAACGATTCGCACAGACGCGTCACGTCGTCGGCGTCGAACGCGAGCTGGTTGTCGTCGAGAAGCGCCGCGAGGCCGCGCGCCAGATACTGTCCGACGTCGAGTATGGCGCGCGAGCGCGTCGCGTAGATGAAGCCGATCCCCTGCGGTGCCTCGGCGACCATCGCGAGCAGCTCTTCCATCGTTTCGGGCGTGGCCCGATCGATGTCGTCGACCGCGATCTCGCAGGGCGAGCGCGTCGCGATCGCCGCCAACAGCGCCGTGAACGAGGCCGGAACGTATCCGATATCGAGGCCTTCCGCCAACCGTTCGCGCAAGCTCTCCGGCGTTTCATCGTCGCGCAGCGCGACGTACGCGGCCGGCCGCGCGCTCGCCGCCAGATAGAGCACGATCGCGCTCGTCTTCCCGCTGCCCGCCGGCGCCGCGAGCAGACGCAATGGGACGTCCGCGTTGCGCTCGAACCACGCAGAAACACCGGCGCGTTGGAGCACGCCCGGCGCGAGCCTCGGCAGAGGGTGGTATACCATCGTGTTTACCGGGGGCGAACGAGAATCGATTGGATGACGCTTTCTTGCCCTGCGCCGCGATTGAATGTTGCGACTATCAGGAAGCGAGCGTCGTCGATAACCGACGGTGCCTCAATGTTTAACTGCTTATCTTCTGGTCTGACGGCGACCTTCCGCAACTCCTCACCTTTGTCGTCCATAAGCGCGATTTCGAGATTTGGCGCGTAACGCCGGATCGTAACGACGATGGCTTGACCGCTGCGAAGCTTCGCCGAACCAAGAGCGATGGGGGATCCCCCCGGCGCGTTCGCAGCCGCCTTCGTTTTCGGTGATTTGGGCGGAGCCTGGTGCGGCGCGGCCGGGACGATGCGAACCGGCAACGCGCTTTCTGCGACGGTTGCTCCGTGAGGCACGTCCATGACCAGGCGGAAATCCTGGGCGAATTCGACGTTCGGCGCGACGACGATCGAGCTTCCGCGCTTGCCGAGCAACGCCGAGGCGCGTTCGGTTCCGTCCTGATCGAGCAATTTGAGGGTGCCCGTTCCGACGGCCGGCGGATAGTGGACGACGATCGGCTGTCCGCCTTCGACCGTCTCCGCTTCCAGTGCGAACGCTGCCGACCGCTTCGCGTGCTTGACGTCGACGTGGGCCGGTTCCGGCGCGACTGCTAAGATGTGCGTCAGGCGCAGGTCTTGGCCGAACCGGTTGGCGGCGGTGACCCGCACGTCGTAGCCGGTGGTACGCCGCGACGCCGGAAGCGTCACGGCGAAGGCGCTGCCCTGCGGCTTGAGCGTCCCCTGCGCGACGACTCGTCCGTCCGCCGTCGCCACCGAGTAGCCGGCGCGGTCGGCGGCGGGCCCGATCGCATAGGCGACCTGGAACGCTTGGCCGGTTTGGGCTCGCTCGGGAGCGGCGAGGGCGGTGACCTGCGGTCGCTCAAGGGCGTACGCCCCGCTGCAGAGGCCGCCCAGCAGGAGGGCGGCGGCCGCCAGGCCGGCTGCCCGGAGGGGGGCGTTCGAGCGCTTCGGCGGGTCCGCGTCGAGGGTGAGATGGACGCCCTCGCCGTGAAGTTCGACGACGACACGCTCGAGCGGCCTACGCCGCGAGATGGGGATTTCGACGGGGATGGCGACCGACGTCCCCGGCGGGACCCTAACGGTGCTCCAGCTGACGGTCCCACCGGGCTGCGTCGGTCCCAGTGGGTAGGCGAAGCTGATCAGGGGGGTCGCCGTCTCGTTGGCGATCCGCAATTCGTAAAGGGCGACGCGTCGCCGGGCGTCGACCCCGAGCGACCGGAGATCGCCTGCGACATGTCCGGAAGCGAGTGCGAGGACCGACCCCGCCCCGAGCTGACTCGGCGCGGGGGGTTTGGCCGGCCGGAAAACCGCGAGCGGCGCCGCCCGCCGGGTAGGCTCCACCATCCCTATTGGTATCGGCTCATCTGAGGGTCCGCCCGAGCGAAAAACCCTCCCCGGCCGAGGCTACATCGGGTAGCGTAGGCCGCGCTTTTGGGGGACGACGCCGAGCTGCCGTTCGATCGCTCCGATCGTCCGGTTCAGTTCGGTCGCGGCGCCGCTCCCACCGCACAAGAGGTCCGGCGAATGCTGCCCCAACCACGTCACGGTCGTCGTGGAGGCGAAAGAAACCGGCTTCACGCAGCGATCGACCGCAAGCCGGTCGAGGGGGCGGTCGGTGGCGAGATGCGAGAAGAACCATTTGGTCGTCGCACGCGAAACCGTGCCGCGGCGCACGCCGCTCGGCTCGCTGACCAGCGCGCTGCCATTCGATTCGACGGCGATTTTGAAGCCGGCGAAATTCGTCGAGCCGCTATTCTCGATGATGGCGGCGTCGTTCGACGGCGTGAATGCGACCGGAGCGCGACGCACGCCCGCATCGTTCGCAGCCGTCGTCGGCGAGGGTGCGCTCGGCGGCGCGGTTTGGGTCAATAGGAGCGCGAGCGTGAAGGCGATCATCTCCGAAAAACGTGTCGGGCCGTCAAATCGTTAGCCCCCTGCTCTTTTCGCGTGCCGGCCGCGTTCGTTGAAGTAGGCGAGGACGCGTTCGCGATGATCGCCTTGCAGTTGGACGATCCCATTCTTCGTCGTTCCGCCCGTGCTGCAGCGCCGGCGCAGTTCCTTGCCGACGGCGTCCAACTCGCGCGCCTCGAGTCCGTAGACGAGCGTGAGATGGCTGCCCCGCAAGCGTTCGAGCCCGACGCGAATGACGCCGTCGTCGGGGATGCCGGGTTTCTTCGGACGCGCCTTGGCCTTGCGCTCGGATTGGACGCGCGGCAACGGGATCGACCCGTCGGTGGAATACACGAGGCGTCGATCGTCGTTCGGCATATTATTTTCCGAAATAGGGCGTGATGTCGAAGAAGAAATCTCGCTCGGCCTTGGTCGTCGGGCAAACTACGTGGAGGATGTCGTAGCGGCGCCCGCCGTTCGACGCCAGCGCCTGGCCTTTCGGTTTCCAGCTCGTATCCTTATCGCACGTATGAAAAGCGAGATAGATGTATTCCCAGCGAACGCCGGTCGTCTCATCGGGCTGTGCGTCCAGGATCGCAGTGGCGAATCCCTCTCCGCTCGCCTCACTGATCGGCGGTAAGTCCTCGCCCGCCAGCGCGTCGATCGCCGACGGCGTCAAGTTCCATTGAATCGAGTTGACGCGGCCGGCTTCGAATTCGTAACGAACCGTGACTTCGGGCAGGCCCGCGAACTCGAGGTTATGGTCGCCAAGCGTAAACACGAGTTCCGGGACGCGCTCTACGACGACGTCTACGCCTCGGCCGACCTCGACGTGCGCATCCCGAAGTTTCCGACGAAAGAGCATGATCTGCGTCGTGATCTCTTCGAGCTTCTGGCCGAGTCGCGCACCGAGCGGATCGGGTGCGACGCTCGTGACCGGCGAATCCGGAACTTCCGGCGCGTACGCGTCGAGTCCGACGACGCGCCCGCGTCGTTCGGTGACGATCAGAGACATCGAAGCACCGAGCCAGTAGCGCGCCTTCCGCTGCGGCGCCATCCCCGGCGGCGTCGCTCCGGAGGCGACCAAAACATCCGGATAGCCCGTTACCACCATCGGGTCGCCCTTGATTTCGCGGAGACTCGAAACCGGTGCGCCGAGGGTGACGCCGAGCCAAGTCATCGGCGCGTCGGCGGCGCGCGCGGGCTCGCCGGCCCAGATCGTTGCGAAGAGCGCCAGCGCCGGCAGCGTGCCCGTGAGGATGCGCGGGACGGAGTTCATCGAGGCCTCCTTTGCGAAGTCGCTGCCGGATGGCGACCGAGCCGAACCGATTCACAGGCTTCCCGGCCGGCGGGCTCCGCTTCCTTGAAAAACTCGCCAAGCGCAACGAACGTGACTTCTTCAAGCCCCGCAAGGAGCGTTACGAGCGAGACTTGCTCGAGCCGATGCGCGCCTTCGTCGCGGAGGCGTCCGCGGAGTTGCACCGGGCGAAGATTCCGATCGGCGGAGACGCGAAACGCTCGATCTTTCGCATCTACCGCGACCTCCGGTTCAGCAACGACAAGAGTCCCTACAAGACGCATGTCGCCGCGTACCTCTCGTACGACGGCGGGCGCGACACGCCGGGCGGCCTCTACGTTCACGTCGCGCCCGGCCGTTCGTTCTTTTCGATCGCGTTCTACAACATCGGCAAGCCGATGCTGCAACGCTGGCGCGAGGAGATGGCCCGTCGCCCCGCTCGTTTTCGCGCGGTCGTCCGTGCGCTCGCGCGCCGGCGCCTTGCGATCCTCCCGCCGGAAGAATGGGACGACGCGCTGCAGCGCATGCCGCGCGGTTTCCAAGCCTGCGCCGACAGTGATCTCGCGCCGTATTTTCGATTGCACTCGTTCTGCGTCCGCCGGATGTTGACGCGCGGCGAGGTGACCTCGCGCTGCATGCTCGAGCGCGCAGTAGCCTTCGTGAAAGAGACGAAACCGCTGCTCGACTTCGGTTGGAGCGTCGACTAGGCTAGCGCCCTAAGGCTTGAGCGCCGTCGGGCTCACGATGCGTGCCTCGGCGCGGCGCGCCGGCTGCGGCGTCACGTTGCGCGAGGCGTTCGGCGTGACGTTCCGCATGAGCGAGCGGTCGGCGAACATCACGAAGAGGTTGGCGAGCAACGCCAGGAGCGCGGCGTCGTCGAGGATCCCGATAATCGGGATGTCGCTGAAGATGTCGAGCGGCGAGATGATGAACACGGCCGTCATCGCCGTGGCGAGTTTCAGCCACAGCGGGACACGCGCGTCGCGAAAGAGCGGTAGGATGCGGGGTACGGCGCGCCTGGTCGCGGCGAGCATCTTCAGAAGGTTCACGCGTCCATTCTACCGCGCCCGGGTCGAAAAGTATCACCGGGGCTCGCTCGGCGCAGGCGCCCGCCTCGGCAACGTCGCGCCGCCTCGCGTGGACCGTGAAATAAAGAAGGCCGACGCCTGAGCGACGACCCTATGGTAGAGAGGTACCGTCAAGAACTATCGGCGTTTAGCGGGCTGACTTGAGCACCCACACGTCGATGCCGGCCGGAGTGGTCACGTACGCTCGCGTTCCGTCGGCACGGATGAGGAGTCGCGAACGTTCGCTCGCCGGGCGAGTTTCGGTTGCGCCGACGCATTTCGCACTGCGCAAGTCCCAGACGGCGAGCGAGTACCGGTTCCAATTCCCTTTGCGCGACGGATCGGCGAGCATGAGCGCGATCGCATACGGTCCGCTGGCGACGAGCTTCTCGAGTCGCGGCGAGTAGTCGGTCGACGGTAAACCGGCGCCGCTCGTGCGAAGCGCGCGGCGCGCGACGTCCCAGACGGCGAACTTGTTCGCGTCGAGCGTCACCGCGGTCGCGCCGTCGGCGGAGAGCGCGAGCGCGCCGTTCGGGTTGACGGCCGTTCCCGCAAAGGGCGCACCCGGAGCGCGCGAGCCCAACGGCCAGAGGCGAAGCGGAGCGTTATCGCCGGTGCGCTGTTTCTTGCAGTCGCCGCTCGCGACGACGAGCGAGGCTGCGCCGCTCGCGAACGAGATGCCGGCGTCGTTGAATCCATCGGGCGAGCACGGCCAGTACGAATCCTTGCTGACGTAGAGTTTCCACTGTGCGACCCACGCCGCGAGCGTACCCGATCCGAGGTTCGCGGTCCAGACGGTATCGGGCGTATCGCTCATCGCCGGCGAGCGCACCACGAGTTGCGTTCCGTTCGGTGAAAATGCCATCGCGCCGGGGGCGACGTCGTTCCAGGCGCGCAACGGTTGCGTTTTCCCGCGACGCCAAACGCGCGTCACCGCTTTCGCAACACCGGTGTGATCGATGAAGCCTTCGGTCACGTAGCCGCCCGCTGCAACGTACGCGCCGTCGGATGAAAGCGCGAGCGCTTCGCGCGAATACGAGTAACTTCCGAGCGTCGGCGGGAGCACGTGGCCGCGCAGCGTCGCAAGCGTGTGTCCATCATCCATGTCGCGCAGGACGATCGCGTCGTCGCCGCGCGCGAACGCGAGCGTCTTCCCATCGGCGCTGAGCGCGGCGACATCGACTGCGCCGTAGGTAGCGAGCACGTCACCCTTCACGAGGTCCCAGCGCTTCAGCGTTCCGTCTTCGCTCGCGCTCCACAGGAGGCGTCCGTCGGATTCGATCGCGACGCCGGCAACGTCGGCCCCGTGACCACGTAAGATTGAGACGATCTTTCCAGTGTTCGCAGCGAGGCGGCGGATCGTCCAGCCGCATCCCGCGGTGAGCGCCCGTCCGCCGGGCTCGAAGGCGAGCGACGAGGTCGCCATACCGCAGACGTTCGCCCACATCACCGACTGTTCGGAGACGTCCCACAGTTTGATCGTTCCGTCACCGCCCGAACTCGCGAGCTGCGCGCCGTCGGAGGAGAAGGCTAAGGCCTGCACGGCGCCCGGATGCGCGAGCCAGCCGGCGCGCTGCGCCGCGGTCGTTTTGCCACCGTAGGCGTTCGCGTCGGCGAGTTTGCCCAACGCCGAACCGTCGGCCGTCGAGACGAGCCGCAATCCGCCGCCGTAGGAGCCGACGGCGGCGATCTTGCCGTCCGGCGAGATCGCGATGCGGCTGGTCCCCGTCGCGAGGGGGTCTTGTTTCCACCGCACGGCGCCATCGATTGCGTCCAGCGCCTCGATAAATGCGGACGAGCCCGCCAGGTACAGCGTCCGGCCGTCGGGCGAATAAGCCAGCGTGCTCAATGCTTGGCCTGTGGGCAGCGACCAGCGCGGACGCCAGTTTTCCGTCGACCAAACGGTAGCGCCGCCGCCGGCGCCGGCCAATGAGGTTCCGTCGGGTGAGAACGCGAGCTGCGAGTACCACTGCGGGCGTTGCACGTCGGCGTACCCTTGCAGCGAGTCGACGTCGAGTTGTCCGGCGATATTGAAGATGCGAATACGCGCACCGTCGGTGGTCGCGAGGAGCCTTAGGAATTTGGGTCCGTGGCTGAGCGCGATCGGCGCACCACCGAGGCTTCTAATTCCGAGCGGATAGGAAAAGCGGATGACGTCAGACGTCGCGGGGACGCCCGCGGGCGGCACGGCCATCGCGACGGCGAGCGCGAGCGGAACGGCGATCCGCTCAAGCGTCATCGTGGCTGCGTTACCTCCAGCAACGCGCGCAAACGATGCTTCTCGACTTTTCCGAGTGCGTTGCGCGGAAGTGCTTCGATCACGTGAATCGTTTTGGGAATCTTGAAACTTGCGAGCCGCTCGGCGAGCGCGACGCGCAACGCCTCAGCGTCGAAGGTCCCCTCGACTTCGACAAAAGCGACGGGGAGTTCGCCGCGCACCGCGTCCGGCAGCCCGACGACGGCGCTCGCGCGCACGCCCGGTAAGCGATTGAGTTCGTTCTCCACCTCGAGCGGGTAGACGTTGAAGCCACCCGTGATGATCAACTCCTTGAGCCGTCCGACGATCCGGTAGACGTCGTGCTCGGCGTCGTAGACGGCGAGATCGCCGCTCTTGAACCAACGCGTCCCCTCGGCGTCCGTGACGAACGCGTCGGCGGTGGCGCCCGGATTGTTCCAATAGCCGCGGCAGACCGAAGGGCCCTCTACGAGCAGTTCGCCGACTTCGGCAGGGCCGAGCGCCGCCCACGTTGCGGCGTCGGCGACGCGGACGCGCATGCCGGGCATCGGCACGCCGACGCTTCCGCCGACGCGAGGACCGCCGTACCGGTTGCCGAGCGCGTAGCCGAACTCGGTTGCGCCGTAGCGTTCGAGAATCTCCATCCCGAAACGCTGCGCGAAGGCGTCGAAGACGTCGGAAGCGAGCGCGGCCGAGCCTGAGACGCATAAGCGCAACGCCGGAGGCGGGCCGTCGAGCGCTTCGAGCAGGCGCACGTACATCGTCGGCACGCCGAAGAACATCGTGACGTCGTCACGGCGCAGCGATTCGATCGTGTGCTTCGCGTCGAAGCGCTCGTCGAAGATGAAACGACCGCCGGCCAAAAGCGATCCGCTGAGTCCGGCACCGAGACCGTGGATGTGGAAGAGCGGAAGCGCGGCGTAGAGCGTGTCGCGCGCGGTCCAGCGCCACGCGACGACGACTTGCATCGCGATCGCTCCGAGGTTGCCGTGCGTGATGACCGCGCCCTTGCTGCGGCCGGTCGTCCCGCTGGTATAGACGATGAGCGCAGCGTCGTCGACGCCCGGCGCCGGCGTCGGCACACCGGCGGAAACGTCGCCGTCGCTCGCGCACGCTTCGATCGAAGCGGCATCGACGATATCGCAACCCCCGAGCGCCTCGACGTGTTCGCGCGTCGCCGCGCTCGCCATCACGAGCCGCGCGTCGGCGTCGCCCAAGACGTGTTCGAGTTCCGCCGCGCGATAGAGCACGTTGACCGGGACGACGATCGCGCCGAGCCGCAGCGCCGCGAGGAAGGCGTAAACGAACGCGAGGCGGTTCTCGCAGTAGAGCGCGATCCGCTCGCCGCGGGCCAGGCCGCGCTCGCGCAAGCGCGCGGCGACGCGCAACGTCGCGGCATGCAAAGCGCCGTACGTGACGTCGTTGACGGCGTACGCGCCGGGCCGCTCGGCGAGCGACGCGTCGAAATAATCGAGCAACGTCATCGGCGCCCGTGTTTCAACGCCGGTCGAAGGCGACCCGTCGGGACTTCTGCCGAGCGGCAAGCGCTCGCTCCGCGGGCTTCGCTCCCTCGTCTTGGTCGGCGGTCCCAGCGATTTCCCAGCCCAGTGCCAGCGATTTCCGAACACTTTCCGCGACTGTGGGTACGTTGAAACAAACATGAAGCTCATCGATCCCGGTTCCCTCGTGAAGAGCGGCCTCAAGGGACCCGCGTCAAATGGTTCTCAGGTGCAAGGCCGGCGTCTTAGCTTTCCCCGCTTTCCACTTTGGTATTATGCCGTCGCCGCGGTGCTCGTCGTCGCGATCGTCGCGGGATTGATCCTGCGCGGCCGCTCGGCGGGCCAAGCGCAATATACGACGCAGGCGGTCGCGCGCCAAGATCTCATCCAAACCGTGACGGCTTCGGGGACCGTGAATCCTCAAGATACGGTCTCGGTCGGCACGCAAGACTCCGGTACGATCAACCAACTCTTCGTCGACTTCAACTCGGTCGTCAAGAAGGGCCAAGTGCTCGCCACGCTCGATCCGCAGCCGTTCCAGGCCGCGCTGGATTCGGCGCAAGCGAACCTGGCGCAATCGATCGCACAGTCGCAAGCCGCCGGAGCGACGGCGCAAGGCTCGGTTTCGAGTCTGCAAGCCGTGCAATACAGCGCTGCGTCGGCACAGGCACAGATCGCCGTCGTTCGCGCCAATGCAGCGTCGAGCGCCGCCGCCGTTGGAACGGCGACCGCCGATCTCTCGAAAGCTCAGAGCGCCCAAACGCTCGCGCAAGTGACGTATAATCGCGACGCGAGCTTGCTCGCGCAAGGCTACGTCACGCAGAGCCAAGCCGACCTCGATCGTTCGAATCTCGTGGCCGCGCAGTCCGGCGTGAGCTCGGCGCAGGCGGCGCTGCAGCAGGCGCGCCTAGCCGCCGCCGCCGCGCAGACGCAGATCGCGCAAAGTGTCGATGCGAGCCATCAGCAGATCGCTCTTGGAGCGCAAGCGGGTTCGCAGACGGGCGTGACCGCGGCGCAAGCCGCGGCCAGTCAGGCTGCGATCGGGGTTCAGCAGGCGCAAGTCAAGGAAGCGCAACTCAATCTCCAGCGTACGGTAATCACGTCGCCGGTCAACGGCACCGTGATCGCGCGCGACGTCTCGGTCGGCGTAACCGTCGCCGCCAGCCTCAGTTCTCCGACCCTATTCTTGATCGCGCAGGATCTCAAGAAGATGCAAGTTGACGTCGCGGTCGGCGAGAACGACATCGGCAACGTCAAACAGGGCGAAGCCGTCGATTTCACGGTCCTCGCGTATCCGACGCGGACGTTCCACGGCCTCGTCGCGCAGGTGCGTCAAAATCCGGTCGTCACGAGCAACGTCGTGACGTACGACACGGTCGTACTCGTCGGCAATACCGACGGCGCCTTGCGTCCCGGTATGACCGCGAACGCATCGATTCACGTCGCTAAGGCGTCGAACGCCCTCGTCGTTCCGGTTCAAGCGTTGACCTACCGTCCGGCGGGTCTGACGCGCACGCCCCGCAGCGCGCCGTCGGCGCGTGCGACTGGCGGCGCGAGCGCCGCGGGCGGCAGTTCGGCACAGCGCTCGGCGTGGGGTCAAACGACCGGCACCGGCCCGGGGAGCGCAGCGGCGCGGTCGAACGGACTGATCTTCGTTCTGCGCAACGGTAAGCCGCAAGCAACTCCGGTCACGATCGGCCTGGTCAGCGGAGCGGAAGCCGCAGTCACGCCGCGAGGCAGCGCGACGCTCACGGTCAACGATCAGGTCATCCTCTCCGACGGCAGCGCCGGCCACGCGTCGCAGGCGTCGACGGTAACGCGGTCGCCGCTCACCGGCAACGCCGGCAACGTGCGTGTGGGCGGCGGCGGCGGCGGTCGCGGGGGCCCGTGATGGGTGCCGAGACTCCCGTCGTTCGCGTCGAGCAATTGACGAAGATCTACGAAATCGGCGACCAACGCGTTTTGGCGCTCGACCGCATCGATCTGACGCTCATGCCGGGCGAATTCGTAGCCGTGATGGGGCCGTCGGGTTCGGGGAAGTCGACCTTGATGCACCTCGTCGGCCTTCTCGATCGTCCGACCTCGGGGAAGTACTTCCTCGAGGGCCGCGACGTCGCGGGTTTGAGTTCCGACGAACAGGCCGACGTGCGCAGCCGCAGGTTGGGCTTCGTTTTCCAGAGCTACAATCTGTTGGCGCGCACGACCGCCGTCGAGAACGTCGAGTTGCCGATGATCTACGCCGGCGTCCCCGATGCGGAACGGCGCCGGCGCGCTCTCGAAGCGTTGGACGAGGTCGACCTCACCCACGTCGTCGACCATCAGCCGAGCCAGCTCTCGGGCGGACAGCAACAGCGCGTCGCGATCGCGCGCGCGCTCGTGAACAACCCGAGCATGATCCTGGCCGACGAGCCGACGGGAGCGCTCGACACGAAGTCGTCGCAAGACGTGATGAACCTCTTTAGGGAACTCAACGAGAAGCGTGGGATCACGATCTTTCTCGTCACCCACGAACCCGACGTCGCGAAGAACGCCAAGCGAATCGTCACCTTCCGAGACGGCCACATCGTTTCGGACGTCGCCGCCAGCGAGGCGGTCTTGCGATGAACCTGCTTCAATCGCTGAAGGTCGCGGCTCGCTCGCTCTTTCGCAATCGCACGCGGTCGCTCTTGACGATGCTCGGCATCATCATCGGCGTCGCGGCCGTCATCGTCACCATTTCGATCGGCGCCGGCGCGCGCGTCTCCGTGCAGCAATCGATCAACGGGCTCGGCAGCAACCTTCTGATCATCGTGCCGGGGTCGGTCACGCAGGGCGGCGCGCGTTCCGGTTTCGGCGGCGCATCGACCTTGACGCCCGCGGACGGACTGGCGCTGGCCGCATTACCTCACGTCGCCGCCGTCTCGCCGATGGTTACGTCGCGCGCGCAAGTGATCTCCAACGGAAACAACTGGCAGACGATGATCAACGGCGTCTCGCCGAGTTATACGTTCATCCGAACGTGGCCGCTGGCGAGCGGAACGCTCTTCAGCGACACCGACATTGCGGCCTCGGCGAAGGTCGCCGTCCTCGGCCAAACCGTGGTCAACAACCTCTTCCCGTCCGGCGGCTCGCCCCTCGGAAGCACGGTCCTCATCAAGAACGTCCCGTTCACGGTCATCGGCGTCCTGTCGGCGCGCGGTCAGAGCGCATCGGGACAAGATCAAGACGACATCGTCCTCGTTCCGTTCACGGCTGCGATGCAACGCTTGACCGGACAAACGACGGTGGCCCAGCTCATGGTCTCCGCCGACACGCCCGAGAACATCGCACTCGTTCAAACTGAAGTCACGACCTCGCTCGAACAGCGTCACCGCATCTTAGCGAGCCAACCGGACGATTTCAACGTCCGCAACCTGCAAGACATCGCCAACGCCGCGTCGGCGACCGCGACCGTGATGGAGTATCTGCTCGCCGGCGTCGCCGGCGTGTCGCTGCTCGTCGGCGGGATCGGGATCATGAACATCATGCTCGTCTCGGTCACCGAACGGACGCGCGAGATCGGCCTGCGGATCGCGGTCGGAGCGCGCAGCATGACGATCCTGGTCCAGTTTTTGATCGAAGCGCTCATGCTTTCGGCGGCGGGTGGTTTGATCGGCATTGCGTTCGGCGCCTTCGCGTCGGTAGCGGTGGCGAAGCTCAGCCAGTGGCCGCTGCTCATCCCGCCCGAGGCGATGATTATCGCGTTCGGGGTCGCGGCGGTGACGGGCGTCTTCTTCGGGTACTATCCCGCGCGCAAAGCGGCGGCAATGAATCCGATCGAGGCCTTGCGCTTCGAATAAAGCCTTCCGTCGCCGCGTCCTTGCGCGCACGCCTCCGTTCGCGTGCGGCGTACGGCGACGGAATCAACGACACGGCCGCGCCGAGCTTCACGCGGCCGTGTCTCTATCTTTATCTTCCGCCCGCGACGGCGAGGATCGCGCCATTCACGTAGGAGGCTTCGGGCGAAAGGAGCCACAGCACGGCGTTTGCGACTTCGTCCGGCGTGCCGACGCGTTGTTGCGGGACGGTGCTCTTGAGCCGCGCGAGGCGACCCGCGTCGCCGGCGCGGCTGTGCAACTCCGTCTCGATCAAGCCCGGAGAAACCGCGTTGACACGAATCCCTTCGGCCGCGACCTCGCGCGCCAATCCGAGCGTGAACGTTTCGACGGCGCCCTTGCTCGCCGCGTAATGGAGCCATTCGCCGCCGCCGCCGATCTGCGCCGCGCGCGAGGAGAGGTTGACGATCGCGCCGCCGGAACCGCCGCGCTTAGTGGACATCCGGAGCACGGCTTGGCGCGCGCAGAGAATCGTGCCGACGACGTTGACCGCCGTGACGCGCGCGATGTCAGCCGGATCGAGCGTTTCGAGCCGGCCGTGCTTCCCCGTGATGCCCGCGTTGTTGACGAGTCCGACGATCGGGCCGAGTTCGCGTTCGGCGTCCTCGAAGAGGCGCGCGACCGCGTTTTCGTCGGAGACGTCGGCGCGAATCGCGCCGGCGGTTCCTCCGGTGGAGCGAATCTGACTGACGACGCCCTCCGCTTCGCCTGAGCTCGCCGAGTAGTTTACGGCGACCCGATAACCCCGCGCAGCGGCCCGCATTGCGATTGCGGCGCCGATGCCGCGGCTCGCGCCGGTTACGACGAGCGCTCCAAGATCGGTCAGGGCCCGGAATCCTCGCTCGCGAGACGCCTCACCATCGCGCCGAGCTTCTCGACGTCGAGTTCGATCTTCTGCGCGATCGCCAAGAGAATGTCTTCTTGCACCTCTTGATGGTAGAGCAGACGCGAGATCGAGTCATGATCGTGTTCGGCCCGCAACTCCGCGTGTGCCGACGACTGGCGCTGTCCGACCGCGAGGATGAAGATCAAGATCAGTTGGACGATGTTCGAAATCGTCAGCAGGAAGGCAAACGGGAAGGGATCCATCTTCGTGGCGATTCCGACGATCACCCAAACGAATTGAAGGATGACGGCCAGAAAGAGCGTTAGCGGCGCGCCGGTCCCGTCGGCGATGCGTTTGCAGAAGCGCTCGGTCGCCGAAAGATTGTCGCTGTGTTCTTGATTGACGTCGTGGACGAGCGGATGATCGTCGATCGATACCGCCGCCGCGACCGTGGCTGTGTCGGTCATGCGCTGAGTATAGCAGGCGCTCGCTCCGGAGCCATTGACAGCGCCCGCTGCGCGCCCTATACTACAGAGTAGTCTGAAAAATAGATTAAATGCAGTTTCGCTTGCAAGTTGCCAATGAACGCTTCTGAAGCCCGCGATCACCTCGAGATGGTCGACCGCATCCTATCACGAGCCGACGAGCCCTGTGGGCTAAGCCCGTACCCGTTCCTCATCTGGGGCGTGGCCGGCGCAAGCATGAACGTCGTCGTGCAACTCGTCTACATTCAACACGCGACGCAGTGGCTGCTCGCGCTCTTCGCGCCGATCCTGATCCTGGCCATCGGGTTGATGATCTGGTGGGCGATACGCCTGCCGGCGGTTGACCGGCATCGCGGCCTGATCGATCGGCATGTATTCTCCGTCTTCAATCTGGCCTGGATCGTCGCGCTCGTCGTTCAAGTCGGAGCGGAGCGAATCTTCCCCACCTGGGCGCAGGCTGCGCTCTACTTGCTTATGTACGGGTTCGCGATGGTCTCGGTCGGCTTGATCGTGCGCAGCCGGCCGGTCCTGATCGGCGGTTCCGTAATGCTGGCCGCGATCGTCGTCGCGAACTTCGCGCCGGGCTATACCGGCTACGTACTGGCGCTCGGCGATCTGTTTGGGATGGCGGGCGCCGGCATCGTTCTCTGGCTGCAGCGAAACTAGGCTTCTCGAACGTGGACGAGCTCCTGCTGTCCAAGATTCGCCTTGGAGCGATCGCCGAATTGCTCACCTCGGAGTGGGTGTCGTTCGCGGCGTTGCAACGAGCGATCGATACGACCAACGGAAACCTCGGCGCTCATCTTGCCAAACTCGTCGAGGCCGGTTACGTCTCGGAAGAGAAAACGTTCGTCGCTCGGCGGCCGCAGACGCGCTACCGCTTAACGAAGACCGGTCGATCGGCGTTCGTGAAACACGTCGCCGAAATGCAAGCTCTGTTGCAGCGGGCAAAGTAGACGGACTGCGCGCGTTAGCGTTTAGCTGCCGCGGTACGTCGAGTAGCCCCATGGCGAGAGCAGTAGCGGCACGTGATA
>PLCB01000005.1:0-48030 GCA_003134695.1 Candidatus Zemynaea palustris | reverse complement strand
ACCGTGCGCGCCCCATGCTCATCGAGCGCGTACAGCGAGATCTTGATACCGGCGGCCGGGATGCCGCGCGCGGTATCGAGGACGTGCGTCGTGATGGTCATTGCGTTTTTGCTCCGGCGGAAATCCAGGCGCCGAGCGCAGAACGCTCGTCGTCGGTCATGTGCGTCACGTTGTCGAGCGGCATCGCGTGCGTCCTCACCGCTTGCTGCTCGATGCGTTGCGCGTTCGCAACGATGCGTTCCGGCGAATCGAGGACGACGCCCTGCGGCGGGGAGGCGAAGCCGGGCTGCGTCGGATGTTCGGCGTGACACGCGGCGCAGCGTTCTTGCACGATCTTCTGGACCTGCGCGAACGGGATGGGATTCGATCCGGTTGCCGCCGGGCGCGCACGCGGCGCTAGCGCGAAGGCGACAACGCCCAGGATCAATAGCGCCGCGACGGGCAATGCGACGACGAGCTTGCGCTTGTGCGTCAGGATAAAGAAGTAGCGCACGAGGACGCCGGCGAGTCCGATGAGCGCGAGGACGAGCCAGCCGTAGGGGCCGCTGTAGGTCATCGGGTAGTGGTTGCTGATCATGGTGAACAGCACCGGCAGCGTGAGATAGGTGTTGTGCACCGAGCGCGTTTTCCCGAGGATTCCGAGGCGCGGATCGGGGGCGCGACCCGCATGGATCGCCTCCACGATCTTGCGCTGGCCGGGGATGATGACGTTCGCGACGTTGGCGACCATGATCGTCCCGATGATCGATCCGACGTGGATGTAGGCGGCCCGCGCACCGAAGACGTGAGAGAGCCCCCACGCCGCCAGGGTCAGGAAGGCGAAGACGGCGACGCCGAGCGCGAGCGGCTGCTTTTCGAGGATCTTGCAGAGCGCATCGTAGACGAGCCAGCCGGCGACGAGTGACCCGGCGCTGATCGCGATCGCCGCCGCCGGTGAGAGATCGAGCACGCTCTTGTCGATCAGGTACGTGTTCGCGCCGACCCAATAGATGAGCGCGAGCATCGCGATCCCGGAGAGCCACGTGATGTACGCTTCCCATTTGAACCAATGCAGATCGCGCGTGAGCGGTTGGCCCTTCGGGCCCGCCAGAAACTTTTGATTGTGGTAGAAACCGCCGCCGTGAACGGCCCACAACTCGCCGGAGACTCCCCGCCCGGCGTCGGCCGCGTCGGCGGGCGGCGTCAGATGATTGTCGAGCCAAACGAAGTAGAAGGACGCCCCGATCCATGAGATGCCGGCGGTGAAATGCAGCCAGCGAACGAGGAGATTGAGCCAGTCTAGAACGTAATCTTGCACGTCAGGTTTCCTGCGCCGCCGTTGCGCGGGCGGCAGCGGAAGCCCTCCCTAGTGTCTGAGGTTCTGGTGACGAACTCGACGACGTATCTGAGCGCCGCGCAGCGGCGCAGCTTCGAAGACGACGGGTTCTTGCTGATCCCCGACTTCAAGTCGCCCGCAGAGGTTGCGGCGCTGCGCGCTCGGGCGGAACAGATCGTCGAGGAGTTTGACCCCGAGACGATCTCGATCTTCAGCGCGCGCGACGAGCGCGCGAAGTCGGACGAGTATTTCCTGACGTCGGGCGACAAGATCCGTTGTTTCTTCGAAGAGGAAGCCTTCGACGAGTCGGGAGCGTTGCGCCAGCCGAAGGCGCTCTCGATCAACAAGATCGGCCACGCGATGCACGATCTCGATCCCGTGTTCGAGCGCTTTTCCCACGATCCGCGTCTCCAGGCGATCGCGAACGATCTCGGACTGGCGTCGCCCCAGCTCTATCAATCGATGTACATCTTCAAACAGCCGCGCATCGGCGGCGAGGTCCGCTGGCATCAGGACGCGACCTATTTCGAGACCGAACCGATCACGGTGACCGGCTTTTGGTTCGCGCTCGAGCGCGCCGGCCGCGACAACGGTTGCCTCTGGGTCGAGCCCGGCGGCCATCACTCGCCGCTGCGCGAGCGCTTCATCGTCGACGAACGTGGCGGCCGGATGGAGCGACGCGACGGGACGCCGTGGCCGACCGAGTCGACCGCGCGGCCGCTCGAAGTCGAAGAGGGGGCGCTCGTCGTCTTCAGTGGTCTGTTACCGCACTACAGCGCGCCGAATCGTTCGCAGAAATCGCGGCACGCCTATACGCTGCACGCGCTCGATGCGCGTTCGCATTATTTCGCCGACAACTGGCTGAAACGCAACGCGTTGCCGCCGCGAGGGTTCGTTTAGGAACGCATGGCTACCGTCAAACCTCAATTTCCCGGCGAGCAAGCCGCAGATGGGACGTTCGTTCGGCAAGAGGACGCGTTTCGCCATTGGGTGCGCGCCGACGGCAGTTCCGCTTTTCCGGCGGTCGCCGGCCGCTACCATCTATACGTCTCGTACGCATGTCCCTGGGCGCATCGCACGATCATCGTTCGCAAGCTCAAACGGCTCGAAGCTGCCGTCGGAATGACCGTCGTCGACCCGGTCCGAGACGAGCGCGGGTGGGCTTTTCGCGACGGCGACGGGTATTCGACGGACCCGATCAACGATTTCCACTACTTGAGCGAAGCGTACTTGGCGACCGATCCGAATTACCGGGGGCGCGTCACGGTCCCCGTACTCTGGGACAAAGAAACCAAACGCATCGTCAGCAACTCGGACGACGACATCATGCGGATGTTGGAGATGGAGTTTGAAGCGCTGGCCGGCGATCGTATCGATCTCTATCCCCTCGCGCATCGCGCCGAGATCGACGCACTCAATACCGAGATCTACGAGCGAATCAACAACGGCGTCTACCGAGCGGGCTTCGCGACCTCGCAACGCGCCTACGAGACGGCGGCGTATCGCGTCTTCGAAACTCTCGATCTTCTCGACGCGAAGCTGGCGATGCGGCGGTATCTCTTCGGAGCGACGCCGCTCGAAACCGACTGGCGGCTCTTCGTGACGCTGGTGCGCTTCGATCCCGTCTACTTCGGCCACTTCAAGTGCAATCTGCGCCGGATCGCCGACTATTCCGAACTGTATGGTTATCTACGCGATCTGTATCAATATGGCGGCATATCCGAGACCGTCAACTTCGATCACATCAAGCGACACTACTATTACACGCACGACGACATCAACCCGACGCGCATCGTACCGATAGGTCCACTCCAATACCTCGCGGCGCCGCATGGCCGCGAACGCATCGGAGTCGGTAACTGAAGAGCGAGCATCCCTACACTGCCGCGCTCGCCGGCGCGTTCGTAGCGGGGACCACGCTCGAAGTTTGGTACCTGATCTCCTTTCCGTTTGTCTTGCACAGGTTCTCGCCGCTCGAGACGCTGCAGTGGCCGGCCTCGAACGTCCTCGGCCCAGCGGCGTTCGCGCAGGGCACCGCGTCCGCCGTGGCGGGCGTCCTGATCCACTACGTGATTGGCCTCGTTTGGGCCGGAGCGTACGTCTATCTGTTTGCGCACCGGCGCGTCGTCGATCTGCACCCGGCGCTCAACGGCGCGCTCTTCGGCGCCTTCGTGTGGTTCGTGATGACGTTTTTGGTGGAACCGCTCGGCGTCGGTCCCCATCTCGAGGTCGGCGCGCTGAGCATCCTCAGTCAGATCTTTGCCAACGTCGTCTGCTTTGGGATTCCACTCGGGCTCGTCGTCCGGTGGCTGGAATGAGGCCGGGCACTACGTTCGGCTGGGAGAGTTTGCTTTCGGCGTGGGAAACGGCGGCGGATTTACGCAGAGGTCGGAGACCCAATAATGCGTTCCGGAACCCGATCCGGAAATGACGGGGGCCGTCGTCTCGTAGTAACCTCTTCCGTCGAGCGTGTAGCGCACCGTGCCGAGGAGTTCGAACTGTTCGCCGGCATGCGACGGTGGGAAGTGCCCGCGCACCGGCAAAGCGGAATCGCTCGGCCACGAGTAGAGCCACGCTTGGTCGCAGGTATTGATCGCCGTCCGTGTCGGGGGCGCGGGCTTCGTCGTCTTCGCACCGGCGGGATCGGCCGGCATAACTGCCGTCACAAGCACGAGAAGCGCGACGGGGGCAATCGAGAGAAATCTCACGGCTCCAGTGTAGACCGGATATCGCTTCGCAACAAGGAGCCCCGTGCTCGGGGGACCGGGAGCCGGTCCGGGCGGGCCTGGTTTGTGGCCCGAGGCCGTCGCCGAACCGTGGTGTGATGCGCGTCACGGCATCGTTCGGGCGAAGTGATGTACGATACAGTCGGCGCAACACTTTGGAGGTTTTCTGGATGCGTCTCAGGTCCGTTTTTCACACGATCTTAGGAAGCGCCCTTGGCGCCCTCATCGCTGGATGCTCGTCGCAGACCGGCGCGAATTCGGTGCCGCAAACGTCAGCGAGAACCGACCAGAGCGTCTCGGCGTATCCCATCGGGCTCTCGGCGATTCCCATCGGGCTCTCGGCCTATCCGGCCGGGCTATCGGCGTACCCGATCACGCTAGCGGCGTTTCCGGTCTCGATTTCGGCGTATCCGATCGACATCGCAGGCTTGTCGATTTCTGGAGCGGCTACCGCTGCGTGTCAAGCAACGCTAACGGCACGCACGGCACTCTGTCATGCCGAGTACCGCAACGACATTACTGCGATCCTTGATTCGCTTCTGCCGGCGTTGCTCGCGCCGGGTTATCACCCCGACATGCTGCAGGCGGCCTACGGCGTGACGCGCGCGGCGCCGACCGGAGGCTCCGGGCAAACCGTGGCGATCGTCGTCGCCTATCACGCGCCAAGACTCGAGTCTGATTTAGCCGTGTACCGGCGCACGTTCGGACTCTCGCCGTGTGCGACCGCGAACGGCTGTTTGCGCATCGTTGCCGGCAACGGCGCGCTGCCGGCTTACAATTCAGGTTGGGAGCCGGAGGAGACGTTGGACGTCGAAATGGTTTCCGCCATCTGTCCGCGCTGCCGCATCATGGCGGTCGAAGCGCAAAGTGATGACATTGGAGACTTGGCGCAGGCCGTCGACACCGCCGTCGCCCGCGGAGCGACCGTCGTCAGTAACAGTTATAGTGCGCCGGAATCTCCGGATGCGGACGCGTTTGCGTCGCACTACCGTCATGCCGGAATTCCGATTACGGCCGGTGCGGGCGATCGCGGCTACGGCACCGGGTTCCCGGCCGACGTCCCGGAAGTCACGGCGGTCGGCGGCACGTCGATGATTCTTTCGCCGACGTCGGGCTGGCTACAAGCGGTTTGGTCCGGGACCGGCAGCGGATGCACGGCGCTCTTGAAGCCTCTCTGGCAGACCGATCGGGGCTGCAACGAGCGTACGATGAACGATCTCGCGGTGGTCGCGGATCCGGCAACCGGTGTCGGGGTCTATGTCACCGCGATCGGTGGCTGGAACGAGTTCGGTGGGACGAGCGTCGGCGCGCCGATCGTGGCCGCTCTGTACGCGCTCGCCGGAAACGGGTCGGCGTATGCAGACACGTCGGGTCTCTACGCTCACGCGTCCTCGTTCGCTGCGGTCCTTCCGCGACCGAACGGCGTTTGCACGCCGGCTTATCTCTGCACCGGCGGCATCGGTTACAGCGGGCCATCGGGGCTGGGTGCTCCGACGGGACTCGGGCCCTTCTAACCGTCCTTTTGCGTCCCTACCGGCGGGGGCGAGGCGCGAGCTCTCCCCCGCAGTTTGGGCAGCGCCGTCCCATCGACTCGGCGCAACTCGCGCAGAACGTGCATTCGTACGAGCAGATGAACGCGTCGCCGGTCGGCGCGATCGGCTCGGCACACCGCTCGCAGCTCCCCTTCATCATCAATCCCACCTTCCTTTCGACGATCGCTCCCAAGCGATAGCCGCGCCCCGGGACCGCGAGGATCAGCGAACGTTCGAGGTCGCCGTTGCGCAAGAGATTACGCAACACGGAAATGTGCTGCGCCAAATTCTGGTCCGTAGCGGTCTCGTTCGGCCAGACTTCAGCGAAGAACCGCTCCTTCGAAACGACATCCCCGCCCGATTCCAGCAGCACGAGCAGAACCTGAAAGATTTTCTCCGAGAGCGGTTTCGGCTCGCTTCCGACGAGCAGCATCCGCCGGGGCACGTCGAGGACAAAGTTGTCGAAGCGGAAGGTAACGGCCAGCTGAGCGTTCGGTTTCGGGCATTCTTTCGTGTGCGACTCGCGGAGTAACATGGGCGGCATCCTTTTTGATGTATTTTTATTCGGGCGCGTCCGTGCGCGCGAAGAGGGCGGTCTTCGTGGACGCCCGCGCCTCCTCCGTCATGTGGAACGCTATTATCAGATAACATCAAGAAGTGGGTATGCTGGTCGAGTGGGGCAATCGTCTCCGAGACTATTGAAAGAGCCAATAATCATGAAAACTGCGATCGTGGTCGCACGAATTCTCCTGGGGCTGATATTTGTTGTTTTGGGCCTCAACGGGTTTCTTCTTTTCATTCCCGCGCCGCCGCCCACCGGATTGGCGGGAACATTCTACGGCGCCATGTTCGCCTCGCATTATTCAGTGTTGGTTTTTGGGGTTCAGGTCATCGCAGGCGCCATGCTGTTGCTCAACCGGTTTGTCCCATTGGCCCTGGTACTGCTTGCGGCCGTCCTCGCGAATATTCTGGCCTTTCACATAACCATGATGCCTAGCGGTCTGCCGCTACCGCTTTTTGTCACGCTGCTTTGGCTCGCTGTTGCGCTGCCATTGCGCTCGCACTTTGCGCCGCTCTTTGCCCAGAAGGCACAACCCAATTAGCGCGACGGGCGATGAGATGAGCGAGCGGCTGATTAGAGTGACAAGGAGCACGTCGGAGCCACCGTTATGTCGTCGCCATCGCTCGTTAGCATGATCGCGCAATCTCGGTCGGTGCGATAGACTCGCGCCCCCATTTGTTGCAGGGTTCTGAGCGTCTGTGGGGCGGGGTGTCCGAACAGATTGTGGCGGCCGACCGAGATGAGTGCATATTTTGGATGCACCGCCTCGATGAAGTCAGGCGTCGAACTATAAGCCGATCCGTGATGTCCGACCTTCAAAACGGCGGCGTGCAGATCGGCTCCTTCATTCAGAATGCGTTGCTCGGCCTCGGCACCGGCGTCGCCGGTGAAGAGCATCCGAAACGATTTGTACTGCAGCATGAACACGAGCGAGTTGTTGTTGATATCGTTGCGCGAGCGGCTGATGAATGGCTGAATCGGGCCGAGAAAGCGAAAGACGACGCCGTCGTCGGTGCGCCAGGCATCGCCGGCGCGCGGCTCAACAATCGGGACACGCTTCGAGCGCGCGACGTCGAGTGCATCGTGATACGCGTGGCCGGGATAGATTTGTCCGCTGTCGGCGAGCAGGTGCGCGCCGAGTAGGCGCAACACCGGAGCCACGCCTCCCGCGTGATCGCCGTGCGGGTGCGACAGCACGATGGCGTCGAGATGGTGGATGCCTCCCCGAATGAGGAAAGGTACGACCACNNGATCGCGTGACCGCGAGGCGTTTGAATCAACAGCGCGTCGGCTTGGCCGACGTCGATCGCCGTTACGATGAGATCGTGCGAGATCGCGCGCGGGGGCCAAAGGCAGAGCGCGACCGCGCCGGCGAAGATTGCCGCCGCCCACAGCATCCGGCGTCGCGCGGCCAGCAGTACGGCTCCGGCGAGCGCGACGTCGTACAGCGCGATCGTCCAGAGCGGCGGCGGCGTCGTTGTGACGTGAGCGCCGGGGAGGTTCGACGTGATGCGCACGACGGAGACGATCCACGTCAAGAGTGAAAGTTCGACGTTCGCGCACGCTTGGGCGAAAAGCGGCACGGCGCTCGCTGCGAGCTCCGCGAAGCCGGCGAGCATCGCAACGCCGACGACAGGAACGACCAGCGCGTTCGCGAGCGGGGCGTAAGGGGCGAACACCAAGAACGCGGACGCGGTCAGCGGCCACGTTCCGGTTTGCGTCGCCAGCGTCAGCGCGAGTGCCTCGCGGCCCAGGGCCGGAACGCCGAGGCGTTTGAGTTCCTTCGTCAGCGGCTCGACGAGAAGCAAGATCGCGCCGACGCACGAGAACGATAGGGCGAACGAGAGCGACTGCACGGAGACCGGGCGCAGCGCCGCGACGACGATCGCCGCTGCGGCGAACGCGTTCCATGAGAACGCGGAGCGGCCCGAGGCGCGTGCGAGTAGCGCGAACGAAAGCATCGTCGCCGCGCGCAGCGAGGGGAGATGCGCGCCGCTGAAGATCGCGTAGAGCCAAACCACGCCGATCGCGCCGAGCGACGACGCGATCCGGCCGCCGCCAAGCGCGCCGGTGAGCGCGAGCGCGAGCACCGCAACGACGCCGAGATGGAGTCCCGCGGTGACGAGAACGTGAACGGTTCCGGTGTCTTGAAATTCGGCGCGCAGGTCCGGCGGGAGCGTACCGCGTTCGCCCCACATCATCCCGGCTAGAATCGTCGCGTACGGCTCGTCAAGTCGTGTGCGCAATTGCGCCCCGGCCCAGGCTCGCAGCCGCGGTAACCAAAGCGACGAGTCTCGCGTCTCGAGCGGCGCCGTAGAAATCAGATGAGCACGAGCGAGGCGCCCGGCCAGTCCTCGTTCGGCGGCGAGTTCACGCGCTGACGGCTCGCCCGGATTGCGCGGCTCGTCGGGTGGTTCGAATTGCGCGCGCAGCGTGACGCGCGCGCCGATGGGAAGCGAGGCGTGCGGCAGCGTGACCGTGACGTGTCGCCCGTCGTCGAGGCGTACGACAAACTCGGCGGCTTCCGACGGTCCGCTTTGCTCCACGATCGCACCCGCGTAGGTGTGCGGACGAACGTCGCCTGGCGCAAAGGACGCTTCGCCGTGAAAGCGCGCGAGAAGAACGCCGAACGCGAGCGCGAGGACGACGGCAGCCCGAGCGTCGGGCCTGGGCAGCCACGGAACGAATGCAGATGCGAGGCCGCAACCGAGCGCGACGAGCGCGAACCCGTGCAATTCGGCGACGATCCCGCCGAGAAAGCCGACGGCGACCGGCAAGAGATGAGCGCGGTGCACGCCGTACAGTCACGCATTCGGACCGGACTGCCAAGAGAAGGAGTGGATCGCCGAAGGAGCGCCGGACTGCGCGCGGGTAAGTCAATCGAGCTTGCGCATTATCGTCACCGGCGGCGCCGGGTTCATCGGATCGCATGTCGCCGACGCCTATTGCGCCGCGGGACATGAGGTCGTCGTGATCGACAGCTTGTGGGCGCATGGCGGCGGTCGGCAGGAGAATGTCCCGCGGGCGGCTTCGTTCATTCAGCTCGACGTTCGCGACGAGGGGATCGGGCGCGTCTTTCGCGAGTTCGCGCCCGAGGTCGTCAGCCATCATGCGGCGCAGCATTCGGTCGCGATCAGCGCGCGCGACCCGCGTTACGACGCCGACGTCAACGTTCTCGGCCTGATCAACGTGCTCGACAACGCCGTCAAAGCCGGTGTCCGCAAGGTGATCTTCGCGTCAAGCGGCGCGACCTACGGCGAACCGGAGAAACTGCCCATAACCGACGCGACGCCGCAGAATCCCGAATCTCCGTACGCGATCACGAAGATGATTGGTGAACACTACCTGCGTTTCTACAAAGCGCAGCACGGGCTGGATTTCACGGCGTTGCGCTACGGCAACGTCTACGGACCGCGCCAGGATCCGTCGGGCGAAGCGGGGGTTATCGCGATCTTCGTCGGGCGCTTCCTCGCGAAAGAGGACGTCAAGATTTTCTGGGACGGCGAGCAGACGCGCGACTACATCTACGCCGGCGACATCGCCCAACTCAACGTTCTGGCGCTGGACAAAGGGGCCGGCAAGTGTTATGGCATCGGAACAAACAAGAAAACCAGCGTGAACGAGATTTATCGCGCGCTCGTCGAGGTCACCGGCTTCGAAGCGCCGGTCGAGTACTTGCCGAAACGACCGGGTGACGTGCGCGACGCGCAGATCGATCCGGCAGCTGCGAAAAAGGATCTCGGCTGGAGACCGAAGACGACATTACTCGAAGGGATGAAAAAGACCGTGGCCTACTTCCAACAGCGGATGCCGGCGTAATGCCGGCAACGTTCATCGATCTCTCCGGGCGCACGAGCGTCATTACGGGCGGCAGTCGCGGCATCGGGGCGGCGTGCGCCCTCGAACTTGCGAAAGCGGGTTCAAACGTCGCGCTGTTCGACCTCGACGGCGACGAAGTCGGCGCGATGGCCGGCAAGATCGCACGCGAAACTGGCGTGACCGCGCGCGGCTACGCGGTCGACGTCCGAAAATCAGAGGTCCTCAAACGCATGTGCGACGCGGTCGCTGCAGACTTGGGCAGCCTCGATCACCTGGTCAACAACGCCGGAGTCCAATACGTCGCCCCGCTGCCCGAGTTTCCCGACGACAAATGGGATTTCGTCACGGGCATCAACCTCGACGGCGTCTTCTACGCAACCAAAGCCGTCTGGCCGCACATGGTCGCGCGCAAGCGCGGACGGATCGTCAATATCGCGAGCGTTCAGGGGCTATTGGCGTCACTCTACAAGCCGGCGTACATCGCAGCCAAACACGGTGTTGTCGGATTGACCAAAGCGACGGCGCTCGAAGGCGCGCAGATCGGTATCACCGCTAACGCGATTTGTCCCGGCGCGGTGATGACCGATCTCGTGCGGAATCAGGCGCCGCAACTCGTAAAGTCCTACGGCGGCGGCATCAGCGAGGAAGAAGCGCTCGAGCGAGCCTTCTTGGAAGCGATGCCGACGCGCCGTTTCATCGAGCCGGTCGAGGTCGCGCAGCTCTGCGTCTATCTTTGCTCCGACGCCGCCCGCTCCATCACCGGCGCCCCGATATCAATTGATGGAGGTTGGGCAGCTCACTAGCTTTCGAAACGCGCGACGCGCGAGCTATTTTTTGCCGCAACGAGGAGCGACGAGCGCAGAATGGTGCAGACCCATTTAAGCGAGGAGCGACGAAGTTGCGACGAAAAAGAGCCGCGCGCTAGTCGACAACGAAGCTTAGGAGTTTGTCCGACACGTAGATGTGCTTGCGCACGTTCTTGCCGTGCAAGTAACCGGCGACCTTAGAGTCGGCGAGCGCAAGGGCTAGCACGTCCTTCTCGCCCATCCCGGGCGTGGCGACGATTCGGCCACGGAGTTTTCCGTTGACCTGCACCACGATGTCGATCTGATCGACGGATAGCGCCTTCGGGTCGGCGGCGGGCCAGCGCTCGAGGTGGACCGAGCGTTCGTGGCCGTACCGCTGCCACAGCTCTTCGGCGATATGCGGCGCAAACGGGGCGAGCGCGATCGGTAGGACGTGGGCCGCATAGAGCAGCGCCGGATCCTGATGCGCGCCGGAGGTTTGCGCGAACTTCGTCATGGCGTTGACCAATTCGTCGAGGCGCGCGAGCGTCGTGTTGAAGTGGAAGCGGCGCGTTTCGGCTTCGTCGTTCCCTGATTTCAGCGCAGCGTGCACCGCTCGGACCAGCTCGCGCTGCGGGTCGCCGCGCATCTCCGGCAGCCGGCCGAGCGACGTCGAGCGTGCATGCGGCGCGAGCGATTCGGTGACGCGCCAGACTCGATCGAGGAAGCGAATGCGGCCGGCGATCCCTTCATCGGTCCATTCCATCGTATCTTCCGGCGGCGTAGCCTTGAGCAAGAACATCCGCATCGCATCGACGCCGAATTTATCGACGGCCTCGTCGATGCCGACGACGTTGCCCTTGCTCTTGCTCATTTTTTCGCCGAACCGCAAGACGTTGCCCTGATTGAACAGCCGCTCGAATGGCTCGTCGGGACCGCTCACCCATTTCTTGTCGTGGAAATACTTGTAGAAGTAACGCGCGTAGAGGAGGTGCATGACGGCGTGATCGGCGCCCCCGATATATTGGTCGACGTTCAGCCAAGGATTGACGCGCGCGCTATCCCAGGCGGCGCGATCGTTCTGCGGGTCGAGGTAGCGAATGTAATACCAAGACGAATCGAAGAAGGTATCCATGGTGTCGGTTTCGCGCCGGGCCGCTCCGCCACACCGCGGGCACGTCGCGTTCACGAACGACGGCATCCGCGCGAGCGGCGAACCCTCGCCCGTGAGCGGCGCATTTTCAGGGAGCCGCACGGGCAAGTCCGCGTCGGGAACCGGCACCTCGCCGTCGCGCTCGCAATAGACGATCGGGATCGGCGTCCCCCAATAGCGTTGGCGCGAGATGAGCCAGTCGCGCAGTTTGTAGTTGACCGTCCATTCGCCGATGCCGAGTGCGACGAGACGCTCGCCCATCGAACGGCGGGCGCGCTCGGAATTCATCCCGCTGAAGTCGCCGCTCGCGATCAAGCGGCCCTCGCCGACGTACGCCGCCTGCATCGGCAATTCGCTCGAGACGCCGGGCTCTTCGATGACGCGCGCGACCGGCAAACGCGTCTTGCGCGCAAACTCGAAATCGCGCTCGTCGTGGCCGGGGACGCCCATCACCGCGCCAGTGCCGTACTCGGCCAGGACGTAATTGGTGACCCAGATCGGGATGCGTTCGCCCGAGAGCGGATTGCGTGCGTAAGCGCCGGTCGGAACGCCGGACTTCTCCATCAGGCTCGTGCGCTCGAGTTCGGATTTATTGCGCACCGACGCCGCGAAATCGTCCACCACGGCGCGGTGTTTCGGAAAGCGCGCGACGATCTTCGCGACCACCGGGTGCTCGGGCGCGAGCGCGACGAACGTTACGCCGAAGAGCGTGTCGATGCGCGTGGTGTAGACCGAGATGCGATCGTCCAGATGCTCGACCTCCAGCGCGAACGTGACGCCTTCGCTACGTCCGATCCAGTTGCGCTGCATCGTCCGAATCTTGTCGGGCCAGCCTTTGAGCCGATCGATCGCCTCGAGCAGCCGATCGGCGTACGCGGTGATCCTCAAGAACCACTGGGACAGATTCCGGCGCTCGACGAGGCTATCGCAGCGCCAGCAGCGCCCGTCCTCAACCTGCTCGTTGGCCAGAACCGTCTGATCTTTGGGGCACCAATTGACCGGTGCCTCGCGCTTGTACGCGAGCCCGTCCTCGTACATGCGCAAGAAGAGCCACTGATTCCAGTGGTAGTACGACGGATCGCACGTCGAGAATTGGCGCGACCAATCGATCCCCGCCCCCATCAGCCGGATCTGACGCCGCATGTTGTCGACGTTCGCGCGCGTCCATTCTCCGGGATCGACGCCGTGTTCGATTGCCGCGTTCTCGGCCGGCAAGCCGAACGCGTCGAAGCCCATCGGATGGAGCACGTTGTAACCACGCATGCGCATCAGGCGAGCATACGCGTCGCCCAGCGTGTAATTCTTGGCGTGCCCGACGTGCAGATCGCCCGACGGATACGGTAGAAATTCGAGCGTATAGAATTTCTCGCGCGGATCGTCGTCGAGCGCGCGATAGATCCCGTCGCGCTCCCACTGTTCCTGCCAGCGGCGCTCGACGTTCCGGAAATCGTAAACTTTGGCCCTTTCCTCGATCATGGACTCCCATTGTAACATTCGCCGTCTCCGGGTTCCTCGCGGGACCCCTAGACGGCCCTCCGGCGCCGCGTGATGTGCGGGGCATGAACAAACGTCGCAGCTTCATCATTGCCGTGGTCGCTCTGGCGGCCGCGGCTGCGCTTCTTCGCGCGCACGCGTCGGCTCCAGCCGAGCATGTCGCAGCATTGGCCGAGGCACCGTTCTCGGCCGTGCGAACCTCGTCCCCGGCACGTCTGGTCGTCTATGTGGCGGGGTCGGTTGCACGTCCCGGCGTCTACCGGCTAGAGACGGGGACGCGCGTCGAGGCCGCGCTCCACGCCGCCGGCGGACTCACGGCGCAGGCCGACTCGGTCGCCGTCAATCTCGCCGAGACGCTGCGCGATGGGGAAGAGATCGTCGTCCCGCCGCTCGG
Organism: Candidatus Zemynaea palustris; assembly: GCA_003134695.1. Taxonomy (GTDB): domain Bacteria; phylum Vulcanimicrobiota; class Vulcanimicrobiia; order Vulcanimicrobiales; family Vulcanimicrobiaceae; genus Zemelea; species Zemelea palustris. Next base: position 34,250 of record PLCB01000005.1, on the reverse strand, counting down.
AGCCGAGATGGGCGCGAACACGCGACGCCCCGCGCAATGCGCGTCGCCGCGGCGTCGTCGAAGCGCCAAACGTGGCTCGAGATTCTCCGAATCGCGCGCGCGAAGTGCTGCTGCGAAATCCGATAGCGTCGGCTCCGTCGACCTCAATCGCGCCACCATCGAAGAACTCGAAGCGCTGCCCGGAGTCGGGCCGCATCTCGCCGAGCGCATCGTCGTCTTTCGCGAGCGTAACGGTCCGTTCGCGTCGCTCGACGAGCTCGGCGACGTCAACGGCGTGAACCCACGTTTGCTCGAGGAGCTCGCGCCTTATGTCAGCGTGACGGAAGCGCGTACTCCAGGGGCTTGGCGGCCGAAGACGTCCGGATCAGGTTCTGGAGATTGAACAGAGCGACGGCGTTCTCACCAAGCGCGCCGGAGTCGGCAGAGCATTCTAAGACGATGTAATCATCCGTGAAGCCGGGTGGGATGTTTTGGAACTTGCTGAGGACGAACCCCTTATTGGGTTTTTGCAGGAGCGCGCTGATTCGTTTTTCACGCGTTACGGTCATGTCAGCTCTGTCATGTGCCAAGAAAGCTACCTGCGTGGCACTGACATAGTTGTAGACCAGAACATTGCACCCGATCGCTTTGCCGGTTCGGTCGTAGGTGTAAACGATGCCGATGTTGAGGATGCGCTTGTCGTTGTTGAATCGCTCGTCCATCAAGATCTGATTTTGGCTCTTTGAGAGCACGCGCTCCGGCGCCACATAGAATTTCGCGATCTCTTCAGGATGCTCGCGTCCCTTCCAACCGGTCATCATGACCTGTATCTGTCCGCTCGGAATGCCCTCGGAAGACAGCGCGCCGACGGTCTGGCTATGCAGGTCCCCGCCGGCCGAGGATTCGGAGCCGAACTGCACCGGGCCATTGGGCTCGGTCTTGGTTCGTAGGGTAAGGGAGACTTGCAATCCGTCGTAGCCCTTTTCGCCGAGCAACGCATCGAGCTTCGATTTCGACTCCGCCCCGAGCGTCCAGCTCGACGCCAAATCGAGATCGGACGTTAGGACGTCCCAGATGGACGTCGCATAGGTGTTCTTCGCGATTGCCGCCTTCCAAAGGATGTTCAGTCGATTGACCGAGTTCGGCGAGATGCGGGGCGCCGTCGCTCTCACGGTTCCGATCGTCGGAAATTCGCTCGCGCTCGGCGAGGGCGAAGGCCCTCCGCGCGATTGTGCGGACGCAACGCCGACGCTCGCTGCCAGCACGACGAGCGAGGCCGCGAGCGCGAGCCTACCAGCCGCCGCCGCCGTCGCCTCCGCCGCCCGCGTCGAATCCGCCGCCCGTGTCGCCGAAACCGCCGCCGCCCATGTCGCCCATGTCGGCTTGACCGGCGTCGGATTGCCAACCCGACGCGTCGGGGGTCGCGGCGCCTTCGCCGAGGCCCGCGGCGGACCCAGGTTCAAGTGCCCCGCCGCCCGGCCGGTTGAAGAGTTCGTTCCCGAGCCACGCTCCGCCGAGACCGCCGAGCAAGCCGCTGAAGAATCCGCCTCCGCCTCCGTAATAGCCTGGGCCGTATCCGCCGCCGTAACCGGGACCGGGAACGCCCGGACCACCGTACCCGGGCGGCATCACGCGCGGTCCGCCGAGCGCGCGGAAGATTCCGCGAATGATCAAGAAACCGGCGAACAAAATGATCGCCAACCAAATGAGGGACATACCGCCTCCGATTGATGCGCCTGAGGTGCCGTTCGACGAAGAACGATGAGTGGTCGCGAGGCCGCTTTGCGAGCCGGTGAGCGCCCGCTGGTGACTTCGATATTGATCGAGCACCAAGTTGACGCCGGTCGCGATCCCTTGATCGAAATCACCGGTGCGGAAATATCCGCGCATCGCGTCGTGGATGTTCCGGAACGATCCCGGCGGGAAGAAGGCCTTCGACGCGCCGTCGCCCACGACGGCGTCTTGCTTCTCGGCCTTCGCAAAATAGAAGAGCACGCCGTTGACCTGCTGTTTTACGAACGTGTCCCCAAGCGCTTGATTCAGCGTCTTGCCCCCGAGCGAAGGCTCGGTCACGACGACGACTTCTTTTCCGGTCTGGCGCTCGAAATCGCCGATTTCGCGATTGAGGTTGGCGACCGTCGCCGCGCTGAACAGTGAGGCGCCGTCTTCGACGTACCCGGTACGCGCCGGCGCCGGCAGCGCCGACGCTACGACGAGCGCACCAAACGCGATCGCCCCTAGAATTCTCATGAGTTCCCCGTACGAGTCACGTTGACTGATTACCCCCGCTCGGCGGGAAGGTTTCTGCGCGCCTGGTGCGGCGCGGCCTAGCGAGCCACGCTCGCGGTTATGACGACGACTCCCGCGATGCTCGCGACGAACAGAAGTAGGAAAATCCAGACGCCGAATTTCTTGACGTTTTCCTCGAAGCGCCGCTGGCGGCGCGACTTCAATTTCATGAGCTTTGCGCGCGCTGCACTTCGGGCGCACCCCAAAGACGCTCGAGGTTGTAAAAGACACGCAAGTCCGGCGTGAAGAGGTGCGCGACGACTGATCCTAGGTCCAACAAGATCCAACCGCCGTCGGCATATCCCTCGACGCGCGGTTTGGGATAGCCGGCTTCACGGGCTTTCTCGGCGATCGCGTCGGCCATCGAGCGAGTCTGAATCTTCGAACGGCCGGTGGCGATGATGAACGCGTCGGCGACGATCGTCCGTCCGTTCAAGGGTAACGTGAGGACGTCTTCGGCTTTTTTGTCGAGTGCGGCTTCGCGCACGATCTCGATCAGGTCGGGCAGGCGGAACTCCCTTCGATGGCAGGCTGGAGGGTGAGCGGTTGGGCGGCGCGCGCCTGGTAGACGGCTCGCGCCGCGAGGGTCGGGGGCGCGATCTCGGCGCCGGTCGCGCGGAGATAGTCGAGCGTAGCGTTTATCACGCCGAGCATCGCGCTGTCCAGGTCTCGGAAGGCCAACTTTTCGAGGGCGGCGCGTTCGGGATATTGGCGGCCGGGCTCGACACCGTCGGCGATGTGCAGGATCTCATCGAGCCGAGACATCCCCGGAGTGGGAACCGTGTGGGAACGAATCGCCGACAAGATCGCCGGGTCATCGACGCCGAAACGTTCGCGCGCCAGCTCGGCGCCGAGGCGCGCGTGCAAGACGATCGGGTTCGCGCGCTCGAAAACGGCGATCGGCATGCGGCGCCGTTCGCATTCTTCAATCAATCGCGCCGCCGGATAGAGACGAGCCAGGTCGTGCAGCAGGCCGGCGCGCCGAGCTTTGTCCGCGTCTTCGCCATGCCGCGCCGCCAGGCGGTCGGCGAGTCGCGCGACCCGGACCACGTGGCCATAGCGCTGTTCTTGGCCGAGTTGTTCGCGCACGGCGCGCGCCAGTTCGACGAACGTCAACGATCCTCGGCGGTGAGCGTCGCGTCGAGTGCGTGCTCGAGCGCCGCCAGTCGCTGTGCGTAGAGCTCGCCGCGCAGATTGCCGGCCCACATCACGACCGCGTTCTCGCCGTTGTCGCTATAGTAGGCGCGCCGCGTCGCGATCGTCGCAAAACCATACTTGCGATAGAGATTCTGCGCGACCTCGTTGGATTCGCGAGCCTCGAGCGTGATCCACGAAGCTCCCCGCGCGATCGACTCGTGCAACAGGTGAACGAGCATCTGTTCGCCGTAGCGATGGCCTCGCCGATCTGGATGCACGGCGATCGTCGTGATGTGCGCATCGTCCAAGATCACCCAGATGCCGCCGTAAGCGACCACGTCCGCCTCGGAGTCCGAAGGCTCGCGTCCGACGAAATAGTACGCAAGCTTGTTGTCGTTCAGTTCGCTTTGAAACGCGCTCGCCGGCCACGAGGTCGTGAACGAAAGCGACTCGATCCGCATGACCGCGCGCACGTCCGCGTTGCTCATCGGGGCGATCGACAAGCGGCGCGGCCGCTGCGCCGGGCGCTCGAGTTCTAGGCGCGTGGGGCCCCCTGCGCGCGTGTGTAATACACCGTGCTGCCGTAGTCGGCTCGAATCGCATGGGGGTTCAGGGCGGGCGTGCGGCGCAACGCCTTGCGCGCGAGGACGAGCGCGGGCGGCGATTCCAATGCGGAATAAGGGCGCACGATGATCCCGCGTTCGCCAAGCCGCGCGAGGACGCCCTCCGAGGCGCCCGCGCAAGCGAGCGGCGTCCCCGCGCCAAGCCGGCGGGCGAGCGCTTCGGCGACCTCATCGTCCGGCCCGCATTCCACGAAGGTATCGTTCGCCGCGCGAACTCTGGCACACGCGAGCCCCACCCGCCCGCTCACGAACGCAGCCAGCGGCGGAGCGACATCGTCCGGTTCGACGACGTCGTACGACGAGACGCCAACGAGCGGAAGGTTGCGCGCGAAGGCGAGACTCTTCGCGTAGCTCAGGGCGATCCGCAGCCCCGTGAACGCGCCCGGTCCGGTCGTAACCGCGATCATTGCCACGTCGTCGAACGAACGTCCGTCGAGAACCGTTGGCACGAATGCCAGACCGCGTTCGAGCGCGTCGTTGCGCGTCGCCGACGCGCTGCGTGCGCCGCTTCCGTCGACACCGATCACCGCCGCCGAGAAGAGGCCGAGCGCGCCATCGAGCGCGAGCAACAGTTTCATCCGGGCCGCTCGATGGCTATGCTCCGCGGTGCGTCGCCGACGCCTTCGATCGTGACGCGAATCGCATGCGGCGGCATCAAGCCCGGGATGTGTTCGGGCCATTCGACCAGGACGATCGCCTCCGGCCGGAACGCCTCTTCGAGACCGAGTTCGACGGCTTCGCGCGGATCGTCGAGGCGGTAGAGATCGAGGTGCTCGACTGGGGGTTCGCCCGGATAGGTGTGTCGGAAGGTGAACGTCGGACTGGCGGCGGCGTCGTCGCCATGGAGCGCGCGGACGATCGCCCGAACCAGGCTCGTCTTGCCCACGCCGAGCCCGCCGGAGAGCCCGACGGCGTCTCCCGGACGCAGCGCCCTCGCCAGTTCCGCGCCGATCCGCTCGAGTTCTGCGACGTTTTTCGCACTCACGCGGGCGATGGTTTTCAAGATGAACCGCCTCGCCGAAGCGCGAAGAAAACGGCGATGTGGTGGCGAGCAAACGACGTGCTCGTCGGCGCCATCACCGGCGCGATCTCGGATTCTTCATCGGCGCGGTCGTGAGGCCGCGCACCCAAGCCTAGACATCTTTCCCTTGCTTCGCCGCAGTTCGGCGCGCGCCCGCGCGTAAGGTTTCTTGTTGGATAGCGACCGTATCTCTCAAATCAATGTCGAAGACGAAATGCGGGAGTCGTACCTCTCGTATGCGATGTCGGTCATCGCGTCGAGAGCGCTCCCCGACGTTCGCGACGGCCTGAAGCCGGTTCAGCGGCGGATCCTGTACGCGATGTCCGAGATGAACCTCGGGCCCGAGAAGCAGCATCGCAAGTGCGCCGGCGTCATCGGCGAGGTACTCAAGAACTTCCATCCGCACGGCGATACGTCGGTCTACGACGCGTTGGTGCGCATGGCTCAGGATTTCACGCTGCGCTATCCGCTGGTCGATCCGCACGGAAATTTCGGGTCGATCGACGGAGATCGTCCGGCCGCATACCGTTATACCGAAGCGCGGCTCGCGCGGCTGGCGACCGAGATGCTCGCCGACATCGAAAAGAACACGGTCGATTTCATCCCCAACTTCGACAACCAGGGTACCGAGCCGACCGTTCTCCCCGGGCGGCTTCCGCAACTCTTGGTCAACGGCTCGAGCGGCATCGCGGTCGGGATGGCGACCAACATTCCGCCGCACAACATCGGCGAGATTTGCGATGCGATCGCCCACTTGATAGAAAACGCCGGCGGGGACGCCGACGAACTCGACACGGCGCTCGCCGGAATCGTGCACGGTCCCGACTTCCCGACCGGTGGCTTCCTCTTGGGACGTGAGGCGATCAAGCAGGCGTACAAGACGGGGCGCGGCTCGGTCACGATGCGCGGCAAAGCCGAGATCATCGAAGAGAAGGGCAAGTTCAAGATCGTCATCACGGAGGTGCCTTTCCAGGTGACGACGGCGCGGATCGTCGAGGCGATCGCAGAGGCCTACGAACAAAAGTCGATTACCGGAATTCAGAAGCTCGAGAACCAGTCCAGCCGCAAGGGGACGCGCATCGTGGTCGAGCTGTCACGCACGGCGACGCCGAAAGTCGTCCTCAATCAACTCTACAAGCACACGCCGCTGCAATCGACTTTCGGCTTCAACATGCTCGCGCTCGTGCCGGTGCCTTCCTCGGTTCCGGGCCGCGGAATGTCGCTCGAACCGCAGGTGCTCTCGCTGAGGCAGATCCTCGAGCACTTCATCGAGCACCGCAACGTCGTCGTGCGCCGCCGAACCGAATTCGATTTGGCCAAGGCCAAAGACCGAGCGCACATCCTCGAAGGCTTCCGAATCGCGCTCGACAACATCGACAAGGTCATCGAGATCATTCGCAAGAGCCCGACCACGGAAGAGGCGCGCGAAACGTTGATGTCGCGCTTCACGCTCACGACGATCCAGGCTAACGCGATCCTCGACATGCGGCTGCGCACGCTGACCGGCCTCGAGCGCCAGAAGATCGAGGACGAATACAAACAATTGCTCAAGACGATCGCCGAACTCGAAGATATTCTGGCCAGCAAGCGCCGCATTTCGACCATCGTCAAGAACGAGGCGCTCGACCTCAAGAAGCGCTTCGGCGACGAGCGCCGCACGCAGATCGGCCATGCCGAGGACGAGCTCGATCTCGAAGACATCATCCCCGACACCGAGACGGTGGTAACCTCGACGGTCGGCGGTTACATCAAGCGCGTCTCGGTCGACACGTTCCGCGCGCAGAATCGCGGCGGGCGCGGCGTCATCGGCATCGCGAACTTGAAGAAAGAAGACGTCGTCGATAACTTCTTCATGACGACGACGCATCAGACGGTCCTGTTCTTCACGAACAAGGGCCGGGCGTATCGCCTGCGCGCGTGGGAGATTCCCGACAGCACGCGTCAGGCGCGTGGAACGGCACTCGTCAACCTCTTGACGCTGCCGCCGGGCGAGACCGTTACCGCGGTTTTCCCGGTGACGAAATTCGAGGATGGAAAGTATCTCGTGATGGTGACGCGGCGCGGCGTCATCAAGAAATCGGCACTCTCTGAGTTCGCCAACATCCGCCGCACGGGCTTGATCGCCGTCAGCCTCGACGAAAACGACGAGCTACTCGCGGTCGATCTCTCCGACGGCTCGCGCGACATCATTCTGGGCACGCGCGACGGCATGGCCGTGCACTTCAACGAAAAGGACGTCCGCCCGATGGGTCGCAACGCGCGCGGCGTCCGCGCGATCACGCTCGCGCAGGGCGATGAAGTCGTCGCGATGGACGTCGAGGAGAAGGAGCGCCGCGAAGTCTTGATCGTCACGTCGCACGCCTTCGGCAAACGGACGGCGATTTCGGAATACCGGCACACCTCGCGCGGTGGCAAGGGCGTCAAAGCGTTCGCCAAAGAGCGCGGGATCGGGACGGTTGTCGGTCAGATCCTGGTGCGGCCCGAGGACGAACTTCTGCTCATCACATCCGGCAATCAGGTCATCCGCATTCGCGTGGCCGAGATTCGGAAAGCCGGCCGTTCCACCAAGGGCGTTCGTTTGCAGCGGCTCGAGCCGGGCGACGAGGTGATCGCGGTGACCAATCTCGGCAGCCAAGCCAAGCAGATCGAGGAGATCACGGGCGAACCCCTCGCGGCGCAGTAGCATTACGCCGCTGTTCGTCGTCTCGATCTTCGCGAGCGCGGCGCTGATCTTTTTCCTCGAACCGATGGTAGCGAAGCTGCTGCTGCCGAGGCTCGGCGGCTCGGCTGCGGTCTGGAACACGTCGCTCGTGTTCTTTCAAGCGGCGCTCCTGCTCGGGTACGGCTACGCGCACTGGCTGCAGCGGCTGCGCTCGCTGCGCGTGCAAACCGGGATCCATCTGCTCGTCCTGATCGCGGCGCTGCTCTTCCTTCCGTTGCGCATCGTCGGTGTGCTCGGCGACCCTTCGCCGAACGCGCCGATTCCGTGGCTGCTCGCGGTCCTGGCCCTCTCGGTCGGCTTCCCATTTGCGGCGCTTTCGGCGACGGCGCCGCTGTTGCAGCGCTGGTACGGACTGCTGCGCCCGCAGTCGGGGGGCGCGCAAACGTACTGGCTGTACGGCGCGAGCAACCTCGGAAGTTTCGTGGCGCTGATCGCGTATCCGGCGTTCGTCGAGCCGCACGTCACGCTGACGGCGCAGCGCGCGCTGTGGAGCGGCGGCTTCATCCTCTTCGTCGGGTTGATTCTGGCGCTAACGCTCTTGAGCCGGCGGATGCGCGCGCAGCCGGACGTTCCGGCGGAGCCCGCACAAATGATTTCCTGGAAGGAGCGGGCCGCCTGGATTCTCTTGGCGAGCGCGCCTTCGAGTCTGATGCTGGGCGTGACGACGTTTCTCGTTACCGATGTCTCCTCGGTGCCGTTCCTTTGGGTCATCCCGCTCGCACTGTATCTCGCGACCTTCGTCATCGCGTTTGCACGACGGCCGCCGATTTCGCTAGAGACGACGCTGGTTATTGCGGCCGCATTGGTGGCGGTGTGTCTCGGCGTCCTGCCGTTCGAAGACCAAGGCTCGGCCCTGCCTGCGATGTTCGCGTTGAACCTTGCGACATTTTTCTTCAGCGCGCTCGCCTGTCACCAAACGCTCGTCGCGCGGCGACCGCCGGCGGAGCGGTCAACCGAGTTCCTCTTGTGCATCGCTCTCGGCGGCGTGCTCGGCGGAGCTTTCAACGCGCTGATCGCGCCGGCCATCTTTAAGACGGTCGTCGAGTACCCGTTGGCGCTCGTGCTCGTCGCCTTGGCGCGGCCGTGGGGCAGCGGACGCTTGCGAACGCGCGATTGGATTCTCGTTGCGGCGGCGGCCGGTCTCGCGGCTCTGGCGGTTGGGACGTATCCGGCCTTGAACGCGGCGCCGCGCGTCATGGCGTGGATCGGCGCCCACTTCGCGCAGATCGACAACGTTGAGGATGCCGCCGATGCCGTCTCGCGCGTCGCGCTCGCGCTCGCCGCGCTCGCGGCGTTCGCGCTACGAGGGCGAGCCTGGCCGTTTATGGCGGCGCTCGCCGCGATCTCGATCGGCGCGACGCATGCCAGCCATCGCGAACGGTGGGTTGCGGGCGAGCGCGGATTCTTCGGCGTCTTACGGATGGCGCAAGATTACGACTGGCGAGAAGGCACCCTGCACATTCTTTACAGCGGCACGACCCTGCACGGAGCGGAAATCGCCGATGCGGGTCCGCGACATTGTAAGCCGATGCTGTATTACGCGCCGGACACGCCGATCGGTCAAGCGGTGCGATCGGTGGAACGCCGTGGCGCCGTCGACATCGGCGTCGTGGGGCTCGGCACCGGCGCAATCGCCGCATACGCACGGCCGCGCGATACCGTCACCTACTTCGAGATCGATCCGAAGGTGCTGGCGTTCGCCTTCGATCGCTCGCGGTTCGGCTATCTCGCCGACTGCGCGAAAGGTCGGGTTCGAGTCGTCATGGGCGACGCTCGCTTAATGCTCGCGCGCGAGACGGCGAAGCGATTCGATCTGCTGGTCGTCGACGCGTTCACCTCCGACAGCGTCCCGACGCATCTCCTGACCGAGGAGGCGCTGCGCGGCTACCTGCGCGTACTCAAACCGCGGGGCATCGTGCTGCTCCATCTTTCAAGCCGCAACCTCGAACTGATGACCCCGGCCGAGGCCACGGCCGCCGCAATCGGCGCTCCGGCGCTCGCTCAATTCTACGTGGAAGAGGACGGCGCGCCGTACCTCGCCGACGCCTCGACCCTGGCGCTCGTTTTCGCGGGTTCAAGCGACGCGCTGCGAGACCTCGCCGCCGATCGGCGCTGGGCCGGCGCGAAGCCGTCGACGACGGCGCCGTGGACCGACGACTACAGCGACGTTTTCGGCGCGCTCTGGCGAAAATTCAAACAGTTCAACCAGTAGATCGCGAGATTTTAGGGCGACGGTTTGGCGACGGGTTCGACGAAGTCGCCGACGGCGGGTTGCGGACCGCCGGATACGCTCGAGTACATGGCCTCGACGTATTTGCCCAGCATTTGGGTGACCGTCAGATAGATCGGGCCTTTGGCTTTGTGGTCGGCGCCGGCGAAGATGCGCAGGACGTCGCCGGGCTTCACGCCTTCGCGCAGATCGACCAGCACGAGCGGTTGTCGGACCTGAAAAACGCGCGCGATGTGCGCAAAGAAGACCGGATACTTCCCAAGCGTCGCCGGTACGTTTCTCGACCACGTGATCTCGGGCGAACTCTCGAGATCGCCGGCGCCGGCGCTCGACGGATCGCTATCGAAGCTGACGGTTTGATCGTAGACGACCGAGCTGGTGAAACAATTGGTTACGACGATGTGGGAACGCGCGGCGACGCGCCCGCCGCCGACGTTCGGCATCCCCGGCAATCGCGGCCGGAGTTCGAACGGCGCGGAGACCACGAAGTCGGCCCCCGCTTTGTGGCAATCGTCGACGGTTGGTTGCTCTCCCGCGAACGGGATCACCGTCGCACTGACCCAGTCGCTTACCATCTTCGTCCAGAGCGTCGCCGACATCGTCGGCCGAGCAGTGTCGGCGACCGGCGCACTCACGAGCACCCGCACGGGCGCGCTGCGCGCCAAAACGGGACCGGTCAGCCCGAACGCCAAACCGGCGCCCAGGAGGGCGCAGCGCAACCGCGCACGTCCATCGGCGGTCCTGTGGGCTGGAGGTAAGGTTTCTGACATGAGTGCTCTCCCGGATGTGTCGCAGGCGAACTTCCAGAGCGAAGTGCTAGCAAGCGGCGAACCCGTGTTGGTAGACTTCTGGGCCGATTGGTGTGGTCCGTGCAAGATGCTGGCGCCGGTGATCGAGAAAGTCGCCCAGGCGTATTCCGGCCGAATCCGTTTCGTAAAGCTCGACACGGATCGGAACCCCGGGCTCGCGGGCGAATATCATGTGTCGGGAATCCCCTGTCTCATCCTCTTCAAGGACGGCCAGGCCGTCGACCGCATCGTCGGATTCGTTCCGGAGCGAGCGATCACGTCGATGCTCGACAAGCATCTCGCGGCCGCCTAGGGCTCGCTCAGAACTGCGCGGCGACGAGGCTCGCGATGCGAGCCGCTTACGCTATGTCGCTGCGTGACATCCCGGCGGTGCACCGGCTCCTCGCCGAGCCGCGCATCGCGGGCTTCTCGCCGCTCGTCGGTCCCGAGACCGTCAAAGACGCGATCGATGCGGTGATCGCCGAGATTCGGCGGAGCGCCGCCGACCGTAGCCCGGCTGTTCCGCAATTCGAGGCAATCGTGGCGGCCGTTTGCGAGCGCCTCGCCGTCGCGGAGCGCGACGGGCTGCTCGACGTGATCAATGGAACCGGGATTCTCTTGCACACGAACTTGGGCCGCGCGCCGCTGGCCCGCGAAGCGACCGATGCGATCGGCGCGATCGCGCGCGGCTATTCGAATCTCGAGTTCGATCTCGAAAGCGGGACGCGCGGTTCGCGCTACGAGCGCATCGGCGGCTTGCTGCGCGAAGTGAGCGGCGCCGAAGACGCGCTCGTCGTCAACAACTGCGCCGCGGCGGTTTTGCTCGTTCTCGATACGTTCGCGAAGAGCCGCGAGGTCGTCGTGGCGCGCAATCAGTTGATCGAGATCGGCGGCGGTTTCCGATTGCCCGACGTTCTCGCGCGCAGCGGCGCGACGCTGGTGGAGGTCGGCACGACCAATAAGGTCTATCTGCGCGACTTCGAACAAGCGTTGACGCCGCGCACGGCGCTGCTGTTGCGCAGCCACAACTCGAATTTTAGCATCGAAGGCTTTGTCGCCGACGTCAATCCGGGGGAGTTGGCTGCGCTTGGACGCCGTGTCGGGATTCCGGTGGTCGAAGATCTGGGTAGCGGAGCGCTCGAAGATCTCGCCGACTACGGGCTGCCGCACGAACGAACCGTCGTCGACGCGGTCCGTGACGGCGTCGACCTGATCGCATTTTCCGGCGACAAGCTTCTCGGCGGGCCCCAAGCCGGCATCATTCTCGGACGCGCACCTCTGGTTGCGCGCCTGCGCGCGAACCCGCTGCTGCGTGCGCTGCGGGTCGACAAGGCGACGCTCGCAGCGCTTGGCGCCACGCTGCGGCTCTATCTCGAACCGGGTGGTGCGAAGCGCGTCCCGCTCTATGCGATGCTCGGGTATTCGGTTGAAGCGTTGCGCGAACGCGCCGCGCAGATTCAATCGAGACTCAGCCGACAGGCAAGGCATACCCGGGTCATCGACTCGGAAGCATATGTCGGCGGCGGGGCGCTGCCGCTCGCGCGTCTGGGGTCCGTCGCGCTCGCGATCCGGCCAACGAGTGGCGATCCGAACGCGCTGGCCGCAGCCTTCCGGCGCGAACGGCCACCGATCGTCGGCCGCGTCGAAGGCGATGAACTGCTGCTCGACTTGCGCACCATCCATCCCGATCAAGACGCTTACGTCGCCGAGGCCCTCGCGCGCGTCATCGGCTGATGCACATCTTAGGAACCGCCGGACACGTCGATCACGGAAAATCGTCGCTCGTCCAGGCGCTCACCGGCACCAATCCGGATCGCTGGCTCGAGGAGCAGCTGCGCGGGATGACGCTCGATCTCGGTTTCGCGCACCTGCGTTTCGACGACGGCGTCGAGGCGGGGATCGTCGACGTCCCGGGCCACGAGCGCTTCCTGCACAACATGCTGGCGGGTGCCGCGGGGATGGAATTGCTGTTGCTGGTCGTCGCGGCGAACGAAGGGCCGCGGCCGCAGACGATCGAGCATCTCCAAGTACTCCAATATCTGAACGTTCGCCGCACGCTCGTCGTCTTGACGAAGTCCGACCTGGTGTCGAGCGACGAATTGGCGTTCGCGCGCGAGCTCACGACGGAGGCACTGGCCGGAACGATCGCCGCCGGCGCGCCCGCGATCGCCGTCTCGACCGTCACGGGTGCCGGACTCGACGAGCTGCGCGCAGCGATTCACGACGCGCTCGTCGCTCTGCCGCCGCGACACCCCGAAGCGCCCGCCTATTTGCCGATCGATCGCGTCTTCGCGCTGCCCGGACACGGGACGATCGTGACGGGAACGCTGATGCAGGGCCGCATCGCGGTCGGCGACGAGTTAGCGCTCGCGCCGGCGGGACGCACGGTGCGCGTCCGCAGCCTCCAGGTCTTCGGCGAATCGCGCGAGCGCGTCGACGGTGGATCGCGCGTCGCGGTCAACGTGCCCTCGATCGAGCGCGCCGAGATCGCGCGCGGCGGCGTGCTCGCGAGCGCGCAATTCCAATCGCTCGCCTCATTCGACGTTCGCTTTCAGCCGTTGCCGGGTGCGCTCGGAATGTTACGGCGCCGGACGCCGGTGCGCGTCTACATCGGTGCGGCCGAGATCTTCGGGACGCTCGCTTTCGCGAGCGTACCGGCGACCGCCGGCGAAACGAACGCGCGACTCCATCTGCGTCAACCGACGGTGGTATTTCCCGGCGCGGCGTTCGTCGTGCGGCGCCTTTCGCCGAAAGATCTGCTGGGCGGCGGGACGATCGCCGGATTCGAGGCGGCGCCCGAAGGCGACGATGCCGAAACCGACGAGTTCGCGGCACTCGTGGCCGCGCTGCGCGAGGCCGGACTCGACGGCACGACGGCGGCGCGCGTCGGCGCGGCGGCCAACGTGCGCGAGGACGTCGCGCAACAGGCCCTCGACGCACTCGTCGAACGCGGTCGCGTCCTGCGGCTTTCGAAGCCAACGGCGTATCTCGACGCCGAACTCGCCGACGGAACCCACGCGCGCATCGTCGAGCAATTGAACGTCAATCAAACCGAAAAGCCGTGGATGTACGGCACGACCTCGCTGGCCCTTTCGCGCGCGCTCGCCATCGCGGAGCCGACGCTGATCCGGCTGCTGGCCCTCTTTGCCGAAGACGGACGGATCGCGGCGCGCAGCGGCTACTACGCGACGCCGGGCTTCGTCCCGACCTTGAGTGCCGAGCAGCGTGACTTCTTCGATCGCGCCTTCGCGCTCGACCCGCAACAGCCGTTCGTGCCCGTGCCGTTCTCCGAACTGCTCACCCATGTCAAGTCGTCGAAGATCGCCGGTCTGCCGCAGGCGTTTGATACGCTGCTGGCGAGCGGCGTGCTGATCAAGGTCGGCGACGACGTCTATCGCGGCGAGCAGATCTCGAACGCGCGCTCGCGTCTCGAGTCGTCGCTTCGTAAAACGGGAACGCTGACGATGGCCCAATTCCGCGATCTCGTCGGCACGTCGCGCAAGTACGCCGTCCCGTTGCTAGAGTGGTTCGACGCGAGCGGCGTGACGATCCGCAATGGCGACGTCCGGGTGCTCCGCGAACGCGCTAAGGCCTAGCGCCGGGACTCGGAGGCGGCGGGGGCGGCTTGCTGAGGTTCACGCGCTGCGTCGTGACGACGATCAGGCCGCTCGTGCCCGGACTGTAGAGCATCCGTTCGACGACCTCCGCGCTCGGACAGCACGGCGGATCGCGTTTCGAAAACAGCGGCGCCGTCACGAAGAGGTGACCGTCGCGCACTGCGACGCGCAGGAAACCACGCTTCGAGTCGACCGCCGCGACGTAGTCCGGCGCACCACCGGTCGAGCGATAGACGAGCGCGACATATGCGCCGGTCGGCTTGCCGGTGTCGAGCGGGACGGCAAGCAGCCAATCTCCATCGATCGTCAGCCCCGAGGTCGCTTGGTCGCCACGGATAAACCCGCCCGACTTCTGCGCCTCGACGTTGACCCACACGCTTTTTTCGGTCGACAGGGACGCGTCGCGGGCGACGCCGGGGGTCGTCAGCACCAGCTTGACGACGTCCAGGCCGGCGAATGGCCCGCCGAGCGCCGCACGCGCCGGAGCGCTGCCCGCCTCGAGCAGAAGCGCGATCGTCAGCGTGGCCACGGCGAGTGAGGGTCGGCGAAGATTACGCACGGTAAGTCCTTTCGGGCGCAAGCGGCGGCGTTTCCGGGAAAGGTTTGTCCTGCAACGAAGCGAGCCTCCCTCCGGGTTGTATAAGGGCACATGAACGCAGAACGGATGACCGAGCGCGTCAGAGAAGCGCTCAACGAAGCCTATACGCGAGCGCTGCGCGAGCGGACGCCGAACGTCGAGCCCGAGCACGTGCTGGCGGCCTTGCTCGACCAAGATCAGGGCATAGTCCCCGCCTTACTCGCGAAAGCCGGCGTCGACATGAGCGCGTTCGGGCGCGCAGTCGACGAGTCGATCGCTCGCCTTCCGCGCCTCTCCGGCAGCGGCGACGTACAACCGCAATTTTCGGCGCGCGGCAGTCGCATGCTGGTGCAGGCCGCGGAAGAAGCCGCGAAACTCAAAGACGATTACGTCTCAGTCGAGCACGTTCTGCTGGCGATGCTCGATGACTCGGGTTCCCTCGGCCGCCTGCTGCGTGAAAACCGGGTCACGCGCGATCGTTTGCTTGCGGCGCTGAAGGAAGTGCGCGGCAACCAGCGCGTCACCTCGCAGAATCCCGAGGGGACGTATCAGTCACTTGAGCGCTACGGCCAAGACCTCACCAAACTTGCCGAAGCGGGAAAACTCGATCCGGTCATCGGCCGCGACGAAGAGATTCGCCGCGTCGTGCAAGTGCTCTCGCGCCGCACGAAAAACAATCCGGTCCTCATCGGCGAGCCCGGCGTCGGCAAGACGGCGATCGTCGAAGGTCTGGCGCAGCGGATCGTGCGCGGCGACGTCCCCGAAGGCCTCAAGAACAAGCGACTGGTCGCGCTCGACATAGGCGCGCTCGTCGCCGGCGCCAAGTATCGCGGCGAGTTCGAAGAGCGCCTCAAAGCTGTCCTCAAAGACGTTCAGAGCTCCGAGGGCCAGATTGTCTTGTTCGTCGACGAACTGCATAACGTCGTCGGCGCCGGCCGGGCCGAGGGCTCGATGGATGCAAGCAATCTGCTCAAGCCGATGTTGGCGCGCGGCGAGCTGCACATGATCGGCGCGACGACGCTCGCCGAATACCGCAAGTACATCGAGAAAGACGCTGCGCTCGAGCGTCGCTTCCAGCCGATCTTCGTCGATCAACCGAGCGTCGAGGACACGATCTCGATTCTGCGGGGCTTGCGCGAGCGCTACGAAGTCCACCACGGCGTGCGCATCAAGGACTCGGCACTCGTCGCGGCGGCGGTGCTCTCGAACCGCTACATTACCGACCGCTTCTTACCGGACAAGGCGATCGATTTGGTCGACGAGGCGGCGGCGAAGCTCCGCACCGAAATCGATTCGATGCCGGTCGAGCTGGACGAAGCGTCGCGCCGGATGATGCAACTCGAGATCGAGCGCGAGGCGCTCAAGAAAGAAAGCGACGAAGGCTCGAAGCGCCGCCTCGAACGGATCGAGCACGAACTGGCGAACCTGCGAGCGGAGACCGACGGCATCAAAGCCCGCTGGCAAGCCGAGAAAGATGCCGTCCAGAAGTTGCGCTCACTGCGCCAGCAGATCGAGACGACCAAGGCCGAGATCGAACAGGCCGAGCGTCAATACGATCTCAGCCGTGCCGCCGAGCTGCGTTACGGAAAGCTCGCCGGTCTCGAGAAGGACTTGAAAGCCGCGGAAGCCGCGCTCAGTGCCGACGGCAAGCCGCGATTACTGAAAGAAGAAGTCGACGAGGAAGACATCGCCGCGGTGGTCAGCCGCTGGACCGGTGTCCCGGTTTCGAAGCTGCTCGAAGGTGAGATGAAGAAGTTATTGCGGCTCGACGAAGAGCTGCACACGCGCGTCATCGGCCAAGACGAAGCGGTCACCGCGGTCGCCGAGGCGGTTATCCGCGCGCGGTCGGGCTTGTCCGATCCCAACCGTCCAATCGGTTCGTTCATCTTTCTCGGTCCGACCGGCGTCGGCAAGACGGAACTTGCGCGAGCCCTGGCGGCCTATCTCTTCGACGACGAGCGCGCGATGGTGCGCATCGACATGTCGGAGTACGGCGAGAAGCACTCGGTCGCGCGTCTCATCGGCGCGCCGCCGGGATACGTCGGGTACGAAGAAGGCGGCCAACTCACCGAAGCGGTGCGGCGCCGTCCGTTCTCGGTCGTCTTGTTCGACGAGATCGAAAAAGCCGCGCCCGAAGTCTTCAACGTGTTCCTGCAGATTCTCGACGACGGCCGGCTGACCGATGGGCAAGGCCGCACGGTCGACTTCAAGAACACGATTCTGATCATGACGTCCAACATCGGCAGCCAGCGCATCCTCGATTATCACGGGGCCGGCGGCGCCGACTATGCGGTCATGCGCGCGACGCTGCTCGACGAATTGCGCCGCCACTTCCGGCCGGAGTTCCTTAACCGCGTCGATGAGATCGTGGTCTTCCAAGCGCTGAGCGAGGAACAGCTCGCGAAGATCGTCGAGATCCAGACCGATCGGCTGCGCCAGCGGCTCGCCGACCGGCGCATCACGCTCGAGCTCTCCGAATCGGCGCGTCGCCACCTCGTGAGGGTCGGATACGATCCGGTTTACGGCGCGCGCCCGCTCAAGCGCGCGATTCAGAAGGAACTCGAGACGCCGCTCGGGCGCAAGATCCTGGCCGGCGAGATCAAGGACGGCCAAAGCGTGCTGGTCGACTACGACCAGAACAAGGGCGAACTCACGTTTACGGCCGGCCTGCCGAAACTTCCGGAACTCGAACGCTTGCGCTAGGAGGTTGCGGGCGAAGCGCCGCGGCAGGAGCGCCGCGCCGCGACTTAGTAGGACGGGCCATGAAGCAACACATTCGAACGGTTGCCATAGCCGTGCTGTCGTTTGCTATTGGCGCCGCCCTAACACACCTGCCGCAGGCCGCGCGCGCCGCGGCCGCGCCGCTGGTCGCCGGCACGTACGATCTCGCCGCGCTCACAACCGACGCGATGCCTCCGCCGACCGCAATCTTCCCGAACCTGCGATCGAAGACCATGGTCATCGACGACGGCATGACCCTCGCAGTGCAAATGGGGACGGCGTTCAAACACCAGCACTACAATGCTGACGAGGTCCAGATCTTCCTCGAGGGTACCGGCACCGAGTGGCTCGGCGACAAACAGATCGCTCTCAAGCCGGGGACGATGGTGATCATTCCGAGGGGCACGACACACGCCGGCCTGGTCGAAACCTCAGGTCACCTGAAGTTCGTTTCGCTCAAGTCGCCACCCCAAGATCCTGGCGACGTTCATCCGGTCCCTTAGCCTACTTTAGGCCGAGGCTTTCTCGCGCTTGCGCAGGCGCTGTCGCTCGGTTTCGTGGAGCAAGCGCTTACGGAGCCGAATCGATTTCGGCGTCACCTCGACCAGTTCGTCGTCCTCGATGAATTCGATCGCGCGTTCGAGCGTCATTTCCTCGGGCGGCGAGAGTTTGGTGCTGTCGTCCGAACCCGAGGCGCGCATGTTGGTCAACTTTTTTGCGCGCACCACGTTGACCGCAACGTCGTACTCGTCGCCGGCGCGGCCGACGATCATGCCCTCGTACACGTTGACGCCATCGCCGACGAAGAAGCGGCCGCGCGCTTCGAGCCCGACCATCGCATAGGCCGTCGTCGTCCCCGTGTCGCTCGCGACGAGCGCGCCGACCGCGCGCCCTGGAATCTCGCCGCTCCACGGCTGATGATCGTAATAGGTGTGCGACATGACGGCGGTGCCGCGTGACAGCGTGAGCAGCTCGCCGCGCAGTCCGAAGATGGCGCGCGTCGGCATCGTGTACTCGAGCCGCCGCGACGTGCCGATGACGAGCATGTTCGACATGACCGCCTTGCGCTTGCCGAGCGCCTCGATGACCGAGCCGGCGTGGTCTTCGTGCACGTCGATCACGACGTACTCGACCGGTTCGTATTTGACGCCCTTGCGCTCGGTGAGGATGACCTGCGGTTTGGAGACGGCCATCTCATAGCCTTCGCGGCGCATCGTCTCGATCAGAATTGAAAGATGCAGCTCGCCGCGCCCGCGTACTTCAAACGTGTCCGCGCTGTCAGTATCGGCGACTCGTAGCGCGACGTTCGACTCGAGCTCGCGGTGGAGTCGTTCGCGGATCTGACGAGATGTCAGGTATCGGCCTTCCTTGCCTGCAAACGGCGATGCGTTGACGATGAACGACATCGAGACCGTCGGCTCGTCGACGGAGATCGCGGTGATGCCTTCGGGCGTATGCGCATCGGCGATCGTGTCGCCGATGTTGAGGCCNNATGCGCTCGAGCCCGGCGAACGTCAACAGCGTCGTCAGGCGTAAGCCCGACTCGATAGTGCCGTCGCGCGAGACCTTGGCGATCGGCGAATTGATCCGCGACGAACCGCGAAAGACGCGACCGATGCCGATGCGCCCGACGTACTTGTTGTGGTCGATCGCGGAGACGAGCATCTGGAAGGGGCCGTCTTCGGCCGGTGCTTCGGGAATGCGCTCTGCGATGGTTTCGAATAGCGGCTCGAGGTCGCCGCTTTGATCGGTCAGGGCACGCTTGGCGATGCCCGCTTTGGCGTTGGTATAGACGACCGCGAATTCGGCCTGCTCGTCGCTCGCGCCGAGTTCGATGAACAGATCGAAGGTCTGATTGACGACGACTTCGGCGCGCGCGTCCTTTCGGTCGATCTTGTTGATGACGACGATCGCGCGTAGGTCGAGTTCGAGCGCCTTGCGCAAAACAAAACGCGTCTGTGGCATGACGCCCTCGGCCGCATCGACGAGCAAGAGCACGCCCTGGACCATCTGCAACACGCGTTCGACCTCGCCGCCGAAATCGGCGTGGCCAGGCGTGTCGACGATGTTGAACTTGATGTCGCCGTGCCTGATCGCCGTATTCTTGGCCAGGATCGTGATCCCGCGCTCACGTTCGAGCGGGTTCGAATCCATCACACGGGTTGCGACGGTCTGCCCCTCGCGAAAGACGCCGCTCTGCTTGAGCATCGCATCGACCAGCGTCGTCTTGCCGTGATCGACGTGGGCGATGATCGCGATATTACGGAGATCCGGGCGAGTTTTCACAGTCCTCTAAGTATAACACGCATGAGAGTGCGCAGGCTGCGCCTTTAGGTGCCGCGAGTGCCCGTCCGCTGTTAGGTTCCGAAGCGGCGCTGGCGCGTCGAGAACGAGCCGATCGCCTTTGCCAGCATGCTTGCGTCGAAGTCCGGCCAATAGACCGGCGTCGCCCACAGCTCGGTGTATGCGACCTGATATAAGAGGAAGTTCGACAACCGTAACTCGCCGCCGGTGCGGATCAAGAGATCGGGGTCGGGCAGGCCGGCCGTATAGAGATAGTGTGAGAGCGTCTCCTCGTCGATCGCCGAAGGCGCCAAATTGCCGCGTTGAACGTCACGCGCAAGCGCTCGCATCGCATCCCCGAGTTCGCGCCGGGCGCCGTAGTTGATGGCGAGGTTGAGTAAGAGGCCGTCGTTGGAAGCGGTTGCATCAACCAGGGCGTTCAATGCGTCGCGCGTCGACTGAGGCAGCGCGTCGATCCGCCCCAAGAGGCCGATGCGGACGTTCTCGGCGCAGAGCGCGTCGCGCTCGCGCAGGGCGAAGAGCCGCAGCAATTCCATTAACAGCGCGACCTCGCTTGGCTCGCGCCGCCAATTCTCCTCGGAGAACGCGAAGACGGTGAGGATCTCGACGCCCAGACGCGACGCCGCGCGGATGATCTGACGAAGCGTTTGCGTGCCGGCGCGGTGTCCCTCAATCGTCGGGAGGCGTCGCTCGCGAGCCCAACGGCGGTTGCCGTCCATAATGATCGCGACGTGCCGCGCCGCGTTCGATTCGCCGTCGGTCGTACGCGCGCGCGCGATCACGAAGACGTCGCCAGGCGCAGGTTGCGTGCGCCCTCTTCGTTTTCGTCGACGGCGTGAACCGCGCGCACGACCGTTTCCAGTTCGTCGATGTAGGCAAGAAAGCGTGCGCGGCCTGAAGCGGTGATGCGAACGATCGTCGTCGGGCGTCCCTTGCCGCGCGTGCGGGAGAGCGTAATGATCCCCGTCTCGGCGAGCGCATGGAGGTGCCGGTTCAAGTTCCCGTCGGTCAGCGCGCATGCGTCTTGCAGCGCCGTAAAACTCATTCCGTCGGGGTTGGCGATGAGACACGTGCAGACCGCAAGTCGACCGCGCTCGTGGAAGATGCGTTCGAGCCCTTCGTAGGCAAACTGCGCCGGCTTCACGACGCCACCCCATCGCGAGAGACTTCCGCACGAACCAGGATGCCGATCGCGATCTGACCACCGCCGAAAGCGAACGGGATCACCCACCACGACAGCGGGTCAATTCCGGGAAACAGCAAGAGAATCGTTGCAAACGCGCCAAAGGCAACCGCGACAAACGCGACGTCTCGCGGCACCATCGCGCGCGACGAAAAGAGCCCGAGCGCGTAGGTCGCGCACCACATTCCGGGGAGCAAATCGAACAAGCCGCGTGTCACGAGGGCGAGCGTGATCACGCCGCCGGCGGCGATCGCCGGCAAGATGCTCATCCCGACGGTTCGCATCTGCGCGTCGGCCTGGTGGCCACGCTGACGCGCTCGCCAGACGAGAATCGCACCGTAGTTGAGCGCGAGCGCCACCGCAAGGCAACTCAACCACAGAAGAAGGTAGGTTCGGCGCTCCGCCGCGAGCGTGGGATGCGGAATGAGCGCGTACTGGACGGCGCCGGCGAGGATCGCGACGCCGCCGCTTGCGATCGCGGCCCAGGCCGAGTATCCGTCAAAGCGTTGGACTGTCGCCAGGCGGCCGCGGACCTCGGCGAGGTCGGCCATGGCTTGCCGGAGTTGCATCGCCCTAGACTTTGCAGTGCAAAGTTAGGACTCCTGCTGCGCCGCGGGTGACCGGCAACACGGCCTCTCAGAAGAGTTTGGTGCTGTCCACGAGGATCGTCACCGGGCCGTCGTTGACCGAATGGACGGACATCGTCGCAGCAAATTCGCCGGTCGCGACGCTCGCCCCAAGGCTGCGCAATTCGGCGACGGTGGCTTCGTAGAGTCGGCGCCCGTGTTCGGGCGGCGCCGCGCCGATGAAGGATGGCCGACGTCCCTTTCGGACGTCGCCGAAGAGCGTAAACTGCGAGACGACCAGGATCTCGTCGCCGACCTCAACCAGCGAACGATTCATCGCGCCCGCGTCGTCGCGAAAGATGCGCAGCTCGTAGGCTTTCTTTGCGATGTAGCGTGCATCGTCGAGCGTGTCGGCGACCGCTACTCCCAGCAACACGAGAAGACCGCCGCCAATGGCGCCCACAACGCGTCCGTCGATCTCGACCCGTGCTTCGCTCACGCGGGTTACCACCGCTCTCATCGCGCGATCCGGTTTCGCGTCCCCGTGCGTCCTTACCGCCCGGCGAGTGCGGCCGGAAAAGCCGCCGACATCGACCACGCGCTGGCCGCGGCACGCCGCGCCTTCGATGAAGGACCATGGCCGCGCGCGACGATCAGCAGCGCGCGTCGAGATGCAAGAAATCGACGCGGATGTCAGCTTCAAGAAGAACAACCTACACGACTACGTCGAACGGCGCTCGGCGGGAGCGCCGCGCGCGAAGAGGTCGCGGATCTAGTGGCCGACTCGCCCCGTTTCGGGTAAGATCAGGCTATGTCAAGCGAATCGAGCGCCTGCGCTCACGACATCTGCCAGTGCGTCGTGATGGCCGAAGCCGGACCCGAAACCGGGAACGAACCGTCGGAGACGTTTTGTAGCGAGCATTGTCGGCGGCACGAGGACGACGAGGACGAGACAGCCTGCGCCTGCGGTCATCCGCCCTGCGACCAACCCTAACCGCCGCCTGCCGCGATGCTCTTTCCGACGACGATTGCGGGCAGTTTGCCAAAACCGGCATGGCTCGCCGAGCCCGAGCGGCTCTGGCCCGATTGGCGCCTGGCCGGTGCTGCACTGCGCGAGGCGCAGCGCGACGCAACCCGCATCGCGCTCTTCGAGCAGGAACATGCCGGTATCGATCTGGTCACCGACGGCGAGCAGTCGCGCCGGCACTTCGTGCACGGGTTTGCGGGCGCGCTCGCCGGCGTCGATTCGGCGAAACTCGCGCGGCGCGGCATCCGAGGCGATCGCTACGAGGCCGATTGTCCGACGATCGTCGGCGAAGTTCGGCGGAACGCGCCGGTGCATGCCGACGAGATGCGTTTCGCGCGCGAGGCGACGAAGCATCGGCTGAAGATCACGATTCCGGGTCCGATGACGATCGTCGACACGCTCAACGACGAGCACTATCGCGATCGAAAAAAGGCCGCGTTCGCCTTCGCGCGGGCGATCCGTGAAGAAATCGAAGATCTCGTGACGCTGGGCGTCGACGCGGTGCAGATCGACGAGCCCGCCTTCAACGTCTACTTCGACGAAGTCGACGAGTGGGGAGTCGCGGCGCTGGATGCCTGCATCGACGGCGTGCGCTGCGAGACGATCGTCCACGTGTGCTACGGATACGGCGTCGACGCCAACGTCAAGTGGAAAGCGAAATTAGGTGAAGAGTGGGATCAGTACGCGCACATCTTTCCCTTCCTCGCTCAGAGCAAGGTCGGCGCCGTCTCACTGGAATTAGCGGGCTCGCACGTCCCGCCGCGCGTGCTCGGGATGCTCGGCGACAAGAAGGCCGCGATCGGTGTCATCGACGTCGCGACCGATCGCGTCGAGAGGGCTGAGGACGTCGCGAAGACGATCGAGCTCGCGCGCCGCTATTTGCCGGACGAACGCATCATTTGCTCGACCAATTGTGGGATGGCACCGATGCGCCGCGACATCGCGTACGCGAAGTTGCGCGCCCTCGGCGAGGGTGCGCTATTGGCGCGAGGCGAGACAATCCTAAGCCGTTGAGCGTCGATCGTGGACGCGGCGGGACTTGAGATCCGTGCGCGCGAGTGCGTCTGCGTCGCACAACTCGACGCCGACTCGAACGCCGATCTTGCGCTTCAGCTCGGCGACGAGACGCTCCGCCAACCCCTCGCGGGATGCACTCGGTGCGATCTCGACGCGTACGTCCAACTCGTCCATCTGCTGTCTGCGCGACACGACGATCTCGAATTCCGTTCCGAGCTCGTCGAAGGAGCGCAACACTTCCTCGATGGCGCTCGGGTAGACGTTCTCGCCGCGAATCACGAGCATGTCGTCGATCCGGCCGATGATCCCGAGCGGAAAGCGCGGATAGGTGCGACCGCACGGGCACGGTGCATCGGTCCACTCGGCGTAATCGCCGGAGACCAGGCGAATCATCGGCTGCGTCGTTCGCTCGAGCTGCGTGTACACGGGGGTTCCGCGCGACCCGAACGGAACGCGCTGCCACGTCTGCGGATCGCAGAGTTCGGTATAGACGAAGTCTTGCCACAGATGCATCCCGGTGCGCTCGCCACATTCGGCGATGTTCATCCAAGGCGTGACCTCGCCCATGCTCCCGCTGTCGATACAGATCGCGTTGAACGTCGTTTCGATCAGCCGCTTCGTCGACGGTATCCCCGCACCGGGTTCGCCGGAGAAGAACATGATCCGCAGGCCAAGGCTCGCCGGATCGACGCCTTCACGGCGCGCCGTTTCGGCGAGGCGCAACGCGTACGACGGCGTTCCATAGAACGCAGTCGGGCGCATCTGCCGGATCCAGCTGATCGCTTGCAGCGTTTGGCCGGGCACGCCGGCGCCGAACGGAAATGCGGCGGCGCCGAGCCGCTCGGTTCCGGCGAGCGCACCCCACGAGCCGACGTACAACGAGAAGACCGAACAGACGATGACGACGTCGTGGGGTCGGATGCCCATCGACCACATGATGTGCGCGTGCGCTTCGCGGATCGCCGCGAGATCTTGTGCCGCCCACGCGAACGCGGTCGGCCGGCCGCTCGTTCCGGAGGTGCCGTGGATGCGCACGATCTCGTGCGGCTCGACGCAGAGATACGAACCGAAGGGCGGATGCTCGGCTTGATCCGCGCGCAGCTCGCTTTTCTGGATCGTCGGGACGCGCTCGAAGTCCGCCAGCGAACGGATGTCGCCGGGCTCGAGACCAGCCGCGCGCCAGCGCTGCTCATAGAACGGCGCGCGCTCCCAAGCCCAGCGCATCGCGGCTTGAACCTTGGCGAGCACGACCGCATCGCGCTCATCGGCGGGCATCGTCTCGCGCGCCCGATCCCAATATTTTTCATCGCTATGCGGCCGGTAATCCGGATCGTACTGTGGCGGCCAGAGACTGGCCGTGGCTGCGATCATGACGCGGGCGTCGCGGCGCCGGTGCGCTTGCGCGCGCGTCCGAACTCGGCGACGACGCGTTCGATTCCGTCGATGAGATTCTGGGTCGTCGCGTCGGCGTCGAAGATCTCGCGCACGCCAAGGACTTTTAGCTTCGGAACGTCGTTCTCTTGGATCACGCCGCCGCCGATGACGCAAATGTCGTCTACTCCACGCTCCTCGAGCAACTTCATGATACGCGGAAAGACGGTCATGTGTGCGCCGGAAAGGATGCTCACGCCGATGACGTCGACGTCTTCCTGCACGGCCGCCGTCACGATCATCTCCGGCGTCTGATGGAGTCCGGTGTAGACGACCTCCATCCCCGCGTCGCGCAGCGCGCGCGCAACGATCTTGGCGCCGCGGTCGTGGCCGTCGAGGCCGGGCTTGGCGACGAGCACTTTAATCGGCATTGATGACCTCCGCTAGAGCATAGACCAACAATTCTTCCCGCGCCTCGAGACGCGTCAACTCGCCCGCGCGCAGGCGTTCGAGAACCGAGCGGCCCCGCGGGGCGTCGAGGACGGCGAGGGCGCGGCGCACCGCCGCGTCGCGAATGTTGCGCACGACCTCGAAACGAACGGCGCGTCCCGCGTTGCTCGATTCGCTCGCGCGCGCAGCCGTCAGCGCGACCATGACATCGTCGATTCCGGTTCCCTCGCTCGCGATCGTTTGCAGGACCGCGACGTCGCGCCCGCTCTCGCGCACCATGTGCTTGAGGTCGAGCGCGGTGCGGCTCGCGCCGGGCCGGTCGGCCATGTTGACGACGAAGAGGTCGGCGATCTCGGTGAGTCCGGCTTTGATGGTCTGCACGCTGTCGCCGAGCGCGGGGACGGTGACCACCGCGACGACGTCGGCGACCGCTACGATTTCCAGTTCGACCTGGCCGACGCCGACCGTCTCGACGAGGATGACGTCGAAGCCGGCATGCGCGGCGAGCGCGGTCGCGTCGTGTGTCGTCGGTGCGAGGCCGCCGCCGGATTCGCGCGACGCCATGCTGCGGATGAAGACGCCCGTGTCGCCGGAGTGACGTTGCATCCGGACGCGATCGCCGAGCACGGCACCGTGCGTGAACGGCGACGACGGATCGACGGCGATTACCGCGACCGTCTCGCCACCGGCACGAAATTTCTCGATCAACCGGTCGACCAGCGTCGATTTCCCCGCTCCCGGCGGGCCGGTCACGCCGACGACAAACGACGCCTTCCCGTTTTCGCGTGCCGGCAGAGTCGCCAGCGTGTCGCCGAACGATGCGTATCCGTTCTCGATTGCCGTGATCGCGCGAGCCAAGTCGCGATGAACGCGAACCGGGACGGATCGTGTCATGGGTTTCAACTAGAAGATGGGCTTCTCGACGTAGGTGCCGAAGATCGGCTTGAGCATGTTGACGATTTCGCCGCCGGTCACGCGCGCGCGCACCGCTTCGAGCGTCGCCGGCATGATGTTCTCGTCGGTTTGAGCCACGCGTGCGATTTCGGCCAGCGCGGCTTTCACCTTGTTCTCGTTGCGGCGCGCCTTGGTTGCGCGCAAACGCTTCAACTGTCGTTCCGAGGCGGCCTCGTCGACGTGATGCAACTCGACCTTCGGGTTCCCCGTGTCGTCGCGGTACTTGGTCACGCCGACCAGTTCCCACTCGTGCCGCTCTTTGCGCTGATAGAGATCGTAGGCCGCGTCGGCGATCTCTTGCTGGAAGAAGTTCTCCTCGATGCAGCGTACCAGGCCACCGCGCTTCTCGACCTCTTCGAAGTAGGCGAAGCAGCCCGCTTCGATGTCGGAGGTGAGCCGCTCGACGGCGTACGAACCGGCCAGCGGATCGATCGTCCCGGCGACGCCGCTCTCTTCGGCGATGATCTGCTGCGTGCGCAGCGCGATCTTCATCGCCGGCTCGCTTGGGATCGAAAGCGCCTCGTCGTAGCCGTTGGTGTGGAGCGACTGTGTGCCCCCGAGCACCGCCGCCAACGCCTCGATGGCGGTGCGCGCGATGTTGTTGAGCGGCTCGCGCGCCGTGCACGACGCACCGGCGGTTTGTGTGTGGAAGCGTAAGCGCTGCGACTCGGCTTTCTTCGCGCCGAAGCGGTCCCGCATCACCTTCGCCCAGACGCGGCGCGCCGCGCGGAATTTCGCGACCTCTTCCAAGAAGTCGATCTGCGAGACGAAGAAGAAAGACAGCCGCGGTGCAAACGAGTCGACGTCGATGCCGAGCTTGAGGACCTCCTCGACGTACCCGATTCCGCCGGCCAGCGTGAACGCGACCTCTTGAATCGCAGTCGAGCCGGCCTCGCGCGTGTGATAGCCGCTGATATTGACGGGATTGTAGTGCGGGAGGTTCCGCGTGCTAAATACGATCGTGTCACGCACCAGCCGAATCGCGGGCTTGGGCGGATAGACCCATTCTTTTTGCGAGATGTACTCTTTGACGATATCGTTTTGAATCGTCCCCGATAATTTCTTCCAATCGAAGCCGCGCTCTTCGGCCGCGACCAGGTACATCGCGAGCAGAATCCAGGCCGATGGGTTGATGGTCATCGAAACCGAGATCTTCTCGAGATCGATGTCGCGGTAGAGGTCGAGCATGTCGTCGACCGAATCGATCGCGACGCCCTCTCGGCCGACCTCACCCTCGCTGCGCGGATCGTCGCTGTCGCACCCCATCAGGGTCGGCATGTCGAAGTCGGTCGAGATGCCGGTCTGACCCTGCGCAATCAGGAAGCGAAAGCGTGCGTTGGTGTCATCCGCGGTCCCGAAGCCTGCGATCTGTCGCATGGTCCACGGTTGCGCGCGATACATGGTCGCGTAAGGGCCGCGCGTATAGGGCGGCTGGCCGGGGAAACCGATGGTGGCGAGATAGTCGACGTCGGCGACGTCGGTCGGCGTGTAGAGCCGTTGCAACTCGGTTCCGCTCAACGTGCGAAACGAGGAGCGGCGCTCGGGGCGGCGTTCCATGAACGGGAGCAGCGTCAATTGTTCCCACTCACCTTTCGCCTGGTCGACGTCGTCGCGTTCGAGTTGGATAGCCATCTGCAACCTCCCCGATATGGCTTTCGAGCCCAGCGCGAACTTCCTCGGAGTGTGGGTATGAGACAGGCGGGGGGCCGGGCGAACGATGGATGAGGGTGATCGGGCTTAAACGCGAAGCCGCTCGAATGCGGTCGAGATGGTGAACGCGCACTCGATAAGTGCCGGCGCGGCGAAACCGCCGAGCGTCTCGCTGACTCGCGACCAGTTGATCCGCATGATCTTGGTCGGGATCTTCGCAGCATTTTCGCTCGCCCGCGTTGTCCCGGATGCGATTCGTGCCGTCTATCCGCTCGGCTTATTCGGTTACGCGACCGACGGCGACGGTATCGTTCTCTCGGCACCGGCGCCGCGGAAAGGTTCCGATGCGATCGAAATCAGCGATCGGGTCCGCATCGATCGAATCCCGCCCTTCGATCGCAAGCCCGGGCTCGTGCCGGCGGGCTTCACCTACGACAATTACGACCGACGGCTTCCGATCGAGCGCCAGGGTCAGCTACGCGTCCTGCACTTGGTCGCGCAACCCGAACCGGTCGCCAACCGCGTTACGGCTCTTGTACGCATCCTGATCTACATCGCGTCGGTTCTCCTCGGCGCCCTCTTATTCTTGATAAAGCCGAGCCTGTTCACCGGAGCGTTTTTCGTCTACGCGCTCGGCGGCGAGTATCCGACGACGTATTCAGACCTATTCCTCACCCCCTTCCCGCCCTGGCGCGAGCTGCCGGCGCTGATCGGCAACACGCTGCGCGGCGCGGCCACTCCTGCCTGCTTGTTGTTCGCGCTCTACTTGTTGCTCGAGTCGAGGCTTCAGCGCCGTATTGCCGCCATCGCGTGCATCGCGCTCGCGCTAGCGCTAGGAGCGATTCACGCCTACAGCAATTGGCTGTTGACCTACGCGGCGGCTCCGGGGCAGCGCTGGGACGCGTTCTACGCCGACACGACCGCAACGCTGACGATCCTGACGCTCGTCGTGTTCACGCTGCGGTACGTACGCGTCGCCGAGGCTCTTCGGACTCCGGCTGCGGTGATGCTCGCCGCCTTCGTCGTCGCTGGGATCGCGCGAATTCTGACGGCTCAACTCTTCCCGGGACATATGAGCGCATGGGTTAACGCCGTCCTACAGACCGCTCCGATCATCCCGATCCTCGCCGTCTGGTTCGCAGTCGTGCGGCACAGTTTCTTCAACGTCGACTTCGTCGTCAGCCGCGGCGTTGTCTTCGCCGCCTTGACCGCCGCGATGCTTGGTTTCATCGCCGCCGGCGAAGAGCTTGCGACCTACCTGTTCTACAACAACGCGGATTTGGCGTACGTCGTCTTCTCGGCGATCGGGCTGGGCTTCGGGGCCGTGCTGGGTCGCGTAAAGGAGTTCTGCAACCGAGTCGTCGATCGATTCATTTTCCGCGACCGGCTTTCGCAGCGCATCGCCCTCGAGTTGATCAGCGGTTACATTCTCGATGCAGAAAGCGCGGAAGACGTTTATCGCGCCTTGCTCGAAGATGCGCCGCACGCACTGAAACTTTCGTTCGGCGGAATCCTCACGCGTCGGGAGAACGGCGATTTCGAGTTGACGCAGAGCCATGGCTGGCCCGAGGCCCTCGACGTGCGGCTGGATGCGAACGACGACCTGACGCGTGAGATCAACCGCTCGCGCGGCGCGATGGCGTTCTCGGGGAAGCAATCGGGGATGATCCGGCGCGCCTTTCCGACGGGGCAGTTGACGTTCGCCGCGCCGATCTTCGCCGACCGCAAAGTCGGCGCGATCGTCGTCTACGGGCACAACGTCAGCGGCCTCGATCTCGATCCGGAAGAACGCGAGATACTCGTACGCGTGGTCGAACACGCCTCGATCGCGCTACGCGAGATCGAGCTCGCGCATTACCGGGCTGCGGTTACGAAGCTTGTCAAAACGACGCCCGACCCCGTATTCGCACAGATCTCTCGCCAACCGTTTGGCTTGGGCCCTGCGGAGGAAACGGAACTTCGCTAGTGCCCGACGCCTTGATATCGGTTTAAGCCGAAACGCCAGAAGGCATACGCGACCGACACGAACGCGAGCCCGATGAGCGGGGTCAGTAGACCAACGGCGGGCGGCAGCGCCAGCGCGTTCTCCGGCTTGTTCAGAAAAAACGCCGCCGGGTAGTAGTTCATGAACGCGAACGGGAAGGCGAAGGTCAGCAGCAGCCGCACGCTGCGCGAATAGATGCTCACGGGATAGCGGGTGAACTCTTGCTCGAGCTGCGCGACGATCCACTGCAGCGCGTCGACCCGCACGAACCAAAAGGCCAGCGTTCCCACAATCAGATTGATGCCGAGATCGATCAGCGCTCCGCCCAGGGCGATCAAGGGAACGAAGATCAGGAACAGCACGCCGACGTGGACGCCGCTGTACCACGTCGCCGCCGCGAAGTAGCTGACCGCCAGGATCAGCTCGTCGGGGAAGGTCTGCCCCGGCGTGGCGATCAGTTGAAAGAGCGTGTCGAGCGGCCTGACCAACAGGCGGTCGAACTCGCCTTCGTGGACGTGATCCGGGATGTTCCCGATCTCGGAGAAAAACGTGTTGTTGACGGCGTGCGCCAGCATCCACAGGCCGTAGAGAAAGGCCATGTCCCGAAACGTCCAGCCGTTCATCGACGGAAACGCGGTCAGCACGACCCACAGCGCCCCGAGCGCGGTCCCGTGATAGACGATCGTGAAGGCGAACCACATCAAGAAGTTTTCGCGGTATTCGAGCGTCGTCAGTACGTTGATGCGCCAGTACTCACGATAGGCGCGGGCCATCGCCTTGAGCCGCTTCATCCGCCCTGAGATACCAGGCGCCGCGCGCCGAGGCGCCACATCACGACGGAGACCGCGCCGAGGGCGATCAGCCAAAACGCCTGCAAGCCGAGAGCGCCCGCGTACTGCGCCGGCGGGATGTGCCCGACGTAGATCAACAGCGGCGTCGAAAACATGGCGGCGAAGGGCAAGACGACGAGCACGTTTTGCAGCGCGGCCGGAAAGAGCACGAGCGGGACGAGTTCGCCCCCGACCAAGTCGGTGATCCAGGTCACGATGAATTGCACCGCGGTGATCTCGAGCGTCCAGAACGCGGTGCAATTCAAGATGAAGTTGATGCAGAACCCGACACTGTAGCCCAAAAGGAAGCTGACGAGGAAGACCGCAAGCGTTCCGAACGACGGCACGTCGATGTGGACGAAGAAGAGCGCCAGCGCGAGCGCCGGGATCATGAGCACGGCATGAAACAGCACCTCACCCGTGCCGTTCGCTATGAAGTAGAGCGGGACGCGCATCGGCTTGGTGAAGTCGAGCACGATGCTGCCGTCGTGGAGACTGTCGCGCAAGATCCGAGTCTGGTCGATGTCCATGACGAGACTCATCAACATCGCGATGGTCGAGTAGGTGATGACGGCGTGCAGCGGCAGCTCCGAGGGCGCGGCATTGTGAGCGTAGAGCGCGACCCACACCGTCCGTAAGATGTAGACGCGCACCAGGACCGACGCGATGTTCGTAAAGACGTCGAAGCGGTAGGTCGCTTCTTTCGCCATCGCCACCTTGGCGAACTCGACGTACGGTTCGAGACGAAAACGTGGGCGCGAGAAGACGACGCTCACGAGGGCGACCCGATCGCGCCTTCGGTATAGCCTTCCCGATAGATACGTCGCACGATCGAGTCGATATCCGGCTCGACGATGGCGATGTCGGAGAGCGCGTAACGCTCCATGGCACGTCGGATGAGTGCCTCGGCCGAGGTGCGGCGCCGGTCGAAGCGCAGTCGCACGACGTTCCCCTCACGGCTCTCGAGGTCGGCGCCTTCGACCTGCACGTCTTCATACGAGTCGGCCAGCGTGATGACCAGCGTGCGGTGCGTCCCGTATTCTTCGCGCAGCCTGGAGATCGGCCCGTCGAAGATGATGGTGCCGTCGTCGATCAAGATCACGCGGCGCGCGAGCCGTTCGATGTCGGCGAGGTCGTGGGTGGTGAGGATAATGGTGGTGCCGCGCTCACGATTGAGTTGCGTGATGAACTCGCGGATCGCTTCCTTGGCGACGACGTCGAGGCCGATGGTCGGCTCGTCGAGGTAGACGATCTTTGGATCGTGGAGCATCGCGGCCGCAAAGTCGCCGCGCATCCGTTCGCCGAGTGAGAGCTGGCGTACCGGCGTGTCCATGAACTCGTCGAGATCGAGGATCTCGATGAAGTGGTCGAGATTCTCGCGAAAACGTTCGCGCGGGACGTCGTAGATCGAACGCAGCAATGCGAATGACTCGCGCAGCGGCAGGTCCCAATAGAGTTGGCTGCGCTGGCCGAAGACGACGCCGATGTTCTGCGCGTTCTCCAGCCGCTGGCGGTGGGGGACGAGGTCGGCCACCGAGATCGAGCCCGAGGTCGGGACCAAGATGCCGGTGAGCATCTTGATGGTCGTCGACTTCCCGGCGCCGTTCGGGCCAAGGTAGCCGACGAGCTCGCCGGCTTCGAGCGACATCGTGATGCCGTCGACGGCGGCTTTTTCCTCGTATTCCCGCGAGAAAAGCGCGGCGATCGCCCCACCAACCCCCGGCCGGCGCTTGACCGAGCGAAAGACCTTCCTCAGGTCGGCGGTCTCGATGATCGCCATGCTGGCAACGTTAGAACTTGCTGGGAAGGAACCTCGCGGAACCGTCCTGCGTTTGTAGGATAGGCTCGTCGTTGTTTCAGAGCGCCGGGACTTAGGTTACGATAGGGGGTGACGACGAACAATGGCTGCTAAGAGGAAGCACAAGCACAAGCACAAGCATAAGAGCAGAGGTAAGCATAAGGGCAAGTAAACCCACGCTCTCTTTTTGTTTTTGTTTATTCCCTAATGAGCGAGCGCGGTCGTCGACGACGGCCGCGCTTTCTTGTCGCCCCTCCGCCGTAGTTCGCCGGTCCAAATGGGCTCCCGCAGGCCCGTCCCGCCTTTCACAAGGTCCAGAATCGGCGGGGAAGGAAGCGGCCGGAACCGCCGTGCCTTTTCAAGTCAGGCTCGTGGCTGTTTCCGAGCGCCGTGACTGCGTTTAAGATGGGGGGTGACGACAAACGATGGCTGGTAGGAAGAAAGTCATAAAGAAGAGACGCAAGAAAAAACCCGGTAAGAAAGGCGGCAAGAAGTAAAGCGCGCTGGAAGTAACTCCGCTTTCCTTTTTGTTGTTCTTTCCTAGAATGCGAGCGCGGTCGTCGACAACGACCGCGCTTTCTTGAATTGGGGTCCCACAGGTAGGGTCGAGGGCTCCCGCAGGTCCCGGGGCTCCCGAGGCCAGTCCGGCGGGGCACGCCCCACCTTTCAAGAGGTCTAAAGTCGGCCGGGAAGGAACCCGCCGGAACCGACTTGCGTTTGCAAGTCAGGCTCGTCGCCGTTTTGCGACCGCCGGGACTCCGTTTAAGAATGGGGGTGACGACAAACGATGGCTGCCAAGAAGAAAGCTCCGAAGAAATCTACGAAGAAGAAACCCGGTAAGAAGGGCGGGAAGAAGTAGACTCCGCATTTCCTCTGTTTTCTTTTCCGAGATACGAGCGCGGTCGTCAACGACGGCCGCGCTTTCTTGTCTTCCCTCCGCCGTAAGAAGGACCGATGGACGCGCTTTCAGGCACCGGACGGATCGCGTACTTCTCGATGGAGATCGCGCTCGAACCGGAGACGCCGATCTACAGCGGCGGTCTCGGCGTTCTGGCCGGCGACACGATTCGCTCGGCTGCCGACCTCGGCTTTCCGATGGTCGCCGTCAGCCTGGTGCATCGCGCCGGGTATTTTCGGCAGCGACTCGATGCCGAAGGAAACCAACATGAGGAAGCGGACGGCTGGAGTCCGGAAGCTCGGCTCGGGGCCGCCGGCGTTTCGGTCACCGTGCAGATCGAAGGACGCGATGTCGCGCTCCGCGCCTGGCGCCACCAAGTGTTCGGCGACGGCGGGCACGTCGTCCCAGTGTACCTGCTCGATAGCGACTTAGAGCAGAACGACGAGCGCGACCGGCGCCTGACCGATTGGCTCTACGGCGGCGACGCGCGCTATCGCCTCGCGCAGGAAGCGCT
>PLCB01000031.1 GCA_003134695.1 Candidatus Zemynaea palustris | reverse complement strand
CTCGGCGACGTCGCGGGTCAGCCGGCATTCACGCACGTGTCGTGGGAAGATTTTCGGCGCCTGAAGTCGACCTTCGCGGGGAAGCCTCGCAAGCGTGACGATCGCGTGCTGTCGTACTCGACGTTCACGGAGCCGCAACTCGCGCGCACCGGCCTGACCGAGGAAGAGGCGCAGAACAAGGGCATCGCGGCGCGCTCGGTGACGCTGCAGCTCGCAGACGTGGCACGTGGCGCGGAGTGGGATCTCGAATTGGGTTTCTATCGGCTCGTCGTCGACACGGCAAGCGATAGGATGATCGGCGCGACGATGGTCGGCTACGAAGCCGGCGAACTCGTTCACGTCCTCGGTTTCGCGCTCGAACTCGGCGCGACGTGGCGCGACCTCGACGCCTTCGTCGGCATTCATCCGACCTTCGGCGAAGGCTTGCCGAGCCTCGCGCGACTCTTAGAGGGCTAGAGCCGCACCTATCCGGCAGCGGATTAACTGCGACGCGAACGAATGGCGGTCGGGATTCGTTTTGCTGGGCAGGAGGAGCAGCTATGAAGCATCCGCTGGGTTTGGCTTTCGTTGCCTTCGTTTTTGCCGTGGGGATGCCGGGCGCGGTCTTGGCGGCACCAGGGCCCGTGCAAGCCGTGAACCCGAACGCGCCTGCGTTGCCGGCGCCCGGCGCGCCGCACTATACGACGAATCCGGAGGTTTGCCTCAAGAACGGCGGCGACCCGGGCGACTGCGTGAAGTTGAATGCCGGAAACGCCATCGCGTTCTACTGGTCCTGGAATTGCGCCGGCAAGAGCTGCGCGATCGCCGGCTTCCACTTGAAGCATGCCGGAGGTACCGGGGCCCGGACCGTCATCAGGCAGTTCGGCTCCGATCCGAGTCTCGTCGATTCCTCGGGGAAGCCGCTCTTGCTGGAAAACGAACCGGGCGGCGGTTGGCGCGGTGCGTGTTATGTCGTGACCGCGTACCGAACGCCGGTGCAGAATCTCGTCAACGTCGGCGGCGGCGCCGTGCACCCCGAGGGGACGCCGTCGGGAAGCGCAGCGGAGTCGGCCCCGAGTCCGCAGATTTGCGTCGGGATGACTTCGCAGGACGTTACGATCCCGGCCAATCTGGTTCGCGGTTACGATCGCACGTATTGGGTTCTCTACAGCAACAATAAGCAGCAAATCCAGACCTTGCCGGCCGGGACGAGTCTGCCGTTACGAATCGGGATGGAATTTTTTGCGCAGCAGGGTTTCAGCCAAACGAACCATTTCTACCGTGCCGCCTTCGCCTTTGATCTCTCGTCCGTCGGGGGTAACAGCACCTTCGGCGGGAACTTTGTCTACGATATCGCCTCCGGAACCGATTGCACCGACGCATACCAGGCGCCCACCGGTTTTGACAGCGCGACATGGGTCGCACCATCAGGCGGCACGCTGCCGGGGAAGAAGACGCATAGCGGATCGAGCACGTCGGTCCCGATCGACGCGCTCGTCCAAAAATGGCCGCACTCGAAGCCGCTTGGGCTCCTGTTGCGTGAAACTCAAAACGCTGAATTCATTCAGAGTGGCGTTATCCCACCCGCGTTTACGTGTTTCGGCTTGGTTACGAATCCCCGGTTGATCCTGCACGTCGGCACGACGGTGTAGCCGGCCGAGCTCGCTGCAAGGCGCCAATCATCCACTTCGACGCTTGGAAGGCTTCTTTACCGCTGCGACTCCGAGGAGCGCGCGCAAGAACGTTTCGTGTTTGTACGAACGCGAGTCGCCGAATTTTACGACGACCAGGTCTTGCGACGGTACGACGTAGAGCGCTTGCCCACCCGAGCCGCTGGCGTAGGCGAGATCGGGATGTGACGGCAGCGGGCTCAACCAAAAACACAGACCGTAGCGCGGATTCGCGGTCGAACCCTGAAAGCAGCGCTCGAGCGAGCCGCGGCGCACGACCATCTTCTCTTTGTAGACGCCGCCCGCGGCGATCATTCTCCCAAACTTGAGCCACTCGCCGGCCGCGACGAGGGCGCCCGTCGGCAGCGGTTGCGTTCCGTCCGGAAGCTTACGCCAGCTCGCGATCCGTAGGCCGATCGGATCGAGGATGCGCTCCTGCAGATATGAGTGCGGCGACGGGCTGCGCCGATGGAGTTTGCGTTGCAGCACCGCGCCGAAAACCTGAAGCGGGATCCCGCCGTAGACGAACCTTTGTCCCGGTTCGCTCACCAGCGGCGTCGCGAGCGCTTTGGAGTAGGTCGGCACGGCGCTGCCCAAACCGCCGAAGCCGATGCCGCTGGTCAGCTGCAGGAGATGGCGTAAGGTAACGTGCGATTTGCGCGCGTCGTTGGCCCACTCCGGAACGGTGCGCATGACGAGTTCGTCGAGGTCGAGCAAGCCGTCATCCTCGGCCGCGACCGCGAGGACGCCCCAGAAGCTCTTCGTCCCGCTGAAGAGCGGATGCGGCTTGGCGCGATCGTATCCACCGGCATACGTTTCGAAGATCGTCTTCCCCTGATGCGAGACGATCAGCGCTTGGAGACCGTGTTTGGTCGCGTAGGCGACGGCGGCGTCGACGTTCACGGCGAACCGGCGAGGGGTTCGCGCACGATCCGCGCCGCAATGCCGATCAAGATGGCGCCGCCGAAGCGCTCGATCCACAGCGAGGCACGCTCGGCGGCGGGGCTGCGCCGAAGCCGGTCGGCAGCCAGCGTGTATCCGGTCAGCACGCTCAACTCGACCACGAGCGAGGCGACCGTCAAGATCGTAAGCTGGAGCCAAATGGCGCCGTGCGGATCGATGAACTGCGGAAGGATCGCGACGAAGAAGACCAGCGCCTTCGGATTCGAAACCTGGGTCACGAACCCGCTGCCGAAGGCGCGGCCGCCTTCACCACGCCCGAGGGCGGTTTCGTCGGGCGTCACGCCGTGGCGCGCGAACAACGCGCGCAATCCCAAGAACGCGAGATAGAGCGCGCCGGCCCACTTGAGGATCGNNTAGAGCGTGTTGCCGGCGAGGATACCGCTCGCCGCCGCAAGCCCACCGCGCGTCCCGCGCCGCAACGCATACGACAACGTCAAGAGCACCGCCGGCCCCGGAATTAGGCAGAGCGTCAGTTCGAGCAGAACAAAAGCGGCCAGCGTGCCCATCTGCATGGGCCGCACGGTTCGCTCAGGTCAGCGAGAATCCCACGCGACGCGACCTTGCCGCGATGCTATTCCCAGCCGATCTCATCAATGAAGCACCACTTCCAAAACTCGCCCGGCTCAAGAGAGCTGATGATCGGATGCTTCGTCGCGTGGAAGTGCTTGGTGGCGTGCTTGTTCTTCGAGTCGTCGCAGCAACCCACGTGACCGCACTCCAGGCAGAGCCGCAAGTGCACCCACACGTCGTGCATCCGCAGACACTCCTCGCATCCATCCGTCCGCGGTTTTACGTCACGGATCGTATTGAGGTGGCCGCACGCGGTCATCTTTGCAGCCTACGATCGAGCGCCGGAACGTCCCACAAGACCAACTCTCCGGTTCCCCGCAGCGCGAGTGCGAGGGGCCCCGCGATCCGCACGGCGTCACCCTCATGAAGGGACTCGCCGTTCGCGTGCACCTCTCCGCTCGCGACGAACAAGAATGCCAAACGGCCGGAAGGCACTTCATGTGAGAGCGCGGCTTCTTCGAGGCGCGCGACGTAACACGTCGCATCCTGCCAAATCGTGATCTTCGAGGCGATGCCGGCTTGGCCGGAAGCGATCGGCAGCCAGCGATTGCGCCGTTCTTCGAGCGAGTATTCGACTTGGCCGTACTGCGGCTTCAGGCCGAGAGCGCGCGGCATGACCCACATTTGAACCAAGTGCACCGGACGCTCTTGCGAGTGATTGTACTCCGAGTGCGCGATGCCCGTCCCCGCGCTCACGTACTGCACCGCCCCGGCGGCGACGACGCCGACGTTGCCCAGGCTGTCCTTGTGCTCGAGTTCGCCCTCGAGAACGTAGGTCAGGATTTCCATGTCGCGGTGCGGGTGCGTTCCGAAGCCTTGGCCCGGCGCGACGACGTCGTCGTTGAAGACGCGCAGTGCGCCCCAGTTGAGGTTCTCCGGGTCGTCGTAATCGGCGAAGCTGAACGAATGATACGTCTGCAGCCAGCCGTGATCGAAAAACCCGCGCTCGCTTGAACGCTGGACCTGAAAGTTCGAAGCCGTCTTGGTGGTCATCTCACCTCCCATAACCCAGGCACGGTTGCGCCGAGTCGGATCCAGCCTCATCGGCGGCCGGCGCGGGGGGTTCCTTCCTTCGAAATCTCTCCGCGGGATTCGAGCCACGACAGCAAGACGTGGTAATACAGCATCCCGCGTTGATCGCCCAGCGTTTCGAGCACCGCATCGAGGTCGACCGGGCCGTCAGCCAGCCGCGCCAAGCCGCGCGCCATCCCGGAGTCCTTCATCGGGAAGACGTCGAGGCGGCCGAGGCCGCGCAACAAGATGACGGTCGCGGTCCACGGCCCGACGCCTTTGATCTGCGTGAGCAGCGCGGCCGCTTCGGAACTCGGG
The DNA here is from genome assembly GCA_003134695.1 of Candidatus Zemynaea palustris. GTDB lineage: Bacteria > Vulcanimicrobiota > Vulcanimicrobiia > Vulcanimicrobiales > Vulcanimicrobiaceae > Zemelea > Zemelea palustris. Next base: position 1,362 of record PLCB01000031.1, on the reverse strand, counting down.
CGCGCTTCGAGCATCGCCTCATCGAGTGCACCTTCGAGCAGCGCGGCGGCGATTCGCCGGAGCGTCGTGTACTTTCCGGTGCTCAAGCCTGCGGTTCCGAGCGTCGCGTCGCTCGCGTCCAACACCGCCTGCGGCGTCGGGAACGCGTACAGGGTGTCGTCCTCGCGGGCGATCGGCGTGCCGAGCGCTTCGATCACGCGGCGCAAGATCGCCGCCGCCGCGAAGAGGCTGATCTGTTGGAAGACGACAGCGTTGACGCACGCTTCCCAGAGCGTCGGGTAGCGCGGCGGCTTCACGCCGCGCATCCGCTTGGCGAGCGCGCTCAACCACGAAATCTTCGCGGCGCGGCGCTCGAAGGGACGAAGGTCTCGCGCGACGCCGAGCATGCGGCTCACGAGCGCGAGCGCGCGCTCCTCTTCGCCGGACGGTGCGTCGAGTTCGACCTCGAGCGCGCCCGGTTCGTGCTGCCGAACCACCACGCTGGCCGGCGCAGAAAATCCGTCGAGCGCTCGCGCGTAGGTTCCGTCGGCGGACAGCCGGTCGACGACGTTGCTCGACAGGCGCCGCAAGACGTTCGCCGTCAGGTCGAGGCGATACGGCGCGACGACGGGGAGCCGGCGGCGGACGATGGAAGTCGCGCGTAGTGAGCTTGGCGGCATACCTTCAGTACTGGCGGATCAATCTGCTGACGATGATCGAGTACCGCGCCAACTTCTTCATGTGGTTCGGCTTTACGATCATCTACCACGCGACGGCGATCGCCGCGCTCTGGGTGACGCTGCACCAATTTCCGTCGATGAACGGCTGGAACTTCAAGCAGATGGCCGTCCTCTACGGACTCTGGATGCTCGGTCACGCCTTCCACAACACCTTCTTCTTTACCGTCGGCGACGTCCCCAACATGGTGCGCGAGGGACGCTTCGATCGTTTCCTCGTGAGGCCGCTCGATCCACTGTTCCAAACGATGACCACGCCGCAGCAGATCTGGCCCGACGAGTTGATCCTCGCGTTCATCTTCTTCGGCTTCGCGACCGTCTACAGCGGTTTGCGCGTCGATCTGACATACGTCTTGTTCGTTCCGCTGGTGATGGTCGGGGGCGCGCTGATCGACTTCGGAATTCAACTGATGATCGCGACGCTCGCCTTCTGGGTGATCCGCATCGACACGCTGCGCTGGGTCGTGATGTCGCTCGAACAAGACTTCACCCGTTACCCGATCTCGATCTACACGCGCGGGATCCGCGTCATCCTGACCTTCGTTCTCCCGTTTGCCTTCATGAACTATTTTCCGGCGACGTTTCTGCTGCACAAGCAGGACGGCGCGCTCTCACTCTCGCCGCAGATCGGGCTGCTGACGCCGCT
>PLCB01000041.1:567-65277 GCA_003134695.1 Candidatus Zemynaea palustris | reverse complement strand
GCCTTGCCGCCCAGCGGCTGCTGGGTGATCATCGAGTACGGTCCGGTCGAGCGCGCGTGAATCTTGTCGTCGACCAAGTGCGCGAGCTTCATCATGTAGATGTAGCCGGCCGTGATCGGACGGTTGAAACGTTCGCCGTCGCGCCCGTCGCGCAGCCAGGTCTTTCCGTCTTCCGGAAGGCCCGCGTCTTGCAGCCACTCGCCGATGTCCTCGGCGTGCGCGCCGTCGAAGACCGGCGTCGCGATCTTCATGCCGAGCATCTTGGCCGCCCAGCCGAGGTGCGTCTCCATGATCTGACCCAGATTCATGCGCGACGGAACGCCCAATGGGTTGAGCACGATGTCGACCGGCGTGCCGTCTTCGAGATACGGCATATCCTCTTCCGACAGTACTTTCGCGATGACGCCTTTGTTGCCGTGACGGCCGGCCATCTTGTCGCCTTGCAGAATCTTACGTTTCTGGGCGACGTAGACGCGCACGAGATGGCTCACGCCCGGCGAGAGTTCGTCGCCACTGTCGCGCGAGAACATCTTGACGTCGATGATCTTGCCCTTCTCGCCGTGCGGAACTTTCAGCGACGTGTCGCGAACTTCGCGCGACTTCTCGCCGAAGATCGCACGCAAGAGACGTTCCTCAGCGGTCAGCTCGGTCTCGCCCTTGGGCGTCACCTTGCCGACCAGAATATCCTCGGGCCGAACCTCGGCGCCGATGCGGATGATCCCGTTCTCGTCGAGATCTTTGAGCGAATCTTCGCCGACGTTGGGGATGTCGCGCGTGATCTCTTCGGGCCCGAGCTTCGTGTCGCGCGCCTCGCACTCGTACTCCTCGATGTGAATCGAGGTGAAACGATCGTCCTTGACCATCCGCTCCGAGATCAGAATGGCGTCTTCGTAATTGAAACCTTCCCACGGCATGAACGCGACCAGCACGTTTTGCCCGAGCGCCATCTCGCCCTGATCCGACGACGGGCCGTCGGCCATGATCTGGCCGCGAACGACCTTCTCGCCGATCTTGACGATCGGCGCCTGATTGATGCACGTGCCCGCGTTGGAACGCGTGAACTTCAGGAGGTCGTAGACTTTCTCGACCCCGGTCTCGTCTGCGCGAACGACGATCTGACGCGCGTCGACGAGCGTGACTTCGCCCGGCTCTTCAGCCAGGACGCAGCCGCCGGAATCCTTGGCCGCGCGGTATTCCATCCCGGTGCCGATGATCGGCGCCTGTGGGCGCAAGAGCGGGACCGCTTGACGCTGCATGTTCGCGCCCATCAGCGCGCGATTGGCGTCGTCGTGCTCGAGGAACGGAATGAGCGCCGTCGCGACCGAGACGATCTGTTTCGGCGAGACGTCCATCAACTGGACTTTGTCGGGCGGCTCGGTCACGTACTCTTCGGCGTAGCGCGCGACGACTTGGTCGGCCGTGATCCGGCCCTTTTCGTCGAGCGGCGTGTTGGCCTGAGCGATGATGTATTCGTCTTCTTTGTCGGCGGTCAGATAACGGAGGTCGTCACTGCTGACCACGCCCTTGCGCACGACGCGGTACGGCGTCTCGATGAAGCCGTAACGGTTGACGCGCGCGTAGGTCGCGAGCGAGCCGATCAGCCCAATGTTCGGACCTTCCGGGGTCTCGATCGGACAGATGCGGCCGTAGTGCGAGTGGTGGACGTCGCGCACTTCGAAGCCGGCGCGTTCGCGCGAAAGCCCGCCGGGGCCGAGGGCCGAGAGCCGGCGCTTGTGCGTCAGCTCGGCCAGCGAATTCGTCTGGTCCATGAACTGCGACAGCTGACTCGAACCGAAGAATTCTTTGATCGCCGCGACGACCGGACGGATGTTGATCAGGGCCTGCGGCGTGACCGTCTCGATGTCTTGGACCGTCATGCGCTCGCGCACGACACGCTCGAGGCGCAGGAGGCCGACGCGGAACTGATTCTGCAAGAGTTCGCCGACCGAGCGGATGCGCCGATTGCCGAGATGGTCGATGTCGTCGATGTGGAGCTGTTTGGTCGCGACCTTGAGCAGGCGGCGGATGACGGCGATCATGTCCTCGCGGACGAGACACTTCTTCTCGATCGGTGGGATCTTCAGTCCGGCGGCTTGATATTCGCGCTCGAGTTTCCCCGAAAGCTTGTAACGGCCGACCCCGGCCAAGTCGTAGCGCTTCTCGTCGAAGAACAACGACTCGAGCAGTTTTTCGGCGTTCTCGGCGTTCTCCGGCTCACCGGGGCGGAGCTTCTTGTAGATCTCCTTGAGCGCGTCCTCGCGGGTCTTGACGTCCTTGTCCTTTTCGAGGCAATTGACGATGATCGGGTTATTGTCGAACAGCGCCAAGATCGCTGCGTCGTTCTCCCAGCTGAAGCCGAGATCGGGGCGCGACAGAGCGCGCACGAAGGTCGTGACGTAGATCTTGCGATTCTTGTCGATGCGGACGCCGACGGTTCCCTCGGTCTCGTCGTTCTTCGTGCCGTTGTCGGTCTCGAATTCGATCCAGGCGCCGCGGTTGGGGATGATCGTCGCGTTGTACGTCGGCCGGTTATTGGTGTCGGAGTCCTGCAAGAAGTAGACACCGGGCGAACGCACGAGCTGGCTCACGATCACGCGCTCGGCGCCGTTGATCATGAACGTGCCCTTGTCGGTCATGAGCGGGAAATCGCCCATGAAAATCTCTTGGTCCGGGATCCCTTTGATCTCGCCCGACTCCGCGGTGATCAGTCGCACGCGCACGCGCAGCGGCGCGCTGAACGTCATGTCGCGCTCGCGGCATTCCTCGACCGAGTACTTCGGCTCGCCGAGCGAGTGGTCGCCGAACTCCAGCACGAGGTTGCCGGTAAAATCCTTGATCGGCGAGATCGAGTCGAACGCTTCCTTTAAGCCATCGGTGATGAACCAATGGAAGGACGCTTTTTGCAGTTCGATCAGATCCGGAAGATCGAGAACGTCCCTAATCTTGGCGAAGCTGTAGCGCTCCGTCTTCGAACCGGGATCGGCATAGCGCTCGACCGTGAACGCGCCCGCGTCCACGTGAAAGCCGCTCGGCGAAACGATCGACGGTGCAGCCGAGCCGTCTCCCCCTTTCATCGAACGCTTCGAGCGGGCCGTCTTCCCCGCTGACGTCTTGCCGGTCGACGACTTGGGAAGCATCGATTTCGCCATCAGGTTTTCTTATATTCTCTCAAAAAGCGCGGGACAGGGGAAACCGGCCCGAAGAGGCCTCCGGGCATAGAACGGGATGGTATCACGAGCCCCCGTTCACGTCAAGACCCTCCGACCCTGGTGGTAGTGGTCCCTTTTGCCGGGCAGCGTCATCGTACGAGGCGCGCCATGAGGATACTGAGCCAGATGACGACCGCTCCGGTCGCCAAGATGACGAGCGCCTGAATGGGCGCTCCGTGCCTGAACATCCAAGCGGCGATCCATATATCGAGCGCGGCTATGGCGAAATTGCTGACCCACCGGCCGCGGTCTTTCATGCTGGCTAGGCCGCCGCTTCGCCCAGCATGAGGTCGGGCAAGCGAGCGAGATCGTGGATCGTCCAAAGCCGATCCGTCAGCCCGGCTTTGATGGCCGGCGTCGTCTTGATTGTCATGTGCTTGCGGCAGAAATTGTAGTGCATGAAATTGATGGCGAGCGCGCGCTGTAGGTTTTCCGCCTTCTTGGAGAAGCCGTTTGTTAGCCGCGTGAAACGCCGCATTGACATACGCATCGTGAGGTTGTTCCGCTCGACGTATGCCGTCGAGATATGGTCCGGGTCCGGTATTCCGTAGAGCGAGGTCCGAACGACCGACTTGACCACCATCGGGCTGTACTTGCGTTCCGGGCTTTCGTCGTCCAAAAGGCCGTAGTCTTTCACCTCGCTGCCATGGTCGGCGCGATGCCGGAACCAGCGCTGAATTGGGTCGTTGTAAACGCCGTAGCCGTCCGTCGTGATTTGAACGCGCTCGGATAAGATGCGGGTTGCCAAGTCGCGTACGAATAGCTCGGCGTCTCCGCGTAGCCGCTTCCCGAGGTGCCAGGTCACGATCAGTTTCGTGTCGGCGTCGATTGCGGTCCAGGTCCACAAATCGCCAACGCCGTCCGCTCCGCGCATCTCGCGGGGGAGATTGCGCTCTTTGGCGTGGCAGAACGACCATATCTCGTCGCATTGAATCCGCTCGCTACGGAGGCCGCGGACGTTCTGATCCAAGTAAACGTCGCAAGCGTCGCCAACGTCGGCCAGCATCCGCAGGACCGTTTTCTTATCCACGCCGGTCATGCGGGCCGTGCCTCGGATCGAGTTACCCTCGACGAGAGCGGCCAAGACTTGAACGCGGAGGTCGAGCGAGAGGCGGTTCATGCCTCTATTATGCCTGACCGCTCAAGCATAGTCAAGGGCTGATGAGGCTATTCTTCGCTTTCGGCCTCTTGGACTTGAACCGGCGGCGCTGAAGCCAACGCATCGGGATAGTCGTCTCGCAGAAACTGTAACTGAGTAATAATGCGGTCAATGCTCTGTTTTGTAGGTTCCTGGGCAAAGTCGATCCGTACAGTGTACCTGCCCGGAGCCTGAATGACAAAGCCATCAGTCGCCACGCTTGGATTAGCCTCGAAGGCGGCTCGCATGGCTGCCATTTGGGGTGTTTGCCTGGCGCTGGACGCTGCTACGATGGGAGTCAAGGGCCTCTCCTCGGGTGGTTCTTGGGCGCTTCCCGGAGTATAACCTTGGCCGTGGAGATTAGCAAACGTCATGGTTTCTCTGAAGGACTTGACCGCTTTACGCGCTCCATCCGGCGAGAACTTGGGGCCCGTAATCAAGTAATAGGTCAGGTCCTTGTCGTCCATCTCGAACCGATGGGCGTAAAGGTCGGCAAACAAGCTCGGGCTTAGTGCCGCTTCAATGGCCGAGGAAACGAACTCCGGATCAGGCGGCTCCTTGAGGATGAGGGGCATAGCCAAGTCGGAGATACGCAGGCCATCTTTTGACTTTTCGACCAGGCCAAACGAGCGAAGAGCCGCGATCTTCGAGCGCGACGGGCCGCTGAGTGCCTTTCCTTCGCTTCCGAGCGCCACAGCCAGGTGCTCCATCGGCACCGCCACGCGCTTTACCCTGCTGTACGCGCGCCTCACGAACTTGATGGCGCTCTCCAAGCCGTACGCCGGGTAGTTGGGGCTCCGCTCACGTTCCATTTTCGCAAACTCTCCTTCTGAGGCTATCATACAGAAGAAAGAGAGCCTCGGCAAGCAGGGTTCGCTGAGTTTATTCCGAATGGGGCTGGGGATGGCTGCGAATCCGGCGTCCCAAGCCGGTAAGCGAGCGTCACGGGGGAGCGGGGAACTCGACGGCCCTTCCAAGACTCGCCGCGTTTCTCGCCCCTCGGTCTCCCGGAGAGATGGCTGAGCGGTCTAAGGCTCCGATCTTAGGATTCGGCGGGGTGGCCCTGAAAAAACGCCCCCGCGGGTTCGAATCCCGCTCTCTCCACGTTCGAGGCCCGTGTCGCTCCGGCGGTGCGGGCCTCCTGTCTTATTCGACGTTATCGGTCGGTTTGACTCCCCACCGCTTGCGGGCGGCGTCGCTGGCGATCTTGGAGCGTCGCTCTGCGGTGAGCTTCTCGGCCCGTGCCTTGCCGCCGACCTTGCCTCCCTTGCGCCCTAGCAGGACCGCAGCGCGGTTCTTTGGGGGACGTTCGGCGGTAGTGGGCTCTTTTGCGATCCCGGTCGCGTGCCGCAGGATAGCCACGGCTGCGCGGTTCGGATCGGCGGGCGGTTTCTTCAGCTTCGGCACGGCCCCAGCGTATCACGCGGGCGCGTGGAAATCCTACGTTTTCACGGTCCGAAAGGGACCACTACCGACCCTGGTCTACCGTTGCAGGCCGAGCCTCGATATCGGCTGGGGACGGTTGGCCGCTCCCGCTTAGAGCGGCCGGCTCATCGGCTGGTGGAGGATCCCGGCGTCCCAGTGCTGCTCGCCGTCGTCACTGAATCCAAATTTCCGGTAGAACGCGGCCGCGTGCGTCTGCGCATCCAGGTGCGCCTCGCAAAAGCCTCTCCCCCGCGCTTCGGTCATGAGCGCGGCCAAGATCGCCGTGCCCGCGCCGCTTCCGCGTGCCTCGGGAACAACCGCCATCCGCCCGATCTGCACGCGAAGGTCGGGAAGCGGGTAGAAGCGCCCCGTCCCGATCGCACGGCGCGCCTCGCCGTCTTCGCGTACCAAGACGTGGACGGTTTCGGGATCGTCACGATCGTGTTCGTCGATCTCGAGCTCCAGCGGAACGCCTTGCTCGTCGACGAACACCCGCAAGCGAATCGCCAGCGCTTCCTCTAAACGCTCAGCATCTCGAATGTCGAACAGCTCAAGCTTCACGATCGCCTGCGTCCTCTGCGTCGGGGCGGCGCCCGAACCCTATCTTGCGCCGATGCTCGCCTCGATTCGCGAGGCCGTCGATCTGCTGGTCGTCAACGACAACTCCGGCTCGACTCGCAGCGACAACGTGGCGATCTTGGAAGCGAGCGCCTTCGCGGAACGCGGCGCCCTCCGCATCCACGAGAACCCGTTCGTCGATTTCGCCGACATGCGGAACCGCGCGTACGCTCCGCTCCTCGCGCTCGAGCCCTCGCCGGACTGGGTGCTGTTCATCGACGCCGACGAGATCCACGGCGAACAGATCTCCTACCTCGCGCGCGACGTGCTGCCCCGACTCGAACCCGGCGCCGCGCGCCTCGACGCCTACACGTATCATTTCTTCGGGACGTTCGGCTGGATCACCGACATCGCGCGCCGTTCGGTCTTCTATCGTTTCGATCCGCAGCTGCGCTGGGTGAACGCGGTGCACGAAATCCCCACGGCCCTGCGCGGCAAAGCCGCCGTCGTGCCTTACATCTACCATCACTACGGCAACGTAGTTCAGGCCTCGGTCCTAGCGGAAAAACATCAGCGCTACACCGCCTTGGGCGACCCGACGCCACGTCCCGCCCGCGCCGCGCCGAACGAAATTTTCTTCGAGCAGGTCGGCCGCGTGCGGCCGTACCGCGGCCGGCACCCGCGCGTCGCGCGAGCCACGATCGACGAGCTCGAGCACCGCAACGCCATCGAGTTCGCCGCCCTCGACGCGGGCTTCCGCGCGCGCCGAACGCCGGGGATGCGCCTCGGCGCCGGCTTCCAGTCCCTCAACGAGTCGGTCCGCGTCGGGCTGCGTCTCGCCCAGCGTCCTGGCCTCTACCGCGCACCGATCGTCGGACGCTAACGCGGGGAAATCCTGGCATACCGCGCGAAGGGCCGCGTCGAATGAGGTACTTGACGCGAGTTACGCTCACGGCAGTTTGTCTCGCAGGGACCACGTCGGCGCTTGCGGCGAAACCGTCGCCGCACCCCGCCCTGTCGACGCGGCAGGCTCCGGTCACCGCGGCGCGCGGCCCGCTGCAGATCCAGGTACCCCTGCAAGCGCAAGCCGGAAAATCGTCGGGTTCGGCGCAGCAGTTCAAGCCACTGCAAATCCAGGTGACGCCGCGCAAGCCCGAGGGCTCCACGTCGCCGGCGCCGGCCGCGACGCCGGAATACAATCCGCTCAAGCGCCGCCGCATGGCGATGCCGGGGATCCCCGAACCCGATCTCGCGTTCTGACACTAGGCCGATCGCGGAAGCTCGAATCCATCTCTCCACCGGCGTCCTCGAACGTGCCGGACGCATTCTCTTGGTCGCGTCGCGCTATCCGAACCATCCGCAGCCGCTCTGGAATCTTCCCGGCGGGCGGCAACGCGCGGGCGAACTGCTCGACGACGCGCTCGCGCGCGAATTTCGCGAGGAGACGGCGTTGGAGATCACCGTCGAGCGTCTGCTCTACGTTAGCGAATCGTACGATGGCACGACCGGGACGCATTTCCTCAACGTGACCTTCGCCGTGAGCGCCGAAGGGGAGCCGCAAGCGCCGAGCGACGATGCGCACGTCGTCGGACTCGAATGGGTCGAGCGCGATCGCGTCGTCGAGCGTCTGCCGGTCGCGGTGGTCCGCGAACCGCTCGCGACCTACCTGCGCGGCGACCCGCGCCGCTACTTCGGCTTTGACGACGCGGGGATCAGTATCGAGTTCGCCGACCCCAGTTGAGCTTGCCACTGCTCGCGCTTGAATTCGTAGACGACGATGTCGACGGCGCGCCCGCGCACCACGGCGCCGCTCTTCTGCATCTTGCCTTCGCGAAAGCCGAGGCGTTCCAAGACCCTTCGTGACGTCGCGTTCTCCGGGACGCAGCAGGCGTCGACGCGACTGAGATCGCTCTCTCGGAACGCCGCGTCGACCATCGCCCCGACGGCTTCCGTCGCGTAACCTTGCCCCCGATACGGCGCGAGCAAACTGTACCCCGCCTCGGCCGCGCCGCGCATCTGCTCGCCGATGCGCAACGAAACCCAGCCGATCGGCCGACGCGAATCGGCGAGCGAAACGAGCCACTCGAAGCGGCCGATCGCCCGAGCGTGAAACTGTTTCGGTCGCTGCGCGACGCGGCGCTCGAATTCGTCGCGCGTAAAGCGCGGGATGTCCTGAAATTCGCGCAAGTGCGCGCCCTGCATGATGCGCCACAGGACGGCGGCGTTGGCCGCCGTCACCGCGTCGAGCTTGAGGCGCGGCGTTTCCAGTGAGATCACGGCGCGAGTGCCGCGTCGCGGAAATCGCGCGCCTTGGCGATCGAGCCGTCACGCGCAGCCACGGCGCTGAAGCGCACGCGGTCACCGCCGCGCGCCAAAAGCGCCGTCGCGTCGGCGCCGTCGAGAGCGAAGATCTGCCGGCTACCGCGCAACGTGAAGTAGACGCTGCCCCCAGGGCCGAGCGTGATTCGATCGATCTCGCCCGCGAAGCGCCGTTCGACGCCGCCGCCTTCGGTAACCGCGTTGCTGACGCCAAGCAGCGCCGCATACTGCGCGAACGCGTCGTCCTGCGGCGAACTGCTCGAGGTCGCCCCGACGACGACCCGCCCGTTCTTCGCCTGTACCAGCGCCAGCGTCTGATATTTTCCGGTGTCGGGCGCGACGAGCGGAACGACCCACGTGTTCTGCTGGTAGGCGTTGTAGAGGATCGGCTGCGTCGGCACCAGTTTCCCTTGACGAACGATCGGGTTCGAGGCGACGGCGTCTTCGGCGCCGCGTGAGTTGAACTCGCCGCCGGACGACGTATAGTACGTCATCTTCCCCGTCACCGTATCCATGTACGTGAAGCCGGTCATCGACTGATCGCTGGCAGGCGACGTGTGATCGACGAACCAGACGAAACGCTCTCCGGCGAGCAGACCGAACACCTCGGGACGCGCCGGGACGTGGACGTCGCGCTTCGCGAGCAGATAATTCCACATTCCGTGGACGTACTTTCCGAACCATTCGTTATACGAAATCGCCAGCAGGTCCGGATAGACGCGGCTCACCCAACGCGGAAGGCGATCGAACTCGGCGCGGGCGTAGCGCCGCATCGTGCCGTTCGAGGGATCGACGATCACGACGCCGGTGACCTTCTGGCCGCTCCAGCCAATCGTCGGCCGCCCGAGCGTCGCGAGATATTGCGGGGCGCCGCTGTCGTCGAGCTGCAGCGTCGTTTCGAGAATCTGCTCGAAGCCGTACGTCATGTACACGTGGCGGTAGAGGTTGTCGTTGAACGGCGCGGACGGAATGTAGCGCATCGGCGCGCGTTGGCGCAATTCGGCCGGCGCGTCGGGGTTTTCCGCGCTGACGACGATCACGCCGGGGCTCGTATGGCGCGCCAGCCACTGCACCATGCCCTGAAACTCAAGCGGCGCGACCCAGACGAGCCGTCCGCGCTCCACTTGGACGTTGAAGTCGCCGACGCGATAGTACGCGCCGAGCTGGCCGACGACTTTGTTGCCGGCGAAGATCGCCGACTCTTCGGGGACGACGCGAACGTGCGCAAGGTTCGCGCTCGGCGGCAACGTGTTCGAAATCGAGACGTCGACGACGTCCCGCAATCCAGAGGCGTCGACGACGGGCGCGATGACGAGAATCCCCGCGAAGAGCGCGAGCACGACGGGGGCGAGTAGATACGGCGCCAGCGGCGGGCGGCGAATCGAAACGATGCGGCGCGCCACAAACGCCGTGCGCGCGGCCAACAGAAGGCTGTAGACGGCGTTCGGGATCAGCGTCAGCAGCAAGAGGGTCAGCGCCTGCGGGAAGACCAGCGCCGGCATCTCCAGGTAGGCGTAGACGGCGAGGATCGGAACCCCGATCGCCAGGCGCCGCATCTGCCCGCGCCACCATCCCAGGCCGAAGTCGACGTTCAGGAGCCCAAGCGACAGAAAGGCGACGGCGGCGAAAATAACCACGTGCGCCTCCTTTTCCACTAGACGCTCGCTTCCCGGCGCGTGATCGAACGGCGCCATGAACTCTCTCCGAGCCGGCTTAGCCCTCGACGTCCCGAGCGAGGTGCGCTTCGGCGCGACCGTTACCGGGGCGCCGCACTTCTTCTACGGCACCCGGACGCACGCGATGCACGAAGCCTTCGGCGTGCGCAGCGACGACGGCGTCGCGCTTCAGGTCGTCGACAACGTCGCGCTTGCGCCGCGCGTCCCAGTCGCGCCCGGCGACCGCGTCGTCGTGCAAGGCGAGCTGGTCCCGAGCGGGAGCCGCGGGCCGCTGGTGCATTGGACGCACCACGATCCGCGCGGTCGCCACGCCGACGGATTTATTGACTGGAATGGGCGAGTGTACGCGTAGCGTCGACTGAATCGGCCAAGAGATGCGGTACCGTCACGAAGCGATAGCCCTGGGCCTTGAGGTGTTCGATGATCTCGCGGGTCGCGGCCACGTCTTGCGCTCGGTCGCACAGGTCCGGTGCGGTCCGGCGAGGATCGCAGACGATCCCGCGGTTGCCGTCGTGGAGCACGATGATCGAGCCGTCGTGGACGTTGTCGATCACTCGGCGCGCGATCGTCGCGTCGCCCGGCTGATCCCAATCGTTGGGCAGCGGAACCGACCACATCACGACCGTATAGCCGAGCGCCTTCGCTTCGTCAAGCACCGCAAAATCGCGCGCCCCGAACGGCGGACGCATCAACCATGTGCGTATGCCGGTGATCCGATAGATCGCGTCATCGGTTCGCTTCAACTCGTCGCCGACGGTGGCTTGCGATTGCACGAGCAGATGCGAGTGATCCCAGGTATGATTGCCGATCGAGTGGCCTTCGCGAACGATCCGCCGCAAGGTTGCAGGATACGCTACCGCGGCCCGGCCGACGACGAAGAACGTGGCTTGGACGCGCTCGGCGCGCAAGACGTCAAGGATCCGATCGGTGTACGGCGGATTCGGACCGTCATCGAAGGTCAGCGCGATCTCACGCGCGTCGCTCGGGCCGGCCGTCACCGTTTTTCCGAACAATTGACTGCCGGGATCTTCGACGATCGTATAGCCGAGATACGAACCGAACGCCAGGAGCGACGCTAAAAAGATGAGCTTCATCAGGACGAGTGCGCTGTCTCCGTGCTACGGATTTTCGCTTGCGCCTGGGCAACCTTCTCTTTGAACTGCGCCGTCCCGAAGATCTGGAAGTCGCCGACGAGTCGTTCGTAGCGCGGTTCGACCATGACCGTGCTGGTCATGCGCAGCAGGTCCGGGATGGGTTTGTTCTTATCGAGGTGGATGTGAAACTGATGGCCGCCGGTCGTCGCCCAATAATGCGGGTCGGTGAAACTGAAATGGTGAGAACCGTGCTTCCCGTTGGCCAACTGATAGATGTCGACCGTATAGCGGGTCGTCGCGTCGCCCCGAATCGGCCGGTCTGCGAGTTCCCAAATTCCGTCGGCGACCGTGCGGTCGAAGAGAAACGGGACGTCGACGGATTGGCGCGGTAGCGCATCGACCTTGACCGTCGTCCCGTTGCGGCCGACGGCCCGGTATTCGCTCGTCGACACTCCGTCGACGTCATCCATCTGATAGTACTCGTCGCTGATCGGCCCATCCGTGTGGTGGATCTGCATCCCGAGCTTGATCTCGGAATGCGACCGAGCCACCTTGCGGACCGCCGCAAATTCGTCGCTGTGCTCGATCGCGAAGTATCGCCACATCAGAGCCACCGCAACGAAGCCCCCGAAGAATACGAACCACGGAACCGGATTGCGAACCACACTTAGGCCCGTTCCGCGGGGCCGGGCGGCGTGCCTCGTTCCGCGGCCGCCACTTCGTCGAGCGCTCGGTTAACCAGTGCGTCGGCGAGCACGTTTTCCGCGCGGCGCACGTGCTTCACGTCGACGCGGGCGAATCGCCGCAACAGGCTGCGCACTTTTCCGTAGAGCGGAATGAGGTTCGGGTGCTTGACGCGATAGGCGCCGGAGAGTTGCCGCACTACCAGCTCGCTATCCAAACAGACGTCGAGATCGTCGATGCCGAGTTCGAGAGCCGCGCTCAAGCCGATCAAGAGCGCGGTCCACTCGGCGACGTTGTTGGTTCCGATGCCGATATACTCGCCGATCTCGCGCAACGGCGTGCCGTCGTCGGCGAGGATGATCGCGCCACTCGCCGCCGGTCCCGGATTTCCGCGCGAGCCGCCGTCCGCGAACAACGTCGCATGTTTAGGCACTAACTATGGATCTTTCTGTTCGAGCGCCTCACCGTCGACGACGAGTTCGCCGCGCTGGTTCGTGCAGGTCGTACGGAATCGCATGCGGCGCTTGTCGGGGATGATCTCGACAACCTCGCTGCACGCCGTGATCGTGTCGCCGGGGTACACCGGTTTGAGAAACCGCAGCGTCTGCGCGAGCGAGATCCCGCCGGGTTTCTGCAACAGCATCCCGTTGGTGGCCGATAGGAGGCTAGCCGTCAACAACCCGTGCGCGATGCGCCCGCCGAAGCGCGTCGCCTTCGCGTATTCCTGGTCGACGTGAACCGGATAGTTGTCGCCGCTGATCGCGGCGAACATAAGTAAGTCGGCATCGCTGATGGTCTTGGTGAACGTGGCCTTGTCGCCGAGTTCGAACTCTTCGAAGCGCTTGGTTTCGTAGAACACTCCCCGCTTTTTCGCAGAACGGGTCCCCAAACCTCGACCGACTAGAACTGGACCAGGAAAGTGGTGCTCTGGTCGACCGGAACGGCGGCGCGGGCGTAGCGAGCCGGCAACGCGTCGCGTTCTCGGGGCGGCGCAGCGGTCAGCATCCGCGCCCCGTCATCGAGCGCGCGCACCATCACGACGTCGCAGGCGGCCGGTACGAGCGCGGTCTGATACGGCCGCAGTTCGGCGCGCGCCCCGCGCGCCTCGAGTTCGAGCGCTTTGTCGAGCGCCGTCACGACGAGCGGCATCCCTTCCAAGTCGAGCCCGTGGGGTTGGCGCGTCAGCGCGACGCGCTCGAGAACGAAGCGCGGATCGGCGACGAGCGTCGTCCGGCGCAAACCGTCGAGGACGTACTCGAGCGGCCGAACCGGTCCCGCCTCGGACTTGCGGTAATCGAGGACGTCGGCGGCCTTTTCGACGTGAAGGGGGCGCGGTTTTCCGTCCGGCCCGACCCGATTGTAATCGAAGATGCGGTAGGTGAGATCGCTCGCCTGCTGGGTTTCGAAGAGGACGATCCCAGCGCCGATCGCGTGTAACGTGCCGGCCGGCAGATAGAAGACATCGCCGGCGCGCACGGGGACGCGGCGCAACAATTCGCCCAGCGAGCCATCCCGGGCGCGCTCGAAGTACTCGCCGCGCGTCGTGTTGCGATTCCAGCCGAGGACGATCTTTGCGTCGGGTTCGGCTTCGAGGACGTACCAGCACTCCGTCTTGCCGTTCGGTTCGCCTTCGACGCGCCGGGCGTAGGCGTCATCCGGGTGAACCTGCACGGAAAGTGCGCCGTGCGCGTCGATGAACTTCGTGAGGATCGGAAAACGGCGCGCCGGATCGAGCGCTCCCACGAGCGCGGTCTGAAGTTCGGCGCGCAATTCGGCGATCGTCCGGCCGCCGAAGTCGCCGCCGGCGACGCGATTGTCGTCCCAGCACTCCCACGATTCACCGATCTTCCGCGACCGGTCGCCGGGTTTGCCGTAACGCTCCGCGAGCGCGTGCCCGCCCCAAATCGCTTCGACTTCACGCGGTTCGAGGATCAAGGGAGACATCGCGCGCGCGGCCCCGGGCTCTACCCGGCTACGAACGCGTCGATACCCGCTTGCGCAACGGCGAGATCCTCTTCGGTCGTCCCCGAGGAGACGCCGATCGCACCGATGACTTGACCGTCGACGAGGATCGGCAAGCCGCCGCCGATTCCCGTGACGTTGAGATGCGAGGCGAGAGCGAGCCGCACCGCGGAACCGACGTCGCCGCCGGCTTCGTCGGCGGTCGCGCGACGGCGACGCGCCGCCGAACGCGCTTTGCTCATGGCGATTTCGATCGAGCCCGGGCGCGCGTCGTCCATCCGCGAGAAGGCGAGCAATTCGCCGGACGCGTCGACGACCGCGATGCAGAAGCCGATTCCCATCTCTTGGGCCTTCTTCTCGGCGGCGTGGACGAGGACGTGGCTGCCCTTACAGGAGAGCGCGATGCGCCCGCGTCGCACGAAAGCATCGTTCATGCTCACGGTAGACGAGCGGCCAGTTGGTGGTGCGCGTTGACTCCGATGAGGCCCCGAGTGACGCCGTGTTCTTGGGAATCGCTATGCAGGATCAACACGATCGCGTTGGCATGCATCAAACGGCTCGACGTCGACACGACGAGCGTCGCGCTACCGTCGACGGCACTCGTGAAGGTGTTGGTCGTCCCGTCGCCGTCGATCGGAACGAACGTGGTCCCGTCCGGGGAAAACGTGGCCCGGAAGACGCTGTAGACGCCGAAGGCGATCAGTTTCTTAAAGGACATCGTGAGCCGTGTCCCGCCGTTGGCTTGCGGGTCGAGGTCGACGGTGCCGGTTGCGCCGAGCCACTTTTCAAGCGTGAACCCAAGCGCGTCGCCGTTCGCGTTATAGAGCACCAGTTCGGGCGAATCGTCGAGCCGTGCGGGCCGTACGCCGGCGGCGTGCTCGATGCTTTGCGGCCCAGTGCCTTCCGCCGAAGACTCATCTTTCACGAAGACCTGCGGGTCGATCGCGGGAGAACGTTTGGTCTCTTGCGAGAAGAACGCGCCGTGTCCGACGAAGGAGAGCGTCTCCCGAGCCGTCGCCGGCTGTGCCGGGAGCGGCGGAGCGGTCTGCGCTCGAACGACCGGACCTGCGGCGAGGACCGCCAAGAATGCGGCGCCCAGCGACGCAACGACCCGGTTTCGACGTTGTACGTTCAATTGCTACCCCCCAATGCTACCTGAAGGAATACTCCGACGCTTACGCCCGACCTCGCTTTCGAACACTGTGCGAACGCCGCAGCCGCCGAGTACCGTCGAGCACCGGCTTTCGTCACCTATCGCGTCGCGACCCACGTGCGCGCACCGTCCCTCCACCAGCATCGCGACGTCATCCGCGGGGTCAAGGTGCGTACGCGCGACGACCTCGCCGTTATTCAAGACTTGCCTCAGGGCAAGAATGCACTGGGGCACGGCTTCCCGGTCACTCCCGCGTTCGATGCGCTTTCGTACTTCACGCTGAGCTGGCGCGTCGGAGCGCATCAAGAGGTGTCATCGTACGTCCACGACATCACGCCGCTCGAATACCAAGATCCGACTGCGACGGCGGATGCCGACGTGGTGGTCACGCGGTTACGCGCCTACCGAGCGGAGTACGCCGGCGATTCAAGCGACGCGCCCGACGGTCGAACGCACGTGACGCTCAACCCATTTCCCTTCGTCGTGAAGCAGGCCAATCCTGACGCGACCTTCTATTTCAGTGACCTCTACATCGACAACGCGACCGGCCTTCCGTCGCGTGTCAACTTCGAAGGCAACGGCAAACAATTCACGCTGGATTACGCCGGCATTGAAGGGCATTGGATGCTCAAACACATTCACTACGAAGAGGTTTTGCACGGGCCGCTGCGGATCGGGCAGCTGCACGTGATCGCCGACGCCGACTACGACGAATTCACCTTCCCGGCGACCGCCCCCGATCCGAGATTGACCAATTGATGCGAGCCATCGTCTATAACGGCGCCGGAGACACCGACGTCATTGAAATTCGCGAAGTTCCGACGCCCGAGCCGGGAAGCGACGAGGCGCAAGTCGCCGTCGCCTACGTCGGCCTCAACCGCGCCGACATCCTCGAACGCAAGGGCCAGTATCCCTCGCCGCTCGGCAAAGGCGCGATTCCCGGACTCGAATTTTCAGGGACCGTCAGCAAGATCGGCGCGAACGTCAAGAACGTCAGCGCCGGCGATCGCGTCTACGGGCTCGTCCCCGGCGCGGCGCACGCTGAATACCTCGTCACGCAAGCTCAGACCCTCTCGCCCGTTCCGGTGGGCGTCTCCCTCGAGGCGGCCGCGGCACTCCCCGAAGCGTACATGACCGCGTTCGACGCGCTCTTCAATCGCGGCGCGTTCGCCTTAGGACAGAGCGTGTTGATCCACGCCGTCGGGAGTTCGGTCGGTCTGGCCGCGATCGCGCTGGCAAAAAACGCCGGCGGCCGCACGCTCGGGACGTCGCGGACGCCGGGCAAACTCGAACGCGCGCAGACGCACGGGCTCGACGTCCCGATTCTGCTCGACGAGTCGTGGCCCGAGAAGGTCAAGGCCTCGACGAGCGGGCGCGGGGTTGAGGTGGTCCTCGACTTCATCGGTGCGCCGATCCTCGATCAGAACGTCTCCGTGCTCGTGGTCGGTGGCCGGATCGTGCAGATCGGGACGCTCGGGGGATACAAAGCGTCGTTTGCCCTCAACGCGCTGATGGCGAAGCGCGCGTCGATCATCGGAACGATGTTGCGCTCTCGCGGGCTCGACGAGCGGATCGCGCTCGCGCGCGCGTTTACGGTGCAACTCGGGCCGTTGTTCGCACGCGGCACGCTGCGCGCCGAGATCGACCGTGTCGTTCCGTTCGAACGGATGGGTGAGGCGCACAAAGCGATGGAGAACAACGAGAACTTCGGAAAGATCGTCGTCGCCGTGAATCCGGCGCCGTAACGGAAAAATTCGGAGAGGGAGAGATTCGAACTCTCGGAACGCTCATCACGTTCGCCCGCTTTCGAGGCGGGTGCCTTCAACCACTCGACCACCTCTCCGCGACCTGGGTCTCTTGTTGGACCGAGCGCTGTTATAGCACGACGTCGGGCCCAGGTCCTTGCACGCTACGCGCGCCGCTCGGCGAAAAATGCGCGTAATTGCTCCGAGGCCTCTGATTCGAGCACGCCCGGTTCGACGCTGACCCGGTGATTGACCGCCTCGGAAGCAAAGACGTCGATCGCGCTCCCGGCGGCGCCGCCTTTAGGATCGCGGCAGCCGAAGACGAGCCGTTCGATGCGAGCCGCAACGATTGCGCCCGCGCACATCGCGCACGGTTCTTTGGTGACGTAGAGCGTCGCGTTCGGCAGGCGCCAGACGCCGAGCGCCTCCGCGGCCGCGCGGATCGCCAAGATTTCGGCGTGCGCGGTCGGATCGGGCCGGCGTTCCTTCTCGTTGCGCGCCTCGAAGAAGCGCGCGCCGCAGACGAGCACCGCGCCGATCGGTACGTCGCCCGCCGCCTCGGCCTCGCCGGCGAGCTCGATCGCGCGCCGCATCCTCGCTTGGTCATCCATCGTTCGATCAAGAAAATTGGTGCGCCCGACTGGATTCGAACCAGTGACCTTCGCCTTCGGAGGGCGACGCGCTATCCAGCTACGCTACGGGCGCATGTGACGCTCGCGCTACTTCTGATCGTCGGAAGAGAGCGGAGCGCTGGTCGGAAGATG
Organism: Candidatus Zemynaea palustris; assembly: GCA_003134695.1. Lineage (GTDB taxonomy): Bacteria > Vulcanimicrobiota > Vulcanimicrobiia > Vulcanimicrobiales > Vulcanimicrobiaceae > Zemelea > Zemelea palustris. Next base: position 47,550 of record PLCB01000041.1, on the reverse strand, counting down.
TTTGAAGAGGTCGAGCTTGTGATCGATCAGGCCGCGGTAAAACTTGCGCACGCAGTCGGGATGTCCGAAGAAGTACGTGCGCGCGTACGCCAAGTCGTCGCCGGACGAATCCGGGACGTAGTGGGAAATCTCGATTTCCTCCATCTGACCGCGGTCGACGGGGTGCGGGCAGAAATCGCAGGGGATCGTTGACATCGTGCGCTTGGTTACCTCAGTAAGAATCCGTGACTCGGGCAGGATTTGAACCTGCGACCTAGGGCTTATGAGTCCCCCGCTCTACCGCTGAGCTACCGAGCCATGTCGCAGACCCTTCGGACCCACTTGCAATTCCCTAAACCCCGGTTTCCTCATGCCGGGTGCGCTGCGACGGACCAAGGTGGGCACTCCGAGAAGAGTAGTTCCCAGGGAGGACCGTTTGCATGAACGTCCGTCTGTTCGCCATCCTTTTGGCCGCTTTCGCGCTCTGCGGTGTCCCCGCTGCCGGCCAAGATGAGGCAGCGGCGCTCCTCTCCAAGCACAGGGCCTTTGTCGGCTGGGCCTTCGGCGACGGCACGCTGACCAATTGGCGATCGGTGACGCACTACCAGCGGCGCGCTGTGGCTACGCCCAGTCCCGATGAGACGCCCGAAGCCAAGCCGGAGTCCACGGCCACTCGCCGTTTCGAGGTTCGATCCGTACGGCGCGGAGCGCAGTATCGTAATACCGCGGTTATCGGCGAAGGGATCAGCGAAGACGATGGCTTCACCGGACGCGTGTTTTGGTCGTCGAACATGAATGGTTACACGGTCACCGTCTTGCGCGACCGCGCCGACAAGCTTCTGACCGAGAACATGCTCGAAGACGAAGAACTTCCGAAGCTCTCCGGTGAAACGCGCGGAACGGCCAAAGTCCGCGATGTCGAAACGCACGTCGTTCGAGTGAAACCCCAGCAAGGCGTCGCTGTCGACCTGTACATCGATAACGACGGCGCATATCGCCGAATCGTCTTAGCTCCGGATAGTGACTCCAAGCAAACGATCGAGATTGACAAGTACATGGAAGTCGCCCCCGGCAAGAAGGTCGTCGGCGAGTACCATTATGACAGTTCCGGATCGTACGTCGTCGACAATTTCGAGCCGAATGTCGCTATCTCTGACGACCAACTTCATCCGCCGGCTCCTCGCCCGGTTTGGAGCTTCGGCGACGGTTTGCCGGTTCCAATCGACGTCGTCCGGCATACCGCGATCTTCGGCGAAACGGGCGGCCGAGCCGTGATGCTCCGGGCTTCGATCAACGGACACGAGGGTACGTTCCTATTGGACTCCGGTTCCTATGCCTGTATGGTTTTCGGCGCATTCGGAGATTCACTCAAACTCCCTAAGGTCGGTTCCACGTCGTTCGGAAGCTTGATGGCCGGTATCGTCGGCGCGAACATCGTGAACGTCGATGAATTGAAAATCGGAAACAACGTTCTCCGAAACGTCTTGTTCGTGCAGACTCGAAACGCTGTTTTCGACAAGTTCTTCGACGGGATCATCGGCTACGATGTGCTGGCAGGTGCGCTGGTCGACGTCGAAGTCGACGGGCACAAGCTCAGAATCCTGGACCCGACAAAATTCGATGCCTCACCGGGACGCAACGCTGCGGTTTTCCCGCTCGACCTCACGACGCGCCACGCGGTCGTTCAAATCACCGTAGCAAACAACGTGCCCGGCTACGCCATCGTGGACACCGGCAACGACTATACGCTCCTAATATCGGACGAATTCCGGCGCAGCGGCAAGCTCGTCGGCACCGGCGCTCCCACTGGGTTCTCCGGAGTGGATATGACCAATTGCATTCGCCCGCAGCGCATCATGATCGGGCCGATCCCCTTCGAAAACGGCCTGACCTGTTTCGTCAGCCCGCGACTCTTCGGGCACGACGGGGCGCTACTCGGCTTCGATTTCTTGCGCCATTTCAACTGGACGTTCGACTATCCTCACGCGCGGCTGATCTTGACGCCCAACGGCATCAAATAGGCCCGTGCCGGCTTTCGAGCATGGAAACTTGCCGGGACGAGCGGGCTGCGTCGCTCGTTCTCGACAGAGGTGAGGGCTTTACGTTAAGATAGATGGCACCTAAGCCCCTATCATAAAACCCGGAGTCCCGCGTGAAATCGACGGTCCGACTCACCGCGTTTTTGCTGGCGGGTTTTTCGATGTGTAGCCTTTCTCTGCCGCTCACGGCGTCCTCGGCGAACGCCCAGGTCGCTCCATCCGCTTCCGACGCGTTCGCAAAACACCGGACCTTCGCCGGCTGGACGGCCGGCGACGGAACGTTCAAGAGTTGGCGCTTCACGGCGAAGGCCAAGTCGAAGCTCAAGCGCACCGATCCTCGCGCCGAAGCGGTTACGGTCGCATACACCTTGACCGAGGTGCGCCGCGGCGCGCTCTATCACGACACGGAGAGCCGCGACGGCACATCTTTGGCGACCGACTATGGATTTAGCGGTCGCGTCTTTTGGGATACGAACGAAAACGGTTTCGTCGTCACCCACTACGAGGACGCGGTCCGGGCCGATATCAGCGTGAACACGCTCTTCGACGACGCAATCTCGACCTACCCTGCTACGCCCCACGGGACAGCGAAGATCGGCGACACTCAGGTCAACGTCTATCGGGTTACGCCGACCTTGGGTTTCCCCGTCGATCTCTACATGGATGCCAGTGGCGCGTACCGGCGTGCGGTCATCGCGCCCGACGACAGTTGGACTCGTTTCACCATCGACATCGAAGGCTACATCGAGCCGCTCCCCGGCAAGAAGGTCATCGGCAAGTTCCGCAGTTCGGGTGGGACCCTCTACGAAATCACGAATTTTCAACCCAACGCCACGGTCAACGACACGGACCTGGTGCCGCCCGACCCCAAAGCGACCTGGAGTTTCGGACCCCCGACGAAGATGCCCATCACGGTCGCCGTGAGTTCGTACGTCGGTCGATCGGTCCGCGTCAAAGCCTCGATCAACGGGCACGAGGGAATGTTCTTGCTCGACTCGGGGGCGGGCGGTTGTCTCATCTTCGGAAAGTATGCGCAATCCGTGAACCTCCCGAAGCTCGCGGCGACGTCGTTTTCCGGAATCAACGGCAACTCCGAGGACGCCGATCTCGTAATGGCCGACGACCTCTCAATCGCTGGCAGCGTCTTGCATAACGTGGTCATGCAAGAGTCGCCGAGCCAGTTCGAAGATATCGACGGCATTCTCGGCTACGACGTGCTCGCCGCGGCGATCGTCGAAGTCGACATCGCCGGCAGAACGCTGAGCGTCTTCGATCCGGACAAATACAAGCCAGCCGTCGCGCAAAATGCCACGGAGTTCACAGTCGACCTAACCTCACGCCAGCCGGCGATGGACATAAAGATCGCCGGTACCATATAAAACCCATCTTCGATACCGGGAACGATTTCAACGTCATGCTTTCCGAGGAGTTGCGCAAGAGTGGGAAGATCAATCCCACGATAACCGGCAACATCGCCTTCGGCGGCGTCGACGGCACGATGGTTGCGTCGGTGCCGTGCGGCAGAATCAGCCAAATCCTGATCGGACCCTATCGTTACGAGAACAGCTCGGTGTGCTTCGCGACGAACGTAGGGCCCACGGATGGCCTCGTCGGCTTCGATTTCCTACGCCACTTCAATTGGACGTTCGACTACCCCGACGGCAAGTTGATCCTCACGCCGAACGGCTTGAATTGAGAGCGTGACGCAGCGCACGAAAAAAGGGACGCCGTTGAGGCGTCCCTTTATCGTCAGTGACCCGCTAGGTCAGCGATAGGACTGGCGCGACGAGAAACAGTCGCGGCAGTACACGGGCCGATCGCCGCGTGGTTTGAACGGGACCTCGGCGACCTTGCCGCAGGTGCTGCAGGTTGCCTGAAACATCTCCCGCTGTCCGCCGCCGCCGCCGCTGCCGCCACTACCGGAATAAGAGCCTCCGCCCCCGCCGCGTTGCGCCTTGCGGGCGGCACGACAGTCCGGGCAGCGGCTGGGCTTGTTGTTAAAGCCCTTGGCCGCGAAGAATTCCTGCTCGCTCGCGCTAAACGTGAAAGGTGCGCCGCAATCGGTGCAGGTCAGTTGTTCGTCTGTATACATATGGTACTCCAAGCGTCATAGGTGTCTGATTGACGTTTGAAATACCGTCTATCATCCGAACGGGTGCGACGCCGAGAGCCCATCCGGAACACCGATTATAAACCATGTTCGGCCAAAAAGGTTGCTTTTTCGGAAAAAAACGCGGTCGGAGGGACTCGAACCCCCAGCCTACAAGTTCGTAGCCTGTTGCTCTATCCAATTGAGCTACGACCGCCCGCGTCGCGCGCGACCTCTCCTCTACCGCGCCCCCGGCGAGTTCCCTGCCCGAGGGACCCGGCGCCTCATTAGGCGCTCCGGCCCGCGTCACAATGCGGGCACTTCGGAGAGAGAGGGATTCGAACCCTCGATACGCTTTAACACGTATAACGGTTTAGCAAACCGCCGCCTTCAGCCGCTCGGCCATCTCTCCGCGACCTGCCGCCGCGCCCTTTCTTCTTCCCGGAGCCCAGACCCGCTAGCGCGGGAACGCCGGAATGTCAAGCCACTGCCAAGGCCAGCGCGCGACTGAAAGCCCTCGGGCGCTCGAGCATCGGGGCATGACCCGTGCGAGCGATCGTCGTGACCGGCCAGTCACAACGTCGCGCTTCAAGGGCCCAGCGCCCGAGCGGCGTGATCGTGTCCCGTTCGCCCCAAATCAACGCGGCCGGCAAATGAATGTCCGCGATGGTCGACAGCGTGTCATAGTTTTTCGCGACCCTCAAGAGACGGATCATGATCGGCAAGCGCAGAGGATGGCGCACCTCCGCCAACGACGCATCGATCAGCCAATCCGGTATCGCAGAGCGGTCGAAGAACAATTGGGTTGCCACTGCCAGCGCGATTTGCCGAGTCAATCCGCCATGCGTGGTTCCGGGACGCAAATCTCGTCCGAATCCCGGAACGCCGCTGAGAATCAGGCGTTCGACGATCTCTGGGTGCCGTTTCGCAAGCTCGAGTGCGAGTAATCCACCGAAGGAACCGCCGACGAGGATCGCGCGACGAACCGACATCGCCGCGAGCTCTGCGTACAATGCATCGGTTATGTGCTCGAGCGTCATCGTCTTTGAGACGCAGGCTATGGACGAACGTTCGAAAACGAAGGCGGGGCGCCTGAAGTCCGCGCAATGCGCCAAGACACCTTCCCACAGTCGGCACCCGAGAAACAGGCCCGGCAGAAACACGAGCGCCGTTCCGCCCACTTCATGGTGCGTCGCTCGTAAGCCGAACATCAACACCGGCCGTCGACCAGGCTGACGATGCGGTCCGCGAACGGCGCGATCCGCTGGTCGTGCGACGCGATCAGCACGCTCGTTTCTCGCTCGCGCGCGAGTTCGCACAAGAGCTTCATGACCTCCGCGCCGTTCTCGCGATCGAGCGACGCCGTCGGTTCGTCGGCCAGCACGACCACGGGGCCTCCGGCCAGCGCCCGGGCGATCGCTACACGTTGCTGCTCGCCGCCCGAAAGTTGCGCGGGCCGGCGCGCGCCCTTATCCGCAAGCCCAAGTCGCTCGAGAAGCGCGTCGATCATCTTGAGCCGTTCAGCTCGTCGGATTCCCAGCGCCTGCAACGGCAATTCAATATTCTCGCGTGCCGTCAAGGCTCTCAGAAGGTTGAAGCCCTGGAAGACGAAGCCGAGCCGCGCCAGCCGCAGGCAGGCTCGCTCTCGTCGCGGCATTCGCGTCACGTCCGTGCCTTCGATCGTAACCCGACCGGACGCCGGCGTCAGGATACCCCCGAGGATCGAAAGCAACGTCGTTTTTCCGGAGCCCGAAGGACCATCGACCAACACGATCTCCCCGCGATCGGCATGGATATTCGCGCCCCGCAAGACGTGAACCGGCCCGGCCGCGCTCGGATAGGTCATCACGATCGAATCCCCGATCACGGCCCGCGGCTCGTTCACGCTTTGAACACGATCATCGGATCGATCGTCATCGCCCGGCGCACCGCGAAGACCGCCGCGACGACGCACATCGCAATCGAAAGACCCAGCACCTCGAGCGTGATCGGCAGCGTAATTTCGATGGCAATTCCACGCGCGTTCTGCGCGTAGCCGGCAACCGCGAGCCCGAGCAGCAAGCCGGGGATGAAACCGATCAGCCCCATGACCACCGCCTGCCAGATGATCGAGGCGTAGAGCAGCCTGTCCGGGATGCCCAGCGCCTTGAGCGTCCCGTATTCGCGAATATGTTCGTTGACCGACGTGTAAAGAATCTGCGCGACGACGACCATCCCGACCAAGATTCCGAGCGCCGCGCATAGGCCGAGGATGAACCCCACGTTCGTGCGCTTGACCCAGAAACGTTGCGTTACGTCGATCATCTCCGCCTTGGTGAGCACCCGCGAATTTGGAAGCGCCCGCTCGAGGGCGCCGCGCAGCGCAACGAGGTCGACGCCCGGCTTGGCTTTCACCAAGACAAAATTCAACGGGCTATTGATATCGAAACTGCTCGTGAACGGATCGCGCACGAACTCGTCGATCATTGCGGGGCTCCACAGGACCGCATTGCGCAGCGACGTGTACAGGAACGTCGGCGAAATGATCGGCTGCGTGTCGTGCACGAGCGCGACCAGGTGCGCCTTCTTCGTGCGAATCGTCCCTTCGGCGCCGATGCCGGAGACGCCGAGCGACGACAGTTGGCCGGCGTCGGCCGCGAATGCGCCGGGCTTTGCGATTTCGCGGAGATCCCCGACGGGATGATCGTCGAGGTGCACCAGCGATCCGGCCGGGTCGAATCCGACGACGCGCCCGTAATCGAGCGCCCCGTTCGAGTTCTCGAAGACGATCGATCGAATGATGATCGGCTGGACTTCGGCGACGCCGGTGACGGCGCGCGCCTTGGCAATCCACGAATACGGGACGGGGAGCGTGATCTCGAGATACTGCATCTCCTTCGCGGCAGCCCAAAAGTCGGCGCGAGATTCTTGGATGAGCAGCGAGCTCGAATGAACGAAGCCGAAGAAGATTCCGAGTTGCACGACGACCAATTGCACCGCAAAGACGATGCCGCCGAGCGACGCAAAGAATCGCGGCAGGTCTTCGAAGAGATGTTTGCGCCCGAGCCGTATCACCTAGTGTGGCGCGCTTGGCCGGGGGGCGGGCCGAGCCCTTCGCTCATCGAAATGGACGTATAATGATCGCGGTAATCACGGCCGGCGGGCGTGTCGATGGCAGGTTCGCCGAAACGATCGGCACCGAGGTCAAGGCTCTCGCGCGCGTCGCCGGAAAAGCGTTGGTCGACGCGGCGATCGAATCCGCCCGCGGCGCCGGCGCCGAACGCATCGCGGTGGTCGGCGGCGACGAGATCCTGGCGCACTGCGGCGCACGCGTCGACGAGATCATCGGCGAAGACGTGCAGGGACGCGAGAACCTACGGCGCGCGATCTGTTCCGCCGTCGATCGCCCGCTGCTCTTGATGACCAGCGACATGCCCTTCATCAGCGCCGAGACGTTGCGCGCCTTCGCGGAGCGCGCGCGGACCGCCGACGTCGCCTTACCGCTTGCGAGCGAGTCCGCCTACGAAACGGCCTATCCAGGCGCGCCGTCGCACGTCACCGCGATCGGCAACGAGCGCGTCGCGAACGGAAACGTCGTTTTCTTTGCGCCGGGCGTCGGCGAGCGCGTCCTGCCGATCGCGCAGCGGCTCTTCGACGCACGCAAGAGTTTGTGGCGCATGGCGACGATGCTCGGTCCAGCCCTGCTCGCGCGCTACGCGCTGGGACGTTTGCGTATCGAGCACGTCGAGCGACACGCCGCACGGATGCTCGGTGTTCGCGCGTGCGCGGTGCGCGATTGCTCGCCGGCACTCTGCTTCGACATCGACACGTGGGATGACTACCGTTACGCACTCGAACGAACCGCAAACGTTTAGCCCCGCGCGGCTCTGCGCGTTCAACCTCGGGCTCCAGCTCGTCTGGGGCGCGGTGCTCGCAGTTTCTCTACAAGGCCGAGCCACGGATCTCAATGCAGGCGGCGATGCCGCAATTCGCGCGTACGCCTTCGTCGCGCCGCTCGGCGCGGCGGTCGCAACGGTCGTGCAATTCGCGTTCGGCCTCTTCTCCGACCGGAGGCGCCGAGTCGTCGGTCACCGGCGCGAATTCTATCTGGCCGGCCTCGTCATCGTGATGCCGGCGCTGTTTTGGTTTTACCTCGCCCCGACGTGGCCGCAATTCGTCGCAGCGTTCATTACGCTTCAGGTAGGGATGAACGTCGCGATCGCGCCGTATCAAGCCGCCATCCCCGACTTCGTCACGCGCGCGCGGCGCGGCCTCGCCGCATCCTGGATGAGCGTCTACCAGTCGATCGGCAACGCCGCCGGTTTGCTGATCGCCGGTTTCGTGCACGACCTGCGCCTCGTCGCGTTCGCGCTCGCCGTGCCGTTCGCGGCGTCGTGGTCGGTCATGTATGCCTACGTTCGCCGACTGGAAGACGTCGCCGACGAGAACGCCGTCGAGATCAGCCCGACCCGAGCACTCCTCGTCCTGCTCTTCTCGCGCGGATTCATCAACGTCGGCTTCTTCACGTTGCTCGGCTTCTTGCTGTTCTACGTCCGAGAGAGCCTCAGCATCGGCGGCGATTCGACGCAAACCCAGACGGCGTTGTTGTTCTTGACGTTCACGCTCTGCGCTGCGGGCGGCGCCGCGATCGCCGCACGCCCGACCGACGGGCGCGACAAGCGGCTCGTCGTCACGCTTTCGTGCGGCGTCGTCGCGCTCGCGCTCGCGATTCTGGCCACTGCGCACGCGCTGCCGGCGGCCTATGCGGCTGCAGTCCTCGCCGGCGCGGGCTGGGGCGCATTCATCACCGCCGACTACGCTCTCGCAGCGGCCGTGCTGCCGCCGGGCACGATGGCGACCTCGATGGGCATCTGGAACATCGCGACGACGATTCCGCAAGTCGTCGCGCCGATCGCTGCGCTTCCGCTCGTGCTGCATTTCGACGCGCTCGCGCCGGGACTCGGCCCGCGCGCCGCGATCGTCGTCGCCCTCGCCGAGTACCTAGTAGGCGCCGCGCTTATTTGGCGCTTACCGCGCGTTTGACGCCGAGTAACTCGACAATTCGTTCGGCGACGGTGCGGGCCGCGTCGGGGCGGCGGAGGGCCTCGATGCTGTCGTGCAGCTGCGAGCGCCGCTCGGAAGAGGTGAGGATTTCGCGCACCAGCTGCGCCAGCTGTCGCTCGCCCTTGGCGCGCACCGCGGCGTGGCGCGAGACGAGGTAGCGGGTGTTACGTTCTTCCTGACCGGGCAGCGGCTTCACGAGCACCATCGGCAACTCGGCGGAGAGCGCTTCCGACGACGTCAATCCTCCGGGCTTGGTCAACAAGACGTCGCTCGCGTGCATGTAATCGTAGACGTTGTCGACGAAGCCGAAGACCCGCAGCGGATAGTCCGTCTGCTCGGCGACGGCGAGGACGCGCTTCTCTAAACGGCCGTTTCGGCCCACGACGATCGCGCCCGCGAGTGGGACGTCGACCTTGCCGAGCGCGCGGATCATCCGGTCGAGCGGACCGATCCCGAGTCCGCCGCCCATCATCAGCACGATGTGCCGGTCCTGCGGAAGTCCGAGCGCGGCCCGCAATTCAGCCGGCGGAAGGCGCGGCCGGCCGAAGCGCGGATCGACCGGGATCCCCGAGACGACGATTCGGTCGCGTTTGACGCCGCGCGCCAACAACGCCTGTCGCATCTCGGGCGTCGCGACCGCGTAGGCATCGATGTTGTTGTAGATCCAGAACGGATGAACGACGAAGTCGGTGACGATCCCGACTACCGGAAGGCTCGGATCGAATTGGCGCTTGTACTCCGACATCACGCCGCACGGAAAGGCGTGCGTGCATACCACGAGGTCCGGTTTCCGTTCGCTGACGAGTGCCCGAAGATTCGCGGCGGTGTATTGACTGACCCAGCGACGGAACGCCGGAATATCGCGGGAACGTTCGGCTCGATCGTAGATGAAGCGATAGAGCTGCGGCACGTTCTTGACCATGCCGATATAGCCGTTGGCAACGACCTTCGAGAAAACGCTGGCCGCGTACTTGTACGAGTCGACGGTCTGCGTCTCGATCTCTCCGTCGACGTCCCTCAGGGCGCTTTCGACCGCCGCCGCCGCCGCCGTGTGGCCGCCGCCGACGCTCGCCGACAAAAAGAGAATGCGTGACACTACGCTCTCTAGCTTTCCTCGGGCGCTGATTCTTCCGCCAAGTCACGGAAATCGTCCAGGATCTCCTGCGCGAGATCGGTGTCGGAGAGGAGCGAACCGTTGGCGTCGGTCACGACAAACTCATCCTCCGCCTCGCTGTACGCGATCGCGAAGCTGTTGTGCTCGTCGTCCTCAACCACGCCGATGACCTCGAACTCGAGCTTTCGGCCGTCGGTCGTCTCGATGACCAAGACGTCGCGCAGTTCGACCTGGCCCTCGTTCTGCTCCGGGACGTCTTTCGCTTTACCATTCTGAGCGTCGATGATCGGCCTCCTGGGAGCTCGCCCGAGTTCTTGGGAGTGCGTTACTTCTCGTAGCGCGCGACGTTGGCATTGTGCTCCTCTAGCGTGCGCGCGAATGCGTGGTGCCCCTTACCCTTATAGACGTAGAACAAATAGTCCGACTTCTGCGGGTCGAACGCCGCCAGCAGCGACGGCCGGCCCGGGTTGGCGATCGGCGTCGGCGGCAAGCCGAGATGAAGGTATGTGTTGAAGGGCGTGTCGCGAGTAAGGTCGGCGCGCGTGATCACGTCCTTGTGGTGCGCGAACGTGTATTCGAGCGTCGCGTCGACCTCGAGTGGCATTTTCTTCGCCAACCGGTTGTAATAGACGCCCGCCATCAGGCGGCGTTCGTCGTCGGCTTTCGCTTCGCGTTCGATCAGCGAAGCGAGCGTGACGATCTGCGGGATGCTGAGATGCAGCCGCTTCGCGCGTGCCTCGGAGTCTTTGGGTAATTCGTTTCTGAACTGGTCGGTCATGATTCGTGCCAGCGCCGCGGGCGTGGTTTCGAGCGGCATCAGATAGGTGTCTGGGAACAGATAACCTTCGAGGTTGACGCTCCGCACGCCGCGAGCGAGATCGAGCGACGTGTGGAGAAAATAGTCGAGCAAGGAACCCTCGTCGCCCAGATTGTGCTCGGCCAACGTCGCCGCGACCTCACGTGCGGTGAATCCTTCCGGAATCGTCACCCACACGGCAACTTGTGCGCCGCCGGTTGTCACGCGCTCCAGAATCTCGGCGTCGCTCAGATGCGGCGCAAACCGATATTCACCCGCTTTAACATCGGTCTCGAGATGCTTGGCGCGTGCCAGCAGCCGAAAACCCAATTCTGAGTTGATGACGCCCGCGGCTTGCAATTCACGAGCGGCGTCGCCGGCGCTCGCGCCAGGCTGAATGACAACGCTCGTTTCGACCTTCGGCAACGAGCGGTCGCCGAACAAGAGATAGGCCACGACGGCGGCAGAGACCGCGCCGGCCAGCACGACGACGGCGAAGGTCCACAGCAAGAACCGGCCGATCAACTTAGTCACCACGATTGCGAGTCCGCCGCATCCCCAAATATGTCTCGAGGATCGACGCCGCCGCGAGTTGATCGACCACGCGGCGCCGCTTAGCACGCGAGACGTCGACGTCGATCAATTGGCGGGTCGCGAGCGCCGTCGTCAGCCGTTCATCGACGCGCTCGATCGTGCCGTCGAACGCGCGTCGCAGCGTAGCGACGAACTCGTCGATCTTTTGCGCCGCGAAGCTTCGCTTGCCGCCCAGCGTCAGCGGATCGCCGACGACGATCGTGCCGGCGGCCTCCTCCTTCGCGATCTCGAGGATCGCGGCGAGATCGTCGTGCAGCCGCGTGCGCTCGATCGTCCGCAGGGGCAGCGCGAACGATTCGCCCGGATCGCTCACCGCGACGCCGATGCGGCGTTCGCCGACGTCGAGCGCGAGAATGGCCATCAGGGCTGCGACAGCTCCTCGAGCAGTCGTTTGGACTTCGGCCGCTTCCCCAAATGATAGCTCACGAACGCGTCCACCACGCGCGCGGCGGTGGGTGTCGCTTCCAGCGCCGCGCGCGTCGCGCCGCCGCGTTCGGCGCCCAAGGCTTGGAAGTTCGCCACGTCGGCGGGCTCGAGCGCTAGCGCGTCGGCCCCGTACGGGCGGCAACGCTCGCACACGAGGCCGCCGGCTTCGAGATCCGCCCACGCCGACACGCTCCTCAGGGGCGCGTCGCAGCGAACGCACGCATCGCCGGCCGGCGCGTAGCCCAGGACGTTCAGCAAACGCAATTCGAACCGCGGAACGATGGTCGCCGGTTTGGGCGCCGTTGAAAGCGCACCGAGTGCGCCGCCGAGGAGCGCGTAGACGTCGGCTAGCGGGAGATCCGGCTCGCAAAACGCGTCGACCAATTCCGCCAGGAGATGTGCCGTGGCATACGCGCCCGGATCGACGACGCTCGCGAAGCGCGAGCGCGCGATGTCGGCGCTGACGATGATGTCGAGATTGCGTCCACGATGCATCGTCAGATGGGCCTCGCTTGCGAACTCGAGACGCCCCGCCACGTGGCTCTTTGCGCGCCGCACGCCCTTGGCGACGGCGTCGAGTTTACCACGTGCGTCGGTGAACAGCGTGAAGATCTTGTCGGCTTCACCGAGGTTCCGCGCTCGCAAGACGATGGCGCGCGTCTTATACGAGCGCGGAGGGCTGCTGCTCACAGCAGCCCGATGGCGCGCGTCTTGTACGAGCGCGGCGGCGCGCTCACGGAAGTTCGAATTGTGCCGGCAGCAGCGTCTCGAGCGAGGTGGTTTCGTGACTTTCCGCGCCACTGGAATATAACACGGCCAGCGACGGCGCAAACTCTGCCAAAATTTGCCTGCAACCGCCGCAGGGCGGAGTCGCCCCCTCGGGCGGCCCGGCGATCGCGATCGCGGTGAAACGGCGTCTCCCTTGAGAGACGGCGATTGCGACGGCCGCTTCCTCGGCGCAAACGGTGAGTGAATAGGAGGCGTTCTCCACGTTGCAGCCCGTCACGACCGTTCCGTCTTCGCACAAGAGCGCCGCTCCGACCGCGAACGCCGAATACGGCGAATACGAATGCTCGCGCGCCGCGCGAGCGGCCGCCATCAGTTTGTCTGCGTCAAACGCGTTCGGCATCGGCCGTCCGTTCGGTTTCGGCCGTTTGGCCCCCGCCGGGATTTCCGTTCCGCAACAGCCGTACCGAAAGGATGCGCCGGCCACGCGTACGGTCGATCTTCAGGCGGACGCCGTCGCCGGCCTCGACCTCTTCTCCGTCGTGCGGCAGACGCCCGAAGAGACCGACGGTCAAACCGCCGATCGTCTCGAAATCCTCATGCGGAAGGTGCAGACCCAGGTGCGCATTGACGTCTTCGATGTTCGTCCCGGCGTCGATCACCGCTTCGTCGTCCGAAATCACGCGAATCGGTTCTTCTTCGCCTTCGTCGTGCTCGTCGCGGATTTCGCCGACGATCTCTTCGAGCAGATCCTCCATCGACACCAGGCCTGCCGTGCCGCCGTATTCGTCGACCACGACCGCCAGCGAAAACTTTCCGCGTTGCATCTCGCGCAACAATTCCAGCACGCGTTTGCTCTCGGGCACCACGACGATCGGCCGCATCAGGTCGCGCAAGCGCGTGTTCGACAGCGCGCCGTTGGCCAGCGATACCAAAAGTTCGCGGTCGTGAACGACGCCGACCACGTTGTCGATTGTCTCCTCGTAGACCGGTAATTTTGAGTAACCTTCGGCAATGATCAGGTCGAGGGCACGCCGAGCGGAGGAACTGACCTCAATCGCCACCATGTCGAGACGCGGGGTCATCACTTCGCGCACGATCGTGTCGCCGAACTGGATGATCGAATGGATCATCTCGCGCTCTTCTTCCTCGAGCACGTTCTGTTCGGCGCCCACGTTGACCAAGTTGCGAATGTCGTCTTCGGTGACGAACGGACCGCGCGCGATCGGCGAGACGCCGAAGACGCGGACGATCGCGTTGGTCACGAACAGGAAGGCGTTGTTGACCGGCGTCAGCAGCCAGACGATTCGAGTGAGGACCGGGGCTAGCCGAACAGCCCAGCGCTCGTTGCCGGCGACGGCGACCGTCTTGGGGATGATCTCGCCGAAGAGCAAGAGCAGCACCGCCATGACCAGCGTCGACCAGATTGCGGCGTGCGGTATTCCGGCGCGGATGAAGAGCGCGGTCGCAAGCGAGTCGGCGGTCAGAAGGACGACCGTGTTGCCGACCAAGATCGAGGTCAGAAGGCGGTTGCGATCGTCGAGCAGGCGCACGACCACGTCGGCACCTTTGACGCCCCGCTCGACCATCGCTCGCGCGTGGAGGCGCGAGAGCGAGATCAAGGCCGCTTCGGAACCGGAGAAAAACGCGGACCCTACGATGAGGATCAGCAGCGCCCCGATCTCGGGGAGGTGCTCGGTCATTTACGCGCGCGGTCGAGGTGCTGGTAGCGGGGGTTCGGTGGTCAAAGCGCCGACATTATAACACACGCTACAGCCCAAGCCTGCCTAGGGGTCCGCCGACCAGGAGGTAGATCGTAAGCGTGATGCCGGCGCCGAGGAGCGCGCCCCAGAGCGCCTCGCGGGCGCTATGAATACCGCCTTCCACGCGGCTCTGGCTGACCAGGAATGCGAGGAAGTAGGCGAGCGCTGCCAAGAGCAGATTGCGGCCCAAGAACGCGATCAGCGTCGCGCCCGAGAAGGCGAGCGCGGCGTGTATCGAAATCGCTCCGCCTTGCAGCGCCGAGCCGCGCCGTCCCGCGATCGCCTTCGCCAAGACCGCCAAACACAGCGTGACCAAGAGCGTTACGAGAACCAGGTTGCGAGGGACGCCGGCGACGGCGACGGCGACGCTCGCGCCCGCGGCCGTGACGCCTTCGTAAAACGCGAGGTAGCCGATGATCAGCGCGCCGACCGAAGCGACGAGCACCGCGCCCGCAGCGGCGTCTTTCGCGATCTTCGCCAACGGATGATGTGCGACGGTCATCAAGTCGACCACCGCTTCGACCGAGGTGTTGATGAGTTCGAATCCGAGCACCAGCACGATCGCGATGACGACGAGCGCAACGTACGAGCGGTCGAGCCGAAGATAGAGCGTCGCGAACAGTGCGAGCGCACCCAGCATAAGGTGGATACGCATGTTCCGCTGCGAACGCGCCGCGTAGATGATGCCGTGAAACGCAAATTGAAACGCGGCCCAAAAGCGGCTGTCGCTGATACGTTTGACGTTCGGGGGCAATCGGACGGGATGCATCGCGCTCTACGCAGGCTTCGGCGAGCGCCGCGCGGGTCCCGGTTAACTCCGATACGGCCAGCGCAAGCCGACCGCACGCGCCAACTTGCGTTCCACGCGAACCATCCGCGCACGTTCTTGCCGCGTCTGATGAGCGTGGCCGAGAAGATGCGCGATCCCGTGGATGAGCAGCCGTAGAACCTCTGCGTCGAGCGTCGCGCCGTACCCGGCCGCCTGGTGCGCGGCACGATCGAGACTGATCACCACGTCACCGAGCAGCCGCTCCGGACCGGGCGAGCCGGCGAAACTGAGCACGTCGGTCGCGCGATCTCTTCCGCGATGGAGGCGATTGAGTCGCCGGATCGCACGATCGCCGACCAGCGCGATCGAGAGACTCGCATCCGTCGCGCCGGCCGCCGCCAGCAACGCGCGAGTGCCGCGCCGCAACGCGCTTTCATTGACGCGATGCTTGCGCAGCGAGTTCGAAAGATAGATCAACGCTCGGAACGAACGAAACGCTCGTACGCGGAGACGATCCGGCCGACGAGCGATGGCCTGACCACGTCGGCCGCGCCGAGTTCGACGATCGCGATATCTTCGACGCCGGCGAGCAACTTTGGGACGTCAAGTAACCCCGAGTGTGCGCCGCGCGGAAGATCGATCTGCGTCACGTCGCCGGTGACGATCATCTTGGAACCGCTGCCCAGCCGCGTCAAGAACATCTTCAATTGTTCGCGGGTCGCGTTCTGGGCTTCGTCGAGGATCACGAACGCGTCGGCCAGCGTTCGGCCGCGCATGTAGGCGAGCGGCGCAACCTCGATCGTCCCACGCTCGAGAAAGCGCGCGACGACTGTGTCGTCAAGCACCTCGGCGAGCGCGTCGTAGAGCGGGCGCAGATACGGATCGACTTTTTCGCGCAAATCGCCGGGCAGAAAACCTAGTTTCTCGCCGGCTTCGACCGCCGGCCGCGAGAGGATGATGCGTGCGACCTCGCGCTGGCGCAGCGCCCGCACGGCCATCACGATCGCGAGAAAGGTCTTGCCCGTCCCCGCCGGGCCGATGCCGACCGTCAGCGTGTGATGCTCGATCGCTTCGACAAACGCGCGCTGTCCGGGGGTTTTCGGGCGAATCTCTTTCCCGCGATGCGTCGCGAGCAAGGTCTTCGGATGGGCGGCCGGCTCGCGCTTGGCGAGCGTCTCGCTCGCGGCGAGCGCGACGTCATCCGGCGTCAAGTGCGCGCCCTCGTCGACCGCGGCGCGCATCCGGTCGAGGATTCTTTGTGCCGACTCGACGTCGGCCGGCGTCCCGCTCAAATGCAGTTTGTCGCCGTCCAAGCGCACGACGACCGGAACGAGCGCCTCGAGCGCGGTGAGATTCCTATCGAGATGACCGCAGAAGTTCAACGGGTCGCGCAAACCCGTCAGTTCGAAAACGCGTTTCGTCTGCGCCGGCGCTTCAGGCAGAAGCGTACTCTTTCGGCGACATCAACGTTCGTCGAAAGGCCGCAAGGCGAGCGGCGGCCGCAACGCCTCGGCGACGATCACCGCGCCGAGGAGGCGATGACGATCCGCGAAGGCGACGAGCAACCCGTGGAGATGCCGATGTTGCGGCGCGATTTCGTGTGCGCTTGACTGCATCGGGTCGGGACCGAGGTCGGCCAAGCGCCAATCGTCGGGCAGCTCCTGGGGCGGCGGCTGCGCCGCCGGCTGCTTCGCCGGAGCCGGACGCGCACGCACCGGCGCGGAGCGTTGAGCCTGCTGCTGCGCCGGCGTCGGCCGGATCATCTTCGCGCGCGGCAGCCCGACCCCAGGTACGTCGAACCTGTCCGCGGCGAGCTGCCCTTGGCGCTGCGCTTTGCGCTGCCGAGCCGCCTCGGCCAGGGCTTGGACCAGCGCGCCCGCGATCTCATCCATCAGAGGTCATCCTATGATTTCGGCGGCGGCTGGTTCGAGATCTGCTGCGTCCCGACCGAGGGTGCCTCGGGCGCGACGCCGGCTCCGATCGAGCTACGCATCTCGGTGTCGGCCTTGATATTGTTCAATCTGTAGTAATCCATCACGCCGAGATTGCCTTCGCGGAACGCTTGCGCGATCGCTTCGGGGATCTGCGCCTCGGCCTGCACGACTTTGGCGCGCATCGCCTGCGTTTCGGCCTTCTGCTCTTGCTCGGCCGCCAGCGCGCTGTACTGCCGCTCGGCCGCTTTGGCTTGTGCGATGCGGCGATCGGCTTCGGCCTGAGCCGTCTGCAATTCGGCGCCGATGTTCTTGCCGACGTCGACGTCGGCGATATCGATCGACACGATTTCGAACGCCGTCCCGGCGTCGAGGCCCTTCGACAACACCGCCTTGGAAATGCGATCGGGGTACTCGAGGACCTCCTTGTGATCGACCGCGGCGCCGATCGCGGAAACTACACCCTCGCCGACGCGTGCGACGATCGTCGGCTCGCCGGCCCCGCCGACGTAGCGATCGAGGTTGGTGCGAACCGTGATCCGCGCCTTGACGTTGAGCTGAATGCCGTTCTGTGCGACGCCCTGGAAGATCGGCGTCTCGATGACTTTCGGATTGACCGACGTCACCAGCGCATCGAGCACGTCACGACCGGCGAGATCGATCGCGGCCGCGCGTTGCCACTCGAGGGGAATCTCGGCGCGTTGCGCCGCGATCAGCGCGAAGGTCACTTTTTCGACATTACCGCCGGCGAGATAATGCGACTGCATCTGGTCGACCGTGAGCGGCAGACCCGCTTTGCGCGCGCGTACCAAATTCGTAACGATGACGCTCGGTGGAATCCCGATCAGCCGCATGCGAATGAGCGAGATCATCGACAGCGGGACGCCCGCCGCCAGCGTACGGATCCACATGCCCAACGGAAAGTAGTAGAGGAACATGAAGAACCCGATGATGATGGCGAAGACGACGAGCGAAAACACGATGGTCGACACGAACTGCTCCTTCTAAGATGAACTGGCCGGCGATGGTGATTCGTCCGGCGCGACGCGTTTGACGAAGATGCGAGCGCCCTCGACGCGCGTGACGCGAACCGGAGTGCCGGCGGGGACGAAGTCGCCCTCGGTCAACACCGTGATACGCTTGCCATCGATGTTTGCGACGCCGGCCGGCCGCAGGTACGACGCCGCAAGTCCGGTACGCCCCAAGAATTCACTGAAGTCACTGCTCGCGACGTACTCGGGACCCTGCGTCGCCGAAAGCGTGATTCGCTTGAAGAACGCGCTCTCCGGAAAAATCTTGGTCGAGATCCAGAACGTGATCAGCGACAGGACGATTGCGATCGAGATCGACTGGACGGCGACGAAGAAGAACGCGATCCCGAACGCTAGGACGACGGCCGCCAACAGAACGACCAGCCCCAAGATTCCGGAAAACCCGTGTCCGGGGATGACGTGCAATTCGAGTAGGATCAAGATCAAGCCGAGGATGGCGAGCCCGATCACGAGGCTGTTCGAGAATCCGGCGTAGACGTGCGCCGCGAAGAATAACGCGAGCGCTGCAATGCCGATCGTCCCGGCGATACCGTGTAACGTCTGCATCTCGATGAGCAAGCCGATGACGCCGAGCGAGAGGAGGATGCCGCTGATCTCGGGAGTGGTTGCGATGCGTGCCAGTTGTTCCGCCCAGGTGTAGCCGACGTGCACCGGCGTCCCACTCAGGCCGGTGGCCTTGAGCGCGTCTTCGAACGTCGGCGCGACGGCGTCGGCGATTTTCGCTTTACGCGCGTCGTCGGCGGTCAACGAAAGGATTGCGCCCGACCGTTTGTAGGCCGGAGCGTCGACCGCCTTGTCGACCATCGCCTCGGCCAAGAGGCGATTGCGACCGTTTCGCTGAGCCGTCGCTGCGAACTCGGCTTTGAGAGCGGAGACGTGCTTGGGGTCGTTCGGAATCGGTTCGGCCGCCCCGATGCTCGCGCCGGGCGCCATGACGATTTTTTTCGCCGAGAGCGTGATCAGCGCGCCCGCCGAAAAAGCGCGCTGCGAAACGTAGGCGACGGTTGGAACGCGCGCGCTGAACATCGCGTCCCGGATCTCGAACGCCGCGGAGACGAGGCCGCCCGGCGTATTGATGTCGAGGACGAGAGCCGCGGCGTGATCGGCGTTGGCTTGATCGACCGCGCGTTGAACGAGGTGCGCCATCCCTTCGTCGACGGTCCCTTCGATCGGGACGACGATGATCTCGCGAACGGGCTGCGCCCGAACCGCCGAGGCGATAAGCCCGGCGAGCCCGGCGACGATCGCCAGGACGTATATCGCCCGCAATAGGCGCTGCATGTTGCTTGGTACTCGCACCTCAGCGAGAGGTTGCGGGCAGGTCAACCGAGGGCCTTTAGCTCCTCCAAGACGATCTGGCGGATCGTGTTGCCGTCGGCCTCGCCACGCAGCTGCGGCATGATGAGCTTCATCGCGGAGCCCTGATTGCGCTGCTCCGCCGGAATCGTCGCGAGGGCTGCTCGGACCGTTCCACGGATGTCGTCGGCCGATTTCTGAGGCGGCAAGAGCGCGTTCAGGATCTCGCGTTCGCGCGTCTCTTTGTCGACCAGATCTTGCCGTCCGCCCTTTTGAAACTCTTCGATCGAGTCGCTGCGCTGCTTGACCTGTTTGCGCACGATCTCGACTTGGTCGCTTTCCTCGAGCTCGCGCCCGGCTTCGATTTTCTTGTACGAGAATGCGGAAAGTGCGGATCGCAGCGTGTCGACCCGCACTTGATCTCTCGCCTTCATCGCCTCTTTGAGTTCGGCGCCGATACGGTCCTTGAGGCTCAACCTCTAGTGTCCCACTAACTACGCGCGACGCTTGCGCGCGGCCGCCGACTTCTTCTTCCGGCGAACGCTCGGCTTTTCGTAGTGCTCGTGCTTGCGAGCCTCGGCCAAAACGCCGGCCTTTTGGGTGGCTTTCTTGAAGCGGCGCAACGCACTCTCGATGGTCTCACCTGGTGCAACGCGGACTTCCATGAACAACCCCCCTTTCGATGTGCGCGGCGCGCAACAAAATCAGGACGCCTGATACGTCCAACAACCGATACAGGGTACCACAGGCTACCAGGAGCGTCAATTTCGTCGAAGGAGCGGGGGGCGGCAAGCGAAACGGCTGCACGATGCCACGCTTGCCATTCGTTGTTGCCGCCGCCTTCGCGCTTACCCTGCTCGTCTCGCCTTCCGGCCAGGCCGCGACGCCATCGACAAAAGCGACCGCCGCGCCGTTGGCGCGCGCGAACGCACTTCTTCGAGCGGGCAAGTATGAAGCCGCGCGCACGGCGATCCGCGCCTATCTATCAAAGCATCCAGGCGATCGCGACGCCGAGCTGCTCTTGGGTGTCGCCTCGTCCTTCTTGAACGACTCCGACCTCGCGGTCGCCGCCTATGACTCCGCGGGTTCGATCCCGGCGCGCTACGCGGCCGTCGCCGCGAAAGCGTACGCGGACGCCGCGGTCGAAGCCCTCAAAGCCAAAGACAACGCCAAGGCGATCGCGCTCGCGAGCAAGTCGTTAACGCTGCAGAAGAGCGTCAACTCGCTCTTCATCCGGGGAACTGCCTACGCGAACGCGCAGCGTTATCCAGAGGCGATTGCCGACCTAGAGCGGGCAAAAACGCAGGCGACCGAAGGTCACGCCGACACCGCTACCTTGAACGCGATCGACTCCTCGCTGGCAACGTCGTATATCTTCGGCGGCCAAAGTGACAAGGGCGTCGCGCTGGCACAGGCAGTCAAGCAGCGCGACCCGGCGAACACCCGCGTCGACGATACGCTGGCCGCCTACTACAACCAGCGCGCTGTGGCCGCGATGCAAGCCGGCGACAAAGAAGGCGCCGTCTCGATACTCGAAAAGGCGGCGGTTTCCGTTCCGTCGCGTGCGGTCGTGCTGTACGTGCAAGCGGCCAACGTTCTCTCGCAGGGCACGAGCGTCGATTGGAAGCGCGTCAAAGCCGAAGCCGACAAGGCGCTCGCGCTCGATCCCAACGACGCGCGCGCCAATTACGTCGCGGGCATCGCGCTCGCGAACCAGAGCGATCGCAGCGGCGCGATTTCGTTCTTGAAAAAAGCGAAGGCGAACGCCGGGTCGGACGCGAGCCTCAACGCCGATATCGACACGGCGTTGAAAAAACTGGGGCAATAGCTTTAAGACGCCGCCGTCGATCCGAATCAGGTCTTCACGATCCAGCGGTCGAGTGTCTTAGCTCAAGGAATCGTCAATTAACACCGTCGGCAGCACCGCTTTCGAGCGCGAGCCGCCGCAGCGCGCCGAAGCGAACATCCAATCGAAGCCGTTGACTGATGTAGTCACGTTTCTCCGCCGGCTGCCGACGCAACGTGTTGAGCGCGCCCCGATCGTCGCCGAGAGCAAGTTGCGTCGCGGCGATCTCGACCGGATCGACGTGCTTGTGCGCAAAGCGCAGCGAAGCGAACTCGCGTCTTGCCTGTTCGCGACGGCCGAGCAGCGCAGCCAGCCGCGCTCCAGCCATGACCCGACTTTCACGCGGGATGATCGATTGGAAGCGGCGCAGCCGAGCGAGCGCCGCTCGATAGTCGCCGCGGGCTTCGTCGATGAAGGCCAGGGAAAGCGCCGCCTCTTCGTCGCGCGGATCGAGCAGCAGCACCGAGCGATACTGTTCGGCCGCCACGTCAAACGCGCGGCGGTCGTATTCCACGCTCCCGAGCCAGCGCGCCGCGATTTTCGAAATCGGATCGAGTTGCTCGCCCACGACGAACTCCGTCCGCGCGTCGTCGAGTCGATTCTGATTGACCAGACAGATGCCGAGCCAGATATGCGCGTAGGCGTTGAGCGGATCCAGCGCGAGCGCCTGCCGGAAGAGTTTCTCGGCGCGAACTTTCCCATTCGGCCGCATCTCGGCGATGAGTCCGAGCACCGAATAGGCATCGGCGTTCCGCCAATCGCGCGCGAGTGCCGCGCGAGCGTAAACGTCCGCCCGTCCAAAAGCGCCGCGCGCGAAGGCTTTGTCGTCGGAGTAATCTCCGCGGATCACTTCGACCATCGCAAGCCCGGCGTAGCCGCTCGCGTCCGACGGCGCGAGCCGGACGGTCTCGCGGAAATACCCTCCGGCGACCTTCAGGCTTGCCCAATCACGCCGCTCCCACTGCAAGCGGCCCAATTGATACGCTCGTTCGGCTGCGACCGGCAACGGCGCTCGCGCGGTATGCAGCACCGCGCCGGCGCTGCCGGCGAGCGCGAAAACCGCGGCTGCCAGCGATGCCCAGCGCGCGAACCAGCCCGAGCGCCGCAGCATCTGGGTTGCAGCCGTCGTTCGCTCGGCCGGCGGAACGGTCAGACGGTATCCGCGGCGCGGAGCGGTTTCGACGCGCACGCGTGGGTCGGCCGCGAGCGCGTGCCGCAGCAGGTAGATCTGCTGCGTCAGATTTCCGTCCTCGACGAAACCTTCGGGCCACAGCGCGTCGCGCAGTGCCTCCTTGGGAACGACGACGCCTTGCGCTCGCGCAAGAACCGCGAGCAATTCCATCGTCTTGCGCGAAGTACGAACGGTCTTGCCCACGCGCTCCAGGGTCAGTGCGCTCGGATCGAACCGGAAGGACCCGAGCCTCAGCGCCGGTTCAGCCATCGCTGCCCATTTTGCTCCGCGAAACGGGGACCCCTTGAAGCGCTAGCCGGGGGGCCAAGACATGGGACGGCCGGCGAGGACGTGCAGATGCAGATGGAAGACCGTCTGGCCGGCGTCCGGACCTTCGTTGACGACGACGCGGTAGCCGCCGGGCGACGCCTCGCGACCATATTTCGCCGCGAGTGCGAACAGATTGCCGAGTTCGTGCGGCGTCGCGCTGGTCGCGAAGTCGCCGAGATTGGTCACGTGACGCGTCGGGATGACGAGCACGTGCGTCGGCGCCTTAGGGTTCAGGTCTTTGAAGACGAGCGTCTCAGCGTCGCGCGCGATCTCGACGGCCTGGATGTCGCCCCGCACGATCTTGCAAAAGATGCAGTTCGGCTCGGTGCTCACGATCCGCTCGCCGGGTGCATCAACTCGAAGTTCAAAGCCGAATCCGGCCGCGGCACGATCCCGCCGATCGACGACTTCGCCGCGAACGAGACGACCGAATGTACGATCGGGATCGCCGGCGCCTGATCGCGGATGAGCGCATTGGCCTGTTGGTAGATCGCGGTCCGTTTCTTCTCGTCCACCGTTTGCTGGCCGGCAAGCATCAGCTTGTGAAACGCCGGGTCCCGCCAGAACGAGTAATTCTGAGCGTTGGGTTTGACGGCGCTATCCTGGTCGAGCAAGTCATACATGAAATTGTCCGGGTCGCCGTTGTCGCCGGTCCAGCCGATCAGGCACATCGGATGCTCGCCGTTGCGCACTTTGGAAAGAAAGACGCCGAACTCGAGCGGCTGCAACGTCACGTTGACACCGATGTCGCGCAAGTTGGCTTGGATCGCCTCGGCCATGCGCTGCGGCTCGGGCATGTACGGGCGCGGTGACGTCGGGTAGTAGAGTTGCGTCGCAAAACCGGCAGCGAGTCCGGCCTGCGCGAGCAGTTTCTTGGCCATCGCGACATCGTGCGGGTACGCTTTGATCGACTTGTTCTCGCCGAGCATCCCCGGCGGCGTCCAATTGTCGGCGACCTGAGCGCCGAGTGCGTAGAAACTCTTCGCGATCGCGGCCTTGTCGATCGCGTACGAGATCGCGCGACGCACGGAGAGGTTGTCGAACGGCTTCTTCTCCATGTTCAGCGCCAGATAGGTGACGTTGTTGCTCGGCTGGCGGTAGAGGGTGATGCCCTTTTGCTGCGCCAGATCGCGTGCGTCGTCGGGCCGAGGATCGACCAGGATGTCGATGTCGCCCTTTTTCATCGAGAGGACGCTGGTCGACTGGTCGGGGATGTCGCGCACGATGACCGTTCCATAGGTGACCGTTCCACCGTGCCAACCTGGATTTGCGGTCAGCGTGATGTGGTCGTCCTTGACCCACTCGGCGACGACGTACGGGCCGCTAGCGACCGGTTTAAGGCCGAACGCTTGCGGATCTTTCTTGATGGCGGTCGGCGAGCCGATCGCAAACGACGGCATCGCCAGGTTCCGCAAGAACGGCCCAAACGGCGTCTTCAAGCGCATCGTCACGCGATTCGGCGCTGGAGCTTGGACGTCGGCGACGACGCTTTTCTGATCGAACCCGCCAAATTGACTTGCCCAATAGGCGTAACCGAAGTTGCCGTGATTCGGGTCCTTCGTCAGCCGCCAGCGGTCGAAGTTGAACTTCACGGCCTGGGCGTCGAGCGGCGTCCCGTCGGTGAACTTCAGGCCCGGCTGCAACGTGAAGGTCCAGGATTTTCCGTCCGGCGAGGACGTCCACGACGTGGCGATGCCGGAGACGACGGCGAACGTCCCCGGCTTGAAGCGCACGAGGTTTTCGAAGGCTTCGGAGGTGATGTTGAGCGAGAGACCGTCGGTTTCGTGCGACGGATCGAGACCTACGG
Organism: Candidatus Zemynaea palustris; assembly: GCA_003134695.1. Lineage (GTDB taxonomy): Bacteria > Vulcanimicrobiota > Vulcanimicrobiia > Vulcanimicrobiales > Vulcanimicrobiaceae > Zemelea > Zemelea palustris. Next base: position 22,779 of record PLCB01000041.1, on the reverse strand, counting down.
CGTCCTTCACGCGCGCGACGATCAGTTGCGAGCCCGAGCCGCCCGACGAGCCGCCTCCGCAACCGCCGAGCAGGAGCGCGGCGAGCAGCGCGGGAGCGAAGAATCTGTTCACGGTCTCCCCTCTTTTCTCGAGCGGCTCAGTGCGTCTTAATCGTGAATGACCAGGTTCGCGACGCAGTGTTTCCGGCCGCGTCGGCGACGTTCACCGTGAGCTTCACCTCGCCGTCCGGGTAATCGATGCCCGGCGTGTAGACGATGAAACCGGGAGAGCGGGTCGCGGCTGACGTGACATCATGGCCGTTCACCGTGAGGGTGACGGCCGCGATGTTGATCCCTACTTGTGCCGGCGTCAAGTACTGCGCGTAGATGCTCGGTCTCGAATTATTGACGATCGCGTTAGGCGACGGTGCGACATCGGTTATTTGCGGCGGCGTCGTCGCCGCCGAAAACATAGCGTTCGCCTCGACCCGCGCCGACTGCGACGAGCCGGTCGTGAGGTGGCCGAAGATCGGCACTTGATTCACGTTGAAGCGTTCGGGGATCGTGTATTGACCGTGGTAGAGGCCCGGCGAATCCTCCTTCATGCCGAGCCCGCTCAGGAAGTCGCCGATGTCGAAGCTGGCCCGTCCACCCGGCGTCCCTTGCAACGTAACCGTGAAACTCTCTCCGGCACGCAGCGGTCGCGTCGCCGAGATGGTGAACGACGCGATCTTGGCGTCGCCGCTGATGGGCTGAGCCGTCGGCGTCGCCGAAGCCGTGCGCGACGCGATGATCTGGCGCAACTCGCCGGTGAGCGGATTGCGCCGAACGGTAACGTAGTCGCCGACGACGAGATCGGTCAGCTTGCCCGCCGCGCCGTTCAGCAGAATCTCTGTCGAACGTGCCGGCTGCACGACCTTGCCATTTTGCAGGACGATCGCGAGCGGCGAGACTGCCGCGATCGTTCCGTTGTCGGAGCTATAGAAATCGCGGATCTCGACGACGCGGCCGTCTTTGGCCAGCACGACGGTAAGCTGATCGCCGATGTGGAGGTCACCGAGCGTCGATTTCACCTGCGAATGCACCGTGACGTCCTCGACGTAGATGATCGCATCCGACGTGATCGCGATCGTGCGCGGCAGATCGCTGCCCGAGGTCACGGTGATCGAAGGCGGAGCCGAGTTGTTGTCGATCGCCGAGACGACGCCATTGAGCAACGTGCCGCCGTCGGCGCGCCGTTCTTCGGGTCCGAGCGTTCGCCCGATGAAGGCCGAAAGAATCTGCACGCGCGCACCGCGCTGATCGTAGTTCGCGGTCGCACCGAGGGCCACGGTCAGAAACTTGAGCGGGACGTAGGTGATCCCGTCGATCTCTTGGACCCGAGAGCCGAGCGAGACCGGCCGGTCGTTGACGAGCGCGTTCTCACTACCGAAAGTCACGACGACCGTCCCGAGCGGAACGTGAGCGCTGATCGAGTCGCCGGCGCGTGCGAGCGGAATGCCGAGCGCGTCGAAGATCGTGCGCAGCGGCAAGAGTAGGCGCCCCTCGATGACTTGCGGCGGCGTATCGGTCGAAAGCTTCTCGCCGTTGAGTACGATCGCGATCGTGCGAATCGGGTGCTCCGTCGCCGGCGTCGGTCGGGGAAGCGGCGCGCCCATGACGGGCGAGCCGGCCAACATGAATCCACAGGCGAGTACGACGACGGCCCTCATCGACTCGGAGGTTCTGCCAGCACCTCCCGATATACCTCGGCGGTTCGCTCCGCGCATAGGTCCCACGTTTGCGTCCGGGCGAAGCGGCGCGCCTCCTCGCGTGGTCCGGGCGAACGAGCGGCGCGTTCCATCCTGACGGCGAGCGCGCGCGCGTCGCGCGGAGCGAATGCGTCGACGTACGGCCGCAAGGTTGCCGGAACTGCCTCGCTGCTCGCGATGACCGGCGTCCCGACGGCGGCCGCCTCGAGCAGTGGGAGTCCGAACCCTTCGCAGAGGGACGCGGTGACCAGCGCCAGCGCGTCGCGATACAACCTCCGCAGGCGCCCGACGCTCACGTCGCCGACGAAGCGAAGCGAGCCCAGTGTGCGACCCGACCCCCGAACGCGTGGACCAAGATCGTCGGCGCCGGTGAGAACCAGGTCGGCGTCGATCTCCGGCGGGAGCGCTTCCCATGCGGCAAAGAGCGTCGGGAGATCCTTGTGGCCTCGATGGTTGCCCACGTATAAGAAGTAGGGTCGCGCGACCGGCTCGGACGCGACGTCGTCGAGATACGCCGGGTCGACGCCGAGCGGGACGACGCGGACCTTCGAAGGAGAGGCACCCAAGAAGCGTTCCAGATCTGCGACGGTGCGCTCGTCGTCGGTGATGATGCGTGCGGCGCGTGCGCAAACGGCACGGACCACGCTCGCGTAATACGGGCCGACGCTGCGCTTGAAATGTTCCGGGAAGCGCAGATGGATCAGATCGTGGATCGTGACGACGTAGGGCCGAGGCGCGAACAGTGGTGCGTAGACCGAGAGGAAATGGATCAGCCGCGGATGGGCGCGGCGCAGCCGCAGCGGCAAACCGATCTGCTCGTCGAGCGACAAACTCGAGGTTCGAACGAATTGGACGAAGCGCAGGTCCGGCGCGACGCGCGGCAGGCGTGCTGCGAGCTCGTCGGCATACGCTTGCATCCCGGCAGACATGTGGCGCGTGCGTGGATGGTCGAGCGCGACGTCGGGGCGGAAAGAATTCAGCGGCGCACGGCTTTCGAGAGGACCACGACCGGATACAGCGCCGACGCGAACGCGATGACCGCGCCACGCCAGCCGTCGCGATAGCCACGCCGCACGAAGAATAGCCATGGAAGGCGCGCGAACGCCGTCGTCACCGTTCGAATCGCACCGAACCGCGTTGGCTTTAGGCCGAACGCTTCGAGGCTCGTATAGCGATCGAACTTCGCCCAGTAGGCTGCGAGGTTCGGATACGAGTCGTGCAACAGCTCGCCGCCCAACCGTCCCACGTTACCGTAGACGAGCCATTCTTCGTGGACGTCGGCTTGACCGCCGGCGGCAGGACGCGGAACGAGGTAGGCGCGCGTCGTGCGAAAGAGCCGCAGCGGCGTCTCGTCGCCCCAGCCACACCCGGTGATGGGGCGCCCGCAGAAAAACGTCGTGCGGCGCATGACGTAGCCGTCGGTGGTCGGCGGCGGATCGAGCGCGAGCAGCGCGTCGCGCAAGCGCTCGTCGAGGCTCTCGTCGGCGTCGAGCATGAACGTCCACGGCGTGCGAACGAGATCGAGCGCGTAGCGCCGCGTCGCGACGAACCCCTCCCAGGAGCGCACGACGACCTCGGCGCCGTGCGCGCGTGCGACCTCGGCCGTCTCGTCGGTCGATTCCGAGTCGACGACCAAGACGTGCGCGCCGGCCGGAACGCTTTCGAGGACGCGCGGTAGGTTGGCCGCTTCGTTCCGGGTCAGGACGACGAAGCTGAGATCGCTCGGTGTCAGCTGGACGACGCGACCGGAGCGGCCGCGACGTCATCGCGTTCGAGCCCGCGAAATTCTCCGTGGGCAAGAGCGGCGCCGATGAAATCGCGGTAGAGCGGCGACGGGCGCGTCGGGCGAGAGTTGAACTCCGGATGAGCCTGGGTCCCCACGAACCACGGATGCAGGTTCGGAACCAGCTCGATGCATTCGACCAGCGTCGTGTGCCCCGAGATGTGATGGCCCGAGAAAATCATCCCGTGCTCTTCGAAGAGCGGCTTGTACCGGTTGTTGAACTCGTAGCGGTGGCGATGGCGCTCGCTGATCTCGAGTTTCCCGTAGGCACGCGCCGTCAACGTTTCAGGCTCGAGCGTGCAGTCGTAGGCGCCCAGGCGCATCGTCCCGCCCATCAATTCCAAATTGCGCTGTTCGGGGAGGAAGTCGATCACCGGATCGGGCGTCGTGACGTCGACTTCGGTGGTCATCGCGTCGGGTAGGCCGCAGACGTGGCGCGCAAATTCGACGCAGGCCAATTGCATCCCGAAGCAGATGCCGAGAAACGGGATCTTGTTGACGCGCGCGTATTCGATCGCGCGCAATTTTCCCTTGACGCCGCGCGACCCGAAGCCCGGCGCAACCAGGATGCCGTCGACCCCGCGGAGCACCTCCGGGCCGCCGTCTTCGACCGTCTCCGAATCGATACGCTTGATCTCGACGCGCGCATCGTGCGCGATGCCGGCGTGATAGAGTGCCTCGTTGATCGAGATATACGCGTCGCGCAATTCGACGTACTTGCCGACCAGCGCGATCCGGACACGCTTGCTCGGGTGCATGACGCGCTCGACCATCGCCGCCCAATCTTCCAGATCGAGCGGACCGGGCTCGAGGCGCAGCTTGCGCAGGACCGCCTCGGCCAACCCCTCGCCTTCGAGGTTGAGCGGAACCTTGTAGATGGTCGAGGCGTCACCGTTTTGGACGACGTTGCGCGGCGGCACGTCGCAAAATAGGCCGATCTTTTCCTTGAGTTCGATCGCGATCGGGTCTTCTGAGGCCGTTCGGACGACGATCGCGTCGGGCGAAATTCCGATTGCCCTGAGTTCGCGGACCGAATGCTGGGTGGGCTTGGTCTTGAGTTCGCCGTTGGCGCCCATCAGCGGCATCAAGGTCAGGTGGACGAACATGGTGTTCTCGTCGCCGACGTCGTAGCGCACCTGGCGAATCGCTTCGAGGAACGGCAGCGATTCGATGTCGCCGACCGTTCCCCCGACCTCGACGATGCACACGTCGGCGCCGCTCTTCTCCGCGACGCGGCGAATCGATGCCCTGATTTCGTTGGTAATGTGCGGGATGACTTGGACGGTTGCGCCGAGATAATCGCCGCGCCGTTCCTTGTCGATGACGGAGGCGTAGATCTGACCCGTCGTGACGTTGTTGGCGCGCGTCAGCGGTTCGTCGATGAACCGTTCGTAGTGCCCGAGATCGAGATCGGTCTCCGCGCCGTCTTCGGTGACGAACACCTCGCCGTGCTGATAGGGGTTCATCGTCCCCGCATCAACGTTGATGTACGGGTCGAGCTTCTGGATCGAGACGCTCAGACCACGACTCTTGAGCAATCGCCCGAGGGACGCGGCCGTAATGCCCTTCCCGAGCGAGCTCACCACACCACCAGTAAAGAAGACGTACTTCGCCACGATGGGTTGGAACGTTTCGGCGCCCGTCGCATGAAACCCGCCGCCTGCCGCTCGGTTGGGGTCGCGCTCGGGTACGCCCACACTGCGACCCCAACCAAACGGCCTCATATGGAAAGAAAAAGCTACCTGGTGCTAGCGCGGCAGTGAGACTTGGACGTAGCGGTCGCAGCCGGCGTAGTCTTCGCCGATCGTGATGTGCGCGTTCGGAAAAGCCGCTTCGACGAGTGCGGCGAGCGGATCGATCGTCGCCGGCGCCGCTTCGAGTAAGAGGCTAGCGCCGGGTCTTGCGATGCGTGGAATTTGTTCGAGCAGTCGCCGATACGGCATGAGGCCATCGGGACCGCCGTCGACGGCGACGAGGGGTTCGAACGCGACCGGATTCGGCGCAGCCGGGACGTCGGCGCTCGGAACGTACGGAAGGTTGGCGACGATGCAATCGGCGCGAACGTCGCCGTCGAGCGGCGCGAGCAGATCACCGTGCAGAAACGTGCAGCGCTCGGCAACGCGCTGGACTGCAGCGTTGCGGCGCGCGACGCCGAGCGCGGCGTCGGAGATGTCCGTCGCGAAGACCTTCAGATCGGAGAGTTCGCAGGCCAGCGTGATCGCGATCGCACCACTCCCCGTCCCGACGTCGACGACGATACCGTCGGTCTTCCTCTCGGCACGCAGGTCGTCGAGCGCCGCCTCGATCAGATGCTCCGTCTCCGGTCGCGGCACGAGGACGTCGCGCGTGACCTCGAACGGTCGCCCGTAAAACCACGCGCTTCCGACCAGGTAGGCGACCGGGACGCCGCACGATCGTTCGGAGATGAGTCTCTCAAAGCGTATCCGCTGCGCCGCTCCGATCTCCGCGTCATCACGAGCCAACAACTCCGAACGCTCGCACCCGAGCACGAATGCCAGCAGCAGTTGCGCGTCGGCTTGCGCCGATTCGCTTCCCGCCAGGCGCCGGCGCGCCGCCGCGAGGTGTTCGCCGATCGTCCGTGGACGAGATTCAGGCTCGCTCAGGCGGCCGAGCCTGGGCCGGCGAGCAGACGCGATTTCTCGTCGGCCTGGAGTTTTGCGACGATCTTTCCAAGGTCGCCGTCGAGGATCGCGGGGATGTTGCCGAAGTTCTCGTTGATCCGGTGGTCGGTGATCCGATCTTGCGGAAAATTGTAGGTGCGGATCTTCTCGGAACGGTCTCCCGTGCCGACTTGGCTCTTGCGCAGGCTGCCGACGGCCTCTGCGGCTTCGCGACGCTTGTGCTCCACCAACACGGCGCGCAGCATCCGCATCGCGCGGTCGCGGTTCTGCAGCTGCGAACGCTCCTGACTGCACGACACGACGACGCCGCTCGGCTTATGGGTAATGCGGATCGCCGACTCGGTCTTGTTGACGTATTGGCCGCCGGCGCCCGACGCCTTATAGGTGTCGACCTGGAGATCTTTCGGGTTGATCTCGACCTCGACGTCCTCGGCCTCGGGGAGAACGGCGACGGTCGCGGTCGACGTGTGCACGCGGCCTTGCGACTCCGTCACCGGGACGCGCTGCACGCGGTGCACGCCGCTCTCGTACTTGAAGAAGCGATACGGCTCGCCGCTCTTGATCGCCAGCACGATCTCCTTGAAGCCCCCGGCCTCGCTCTCACTCTGTTCGAGCGTCTCGACCTTCATGCGCAGCGCTTCAGCGTAGCGAGCGTACATTCGCGCCAGTTCGGCTGCGAACAAGCTCGCTTCGTCGCCGCCGGCGCCGGCTCGGATTTCGATGAAGATATCCTTCGCGTCGTTCGGGTCCCGCGGCATCAGCAACTCGGTGAGCTTGGCCTCCAGAACCTCGCGACGCTCGCGCAGGCTTTTCGCCTCTTCCTCGGCGAGCTCGCGCATCTCGGGATCGCTCTTGTCAGCGAGCAGCGCGTCGTTGGTTTCGATCTCCTTGAGCATGTCGCGGTAGGCGCGATAGACCTCGACCGTCTCCTCGATCGAGGCGCGCTCTTTCCCAAGTGCGATGAAGCGCGCTTGATCGAAGGCGCCGCCGGTTTGAGCCAGCTCGGCGTCGATGTAGTCAAAGCGTTTCGAGAGCGTCTCGAGGCGATCGAGGTTTATCATGTTCGGTGCGTGTCGGGTCGGTAACGAAAAAGGACGAGCCGCATCGCTGCGACCCGTCCTGACATCGATTGGCGCGTTACGACTCGCTGGCGGCGATTTCTTCCTTCCGGCGTAGGCGGTCCGCGGCTTCGGACTTCTTCTTCTCCGCAGCGGCCATGCGCTGATTGAACTTATCGACGCGGCCGGCGGTGTCGACGAATTTCTGCTGTCCGGTGAACAGCGGGTGACAGGCGGAACAGATCTCGACGTTGATCTCCTTCAGCGTCGAGCCGGTGGTAAATGTGCTACCGCAGGCGCAATGAACCCGCGCCGTCGGATACCAGGTGGGGTGGATCTTCTCTTTCACAGCCGTTCAATAATAACACCGGCCGCAAGCACTTGGGCTGCAGGATGAGGGTCCTGGCAACCCTCGGGGTCGCGCTGGCCGCCTTCCTGGCGGTCGATCTGGGGCTGTTCTGGACCCCGCTGTACCGGGCGGTTCTAGCCCCGGATTCAAGCGCCGGCTCCTTCGAGGCTGCGATTGGACGCCTGAGGGCCCTCCCGGCCGACCGGAGCCGCGACGTGCTCGTTCTGGGGGACTCGCGGATCTTCTCGGGGCTAGACCCGGGCCGCGCCGGGGCCTCGGGAGGCCTGCGGTTCCTCGACGGCTCGGTCCCCGGGACGACCCCGCGCTGCTGGCTCTATTTCGTGCGCGCCGTCGACCCGAGTGCCGACCGCTTCAGGGCCGTCGTCGTCCCGCTTGACACGTACCACGACGACGACGGCGCGATCGGCAGCCTGGACGGCGACGACCGGCCGTTCGATCTGCGCTATATCGTCTTTGCGACGACGCCGCGCGACGTCTGGCCGCTCGCGCGCACGTTCAGCGACCCGCGCCAGCGCGTCGACGAGGCGATCGCACTCTTCTTGCGAGGCCCGCTGTTGCGCGACGACATGCAAGCGTTGCTGGCCGACCCGCTCGGACGCGTCGCGGCGTTGCGCGCGGCACGCGAGACACCGACTGCCTCAGCCGGCGCGGCCCATCCGCGCAGCGAGTCGCTCGCTGGGTTGCGCGTCGATTTCGCCCGCGATCGCATCGAGTATCCGCCCGGTCTCGCGTCTGCCGAGCGCAGCGAGATCGCGAATCAAGTGCTGCATCGTCCGCAACCGAGTCCATCATATGCCGAATATCGCCGGGAATGGCTCGGCGCGATCGTCGAGCGCTATCGTGCGACCGGGACGCCGGTCGTCTTCGTGCGCATCCCCACGCGCCCGGCCCATCGCAGGACCTCGGAGGCGGCGCCGAATGGTTCGCTCGCCGCACTCGCACTCGGCGGCGCGCGCTTCATCCCGCAGGAACGATACCTCGCGCTCGAAGAGCCGGCACTCTTCGCAGATCACGATCACCTCAACGCGCAGGGTTCGGCGCGCTTCAGCACGCTGCTCGGCCATGACGTCGCCGCGGCCGTGCGAGGCGTGCCCGGCGCCGTCGTCGCCGCACCCTCGCCGGCCGCTCCGCCCGTCGCCGCGGCGCCACATCTTCCGAATCTCGCGCTGCTGTTCGGCGCGGGCGTCCCGATCGAGTTCCAGTCCTACGAATACTTCGTCTTCTTCGCGATCGTCGCCGCGCTCTTTTACGCGGCGCCGCGGCGCCTGGGACGGATCGTCTTACTCTTTGCGAGCTGGTACTTCTACGCGCGCTGGAACGCCTGGTATCTCGTCTTCTTGCTCGGCCTCACGCTCAGCGATTTCGCGATCGCAATGTGGATCGAACGTCTCCGGACGCGCGCAGGCGCAATTTTGGCTCTCGGCATCGTCGCGAACGTGGCCTTTCTCGGCGTCTTCAAGTACGCGAACTTCACGACGGCGACGCTGGCGGCGCTCTTCGGCTTACAGCAGGATCCGTGGCTCGTGAGGTGGATCGTCCCGATCGGGATTTCGTTCCACACCTTTCAAAGCATCTCGTACTTGGTCGACGTCTATCGCGGAAGAATGAGCGCGATTCGCGCGCCGCTCGACTACGCGCTGTACATCGCGTTCTTCCCGCAGCTTCTGGCCGGGCCGATCGTTCGCGCCGAGCGGTTCTTCGGCGAACTCTACGGCTGGCACCGGCCGAATGCCGACGAAGTCCTGCGCGGGATCGGCGAGATCGCCCTCGGCCTGGTCAAGAAGATGGCGATCGCCGACCAACTCGCGAGGGTCGCCGACGCCTACTTCCGCGATCCGTCCGCTTACGCCGGCGCACCCGCGGCGTGGAGCGGCGTCCTCGCCTTCGCCTTTCAGATCTACTTCGATTTCTCGGGCTACAGCGACATCGCGATCGGCAGCGCGCGTCTCCTGGGCTTCGACTTTCCGCCGAATTTCCGCCGGCCGTATCTCGCGACGAGCATCGGCGACTTCTGGCGGCGCTGGCACATCTCGCTCTCGACCTGGTTGCGCGACTATCTCTACGTCCCGCTCGGAGGAAATCGCGGCGGCCGGCTCGCCACGATCCGCAACGTCATGCTGACCATGCTTCTCGGCGGTCTCTGGCACGGCGCAAATTGGACGTTCGTCGCGTGGGGCGGTTTCCACGGCGCATTGCTGTCGTGCGAACGGCTCTTGGGAATCAGGCGCCGCGACGCGACGCCGCCGGCCGGACTCGCCTGGGCCTGGCGCGTCGCTCTGACGTTCACACTCGTTTGCCTCGGCTGGATTCTCTTCCGTGCCCAAAATTTTGGGGAAGCTCTTGTGATCTTCAAAGCCGCCGTCGCGGGCGGCGCGGGCCGCTGGCTGCTCGCTCCGTGGCTCTTGGTTCCGGTGGCGATCGCGGCACTCGTCGCCATCGCGCAAGAGCGCGGCTGGACGCCGGCTCGTCTGCGCGCTTCACCGCTCGCGTACGGCGGCGCGCTCGCGGCGCTCGCACTCGCGCTCGAACTCTTGTCGGTCAGCGGCGAGTCGCCGCCGTTCATCTACTTTCGGTTCTAGAAGCGCCGGCTAGGAGTGGCCGCCGCGCTTGCCGCCGCTAGGTGGGGTGTCGACGCCGCGCTTGAGGAGATTTTTGTTCGGCGCGGCGCGATGCTCGGCGGTGAACGCGACCGTCTTCCCGCTGCCAAAGTCGATGAGGCCGACCATATCGCTCGCGTTCTCGACGTAGCCCGAAAACGTCACGCTGCCGCTCGTCATCTTGACGACCATGCGGATCAGCCGCCCGTCGTAGGTGCCGTCGAGCGGATAGGGCTTGCCCTCGTACTTCCAGCTTCCGGCGAGCGTCTCGGTCGCCTGATGTAATTCGAAGTACGAATACGTCGTGTGGTCTGAGTACTGGACCTGAACTTCCCACGTGCCGTCGAGCGAAGCGAAGGCCGGCGACGTCGGCGTCGGCGTCGGTTCCGGCGTCTTCGCGGGCCCGGGGGTCGAGGCGCGGCGGCCGCGCCCAGGAGGAGGCGACGGCGAGGGGCTCGGGCTCGGCGTCGGCGGGACGGGGTTCAGCGTCACGTTCGGCGCCGGCGTCGGCGTCTGGATCGGCAAGATCTGCGCGCGAGCCCCAGTACCGCCGGCAAACGCGACCGCCAAGGCCGCGGCGCTCGCCAAACCGAGCGAAACGAGATTGCGCGCGCGAGCGGTCTGTTTCAAAATCCCTCTCAACCGAAACCGGAGCCTTCAAAAAGCCAACGTCGGCGGTTCGCCCCCGGTTCCGTCGGCCCTGGTTTCGCGCCGCAAGCGGGCCGGGGCCGAGCGTCGAAGCGCCGCCGGATGGACGACCACGCCTTCGGGTTTCGCACACGCGCGCTGCACGCCGGGACGCCCCCCGATCCTACCACGGGGGCACGCGCCATGCCGATCTACCTCTCAACGAGTTTCGTCTTCGACTCAACCGAGCACGCGGCCGAGTTGTTCGCCCTGCGCACGTACGGCAACATCTACAGCCGGATCGGCAATCCGACGGTCGCCGCCTTCGAAGAGCGGATGGCGAGCCTCGAAGGCGGCCTCGGCGCGGTCGCCACCTCGAGCGGACTGGCGGCGCAACTCACCACGATCCTCGGCGTCGCCCAAGCGGGCGATCACATCGTCGCCGGCGCGAGCCTGTACGGGGGGACCGTCACGCAGTTCACCGTCACGCTCAAACGCATGGGCATCGAGTGCACGCTCGTCGGCGGAGACGACCTCGGCGCGATTCGCGCCGCCATCAAACCGAATACGAAATTGCTGTTTGCCGAGACGATCGGCAACCCGCTCGGTAACGTCGCCGACCTCGAAGCGTGGGCCGCGCTCGCGCACGACCACGGCGTGCCGTTCGTCGTCGATAACACGTTCGCGACGCCGGTGCTCTGCCGCCCGCTGGAGTCGGGAGCGGACATCGTCGTTCACTCGGCGACGAAATTCATCGGCGGACACGGCACCGTGATCGGCGGCGTGCTCGTCGAGTCGGGAAAATTTCCGTGGGCCGCCGGAAAGCATCCGCTGCTCTCCGAGCCGAGCCCCGGCTATCACGATATGAACTTCGCCGAAACGTTCGGCGAATATGCGTTTCTGATGCGAGCGCGCGCCGAAGTATTGCGCGACGTCGGCGGCTGCCTCTCGCCGATGAATGCGTGGCTGCTGCTTCAGGGGCTCGAAACGCTGCCGCTGCGGATGAAGGCGCACGTCGAGAACGCCCGCACGATCGCCGAGTTCCTGGCCGGCCGCGACGAGGTCGCGTGGATCAACTTCGCCGCGCTCGACGACTCGCCGTATCGCGCGCTCGCACGCAAGTACCTGCCCGACGGCGCGGGTGCGATCTTCACGTTCGGTTTGCGCGGCGGACGCGAAGCCGGACGGGCGTTCATCGAGGCGCTCGAATTGTGGAGCCATCTCGCCAACGTCGGCGACGCGAAGAGCCTCGTCATTCACCCCGCTTCGACGACGCACCAGCAACTCACCGACGACGAGATGCGGGCGAGCGGCGTGACGCCGGAGATGGTCCGGCTCTCGGTCGGCCTCGAAGATGCGGACGACCTGATCTGGGATCTGGAAAACGGTCTGCGTGCGGCCCGCAACGTCGCCGAGCGCGAGGCGGTTCCCGCGAAGTGAAGACCTCGACATGATCCTGACAACCGTTTCACAGCGGCGCGATCTGTTGGCGCGCTCGCGGACCGTCGCGATGGTCGGCGCCTCGCCGAATCCGACCCGCCCGAGCTACTTCGTCTTCTCCTATTTGCGAACTCGGCGCCGGCTCGACGTCACGCCGATCAACCCGGCCGTGAACGCAATCGACGGCGTCAGAGCGTATCCGACGCTCGCGGCCTACGCCGCCGAGCGCGGCGCGCCCGACATCGTCGACGTGTTCCGCAAGCCGGCCGACGCGCCGCAAGTGACGCGTGAGGCGATCGCGGCGGGCGCGAAGGCGATCTGGTTTCAGTACGGCGTGATCAACGAGGAAGCGATTCGGCTCGCCGATGAAGCTGGGCTCGATGTGGTCGTCGATCGCTGCATCAAGGTCGAATCGGCGCGCTTCGACCGCGGGCTCTCGATCGGAGGCTTCGACAGCGGGCTGATCTCGGCACGCCGAAGTGCGCCACGTTGACGAGGCCGGCCGCGCCGAGCGCCGCCGCACTCGACGTTTCGTTCCTGGCGATGGTCGACGACTGGCGCCGTGGCGGCGCCGGGTGCGACGATGCGGGCTTCGATGCGCACGCGCGGGCCCTGTTCGTCCATCACGTCGAGCGCAACGAACCGTACGCACGGTATGCTCAGTCGTGCGGTTTCTCGGCGGTGCGGCAGCCGCGGGCGTGGCGCGAAATCCCGGCCGTCCCCGCGAGCGCGTTCAAGGACGCGACGCTCGCGACGTTCGACGTCGCACGCGCCGAACTCGAGTTTCACACGAGTGGGACGACGGCCGATCGCGTGGGCAAGCATTTCGTGGAACGCGCCGCGCTGTACGATGCCTCGCTCGCGGCCGGTTTCGATCGGTTTATGCTCGCCGACCGCCCGACGTTGCGGTTCCTGAATCTGGTTCCGAATCCGCGCTTCAACAAGCGTTCGTCGCTCGGCTACATGCTCGGCTACGTCTCGGTCCGGCGCGGTGACGGCGGCGCCGCGTACTTCGTCGAGGACGACGCGATCGACGTTCCCGGCTTCATCTTGGCCTTCGAAAGCGCGCTCGAAGCGGCGGCGGCGGTTTGTATTACCGGGACCGCGTTCGCCTTCGCCGGATTGCTCGACGCATTGGACGAGCGTAAGCAATCGTTCGCGGCGCCGTCCGGGTCGCGCATCATGGAGACCGGCGGTTTCAAAGGACGCACGCGTATCGTCGCGCGAGACGAACTCTATCGGCGCCTCGAAGCCGCCCTCGGCATTCCACAGGCCTCGATCGTCGCCGAATACGGGATGACCGAGCTGCTCAGCCAGTATTACGACACGCTTGAGTCGCGCTCGTCGCCGACGCGAATCAAGGCCGCACCGCCGTGGCTACGCACGCTGATCGTCGATAACGCCGGCCGCGAAGTCGCGCCAGGCGAGATCGGCACCTTGCGCCATTTCGATCTGGCGAACCGTTCGTCGGTCGTCGCCGTCCAGACCGAGGATCGCGGCTACGCCGCCCGGGGCGGGATCGTCTTGCTCGGACGCGATGCGGACGCGCCGCCGCGCGGCTGTTCGCTCGACGCCGAAGATCTTGCGCGAACTTAAAGCGGCGCAAATCGTCGACGCCATCGCCGGCGCCGCCGAGCGTTGGCGTGACACCGACTTTCCGCCGCGCGTGCGCGCGACGCGCGCGGTGATGGAACGACTGGCGTACACCGAACCGGTCGTCGACTACGCCCTCGACCGGCTCTTCGGCGCGATCGCTCGCGACGCGTTGCGTGCGACGATCGCGGGCGAGCTGGGCTCGCTCGATGCGCTCGACGATTTCGTCGCGCGCCAAGGCCGTCCCGACGTGCGCTACGCCGGGCTCGATCTCGTCACGATCATCTCGAGCGACACCACCATCGGCGTCGCGATCCCTCCGCTCGTTTTCGCGGCGTGCGCGAAGTCCAACGTGATCGTCAAAGATCGCAGCGACCGGCTCGTCGCCGCCTTCGTCGAGACGCTGATCGCCGAACGGCCAGAATTCGGCGAAGCGATCGCCGTCGAGACCTGGAACGGCCACGCCGACCCGCGCGCCGTGGCGCACCTCTCGACGAGCGACGCCGTCGTCGCCTTCGGCGGTCCGGAAGCGCTCCGCGCGATCCGCGCGCACTGCAAACCCGACGCGCGTTTCATTCCGTTCGGTCACCGCACGAGCGTCGGTTACATCGGTCGAGAGAGCCTGGCGCACGAAGAACGTGCCCGAGAGGCGGCGGCGGGCGCCGCGCGCGACGCGCTCCTGTACGACGGCGAAGGCTGCCTTTCGCTGCACGCGCTCTTCGTCGAGCGGGGTGGCGCCCTCGAGGCGGAGTCTTTCGCCGCGCTCCTTTCCGTCGCGTGCGACGCCGTCGCCAACGAGTTTCCCGGAGATTTTGGTGCACGCGCTCCGGCCGTCGCCGCCTATCGCGAGGCCGCGCACTTTCGAGCCAGCCAGGGGCGCGGAAAAGTCGGCGGGGGCGTGGTCACGCCACACCTCGTCGTCGTCGATCCGCCGAGAGACGAGTTGCCGCCGCTTCTGCCGCGGACGCTTGCCGTCTACACCGTCGAGAAGCCGGCCGACGCAGCCGCATTCCTCCGACGTCACGCGCTTCCGCTCGAAGGCTTCGCCGTCGCGCCCGGCGCGCGGCCGGATATCGTCGCGCTCGGGGTCGAGGCCGGTGCGATGCGCATCGCTCGCTTGGGAACGTTGCAAGCGCCCGTTCTAACGGGCGAACACGGTGGGGTCGGGCGGATTCTGCCCTTCGTGCGCGCTATCTCCCGAGAAGGATGAGCGAACTCGAAGCGATCCGCACGGAGATTCCCGGACCGCGTTCACGCGAGCTGACGGCCGTCCTCGCACGCACCGAGACGCGTGGCGTCACCTACGTCGCGCACGATTTCCCGATCGTCTGGGATTCGGCTCAGGGCGCGACCGTGACCGACGTCGACGGCAACCGCTATCTCGATCTCACCTCGGCCTTCGGCGTCGCGGTGACCGGTCACGCAAATCCGGCGGTCGCGCGGGCGATCGCCGAACAGGCCGCGCGCTTGCCGCACGCGATGGGCGACGTCCACCCGAGCGACGTGAAGATCGCGCTGCTCGCGAAGCTGGCCTCGCTCACGCCGCTCGACGAACCGCGAACGTTCTTGTGTTCGAGTGGAGCCGAGAGCATCGAATTCGCACTCAAGACGGCCTTCCTCGCCACCGACAAGCCCGACCTCCTCTCGTTTGAAGGCGCGTATCACGGCCTTTCCTACGGCGCACTTGAAGTCGGAGGCATCGAAAAATTCCGCGCGCCGTGGCGGCGTCAACTCCTCGACCGCACGGTCTTCACGCGCTTCCCGGATCGGCGCATTCCGTCGACGGCGGCGCGCGCGTTGACGGAGATCGAAGCCGCTTTGCGGCGACGCTCGTCGATCGGCGCCGTCGTCGTCGAGCCGATCCAAGGTCGCGCCGGCGTCGTCATCCCGCCCGACGGGTTCTTCCATGCGCTGCAAACGCTGTGCCGCGCTCGCGACGTGCTGCTGATCGTCGACGAGATCTACACGGGCTTTGGACGAACCGGGACGCTTTTTGCCTGCGAACGCGAGAGCGTTCGGCCCGATATGCTGTGCGTCGGAAAGGCGTTGGGCGGCGGTTTTCCGCTGTCGGCGACGATTCTCACTCGCCGCGTCGCCGACGCGTGGACGCCGTCGCGCGGTGAAGCCTTGCACACGTCAACCTATCTCGGGAATCCCATGGGCTGCGCGGCGGCGCTCGCCAACCTCGGCGAGATCGAGCGACTCGATCTCCCCGCGCGCGCGCGAGCCGGCGAAGCCAAAATCGCGGCACGACTCGAACCGCTGCGCGAGCGGCCCGACGTCGTCGACGTCCGCGGCCGCGGCATGCTCTGGGCCATCGAGTTCCGCGACGGAGCCACCGCCGCCGCAACCGTCGTACGGGCCTTGCAGAACGGCGTCATCGCCTTGCAATCGGGCGTGCGCGGCGAGTCGCTCGCCGTGGCGCCGCCCCTCGTCATCGACGACGCGCAACTCGAGCGCGCGCTCGCGCTGTTGTGCGACGCGGTGGCGGAAAAGGTGATGACGTGAGCAAGCCGTTGCGGGTCGGGATTGTCGGATCGGGTTTCGGTGGCATCGTCCACGCCCCGGCCTATCGAGCGCAGGGTCGCTTCGAGGTCGTCGCGATCGCTTCACCCAATCGCGCCGATGACGTCGCCAAAGAACGAGAGATCCCGTACGCGTTCACATCGACCGGCGAGATGCTCGCGGGCGTCGATCTCGACGTCGTCTCGGTCGCTTCGCCGCCGTTCGATCATAAGGCTTCGGTGCTGGCGGCGCTGGCGCACGGGAAGCACGTGCTGTGCGAAAAGCCGTTCGGCCTCAACGTGGCGGATTGCGAAGAGATGGTCGCCGCGGCAGAACGGGCCGGAACGGTTTGTGCGATCGCCCACGAGTTTCGCTACACACCCGCGCGCGTGGCGATGAAGGAACTGATCGAGAACAAGCATCTCGGCGAGTTGCGCGAGATCGAGTCGACCATACTGAACGGCGGTCTACGCGCCGACAGCGAGCGTGCGAACTCGTGGTGGTTCGAGCGCCGCCGCGGCGGCGGCATCACCGGTGCGATCCTCTCGCACATGATCGATCAGACGACCTGGCTCGCCGCACGAACTCCGATCCGCGTCGCCGGCTTCGAGCGCACGGCGAACTCGGTGCGCAAGCATCACGGCAAGACGTTCACAACGGACGTCGCCGACGGTGCGTTCGTGCTGCTCGATTACGGCCACGGACTCGTCGGGCGCGCGCTGGCCGACGGAACCCGAGCCGTCGAATCTGCAACGCTCGCCGTCCACGGTGAGAAACGTACCGCCGCGGCGAGCGGCCCGAATGTCATCGAAGCCACCATGTTTGCGATCGACGAGGCGGAGACGTCTGAATTACAGATCAAGGCCGCCAAGCATGCAAAGCTCGCTTCGGTTCATCCGAACGTTCCGCCGTTCGTCTCGCTGCTCGACGAGTTCGCGAACGCGATCGACGGCAAGCCCGCGTCGTTGCCGACCTTCGCCGATGGCCTCGCGACCCAACGCGTCCTCGAAGCGATTGGCTACTCAACCGAATGAAATGCGCGGTTTAAGGCAAAACCTCGTAGCGCGCGACCATCCCGCCTTCCATGTGATCGCTCACGTGGCAATGGAACAGCCATATTCCGGGATCGTCGGGGACCATCTCGACCGTAACCATCTGCGCCGGTGAGAGGGCGATGACGTCGGTACGCTGACCGTTCACGAGGATCGTGTTTCCATGCCAGTGCGGGGTGTGGAAGTTGAAGCCCTCGCCTAAGGTGAGGAGGTACCAGCGGACGTGGTCGCCTTTTTTCATGCGGGGCATCGGCATGTTCGCAAACTGGTAGCCGTTGATCGACCAACGAAAATTCGAGGGGCCGAAACCGGTACCGAGGAGCAAATCGAAATTGCCTTTGGGATCGGTTGGGACGATGTCGATCTTGTTGAACTTCTTGGGCTTCGTCGTGAACCGCTTGATGTTGTCGTCGATGAACCAGCTCTGGTTTTCGTCGAATTCCATGAAGAGGGCGACGAATTCGCGGTCGGCGTCCTTCGGCGTTCCGTCCGGCCGTGCCATCCCCTGACGCGTGACGACGATCGCTCCGATCAAACCGGCGTTGACGTCTCGCCGCTCGTCGACGTGCGAATGATAGAGCCACACGATCGAACTGGGGTCGGCCGGCCCCGGGCCGGCGCGCTCCGGGACGTCCCACGTGTAGGTGAACGTCTTGCCCGGCGCAACGGCGGCACCGCCTTTGGCGGCCGCGGCGACGCCGTCCGCGTACGGCGAACCTTCAGAGGCCTTCTTATAGAACACGCCGTGGGGATGAACGCTGTACGGGTGCGTGCCGTTGTTTTTGAAGACGATCTTGATCGTGTCGCCGACCTCGGCGCGCACGATCGGGCCGACGATACCCAGGTACGCGTCCCGCGCCGGCCGGGGTTTGAGATGTTTGAACGTCGCGTCGGTGTATTCGCGATAGATCGCCTTCCGGTAAACCTTGCCGATCTGGTGCGGCCCGCGTGTGGTGTAGATTTTGGCGTAGCCTTCAGGCGGCATCCCCATCATCTTGTCGAGCCCGCTCGGGACGTAGTCCCAGTCGAGTTCGTCCGCGGCGATGTAATAGGTTCTCACCGTCCCGTGCTGGTCTTCTGCGATCGCGCCGAACGCCAGCGCCGTGAGCCAGAGAAGACATGCCAGCGGGATCGCAACTATTCCACGAGCAACGCGCAGGCGATCAATCATCTTTCACCTCGTTCATCAAATAGAACTGGACCTTAGCCCGCGATTTGCCAGGCGATGATCAGCGCGGTCGTACCGTTGCTGTACGTAATCGTTCCGTTGCCGTTGGCGTCGACCGTGAAGGTCGCCATCGTCTGACCGTTATCGGTCTGCCTGATGACGCCGCTGATCGTGAGCGGCGAGCCGCTTGCCACAACGTTGACGGTCGCGTCGGCGGCGGCATCGACGATGCTCAACGAGCCGCCGGTCAGGATGCCCCCACCGCTAAAGGTCAACACGCCGCTCAGCGTGACGCTGTCGGCGAGCATCCCGCCCGAAACGCCCCATCCCGGGAACGGCGCCTCGCTCAACGTGAGCGCGTTCAGCGTACCCTTGTAGGACGCGCCATTGCCGCTAAAGTTCGCAACCGCAACCGAGGCTGTACCCGGCACCGGCAGCACGGAGACGTTCGCGGAGAGCGTCGCGCCGAAGTCTTCCGAAAGCGAGGCCAGGTGTTCGACCGCGCCGGAGCCGCACGTCTGGGATGCCACGCCGATGTTGCAACTCAGTCCCGCGACCGCTCGCACCGGCGAGGTGCTGCTCGCGGCGTCCGCGACCTGCACGTTCACCTGCAGGAGGGACGTGCCNNAGCGTGCAGCTGGGATCGTAAAACGTTTGCTCGTGGATCTGCGTCTCGGTCGCGCCGACGAAGGTCGACGTAATTTCGGCTCCGCCATTGCAGACGGTGAGCATGGTTCGTATGGCGCTGGGGTTTCGACTCAGCGAGGCGTCAACCGTGCGCCGCAACAGGGAGAGCGTGCCGAGCGACCCGCCGCCGCCGAACTGTACGATCTGCGCGGTCGCCTGTGTGTCGAACAATGTCTGAGACGCAAGCGAACGTTGAACGCTGGCCTGCTGCACCCCGCTACCCGACGAAACCGTCGTCGTCAGCGACGAACCGCCACCGCCGCCGCACGCAGCGAGCACCAGTGCCAGGAGGAGCGAGCCGTATCGTGCCTTCACGGCCTAAGGCAACGTGAAGCCGGCACTGACCGGGTGCGCGACGATTCCCGTCACGAAGGTGCACGGCGCCGAGCCCGTTCCGGTTCCGGTCGCGACGCCGAACCAATCGCCCGCGTCGACCTTCCCGTCGCCGTTCATGTCGGCCCATACCGCGCAGTGATATGTTCCGACCGAAGACTGGATGTCGGCGATGCGGAACATTCCGTTGCTCGCAACCGGGACGCCCTTGGTGTAGGTCTGGTCGATGATCGTCGGTATGGTCCCGCCCGAATTCGTGTACGCGAACGCCACGAAGTTCACGTTCGTCGGNNGCCGATCTCGTCGGCGGTCGATTCGAGGATCTGCGTGACCTGCGCGACCGTCAGGTTGGGGTTCTTTGAGAGCAAGAGCGCGACGGCGCCGGAGACGTGCGGCGTCGCCTGCGACGTCCCGGCATAGAGCGCGCGGCAGTCGTTGATGTTGCTGCAACTCTGTGTCGGATCGAACGGCGTCCGCGTGTAGATGTTCTCGATCCAGTGCAACACGTCGATCCCGGTGTACGGCGGATAGCCAGGCGGCGGATTCGTGTTGCAGTTCGGCGTCGGAATCGTCTCACACGCCGGCGGATCGCCGCCCGGCGCAACGAGCGTCAGGCGCGGGCCCGAATTCGAGTAACTCGCGACGACGTCGGGGTCGCCGGGTGGATCGAGATAGGTCTTCGGGTTCGCCGCATCGTTGAGCGACGTCGCGCCGACCGAGATGACACCGTCGTAGCCAGCCGGAAGATCGAGCGTCGTCGCCGTTTCATTGCCGGCAGCCGCGACGACGACCACGTTTTGCGAGAGCGCATATTCGACCGCGTCGCGTTCAACCGGATCGAACCCGCCGGACTGTCCCCCGCCGAGACTCATGCTGATCACGCGTACGCCGCGCGAGACGGCGTCGTAGATCGCCTGGGCTTCGTCGCCCGTGTCGGCCGTCGGATTCGGCCCGTCCGGGAAGATCTTGTAGATCTGCAAGCTCACGTTGTAGCCGACGCCGGCGAACCCGAAACCGTTGTTCGTATCGGCGGCCGCGATCCCCGAGACGTTGGTCCCGTGCCCGTCGGTGTCTTGCGCCGCAGACGGCCCGTAGGAGATCGTCCCGCCGATGACCCGCTCACCGCACGTGAACTTACCGGCCAAATCCTGATGGCCGATGTCGGCGCCCGTATCGAGGATCGCGATCGCGATCCCGCCGGTCGGCGTGCACGTGTACGTCGTCGAATTCAGCACGACGTTGACGGTCTGCGGGGTCCCGGTCGTGTACGCCCACGCATAGTTGGCAAATATTCGGAACATGTCCCATTGAGTCGTCGCGTAGTGCGTGTCATTCGGCGTAACCGGCGACACGCTCGTCTTGTAGCGCAACTGCAGCGCTTCGGCCGAGACGACCTCGGCGTGCGACTTGAGGCGGGAGACGAGCGACGCGACGCTCGATCCGCTCGGAACGTCCACGATGCGCGTAACCTGGCCACGGCGATTGAAGCCGACGTCGACTCCCCGCTGGACGCCTTCGGAGCGCTCGACATCCTGCGCGTGCCGCCCGCCCATGAGTAGACCGGAGACGAGGTACTGCACGGCGACGCGGCTTGAGCTATAGACCGCGCGGCCGGCATGGCGCTGCGGCGCGAAGCGCGGCGTGCCGCTGAAATCTTCCCGTGAGAGACTCAGTGGCGTGCGTGTTACGGACGTCGCCGAAACGGAGCCGATCGAGCCGTTCGTGTCCGCGTTCTGATTGTAGTAAACAAGATGATTTCCGTTGGCCGTTTGGTCGGTGGTATACGTGAACGTAGCGTTGCCGTTGTTCGGTGCGATCGAGATTGGATACGGCGTGTTCGAGAACGCGGGCGTGCATGTCGTCGGCGTCACGCCGTTACAGCTCGCCTGCCCGCCCACCGTGACCGCGAGGCCCGAAGGGTTCGATAGGATACTGTACACGGAGAGCGTTCTTCCGGTGCTCGACGTGCGTGGAGTGAACGTCGCGCTCGGCGTGGGCGGCCCCGCGGTTGGGGTTGGTGTCGGACTCGGACTCGGCGTGGGAGATCCGCTCGGGGTCGGCGTCGGAGTCGGCGCTGCCGTCGAATAGAGGCAGAAATAATATGTCCCGGCTGGGATCGATATCGTTCCCGCCGTCGACGCGAAGGTCAAGGTCGAACCGCTGACGGTGGCCGGTCCGAGCGCTCCGTACAGCCAGACGCCACCCGATGTCGGACCCTGCTCTGCAATGTAGTAGGCCTGACCTGCGGCCGGCGCCGACGGCAACGTGATCGTAAATCCGGGAGACGAACTGAGCGTGACGTTGCTCGCAAACGTGACGGTATAATAAATGAGCGGCGTGTTGGTCGAGAGTATCCGGCGCACCGCTCCCGAGACGGCCGTCAGACCGGACGGCGTCGTCGTCTGTCCCGTGATCGTGACGGTGCTTCCCCCGCCGGCCAACGCCGTCGAGGTGTTGATCGATCCGCTGTACCCCGCGAACGCCGGCAGGCCAATCGTGCCGCCGCCTGCGGGAATGGTCGTCTGCAGCGTCGCCGACGTCGGCGTCGGCGTCGGGGTCGGCGGCGGCGTCGGCGTTATCCCGGTTCCTCCGCCTCCCCCGCCACCGCATGCGGCGATACCGGCAGC
>PLCB01000041.1:348-558 GCA_003134695.1 Candidatus Zemynaea palustris | reverse complement strand
AACCCGTTCCTGTTCCGGTCGCAGCGCCGAACCAATCGCCCGCGTCGACCTTCCCGTCGCCGTTCGTGTCGGCCCATACCGCGCAGTGATACGGTCCCGCCGAAAACAGGATGTCGGCGATGCGGAACGTTCCGTTGCTTGCGACCGGGACGCCCTTGGTGTAGGTCTGGTCGATGATCGTCGGTATGGTCCCACCTGAATTCGTGTACG
>PLCB01000041.1:0-226 GCA_003134695.1 Candidatus Zemynaea palustris | reverse complement strand
AACAGCGCGCGGCAATCGTTGATAGTACTGCAAGCATTTGCAGAACTGAGCGGCGTGCGTGTGTAGATGTTCTCGATCCAGTGCAGCACGTCGATGCCCGTGTAGGCCGTGCAGTTCGGCGTCGGAATCGTTTCGCACGCCGGCGGATCGCCGCCCGGGGCGACGAGCGTCAAGCGCGAACCCGAATTCGAGTAACTCGCGACGACGTCGGGGTCGCCGGGTGGAT
>PLCB01000053.1 GCA_003134695.1 Candidatus Zemynaea palustris | reverse complement strand
TTTCAAGACCGCCGCATTAAACCGCTCTGCCACCTCTCCACACCGGGAAAGCCTTGTTCTGTAAGGATTCCTCGTCCTTGTTTATGTCCTCATCGAGCCGCCGGACTCGGTTTGCCTACGGTTTGCACACGGATTGTCAGCGGGCATTCGTGGTGCGTCGCTATCCTCGAACCCTCGTCTTGGTACGTTTGCCCACGCGATGAATGGCGGTCGGCTTCACCGTTGAGGCCGCCTCCCGCGGTCGCACGTCACGCTCGATCAGGGCCGCCTTCGCGTCTTTCGCGATCTCGACATCATACTTCGCCTGCAGGCGCACCCAGAAGTCCGGCGACGTACCAAAGTAGCGCGCAATCCGCAAGGCCGTTTCCGCGCTCACTCCGCGTTCGGCCTTCGCGATCTCCGCGATCCGCGAAGCGGGAACGCGAAGCGCAATCGCAAGAGCGTTGGCGCTTAAGCCGAGCGGCTTCATGAAATCCTCGAGCAGCACTTCGCCAGGATGCGTTGGCGTGATCTTGGTCATCTGTTTTACCTCTTGCAACTAGTGAAAATCGCCGACCTCCACGTCGTATGCGTCCCTTTCCTCCCAACGAAATCGAACGCGATGTGTATCGTCGATGCGCATCTGGAAGAGTCCCTCCAGGCGGCCGTGTAATCTCTTGAGTTCGTTGCCCGGCGGAATACGCAACTCGTTCACGTCATCAACCACATCGAGTTGATCGAGTTTACGAAGCGCGGCTTTAGCGTAGGAAGCGAGTCGCTTCGACGCTCTTCGTGTCCGAAACAACACCTCGGCTTCCTTGTCCTTGAAGCTCCGTATCACGGCCGCTGCAGCATATCACGCTGCGCGTTTACCGTCAAGCAGTAAATGCGTTGCGGTAAGCCCCGCAGCTCTACCTACTTCTCGGGCCTCACAGTGGGGCTAGGGGAAGGCGTAAAGTCGTCCGGGATATTGAAGGTCGGATCGTCCGCGCTGTATTTTAACCCTCACAGTCGTCAGCTGCCTGAAATACGCCTCAGGTCATCCCTTCCCCGAGAGATTCAGAGCTGGGACATCTTTGGCATGCAAGCCACGTCGTGCTAAGGTGAGGCCTTCGGTCCGGGAATCAGCTCTTCTTCGCGCACGTCGTCAAAGGTTGAACGTAAGCTCATCCTACGAGACTAGAGACCACCAGGAACGCCGATAGGCTTCGCGCGGAAGACCGGGGCGAAGATGTCGCGATATTGAAGTGCGACCAAGAGCCAGAGAATCGTGGCCACAATCGGCGCCACTAGGCCGATGGGCTGCAATGTGATGTGGAACGCGTAGCTGTTGTACAGAAAACCTGCCAGGATGATGAGCGCGACCGGGACGTAGCGGTTCGCGAGCAACAGCAGGCCGGCAACGACTTGCGCGAACGCGACGAACTGCACCCAGTGCGATTGATAAAAGACGCTGTTGAACTCTCCGGCCAGGCCGGGCTGCGGGGGTGGGTTGTGGATGAAGAACGGCAGCGAACCTAGCCCGGCAAATATGAGGCCAAGGAGAATGCGAGCGATGAGGGCCGCAACCTTCATCGTTCGTAGCTCCACTTAGGATTATAA
This sequence comes from Candidatus Zemynaea palustris, assembly GCA_003134695.1. Classification (GTDB taxonomy): domain Bacteria; phylum Vulcanimicrobiota; class Vulcanimicrobiia; order Vulcanimicrobiales; family Vulcanimicrobiaceae; genus Zemelea; species Zemelea palustris. The sequence continues at coordinate 11,914 of PLCB01000053.1, read as the reverse complement.
TCGTGTGTTGAACGTAAGGTCATGCTACGAGACTAGAGACCACCCAGGTGATTGCGCCTCGCCGGTTTCAGGTGATTCTGCCTAGTGGCTGACGGCTGCTTCGAGATCTTCGATGACGCCGAGTTGTGTCAAGATTACTGAACCCGAGGGGTAGCAATCGAATTTCTTGATCTTGCCGTTCTCTAACTCCCAAACGTCTAGGCACGGAGCATCCATTCTGTTTCCCGTAGGAGGTATGGTTCCAAACGGTGTCTGAAGCGGACCGGTATGAGTGCCTTGCAGAGCGAGGCGCACGAAGACGGTGTTGCCCACCGGCCAAAAATCGTACAGCTCCCGATGCATATCGGCGAAGGCGGCGCCGTAGTTCCGAACGGGGTAGTCCCATTCATTGGGCCCCTTGTACGTGACTTTCACGGACTCGTCTATAAATACACCGTCGTCGGCAAAAAGCGATTTCCATCCTTCGAGGTCCATCCGCTCTGCGATGGCATAGGCTTCTCGCACGAAGCGCTCGGGGTCGAAACTCTGGTTTTTATCGGTCATGATTCCTCGTAAATGTGTTAGCGGATAAACGCTGCAATCTCGTCGAGCGCGCGATTCGCCGCTTCGAACGTTGCGAGATCCGACGGAAAGACGTGAATCATTCCCTCCCAGACGTCTAGCCGCACGTCGACGCCCGCGTCCTCGGCGCGCTGCGCGAGGCGCAGCGAGTCGTCGAGGAGCACTTCGTCGTCGCCTACATGAATGCGGATCGGCGGAAAACCGGCGAAGTCTTGTTCGAGCGCCGAGAACGGGAGCGCCGGATCGGCATCTCCGAGATACGATGCGATCAATTGGCGAGCTTGTTCCTTCGTAAACAACGGGTCCAGCGCGTCTCGCGATTCCCAAGTGATGCCGGAAAGCGACAAGTCGGTGACGGGCGAGAGCAACACTGCTCCCTTCGGGCGCGCTCGGCGTGCGTCGCGCACGATCCAAGCCAACAGTTCGAGGGCAAGCGCGCCGCCCGCGGAATCGCCCGCGATGGTCACGTCTGCGAACCCGCGGTCGACGATGCCCTGGTACGCGGCACGCACGTCTTCTACTGCGGCTGGGAATGGATGCTCCGGAGCTAAGCGATAGTCCGCGATGAACGCGGCTGCGCCAGCTTTCGCCGCGATTTGCCCGACGAAGTTCCGGTACGCATCCGCCGACCCAGAGACGAACCAGCCTCCGTGCAGATAGAGCATCGTGCGCTTTGTCGCATCGGCCGGCCGGCACCATACCCCGGGAACTCCGGCAATCGTGTCGCGCGCATACGCGACGTTCTCTGCCGGTGGCTTTTGCTGCATAATCGCGTCGAAGGCAGCGCGCGCACCGGTGCCCCGAAGTTCGCCCTTGTGCGCGGCAAGGATGGGCCTCAGCGCCGCCCTGGCCTCGGCATCGGCGGGCGTCAGCGGCCGCAAAATGATGTTTGGAGAGGCCTTCATTTTACCAAACCTACTTTACGATTACGACGCCTTGCTGGTTCTCGTGGTCGTGAACGAGGCACCAGTAAACGTAACGTCCCGGCTTGGTAAACGTTAGGCTGAACGACGACGGCGGGTTTCCCGGCGCACCCGGCAGCCCTAGTAGACCGGAATTTACGAATCCCGTTCCGTCATACGTCGTCGTCGAGGTCGGCGTTAACGCAACGGCGTTAATCAGAAGTTTCGGTGGAGCACCGGCCTGCGCTTGAGGAATGAAGAACTCCGGCAGCTTACCCGCGCCCGCGAACGTTACGGTATGAACCTCAAACGGATCCTGGATCGTCCACGTAACGGTCGTTCCGGCAGCGATGACCAGCGGGTCGTGCGTAAACCGTAGGAGAGAGAAGCGCGCTTGGCGATCGCCGACTAGCGGAACGGTAACGTGGGAGCCCGTGACTTGAGGGCTAAGGCTCTCGTAGGCTTTTGTGCCGGCCGCTAGAGATGCTGCCTGCTCGGCGCGCCCGCGAGCGAGCACGGCTTCGGGTATCTCGGTGACGCCGCCGTCGACGACGTTCACGACGCCGGTCATTCCCGGATGAAGCGTACAGGCGTATTCGTACCGGCCGGGTTTCGTGAACGTCAGCGAGTATGAGAATGGCTTATCGCCCTGCGGCACTCCCGAGTTACGAAACCCGGTACCGTCGTATGTGCTTACGCCGGCGGGGAAGAACGCCTCCGAATTGGCGTAGTAGTTGTTGCCGTCCTTCGTCGCAAACAGCGGCTGCGCGGCGCCGCTCAGGAACGACACATTGTGGAAGCCCGCAAACTGCCACGTGATCGTGTCGCCGGTATGAATCGTTAACTCGCGAGGGTAAAAACCGTTCGCATATACGCTGACATCCGGGGTTTGTCCGCCGACGATGACCGTCCAGTTCGTCGCGGAACTCGCCCCGGCCGAAACGCTGGCGAAAAAAGTCAAGACTGCCGCTGCTGCAAGCGGTACCAAACGAATTAAATTACGAAGAGACATTGCGTACGTTACTCCTTCAGCAGCCGGTCCGTGAGTACGATCTCGACGATCGCGGGTACCGTCTCTCCGCGCGCCCAATCGCGCTGAAATTCGCAGGCGAGAGAGACCCAACTAATGGGCTGTCCGCCGGCCTGAACGACACGCTCGAGGCCGGCTCGATGTGCTTCGACCGATGTGCCGGCGATGGCGTCGACGACGGGATAGACCTCGTAGCTCTCCCTCAAAGCGTCGAGAGCCGCGAACGCCATACACACTTCCGTCCAAAGCGCACAGAAAATGAGCTTGCGGCGCCTAGTAGCACGAACGGCCGCAACGAAGTCAACGTCTTCCCAGGAGTTGACTGTCGTTCGGTCGATCGGCGGATAGCTCTCCAGCAGCTCGGCGAGCTCGGGAACGGTTGGTCCGACCTGACCCGATGCGACGTTCACCGTTGAATGAACGATTGGCACCTTGAACGTTTTCGCCGTTTTCACGGTCGACACGATGTTCTTGAGCAATAAGTCCCGGTCCATCGATCGAATTACGGCGAACTGCGCGGGCTGGTAGTCGATCAGGATCAGCGCCGAGTTTTTCGGTGTAATGAGGTGGTCCGCCAACTGATCGCGGATGGGGGCACTTGCCATTCTCTGAGCTACCCTTTTCTTTCAGACTGATCGGGATTTGGCACGAGCAGTCGAATCTCGACGAGCTCGAGGCCGAGCGCTTCGATTTGGGTTACGATGCCGAACAGAGCTGAGTGGTCCGGCAAAACACCCGTGAGGACGCAGTCCGCGCCTCGCTGCTGCGATACCATTTCCGGGAAGGCAGCAAGCGACATAGCGCCGAGATGGCCCTTGACGCGGATCGAGTAGAGCTTCACGCTCTTGATCCCCACGATTCGATTGTACGGGGCGGCTGGTGAGGCCGCATCGCCTGAATCTAGTGAGCGAGAAGTCGCAGTTGTCGCGCGCGCTCGACGGCTTCGGTGCGGCGACCGGCCCCCAGCTTCGAGTAGATGTTTCGGAAGTGGGTGTTCACGGTGTTCACCGACACGTAGAGCTCACGCGCGATATCCGATCTCGAGAGGTTGGTCGGAAGGTACCGCAACACTCGGAGCTCGGTTTGACTGAGTTCCGTTGTAGCAGGAGTCGAAAGACCGTTGCCGGCCCGAGGCCACCCCTCGAGCATGTCCAGGATCTCTAAAACTAATGCCGCGTGTGCGGTGGTATGGCGTGGCAGCTTCCCAAGGAGCTCCCGCGACCCCGTCATCGCAAACGGTAAGATCAATCGCTCAAGTTCGGCAAGTGCGAGCGCTTTCTCAATCGACGATCGCACTTCTGGTTCGTTCTTAAGCATATGGTAGGCCTGGGCCGCGAGCAGGTGGGCCTCGACGAGCGTGAAGTCGTGAATGATTGGCGCGCGCCCATCGAGGACGTCGCGAAGCTGTGCGAGAGCCTCATCCGGCTCAGCCGACTCGAGTGCGATCGCGGCGGCGGCGTTCCGAAGTTCGCCGGTCGCGGCGCGCTCCGGCGAAGCCTCGGCAAGCACTCTGCGCGCGTCGGCGAGCATCCCTAGTCTCGCTTTAGTAGCGGCCGCCCAGCCTGTGGCCTGCGACGCCAGCACGTGCTCGCCAAGCATGAGCGACTGCATTCGCTGTGCCTGCTCGAACTCAACGAGCGCGTCGCTAAGCCTGTTCCGGCCGGCATGAAACATTCCGCTAACGATGTGCAGCAGCAGCTCTACGGGCGGGTTGGTATTGGGAGGCGTTAGCTTGACCGCACGTGCGAGCCACTTCTCGCCCGTGATGAAGTCGCCGGCCCAAATGTGCGTGCCCGCCAGCGTCAAGAGCGCCGGGGCAATGATGGTTTCATTTTCCCACCCATACCGATGAGCCAGCTCGACGGCGCGTTCGCTGTGCTCCCGTGCGCTCGCGAACGACCGGACCTTCGACGCGAATCCGAGGTTTGATAAACAGCTGACCCTGAGGTACGGATGTTCGATTTTCTCGGAGAGCTCCGCGCCCTCACGTAAATGTTGGTCGGCGTCGGCGAGGCGCCCAGACCACATCTCGACGACGCCGAGGTTCATAAGCGCCGTCGCGCGCAGAACTCCGCTTAGCGGAGTTCCCGAACGTCGCCGCGCTCCGGCCGGAGACGCAAGATAGTTCACTTGCTCGATGACGCTGTCGAGCTGTCCCCGGAGCCTTGCTAAGCACAGCCGCAAAGTAGCGATACCAACTCTATAGCCGCAGTCTTCTTCAGCAGGCTGCTTCTCCGCCTCACGTTCGGCGATGTCCAGGTGCTGCGCCGCCTCCTCGAACCGCCCTTGTGTTGACTCCAGTGCCGCATCGACCAATGCAAGTTCCGGATGATCGATTCGGGCCGCACGCGGGAACGCTTCCAGCAACGATTGAAGCGTTTTATGCTGCCCGCTCATGAGGAGATCGAAAACTTGGTCGGCCAGCAACCACGCCGCACTTTGCCATTCGCCCGCCGCTTGCGTGTGGCGAATTCCTTCGACCATATACCCTCTATCGGTGAACCATTCGGCAGCCCGGCGATGAAGCTCCGCGACGAGATCTGGTGTCGTTCGCCGCAGCTCCAGTCGAAGGAGTTCGCGAAATAAATGATGATAGCGAAACCAGGTGCGTTCGCTGTCGAGCGAGACTACGAACGCGTTTGCGTCTTCGAGTTCGAGAAGAATCGAATCCGAGCCGGTCGTATCGGCAAGGAGGTCGGCCAGCTCACCGTTGACTCGACCGAGGATCGATGTGGTAAGAAGTAGGCGCTGAACGTGCGGCGGTTGCCGTTCCAGCATCTCGGCCATCAAATAGTCCGCGACGACTCTATTGCTGCCAGAGAACTGCGCGACAAATTCTTCAGGGTCCGAATCGACCGCAAGCGAGAGCGCCGCGAGCCTGAGGCCGGCCGCCCATCCCTCCGTTCGCTGCTGGAGCGTGCGCAGCGCTTCGCCGGAGAGAGTGATTCCGGACCTCGCGAGAAGCTCGCGCGTCTCCGATTCCGTGAACTCGAGATTTTTTGCACGAATCTCTGCAACCTCGCCGGCGAGTCGCAGCTGATGAGCGCCGAGTCGGAGATCGTGGCGCGAAGCCAACACCACGTGAGCGTGCGCCGGAAGGTCTGCGATGAACTTTGCGACATGGGCGAGTGCATCGTGCGTGAGCTCGTGCGCGTCGTCGATGACTATGACGATCGGGTCGTTGTTCTGGTTCAACTGAGTGAGGGCGCGGTCGACCGCATTGGCCCCGTTAAAGGTTGGCACCGGGACGGGCGTCTCCGACGCCCCGAACGCGGCAAGCAAGACGAGCCAGAAGCCCTGTTCATCCTCCTCGCTGCGCGCTGAAATAAAAGCCACGCGATACGCACCCTGCAAACGCCCTATCCAGGTGCGCAGAAGCGATGTCTTACCGCTACCCGCTGGCGCCGAGATCAGCGTCACGCGCTTTTTGAGGGCTTGGTCAAGAGCACTGAGAAGGCGTTCACGGTCGACCAGACCAGTTACGGCGACATGACCCCGACCGAGATCCACAGCCATAGGGTTCAATAAACTGTAAGGCCCCCCGGGGTTGCAGTCAGCCGTTTCCAGCGAGGGGCTAACCCGTCCCTAAAGGCGACATCGGCGTGCGTTCCACCGCAAAACGGCCGGCAAAGCGTGATGCGGTTTCGGTTCTCGTATTCGAATCCGTCTGCCAAGTGCCCGATATGGCAAACCCAGCTTGAATGACCGCCTCGAGAAAGGTTTCGGGAATCTAGACTGACAGCTCTCCTCTGTGGCTGCTATAGACCGTTATGCCATTGCCATCAGGATCGGCCAACTGGAAATAGTCGTGACCAAAGAATTGGTCTTGAGCAATTGCATCTACCGACAATCCCTTTTCCATTAGAGTCGTCCTATACAGTTCCAGATCGCTCCTAGACTTGCCGTCAATCATCAAGTCGAGTCGTTCATTAAAAAAAGCGCCGCGCTGGCCAAGATGGCTGGAACTTAGTGAAAATGGCAATCCATCACTCTTATTAAAAAGCAAGATGTGTGTTCCGCCTCGCAATTCGATGATCGCCAAATCAGGAAATATCCCAAACGGACGCAAGCCCAATTTTGTATAAAATTGATAACTAGTATCAATATCATTAACCTTCATGACAAAATGTCCGAGGCTTGCTGCGGGTAAATTGTTGTTCATATTTCTATTAATCCTCTTAGAAAATATCGAGTTTTCGCTCGTTAATAAGTGTCCACTTGTCACTTGTGGTTGGGACATTCCGAATCTTCGATGTATCATTCCAGATTGTGCCCGCGTTGTCACAAAAACGAGCAAACGCAAATAGCGGTCTGTCGTCATAGAGTACCAGTGTCGGCCCACTCGTCACCTCGGCCCCGTCTGCGAACGAGTCTCGCGAGGCCGTCTCCGTGCCGTCGAATCCGATACGCTCGTGCGTTCCATCGCAGTACGGTTTCGTTGAGGATTGGCCGCAGCGACAAAGCGCACACGATTCTCCCACCTGTAAGGATCGGCCGGGTTCCCGGGTCACCGACTCGCCATGAGCGTTCGTCCCAATCGTCTCGATAGCCAGCGGGACGCGGCCGTATACCAAGTAGGGCCCGTTCCTAGCGATTTTGACGTGCATTTCATCCATGCCGCATTTGTTCACAGGTCGCTCACCAATATCCGGCGATGACGGCTCACCCGTCCTTGGGAGATATTCGCGTTATCGAACGCGAGGAGTCGGATTGAAACTAGCGATCAACGGTAGAGAGGTCGAGGTTGACGACCGCCATGCGAAGACGCCCCTACTCTGGGTCCTCAGGGACGTTCTCGAGTTACGTGGGACGAAGTTCGGCTGCGGGGCGGGGTTCTGCGCGGCATGCACGGTCTTGATCGACGGGCGAAACGCTAGGTCTTGCCAAACCATAGCCGAGCGCGCCGTCGGCAAACAGGTGATTACCGTCGAGGGAGCTTCCGGACGGGTGGTCGACGCCGTTCGAGAAGCTTGGCATCGGGCAAATGTCGTTCAGTGCGGCTACTGTCAGCCTGCGCAAACCCTTGCGGCAACTGCGCTTCTCCAATCGAATCCCACGCCGGACGATGCAGCGATCGCGCACTGGATGAACGGCAACGTTTGCCGCTGCGGTACCTATCCCCGTATTCGGCAAACCATTCACTCTGCTGCCGAAACGCTAGCATCCAACAGGCAGCCGGAGAGGCTCGCTGCGCAGCCGGACTTGGACGTTCCCCCGCTCACGCTCGATGAGAAGAGGGATCCCGTTCACCCGTATGTTCGCGTTAAACCGGACGGGACGATCCTCGTCTACTCAAGCCAGATTGAAATGGGGCAAGGCGTTCATACCGGCTTGGCGACCATCGTCGCGGAGGAGCTCGACGCCGACTTCGATGCGATCCAGGTTGTCAACGCCGCTAACGGAGTTTCTTCCTCCGGAGACGTTTACGGGAATCCATTTAGCGGTGGGTTCCAGATCACTGGCGCGTCGACGTCGACGCGCGGATTCTGGCTTCGGTATCGCCAGGTTGCGGCTCAAGCTCGGGCCCGTCTCGTCGCGGCCGCCGCCCAAGCGTGGCAAGTCCCACAGAACGAGATCGAAGTCGCGTCCGGCGTGCTCTCCCATGGCAGCGGAAAGAAAGCGACGTTCGGTGAGCTAGCGGCTCGTGCGGAGCGACTGCCCGTGCCCAATGGCGTCCAACCCAAGCAACGCACGTCGTACAAACTCATCGGCCAAGAGGGCCGCCTCCGCGTGGACGCGCCTGGAAAGATTCTCGGCGAGACCCGCTTTACGATCGATGTGAGCTTGCCTTGAATGCTCACTGCCATCGTGCTCCACCCGCCACGATTCGGCGCGCGCGTGGCTTCGGTAGACGACAAAGCGGCACTCGCCGAACGAGGCGTTAAGGCCGTCGTTCCGATCGAAGAGGGAATCGCTGTCGTCGGTGAGACCTTTAGCGATGCGCAGCACGGCATCCGTTTGCTCAATGTCGTTTGGAACGATGACAACGCCGAGCGCCGCAGCTCGGATCAGCTGCTTGAGGAACACCGCAGACTCGTCGAATCCGGAGAACGCGCCGTCGTCGCCGTAAACGCTGGAGACGTCGAGGCCGGGTTCGCCAACGCGACGCACGTCGTCGACGCTTTGTACGAACTGCCCTACCTCGCACACGCCCCGATGGAACCAAACAACGCGGTGTGCCGTATGCGCGACGACGGCATGCTCGAGGTCTGGGCAGGCACCGAGTCTCCCGTCTACACACAAATGTCCGCTGCTGCCGCCGCCGGAATCGAAAAAGAGCAGGTTCTCGTGCACGTCACCAAGGCCGGCGGTTCGTTCGGACTTCACAGCAGCTCCAGGCGAGACCCGACCAGCGAGGCCGTTCAAGTTGCCAAGGCGCTCGGCTGGCAACGTCCGATAAAACTGCAGTCGTCGCGGGAGGAAGAGTTCAAAAGCGGCCGCTATCGCGCGATGGCGGTGCACCGCATCCGAGCCGGATCGGACGCCTCTGGCCGGCTGACCGCACTGCACCACAAATTGGCCGCACAACCGACCTCTCCAAACCTGCCAAACGTCGGCGAAGTCTTGTTCAAGAATGGCGTAGACTTCATGACCACCACCGGCGCGGTCGATTCTCCATACGCAATCGAGAACTTCAAGCTCGAAGCCAGCAATGTCGAAGCCGGCGTGCCGATCATGGTCTGGCGCTCGGTTGGAAACTCGCACACGGAATTCGCTCGCGAGTCGGCACTCGACGAACTTGCCGTCGCAAGTTCGCGCGATCCCATCGACCTGCGACGCGAACTACTGGCGAACAATCCGCGGACGCTTCACGCGCTCGAGGTCGCGGCCGAGTGCGCATCCTGGGGGTTGCCTCTCGCCAAAGGTCGCGCTCGGGGAGTCGCGTGTAGTGACTTTCTCAGTTCCGCCGCGCAAATCGCCGAGGTTTCGCGCGACGAACGAGGCCGAATACACGTCGAGCGCATCGTCTTTGCTCTCGACTGCGGCATCGCGGTCAACCCCGACCTCATCAGGGCTCAGGTCGAGGGCGGGATTCTCTACGCCCTTAGTGCGGCGGCTTGGGGAGAGATCGTCCTCGCCGACGGTGGCGATATCGTGACTCAGAACTTCGATCGCTATCCGGTGGCCCGCATGCAATCGCTTCCCGAAATCGAGGTGCATCTCATCGAGTCGAACGAGCCTCCGACCGGGGTCGGTGAGGTCAGCGTTCCCACCACGGCTCCCGCACTCGCAAACGCGATCGCCGCTCTGACGGGAACGCGCATTCGTCGTCTACCTTTTTCAAAAACCATCCCAATCTACTAGCGAAAGGAACCTTCGATGGCCGACGTAACGATCACGCCGAGCACTAACGGCCCCTATCTCGTCACCGGTCCGGTACGCCTGACGGATGTTGACGGGCGTGAAATCCCCCATCCGGACCAAGTGGCACTTTGCCGTTGTGGGCATTCGAACAACAAGCCCTTCTGCGACGGCACTCACCTCACGATCGACTTCGACGGAACGCTCGCGAATTAACGTGCGCATCGACGTCCACCAACATCTGATGCCACCGTTCTACGCCGAGGCGTTGGCGGCGAACGGCGGCGATCCATCCGATAGCCCCATGCCGAAATGGTCTCCCGAACTGGCGCTCGAGTTCATGGACGCGCACGACATTGCAACTGGAATCCTCTCGTTGAGTTCGCCGAGCGTCGTCGGTTGGGAGGCGGCCGAGCGCCGGCAGATGGCGCGCCGAGTAAATGAGTACGTTACGGATCTTGTAGCAACGCGCCCCGATCGTTTCGGAAACTTCGCGACAGTTCCACTCCCCGATGTCGAAGGAACGCTCGAAGAGCTAAGATACGCCTTTGATGCATTGAGGGTTGACGGCGTACTCGTGCTCGCGAACTATCAAGGGCGCTACCTCGGCGATCCGATCTTTGAGCCACTTTGGGCGGAGTTGAATCGGCGTCAAGCCGTCGTTCTCATCCATCCGGGCGTCACTCCGGGCCAGCCACCGTTTCCGCCCGCGGACGGGATCGCGAGTCCTCTCCTCGACTTTTTGTTGCATACGACGCGGTCGGCCGTCCAACTGGTATTCAATGGCGTCATCGACCGGTATCCGAACGTTCGCATCATCCTGTCGCACGCGGGCGGATTCTTGCCGTACGCGGCTCTGCGCGTGGCCGGCGGAGTTCCGCACTTTCGAACTGACCTCTCCGACCCTTCCAAGACTCTCGCACGGTTGAAGCACTTTTATTTCGACACAGCGCTGTCTTCGGGATCGGCGGTTCCTGCACTTAAAGATTTCGCTGCCGAGGGTCACATACTGTTCGGCTCGGATTTCCCATACGCCCCGCCTGACGTGGCTTCTTACTTTATCGCAGCGCTGGATGCAAACGAATATCTGGGGCCGGGCGACCGTGCAGCGCTCAACCATGGTAACGCATTGGCTCTGTTCCCGCGTCTCGAATCGCATCTAGCTTCGCAGAGCCCACTGAAGGAGCGTCGTTGAGATGAAAAAGCAAAGGCAACGTTGGCAGTCTCCGGAATTCGAAGAACGCCAGTTGGGAGCAGAGGTCACGGCCTATGTGAGGGCCGCGGCCCGACGCAGATCTAATTTGATGAGGTTTCAGCCATGACGAGCGAACGAACGATTCTCATCACCGGAGTGACAGGCAATCAGGGCGGCGCGGTCGCGCGGGCGCTGCAGGGCACCGGGTTCTATCTCCGCGGCCTGACGCGCATGCCAGACAGCGAGCGGGCGGCGGCGCTGGCGCGCCACGGCGTCGACGTCGTCAAGGGCGATCTCGATGACGAGGCGACGCTGCGCCGTGCGTTGGCCGGCGCGTGGGGCGTCTTCGGCGTGCAGAACACGTTGGAGGCGGGCGTCGAGCGGGAAGAGGCGCAGGGCAAGCGTCTTGCGACGCTGGCGCGCGAGGCCGGCGTCGAACACTACGTCTACACATCCGTGGGATCGGCGCACAAGCGGACGGGCATCCCGCACTTCGACAACAAGTGGCGCATCGAGGAAACCGTGCGCGGCCTCCGCTTCCCCTCGCATGTGATCCTGCGTCCGGTGTTCTTCATGGAGAACCTGCTAGCGCCTTACAGTCTCCAAGGCCCCACGCTGGCCTGGGCGCTCGGGCCAGGCACGAAGCTACAGATGATCGCGGTGGACGACATCGGCTGGTTCGGCGCGCGCGCGTTCACCGACGCCGCCGCCTTGAACCGCCGCGAGATCGATCTCGCCGGTGACGTTCGAACGATGCCGGAGGCGGCGGAGATCCTGACGGAGGCGCTGGGTCGGCCGATTGCGTTCGCGCAGACGCCAATCGAACAGGTCCGGCAGTACAGCAAAGATACGGCGTTGATGCTGCAATGGTTCGAGCGCGTCGGCTATAGCGCCGACGTCACTGGCCTGGAACGCGAGTTCGGC
>PLCB01000009.1 GCA_003134695.1 Candidatus Zemynaea palustris | reverse complement strand
TTCGAATCCCGTTGGGGCTAAATCTAAGGTTCTTATTCTACAAGGGTTTCCGGCGCATGACCGGACTTTTCGAGCCGATTTGTCACATTTTTGTCACATCGGCCTTTTTTTCGGTTACGCCACGATCCGCTCGAAGGCGGCCGCAGCAGCGGCGTCTCGCTCCTGATAGACGGTCAAGTACCGATCGACCGTGATGCCGATGCAGCTGTGGCCGAGGCGGTGACTGATCACCTCGATCGGCACTCCGGCCTTCGCCAGCAGTGACGCGTGCGTATCGCGCAGATCGTGCAGCGTGATCGGTGCGACTTTGGTACGTGTGACGAGGTGCTTGAACGCAGCGCCAAAGTTCCACGGCGCGACGGGCGAACCGTCGGGCAGTGCGAAGACCAAATTAAGATCTTGGTACGCTTCGCCCAGCAAGAGCCGCTCTTCGGCCTGCTTCGCCTTGTGCGTGCGAAGAATCCCAATAAGGTCCGTTGCGATCACAATTGTCCGTGCCTTACCGTTCTTCGGGGTCTTGAATGCGAGGCCCGATTTTGGCTCGGACAACGACTCGCGGATGGTAGCGGTTGCGCCGTCCAGGTCGAGATCGGACCATTTGACCGCCAAGACCTCGCCACGTCGCGCTCCGGTATACGCCGCAAACGCGACGGCCGGATAAAACCACGGCTGCGATGAGAGCGTTCCGCGCTTCGACGCCCGTTTGGATGGGCGTTTCGCCTCTGCAAGAAGCTCGCGCAGTTGGCTCTCGTTCAGCACGGTGTTCTCGGGCTTTGGTGCCTTCGGAAGATCCTGCGCGGTGATCTTCGTCGCTACGTTGTAGCCAACGTAGTCCAGGCTAACGGCCCAGTTGAGGGTTGCACGCAACAGACCGTGAGCGTGCCGAATCGTGCGACCACCCGGCCGGCGCTGACGAACTTGCCACTTTTCGTAGGCTTCGATGAGATGGACCTTGCGTAGCGACGCGAGTTTGATCGCGCCGAGCTCCGGTCGCAAGTAGGTTGCTATGAGACTCTCGTAGCGGTCAATCGTGGTTGCCTCGAGTCTCTTGCGTTTCGCAGTCATGAATTTGTCGAAGAGCTCCGATAGCGTCATCGCTGAATCGGCAGTGTGCTCTTCTTTCTTTGTGTTCTCGATTCGCTTGGCGAGAATCGCTTCGGCTTCTTGTTTTGTCACGCCGCTGAGAGTCTCGCGCTTCTGTTGACGGGCCTTACCGTTGCGGACTGGCACGTCATAGACGATCATGTATTTCTTGTCCCCAAGTCGTTTGGGTTTTGCCATAGGTTCCTCTTGGGGTCCCGGCCCGTCGCTATTCGACGTTCCCGCCGAGAAACTCTCGCAGCGCGGCCTTGGTAATCAAGAACTTTTGGCCGACGCGCACGCTCTTAATCTTGTGGGTCTTCAGAGCGTCGTACACTGCGTTTCGGCCGATGGGTAAAAAGGCGAACAGATCTTGAGGCGTGAGGATATCCGGAAGCTCGGCAAAGCGCACGGTCTCCATTTCCTGGTGGCGTCTCAACATGGCACTCTTCGATTCCCAAGGGTCGCACGCGGCGATGCAACCAAAAGACCCGACGGATCGGGGCTCACGGTGGTCATTTCACCCGCATTATTATGCGGGCGTAAGTCGCGTACAGTGTTGTACGACAATTATCTCGCGGCGGGACTTCATCGTCAATGCCCGCAACGATCGCTTCAGCGCCCTGTTGAGCTCGCTTACTCATCTGCAACGCTTCGTGTCGAGTCGCTTTGGCGAGACGCTGTATCGGCCGTCCCAGCTAAACTTAAGCGATCGCGCATCTCTCCAATTAACACAGTCCGCCGGGCCGCGATATTCCCAACAGCGAAAGGCGCAGTGGCACCGGCGGCTACCGCCTTTGCAAAGACTGCGAGAGGCCGAAGTAGCCGCACCGGCGCGTTAGGCGCCCGCCGCTTTGGCCCAACTCCCTCTGCTGATGAGGACCCGCGAATTGCTCGTTGGCAGAGGGAGAGCCAAAGGTGCGGGGTACGCTCGTCCCCGCGTCGTCCCATTGAGCCCTTGCCATGGCAACTCCGCGAATCACCAAGACGACTTGACGTTAACTCTTCCTGAGCGCTGCGCTCAGCAAAGCGGCGCGCGAGTTGACCTTCAACTTCTTAAAGATCGCTTTGATGTGATTTCGAACGGTGAACTCACTGCGGCCGAGCTTCTTCGCAATACCACGAGTCGGGGCACCGGTCAATAAAAGATCGTACACCTCTGCTTGGGCCGGCGTTAGCTCCTCGGTGGCCCGCCGTTGAACAGCCGTTTCCCGCTTCGAACCGGCGATATCTGAAGGCGCGAGGCCCTTCAGGCGAGTGACGAGCCAGGAAAGCGGATAGGGCTTAAGCTTCTTCGCCGCTACATCAAGCCAACTCCGATCCCGATTCAGCCGGAAGAGTCCCATCGCGGCGCGACCAGCCCGCCAATCATAACCACTGTCATCGTAGATCTCGAAGGCTTTACGATATAGCTCCTCGGCCTCTTCCACATCGCCTAAGTGTTCGCGGACGTAGCCCAAAGAATATGAGACCAATGCCTCGACTCGACGATCGGCGTTGAACGAAAGAACTGCCTTAAAGCGATCACCAGTTTCCTGAAAGCGTGCAACATACGACAGCGCGAGTGCGCCGTCCAGCGGCGCATAAAGCTCTGCCAAGAGCAGGAGAGCAACCCTCTCCTCGCCATCGATAGCTCGCCACTCAACGCGCTCTGCGAGTTCCGCAGCCTCCTGAAGCTCCTGTTCCGACCAACGGACCTCCCCGAGACTCGCTGCCAGGTAGGCCCGGTCGCAGCTGGCCATAACTCGCCAGGGCAAGGTATGCGCGCACTCCGCCGCTTGTTTGAGGTATCGAAAGGCGTTGAAATAGTCTCCGTCGAGAGCCCGGCGCCAGCCAACAGCCTTTAGCGAATTGAATCTGGGCGCTACGAGGTCCTCAGTCCACGGCACCTGGTCGACCTGCTCGAGTGCCACGTTGCGGATCGACTGGTTTGGCAGCTCCCGACTCAGAATAGAAAGCTGCCATACAACATGTCCCCATCGGTAGACGTCCCTGATCTCCGAAGAAAGCAAGGTGCGGAGCGCTTCAAGCAACCTGCTCCCTTGGTTCTCAAACCGTCCGCGTGCCGCATAAATCGCGCCCTCGAGCACGAGCGCGTCAACATAGGAATCCGATTCCCGCGCTTCCAGCACTGGTTTGAGCTCTTCGGCGGCTTCGTCCAGCTTGCGCTGCATCCAAAACACGGACGCAGACTGATACGCTAACTCGATCCGCAATTGACCCGCCCGCGGCGAGTCGGTCGTTAGCTCGCGCGCCGCAAGCGCGAACCTCGAACGAGCGCTGCGATGATCCCCCACGCGCGCGTGCGAGACCCCAAGGACGACGTTAGCCTCTGCTTTGGCGAGTTCCGATCGCAGTTTCGGAAGAGCTCTGGTAAGAAAAGCGATGGCCTCATTGGGATTTGCGTTCTTCGTTTTGAGGTACAGTCGCCCCCGGAGGAGGAGCGCCTCATCGGAGATCCCTCGGCCTTGAGCGACGGCTGCATCGAGAACGCCGGCGGCTTCTGACAAACGAGCGGCTGTAACGAGGCTTCGCGCCTCCTCGAGAGGCGCTTGCACCGATTCGTGTCGTGATCGTGTTCTAGGTCTTGTCAATTCCTCAATACCTTAAGACTTAGGAGAGCCGAGCTAGGTAGGGCTGGCGAGTCCGTCCTAGCCCGGCGTTCAGGCTCCCTTAGCCCTTAGGGACCGGGGGTCCCTCTGGTCCGACGCTTGTGCAATACGTCTGAAAGTCAACAGGCTCAGGTTGAGTTTGTAGCACGATGGATGTGGTTTTTCGCTGGTGCTTCAGTTTGTCGAGCGCCGCCTTCAAGGCGGCGATGTCAGCCGCTGAGGGCGCCTTCTTGTCCAAGCTGAGCACAAAGCCGTCGAGCGCCGCTCTGTACTCCTTTAGAACCGGAATCCATATTAGGAGGCGACCTATCTTGTCTCGAGGAAAATCACTTTGCAGGGCACGCTTCATCGACGCAGATGCTTGTTGCTTTAACCCGCCCGGCAAGAGCGTTTGCCTTCCGCTGCTACAGCCGTTGAAAAGGACTGATGCAATCAGTCCGGTCGCAAACAATCTAGGAATTGCGATGTTCAGAAACGCAGGTCGCGACCTCATGTTGGGCCTCCAAAACAAACTTACAATGCTCTCAACGCACCACTTAGAGCAAGCGATTCTTAACTCCGCACAACGGCGCTCCGATCGTGCGTCATCACGTATTGAGGGGGACTATAAGGTCTGAACATAGCGGTTAATGAATGTGCCTAAACCACCACATCGCCTGCCCACCCTCTAAGCGCAAGGAGCCCCAAATGCTCAATCTGCTCGGAGCCCCTTCGGAGGGATGCTAGTCCAGAAGAGCTATAAAGTCAAGCTCTGGCATGACTAGAGCGGGTCGTTCTCTTGAATTGACCCAACACCCACAGGAGCTGAAGTCGACCACGCTTGGCCAAGAGTTAGAGATTACCGTTACGCCGTCTTACACCTAGGAATTGAATCTGTTGGACGAAAGCCGACCGGCTCTTCACTCTTCTTCCTTAAAGAGCAGCGTCAAGAAAGAGCAGCGTCAAGGTTTTTTGAAAAGCGCGTTTTCCAATGTCAGCTGCCCGAGGCCGCGTTCAACTTGAGCGACCTTCGCTTCATCGGTATAGGCCGGGCAGTTATCGGTAAACGATCGCTCGCCGTACTTCCGCTCCATGCGTCGCCGCGCGCGAAGGGCCTCGGGATGCTTCTCGTGAGCACGCGCGACCTACGGAATCGTGGCGCCGGCATCGATCTCGTGCAGCGCCTGCAGCTTAAACTCTTTGGTGAAGACTCTCCGGGATCTACGATGAGCCATGGGCTCTCCTTCCGATGCAACTCCGCAGCTTAACTCTCCGTCGTATTTTGGGCCGCGGTACCCGCCTTTAGTAGCAAAAGCGGATCGACCTTGAGTTGCCCCGTGGAGCATGTAATCGCGAGGCTCTGGATCGACCATGGAAGGCTAATTATTTTCGATTCGCCTCTGAAAGCAATGCGGGCCGAGCCCCGTTTCGCCCAGGTTATGTTCAACTGAACCCGCTCATTCAGTTCGACCGTGTGAGTAAATTTGTACTCCTCGATCTTCTTCCCATTAGCATATCGAACAAGCCACGCACTCAACGGCATGTGACCGCGCACAGCCTTAAGTTCTAAGCCGATGGCGTCACTGCGCGACTCATTTCGCTGTAGCCAGAAGGCAAATAACGGAGTCCATTGTTGGGTATTGAACACTTGAGGCCAGCGGGAGTCAACGTTGATTCGCGTTACCCACATTCTGGCGCGCAAGGCGCTAAACGAGTTGATTTCAGCTTGGCGCCACTCCGACAGTGCTCCGTATTCCGTGTCCAAATCCAAGTAAAACGTCTCGCCTGATACATTCTTGAGCGACAGGCTCGCAGCGGGAGGCGACGTGAGCGCAAGAGCTGAAAAACTGAGAACGAACCCTAACCAGAGTCTCACCACGCCTTTTTGTCACCAAATTTCTGTGGCCGAGCAAATGATCCACGGCCTAGGAAGCACCTCATTGGCTTCCATGCCAGCGGATAGACTCCTTAGTTCTCCTGGCCCCTCAGGCTGGGCGATCGAGAGTTGGCAGACGCCTTATAGCGAAACCGGGCGCTCGCAACGGATGTCAGCGTCTGCGCCTCCCCTCAACGATTCAATGAAGGGTTGTTTGCCCAGCTGGTTCGCGAGCGCGAAAGCGCCACCCCACCCAACTAGGCGTCACGTGAACGCGTTATGACAGCCAATGAGCGCACCGACCAGCGACACAAGGCTGTCTCGTGCGCGATGGGCCGAGTTGCATGTGGAAGGCCTCATTGCGCCGGCATTCATTTCCGGGTTCGTCTTCCGTAGCCCCAAAATACTGGATCGCGGCGGCGAGCGCGAAGTGGCCGATCTATTGATCTTGAAGACCTGTATTTCGATGGGCACGGTACCGCAATCGTGACGATTTTTGTCACGCTTAAACCCGTGCTAACATTGATGTACGAGGACCGGCTCATCGATTTACGGGGCCCGCAACGGCTCGCCGTTCGTATCGCCACGTGGCAGCGACCGGTTTCAGCCCCAAGGCTTCCGGGACAAGCCTGCAACGGAGCCTCGCAAGAAACTCCCGTAGGCCGTCGCCCTCGGCGTAATTCGAGCGTCGAAAGGGACACGAGCGAACTCTCCATGCGGGAAGGCTCGCCGCCGCGAGGGGGACACCTCTAACGAGTTCAGCAGGGGACATCTCTATCGAGTCCCGAGAAGGTAGTGCGGCCACTGGACAAAAAGCGCTAGATGATTTAACCTATAAGGGCCAACAGTGGGTTGTCGTCTGGACCTTCTGGCTGGTGCGTCAAGTGTATTATTTACGAAGGGTTCGCAAGTGGCACGCTTCTAACGATACAGGAACCGAAGATCTACTCGGCCCTCCGCATGACGTTCAATAGACGCGTGATTGGCGGCGGCTGTGCAGGTCAAGCGTCCACTCCCTCAGCGTAATCGGCGAGGAACGTGACCGAAATGATGATCTCGAGGTCCTTGGCGGCGGCCAGCTGCCTACTTATCTTTATTGGCTGTTCAGGAGGCCAAAGTGTGCCTCTCAGCTCCACTCCGCACGGAGGCAATCAGAATCAGAATACCGCAGCACTTGATTCAGTAGCAGCAGTAGGCAGAGTGAGCGCCGCTCCGACCCCTTTCAGCGGTCCGCTGACGGCGCTAAAGCTTGACTCCACGACCGCGAGTAACATAGATCCAGCCTCCGGGCCCCCGCGCCTGCTCCCCACGAGCGCATCGGCGCAATCCCTTCAACGTCGCCCGGAGTCGTACAATAATCAGTACGACGATGGGGGACAGGCGGGTGTCCAGATTGCTGGCGGGAACGGGTACGTAGGAATGTACTCGATCCACTCCGCCTACCAGACCGGGCAGATCTACCTGAATCCGTGGGATCCAACCGACCCGAATAATCAGTTCGATATTCTTTATGCTCCGACCGCGCACGGTTCGGACGGCAATTGCCTCGAAAACGGCTCCGACTACTGGACGTACGAGAGTCAAACGACGACAACGGCAGCCTTCCGTGTCTACAGCTTCTGCGGAAACGGGTTCGTGCTGGCGAAAACAATGAACTCGACTTTCTTCAGCGCCTACGTTCGAGTCGTGGGCAACGGTCACACGCCCACCTACACTACGGAAATGAAGAAGTTCACTGATGGTAAATGGCACGCGCTCCTGTACAATTACAATACCAGCTCTTATGAGGACCTTTATTCTGAAAGCGGGACTGCGACATATAACGGCGGCCAAGGCTGGGTGACCTTTGAGACGCATTACACGCGGGGCAATTGCTCGACGCCCCCAGAGATTGACGCAGCCGGCATACGTGTGCAGTCGCCGAACGGCACTTGGAATTACTTGACCACGGGGCCGTGGAATCAGTACGGTCCGTACGGAAATTGCATCCAGACATCCAGCCCGGCTACGACGATCACGTTTCCAGCGCCGCCGCAGATCACTGATCCGCAGTACAACGATTGGTGGGCAACGAGTGCGTAAAAGTAGCCTCGCCTTGTCGAACGACAGATCTGGGGGGCAGAAAATTGGCCCCCCAGATCCGGAGAGAGTTGTGCTCTTTTTGGGTAAGGATGCGCACACGACCTATACCGGTTTGACTGCTATGGCGCCGCGTGCGCTCGTCATGCTGATCGGCATTGCCGCTCTTGCCGCTGGATGTGGCAGCTCGCCTGCTGGCGGTCCGTCCGCCCCATGCATCCCGCCGGGGGCCGCTCCGGCGTTTTCGCTCGTGTCTCCGCCGCCTCAGTCAAAAGCAGTCGGATCGCCGGGGTCAGTACTCATAGCCACCGATAAAGGGGATCCTCCGTTCCAAGCTACGTTAAACTTGGTTCCCACGATGGGTTCTGAAGTACGAGGCTCGGGGCTGCAGAGCGCGGCTCCTCCCCCCAATGCGTCGTCCACATTAGTATACTTCTCTGCCACATATCCGTCATTACAGCAAACGACGACGTATGATGTTCAGTTGAACGTCACCGAGTACACGAATCTACCTGCTTCGTGTCAGAAGTCGTTTATCATCGACTCAGGACAGATCACGACAGCTCCCTAGCTAGAGTCTCTGCCCCAAAGTTTTGGAATGGCCAGCGCTCAAGTGCCTCCGACAGCAAAACCTTTGCTGATGCGATAGAGCCGTTTGTGACTTGACGGTCACTCGGTCGCCTTAGAGTGGGATCCCTGGTCCCACGAGGGCGCATTTCTTTTGAGCAATTTCGAAGTGACCTTACGCTTTGACCGATGTGCCACCGCGGAATCGTTGTCGTTCGATCTCGGAGTATCTCGCGCGCCCGACCGGGATTCACCACCGGTGGGCCTACGATTGTCACAATTTTGTCACGGAGGGGTCGAATGTGACACGAATTGGATGGCAGCGGCCGGGATGTCGATGCGCCGAAAACCCTTATAACGGGCCTTGTGTGGATCGCCAGGGATCGGCCGGGACCGCTGGCTGAGAGTTCGAATCCCGCGTGGGGCCTAACGGCAGAACCGCGATGCTATCGGCCGCTATCCGCCTCACGGAGGCCGATAAAATCACAATCTTGTCACATCCGGCGCGTCTAAACAGGCCCGCTCACGCAAACACCCTGCGCGCTTCAAAGAGATAAGAGTACGCGCCAGCGTCGACAGGCTGCGCCAGTTTCGCGGTAGTCGCCCCTAGACCGAACGCCAAAAGGCCGCCAATCGGATCGCCGGCATGAACTCGCCATGCCGCTCCAGCAACGCCGAGCGCAAAGGAGAATCGACTCTTCAAGGCGCCGCGAGCCGTCTTACGCAGATCGCCCGCGCGTTCCTCAAGCTCGTCTTTACGATCGCGTAGGGCCTGGTGGCGATCGGCCTCTTCAAGGGATCCTATTTCCCAGATAAAGCGACGCAAATCGCGTGCGTACTGCCGATATCCCTTTTGGTGCTGCTGTCTAAAGTCCAGGACCTTGTCAAGTGGAATAGCAGACAAATCAATCCCAACGGTGGTCAAGTCGAATGACACGACGTTTCCGGCTGATGGCATCGACGGAACTCCGAGGAGGTCCCTGAGCGCATTTTGGATTTCCGGCCGATCAGTCGTCGGTTGAAGATTAAACCCTCTTTGCACTCCAGGACGACGGAGTATCTGGGAGAGCAAAACCAAGACTAGCGAACGGACAAGACGGTGCATTGGCACCGAGACACCATCCTCACTCGCCTTGGCGAGTCCGCGTTTGCGCAGGCTTTCAAATATCTTCTCGCCTACTTCGGGGTCGCCATAGTAACCGAGCCGAGATTGCGAAAGCGTGTGAAAGCTTGAATCCTCCTTATCAAGGGCGTCAAGAGCGCCGGAGTCGATGATGGGAATAAGCGCGTCACCTAGCGTCTGAGCGGATTCTTTGTCCACAAACGACTCAGGTTCGAAGATCTTAAGAAGGCCCTTTTTGTGTAGGCCTTCGGCAATTGCCGGGTCGCTTATGAACGGTTTTTCGCGCATGTAATCGGGGACCAGCAGTGCGATCCCGTCGAAGAATAGAATTAGGTTCTTTATCCAGTCGCCGTCAGTCCACATCGGATTCGGGTAATAAAACGCGAGTTCGGGAAGTTCGAGAGTCTCGTCGATCATTTTTCCTCGCCGCTTTCACTCTTGTAGCGCTCGACAGGTATCAAATAGGCAGATTTACGCGAGTTTATTAAACGCAACTCGGGAAAAGACGTTTCCCTAATTTCCCGCCGGCTCACTGCTTTTCCTCATGCATGATACCAAACGCCGGAGTTGCAGATGCTCTCCGTTGAGAAGCGTCCAGCAAGATCGGGTACTCAACCAGAATTGCCACTTCGTGACATGTTCGACCGTCTTTCACACCGAAGCAACGCGCCTTAGGGATCGCGACCTCGGGGGCGGATGATGATGGCGAGACCGCGGATATTCTTGTCGTCGGTTTTCGACGAGCCGTCAGGCACGCCGCTGCCGATTCGCGAGAAGATCAAGGCCTTGACCGGGGGTGCGCACGTCCCAGCCGGCGAGCGCCCGATATGGGTTGCTGAGGATTTCGATGAGCTGAACCGGGCTTCAACGCTATCGAGATTAGCAAAAGCGCAATTCTGCGTCGAAGGCGTTCGGGCGTGCGACGGTTTCCTCGCGATCCTTACGGAGCGTTTCGGCAGCAAGATTGAAGTCGACGGTGTAGGTCAGGTGCCGACCTCCTATTTGGAACTTGAACTTATGGAAGCTGCGCTGCTCAGTAAGCCGTCCTTCATCTTCCTTCAAAGCGATTTCACGCCAAGCAAGGAGCTAGCGAACTTACTTAACCTCCTTCGGCCTGCGTTTCCCGACATGGTGCTCGAGCGACTCAGTGAGGTCAGAATCCTCGAACGTGTCAAACGAATCGTCGAGCGTGTCGAAAACCCGTTTCTGCGTTGGCGCCCGCTTCGAATGCCCAGCAAGCGCCTATTCATAGACACTCTGTTTCGCCTACGGCATCGGCCATATCGTGTCAAAGACGAACCCCCGCCAATTCGCTTCCTTGACGGAGGTTTTGACGCAACTGTGACCGACGTCGGCGTCGACATGGTCGAGCCGTTGCTTGACCAAGCGAGTCGCGAACCGAACTATCAGAACCGCCTGACCATCCTGTGGCTAGCGATTCGGTCTTTGATGGGCGTCCCGTACACGAACCCCGCGTTCCGCAAGTTCGTACCTCTCTGGGAGGATGCACTTGGAGCCTGGAATTCCGCAGCCGCCTGGTACGGGCTCCACGGCCACGCCGCCATGGCCGGCCTTGCGGCACTCGGTTCACTGGCCGAGGCGCGCTCGTGCATCGCCCCCGCATCCGACCCCATTCATGGCATCCCTCACGGCCCGATCGCAAGCGCCTACTACTCGATCGCAAAACAGGTGGGACGATCCGACATCTATCGTCTGGCGCTCGAACATATTGAAGCCGTTCTTGCCTCCGGCCCGAGTAGCGCGGTCAATTTGCTCGCCATCCGCGGAAGCATTCAGCTGCGGCTGGGCTTCACCAATGCCGCTATCGCCGACTACGAGGAGGTCGCACGCAGCCGTGAACCTCTCGGTGACGGCGCCTACGGCGAGGCGCTCAGCGAGCTCGGACACGCCCTGGTCATCGCGGGGCGCAAGCGCGAAGGGCTGGCCAAACTTGAGCGCGGCGTTGAGTTGCTGCAAAAGTATCCGCGAGCCGGATTCGATGTTCGCTCGATGCGCAAACTGGCGCTGGGCTACGCCCGCAATCTTTCCTTTTCAAAGGCTCTCGACTACGCGGTCCTTGCGTACAACACGGCTGTCGCGAGCGGTGCCCTGGATCAAATCAGCCGCCTGGAGCGCCTCGCAAAGAAAATCGACGGTCTGGGTCCTCGCTTCGGACGCCGCCGTTGAGTACGGCCTCTCTCCTGAGCGGCACTTGCGCTAATCTCCGTTACCAAATCCCCAATTTTGGTAACGATTTGGTAACGGATTATGTACCGTTTACCACCCGCAAGCATCGATAGCCCTGATTCTAAGAGGTAATCCACGCTTGCGGTGGAGCATCGGTGCGGCCGTAGGTGATTTGAAGACCGTGCGGACCACCAGATCCGTACTCTCCCACAAGGGTTTGCGCCGCACTTTAGCTGGTTTGGTGCCCTTTAGGTGCCCTTGCCGCTTCTACAGGATGAGTGCTCCGTCTTTTTCGACAGGGCATGTGCCGTCGGCGCAGGTTGCTGGCGATACCTTGCATCGCATTGGCGATACCCTGCATCCCGCGACTAGACGGACCTAATTGCCCGAAAAAGCCTCGTCACTCGGAAGATCGCGACGCTCGGGGAGCCTGCCGCGGTACGGCTGGGTTGCATTTGGGTTGCCGGGAGTCACGGCGGAGACCCCTCCCAAGCGGCCGTCGGACTAAAGCCCAGACGCGCCGGTTCAATTGGATCGGGCTGTGGCGAAACAAATGTTTCACAGGCACGCTGGGATTCGCGACGGGATGATGCACATTGCGCCTGAAACGTCCGGTCCCGCGTCCCCGGCCGGGGTGCGCCAGCCCGTCCCCATGCCCCCCTGCGCCGATCGTCATGCGCGGGTCGCGGGAGCTACTCGGGTGCTGCGTTGCCCTCGTTCTCGCGCATCCTCGCAAAAAGCAGCGTTCCCGCGACGCAACCGAGACACGCACTCTTTGGCACAACACGCGAAGATAGTGAAGCATCCCCCGTGTCCCGCGGCGCAACACTAGGAACCCGTGGCGCCCGGCGCAGCTTGCATGGCGATCGGCTCAGGAGCCGCAAGGATAGGCGTGCGAGGCTACCGCCTCCTTCCAGTCCTGCTTCTCCACCAGACGATCGCAACGATCAACACGATTAACGCGATCGCGCCACGGAGAACGAAGGCACCAATCGGCGTGCCACCGGTGTCATCGTAAACGTCGATCGAGGGCGATGGGGTCGCGTCTTCGTGGCGGTGGTGTCCTTCCCCAATCTCACCTTTTGGAGGGGACGCGGTAACGGTCACGGGAGCCGCGATCGGCGGCGGCTCAATGATCGGTCGCGGCTCAATGATCGGTCGCGGCTCAATGATCGGCGGCGGCTCAATGATCGGTCGCGGCTCAATGATCGGCGGCGGCTCAATGATCGGCGGCGGCGGGGCGGGGATTTCAATATGCTGGGCCACCGTGATGGGGACGTCCGCGAACGTGCGGACCATGCCCGAGATAAGCGCGGCTCCGATGAACAGAGTAAAGGCGATTACGCTACCGCGCATGCGCTCTCTCCATGCTAGGCGATCGCTCTCTTCGAGAGCCGACCTGGCAGGCCCGCCTCGCGCGAGAGCTCCTCGGTCCGCCGAGCGTCACGGGTCCCTGAGCGTTGCGCGAGGTGCGTCACGGGTCGCGGATAAGGATTACCGATGTGTTACTGCGCTGTCTCGCGGCAGGTGATCCTGAAAGATATTGAGTCCTCATCAGTACCGGATGAGGCTCTAGTGCGGAGTTGCTGCTGGGAAACCGTTTGCAGAGTTCGCGCTTGGAATCTAGAGGCCGTTGATTCAGAAGTCTGGCGCGACCTTTGTGCTAAACGCGGATATCTCTTTGGGCGGCAAAATCCCCGTGGTTTTTGATTTCGCCTTCGCCTGCTGCGACGCGTTACCGTGGCGGGGTGAGCTTTGCTCTATGCGAATAAGAACGCGCTTACAACCGGTTCCAGCGTTCCAGGAAGCCAATGGCTGAAACCGCTATGTCAATTCTTATTGCTTATGTACTAGGGGACGGTATCGTCTTCGCGGCGGACAAGAATTTGACGGCACCTCCTTCTGGTGGCGTCCCGCGCCGTCAAGTCCCGGGCCAGAAGATACTTGGCTGGCCGAACAAGCTGGCTCTGGTGGGCTATGTAGGAGCTGCGAAAGTTGCCAGCGGGCAGCGCATGGAGCTGTGGTTGCAAGACTTTATCGCGCGCCATCCGACTGTGACAGTTCCTAGCTCTGTTGCGCACGATCTAAAGAATGAGCTTCAAGTCGCGATGGGGCCCGCAGCCGGTGCGTCAATTGTGGAGTTTGCTGCATTTGCCAACGTTGGCGGTGTTAATGTCCCCGAATATTGGCACATTGCCAATGTTCATGGAATAAACAATGCGACCGGCAAATATGATCCGCCGCAGGCGTACTTTGGCTGCTCAGAGGAATTGCTCGGCCACTGGGCCGCGGGAATCCCACCGGCACAACTTCGTGGTCGCCTTCAGACGAGGGCCGACAATTACGACCCGCAGTGGTTTCATAACTCGATCGAACTGGTCGTCTTCAACTGGTTGGAAGCTGGCGCTAAGGCAGCTTTCCGTGGCCTGCAAAGTCAGGGCTTTTTGGCAAAGCCAACAGGCCTAGCGGATTGGGAAAAGCACGCCGCTTTTTGGGTGCTCCAGTTTGCTGCGTATTTTGAAGCATTTTACCCGAACGGCCAGCACTACGTGGGCGGTGGCGCAGATACTCTTTCAATCCCGTGGCCATAATCAGGTGCATTCCCGCAACCCCGGTGCCGATCGCTATACGCGCTGCGTTCGCGGCATATCTGGCCCTTTTCACACGTTCTAGGCAAAGGTTCATCTGCACTTACGCAGCCGGGCCGGGGAGGCGGGTTGCGCTAGAGCGAGTGTGAAAGCAACGAGCGGAGCCAGTTCTATGTCAACGCGAGCTTTCGAATTAGATGGTAGGGGCAAGCGGAGTCAGGCGTCGGCATGACCGACGCCGAGCTTGTGCGAGCCCTAGATGACCTCAGAAACACAATGGTCGCCGTAGCGACGGGTGGTCCGCGGATAGACGACGTGAACGACAAATTTCGACGCAACTATGAAGCCGCGTCCTCGGAGCTAGCGCGCCGCCGAATTGAGAATCCGTTACCGTACGGAGACCTTTGGGATTGGTATGGACGATGGTCGAGTGGCGATCTGCCGAGCTATCAATCTCGTCGGGCAATCGTGGCCGAGATGTTCAATCCGTTGATGAGTCTGATCTCCAAAGGCCGCACCGAGGTGTTCGAGCCGACAGGTTGGGCGAGAGTAGACAGGACGGTCGGAGAATTACGTGACCGATTGGCCTCGGCGAGTGCCGAGGAGCAGTTTCAAGCCGTTGGCTTACTTTGCCGCGAAGCCCTGATCTCTGCGGCGCAATCGGCTTATGTCCCCGAAAAGCATCCCTCACGTGATGGCGTAACGCCCAGCGCGACGGATGCAAAGCGACAGCTTGAAGCCTATATTGACGTCGAGTTGACCGGTGGTGCGAACGAAGAAGCTCGCAAACATGCTCGGTCAGCGCTAGACCTGTCCGCTGCCTTGCAGCACAAGCGAACGGCGTCGTTTCGTGATGCAGCCATGTGCGTTGAGGCTACAACCGCAGTCATCAACATCATCGCGATTGCAGGGGGCAGGAGAGACCCTTAGCCAGATGGTCCGGAACGCGGCCATTGTTCTTCCGATCCTAGCGACGGCTTCCAAGTTTCCTGGATGGGTCCCGAAGTGACACACGACGCTAAGTCTATCGCCGCCCGTCATTGGTTCGGTTATGGTCGATGGTCCGCCCCCTATTGGTTTGTAGGCATGGAGCCGGGTAGTGACGACGACCCGGCGTCGTACGAATCGTGGCTTGCGCTAGCTGGGCCACTGCGCGAAGGGCTGATCGACTGCAAAGAGCACCACGACGATTCGAACCGCCGCACTACGCGGGTGATCACACATTTTCACGACGCTAGAAACGCTCGAAACCCCGTCGCAAGAAAGTGCCCAAAAAGTGGACCAGATGATGGCATGTCCGGGCGCTTGACGCTGTCCCATCCTGGCACGAAGGCCGGCGTACCCACGTGAATTTCGGAAAACGACAAGGGGGCTATGGGCTTAGGTAAGGTGAGTCCGCATCCTACGCACTGGGCTGCTCTTCGCGATCTGGGCAGCCGGAAGAATCGCGACCCTCGGTAATGCTTTTGCAGGAAGTACGACGAGGCTAGTGAGCTGGGTTCTGCGATCGCGGGCAGTCTTCGAGATCGGTAAAGCCGTACGTGTTTGTATGCTTGACGGCGAACACCGTCGCTGGCTTTTGCTGGGCTTCTAGGTCAAAACCGGATGGCGGAAGTTGTAACAGCGCCGGTCTTCCCGCTTTCACGCTCACATTCGAGAATGGATCGTCAGCGGCGCGACGGTAAGAAAACCGCCAGCCCAGGACATCCTCCACCGTCTGTCCATCGCTCAACGTTACTTCGATCCGGACGCGCATGCTCAGGCTGCCATCCCGATTGAAAATAAGGGTCCCCGGAATAGGCTCCAGATAGACCGCGCCGCATGGTTTGACACCTGCGCCGTTACCGTTGCCTACCTCACCACCGATCCCGCTTGCGACACCGCCAAGTCCACCGCTGCCCTTCTCGCCTGCGCCGGCGCCGCTACCGCTCCCCCCATTTTGCGAACCCGTCCCCGTGTTCGCGCTTCCGAGTGCGATCGCTTCCGGGGGCGCGTTGATTGCAGCCGGCGGAGTTACTGCGATTTTGCGAGGTGCCGCGTGCCCTCCGGTCTTTCGCCGGATCGGTGCAGCGGCGCTCGGCGCTGCTTGAGCATGCGACGCGTGTGGCGCGAAAGTCACGACCGCTGTTGGTGTCGGTCTCGGTGTCGGGGAGGGTGTGGGCGCCGGCGTGCGCACCGAGATGGCGATGGCCTGAACTCGCTCCGTTTGTTCGGGCGTTTCGGGCGGGCGCACGTGGAAAAGTCCCGCCGAGATTTGGTGCAAGGCGATAGCCACAGCCAAGGCTAGCGTAAACCGCCGCCAATATCTCGGGTCTGCTGGTTCGATCGGCGCAAGTGAAGACCGCTCGCTCGCGTTCACTTAGTCTTTCCGATTCCTCCGCATCAGACAACCGGCACCGAGACCGTCAGTGCTGAGCTTGCCGCTTTTTCACCTCACGCTCGGGGACGACAATGCTTCTAAAGAGCGCCAGGATGTTGGGACCGATTCTCTCGAGATCCTCGGGCGTAAACTTATCGAGGACTATCCAACCGGCACCGAACTCGGGCGGTCTTGGCTGGGTTAGGGAAACGTCAAAACCCGACGCCGACAACCCGTTCACCCGCGCAACGTTCGGGGCTCGAAAGAGCAGCAGCTGCACGCGCATCGCATTGCGCTCGTATACGTACATCGCCCCCACGCCCGTCAAGTCGTACTCGTTTGCTCTTCTTTCCGTCATGAGAACGCTTAACATTTCGGACGGCAGTATTTGCTGTAAATCCGTATGAAAGCTTCCAAGATCGTCGGAGACTTGGCGCGTTTTCCATCCTCGCATGATCACGTCGAGGCCGCTCTCGACTAAGGCCGAAATCGGACAACCCTCCGGCTGGCCGTGAGTAATGAAATTCTCCCGCGCCGGATGCTCACAATAGTCGACGTGACCGTTGGGCCCTACTGGACTTCGGTAGGCGATCGAGACCGAGACGGCCTCGTAGCCGCGTTTCTTCAGCAGTCTGTTGAGCTGAGCCCCGTTACTGGTGGTTTGCGCGCGCAGCAGCGCGCTCCATACCTCGGCACCGTACCTATCACTCGCGCCGGCGAGAGCCACGCTCCACGCCTTTGCGAGCGGCGCGGCGGAACTGAAAATCTCCGAGTCGGTCATGTCGACCGTTGCCTTCGGACCGGTGCCAGAATCGGGCACTTCTGTCGGCGCCGCCGATGGGGCTTGATACTCCGTCGCATTCGCTGCCGAAGCAAAGAGGTAACCGCTAGCAATCGAAAAGCCGATCCAGATAATAATGACTATTAGTCGAACACGAATTATCAACATGCGCGCAACCGGAGTCCCCTCGAACTGGAGTTGCCCCCTTCGTGGACACTTTGCTCTTTTGCCGCGCAAGACCCGCCATGGCAGACGATGATACTCATCGGCCAAGCTCGCTGTTGAAGCAGGCGCTCGACTTTGATCGCCACGCGCACCGCGAGCGAAGCAACGCGCAGAGCTGACTTTGAAGTTGCGCGCCCAGCCTTCCGGAACCTGGAAAGTTGGGCACGGCCCGCGTCTGCGGGGTCGGGGTAGGCGTCAGAGACCCGACTGGGCGGGCAAGGCGCGCAGCCTCAAAGGCGCTTGGCGCACATTGCGCAGATCCCAAAGCCGCTCAGCCCGCGTGACTCGCCATGCGCGAATTCCTTCAACTATGCGTAGTAGTGCCTGCCCGCATAGCAATTCGAGCCAGGGGGAAATGGATAGGTTATGCCTAGTAGCAAGCACTGCGGGTATGGGAAATCGACCAAAGGATAAACGGTATACACTGCATTTACGAAAGCATCGTAGTCGCCCCCGTAGGTGGTGCAACCAGGATCCGAGATAGTCCTACAGAATCCCCACGGACCGATTCCGTCGCAGCCGGGATCAGAAGAAGGAACGCACGCGACATAGTCGAGTCGATGCCGCGCATGCGACCCTGGAGCGGCAATAGCGCTCGCGGTTTGACTCGGTGCAAGGCTTGGCGCAGAGGACGAGCCGCTACAAGCGGCCATTGCCGGCGTGATTAGCAATATCGCCAGCGAACAGGCCAACAGTTTCAAATTTAAATGTAACGTTAACTTGAGACTGCCAGGAGCGCAAGTTGCGCCAAAGAACCGACTGGCCCCAATCAAAGAGGTCATGATACATAGCCCTTTCAGAGACGAAAAACAACGGGACGAATAGCTCTTGGATCTAAGCAACGCTCCGGTTGTTTCATGCCCCGTTCCGGCGACTTCATCGCCACCAAAGGGGCTGACTAACGCTGGCTTATATATTAGCTCAAACGGGCCAATCGGTCAATAGCTCAATAGCTTAAGTTGCGGCTCCTGACGGATAGGGGGTCTTCTCCCAGGATTTTACTCCGCGGCTTCCTAGAAAACCGCGGCGAACTCCCAGTCACGAGGACGTTCGTCCTTGCGCAAATCCCGCTGCTCCGACGAGCAGATCGCCGCGACCCTCAAGGAACACGAGGCCACCGCCACTTCAGCGTGGCCTCCGCTTCGTATTTGCGGAACGGAAAATGCAAGTTACCAAAGCAAGGTAATTCAAAATTAGGTTTCCGGGAGACTCGGTCTTCCGTTACCAAGTCCTCGATTTGGTCACGATTTGGTAACGGATTATGTACCGGCTACCACTCAGAGCGTCAAAGGCGCAGTTCCCAACGACTGTAAAGCGACACTCTTCGTAAGCTACGCGAGAGCTTTTCAAAACGCGACAGAGCTCTCAACCTTTGCGATACCTCAACATATGCCCGCCTCCGAAACCACAAGCCCCGCTAGGTGAGGTCTATCGCCGCTTCCGAGCGGAGTGCGGACGTCAACTGAACCCGGCTAATTTAGTGACGCACTGAGTAGGCTGGCGCGAGAATTCACCTTCAATTTCTTGAAGATCGCTTTGATGTGGTTTCGCACTGTAAACTCGCTTCGATCGAGTTCTTCAGCGATGTCACGCGTCGACAGACCCTTGAGCAACTGCTCGTAAACTTCATGCTGAGCCGGCGTCAATTCTGCAGTCGCTCGCTCGCGCATGTTGGACATTTTTGGAGCGCTCGGCATCATTGAGAACTCCGGGGGCGCCGCCGTTCAACTGAGCCGCCAGCCAAGATAGCGGGTAATGCTGAAGCTTCTTGCGGGCGATGTTCTTCCGGGGTGCGGAATTTTTCAAGATCCGCGAAAGGCCGAGCGCGGCACGGCCGGCGCGCCAATCGTAACCGATGGCGTCGTAGATCTCAAACGCTTCCTTGGCATCGCGTGCGGAACAACACAAATCCGATATCAGCGACGACTGGTATTTATCGATCCCAATAAAGAGGCTTTTGAATGCCATGAGTGTTTTTGCAATATCCCATTTGAGAACGACCTTGTCCAATATCTCTGAAGACAAAGGATCCTTGTCAGACAAGGCGATTTTGAAACGACACACCCATTCCCTTGCGCAAGACTGGGGGATTTGCCGGCGCGGCATCACCGACATTCGAACCCGGACCTGAGTCGCAACCGCAAGCTTCTGGAATAGATTCACTCGGTCGATCGAAGCGATTCAAAAGATGCTTCGTGATGATCTCAACAAGGCTGCCTGACCCCCGCACGCCGAATCTCTCCCAGGAGAATGACTTTCTTGAGGTTGACATTCCGTCCGGATCTGAGCGCGCTCTCACGATGCGTGCCCTGAATATCGTGTCAAGAGAGCCGCTCGGCGCCGGCGACACTACCTGATGCGATGGTATCGTCTCAAGGAACGGCTGTCTGAGCGTTATGTTGATTGGGCGCTGTTCTTAAGCTCTTATTCGCCGCTACCCATTCTACTCGCAGTTCGGCTGTACGGTTTGCACGATTGCGGTGCGCCATGGCTCGTAGTGCTATTCGTAGGGATGATGTTGCCGCTAGTTCACGTTCTCTCCGACGTTCGCTTTGTAACGGGTCGCGACTTTCGCGTAACACGCGTAAACGGTGCAGCAGGCGAAGTTACGGGATACATCGCCTCATACATCCTTCCGCTTATCGTAATCGGCAAATTAATTTGGACCGACTACATTGCCTACGGTCTCTTTATAATCATCGTTGGCATCGTCATGACGCGCGGCGAGCTCTTGCACATCAATCCTTGGGTTTACCTGTTCGGCTGGAGGCTTTATAACGTGTCGATTGATGATGACGATCGGTACTACTTATTGAGTAAACGAGAACCGCGGATCAACTCTATCATTCACGCGAAAAAGATACGCAATCGACTTCTTATAGCGGAGTAAAACAATGGCCACGAAGGATCTTAGGCGCGCAATCAAGCAGCTGAATATAAGTGACGCTGACCCTTTCCTCTTAATCGCATGGAGGGAACATGGCGCACTTGAGGCGGCGACCGTTCGATTAGACCCCGCAATGGTTAAACCATTGCGAGACATCTGGTGGTGCAAGGATCTCGCCCGCGCCACCTGGGCTTACGACAACTCTCGAAAAATGGTTGTTTCTATTTCGCATGTAAGGGGTCGGGGGTTCGAGTCCCCCCATCTCCACCATTGAAATCACGCGGAAAGTCCGACACAACGGGCCTTTCAAGCAAGAGCACCGGAGAAGGACGAGGCCGTCAAACCTCGTCTTTGTTCGTCATTCTCCGACCAAAATGGGGAGAGGTTTGGTCAAAGGTCGCGCGCGTTTGTCCGCGGAGCCACCTGCGGGTGTGATGGTCCGCGTATAGCAAGGGGGTCCGGACATTTCGACGCAGAGGTTCGCGCGCGGCGGCACGTTTTCGCTCCGATCGCCGCGGCCGTGCCGCTCATGCCTCGCGGCTCTCGAGTTCGTCGAGACGGCGCTGGAGGATCGTGCGGCGCTCCTCGCCGAGCACGAGAGAACTGTTGACACGGTAAGGGAAGCGCAAGTCCTTGGAGCCGAAAAGCGACTGCGCGTATTTCGCAAGCTCGAACGTCAGCTGCGTCGCGAGGTAGACGATCTGCACGAACGGCTTTAGCTGCTTCGTGTAGACGGGCGGCGTCACGCGCACGACGCCGCGGTTGCCGGCGGCGTCCTTGTCGCCCAGATATAGCAATTCCGCCATGTGCTGCGCGCGCGCCGTACGCCTGGATCGCCGTGCTCTTGTGGGCGCGCCCGGTTTTCGAATCTTTGCGGTCGATGACGACCGCCGCGAGGCGACGGAACTGGATCATCACGAGGCGCAGTGTGAGGAGGCCGCACTCGACGAGCAGGTCCGGGTCGATGCCGCAATCGTCGAGGCCGACCTTCGCCAAGCGATCGACGTTGACGGGAATGTCGAGCGCCTCGGCGACGTCGGCCCACGAGTTCTGGCCGAGCAGGGAGTCCATTGTCTGGAGGACCGCATGACCTAAAATTATCGACGAAGAAGCCGACAAGTATGCCTTCTTGAGCGAAGTGCTGCATTTCACACCCACCCTTTCGCGCGCGAATCGAGACCGCTCAGGAGCGCGAGTAGCAGCGAAATAAGCTTCGGTTGCCCGAATTACCCGACTCAAGTCATCCGCACAGAGCGTGGAAATAGCGTTCACTTGAGTTGGCAAACGATAGCTGCGAACGAACCCGAGCGAAAGGACTCACTTCGCCATCGGCCTCTATGCGCCAAGCCGTCGTTCACGTGCTCGTCGCGCTATTAGCGTATTGTACGCAATCAAAATGTTGTCCGCAGTCGTCTCGATATTTCGCCAAGCCGCCTTGAGCGACGTCTTATGCCGGCGCACTACTTTCTCTGAAAGAAGGTCGACATACCAAATCTCGTCGGTTGAAGGCATATGTAGGCGCGTGGCCTGCCAAGCGATTTCACTCTCAACGCGGGCGTAGTGCTCAAGTTTCGCGTGGTTGTCGGAGACCTCTGCTGCGACATTAAAGATCATGGCGAGAATTTTTCCGTCGTTCGAAGCCTTGCAAAA
Source organism: Candidatus Zemynaea palustris (assembly GCA_003134695.1). GTDB lineage: Bacteria > Vulcanimicrobiota > Vulcanimicrobiia > Vulcanimicrobiales > Vulcanimicrobiaceae > Zemelea > Zemelea palustris. Next base: position 62,890 of record PLCB01000009.1, on the reverse strand, counting down.
GAAATCGATTGAAGCACGCACCGGGAGGCCTTCTATCGTGATTAGGCAGGTTTTGCGTCGAACGTCCGTCACCCGGAATGCCTGCCCGAACTTCAGAAGGATCTTCGCGGCGTTAAGGGCTCCGAGTCGCCGACTCCGAGCCACCGGGGTCTCCGAGATCGGTTTGACTCCATAGGCTGCGATTGCGTCGTGGAGCGTTTGCTCGTCCTGGCCTCTGCGGAAATACTGCCAAACTACATCCTTGGCAGGCGTCGGCGTGATGATTTTCGGAGTTTCTTCTTTAGGGAACGCATAATCCTCGACGACTTTGCGAGCCGCGTACGGACTTGCGATCATGTACTTTGCAACGCCGCGCGCATTCATCGAAAACGGCCGCTTTGGCGGAAGACCGCCCGGCACAACGGTTAAGTTAGCCAATCTATCACCTTGTGTAAGAATTGAACGTCCACGCCGTTGCGGAACTGGATGCGGGACAGTTCTTCAGATAAGAGGACCCTCGTATCGAGGGTGCGTTGCTCCAAATATAGCACACATGCCAGGCCCGACGCCGCTAGACCGAAGCTGTAGGGCCGCTGTGCAGCGTCGAGGCCGCTCGGCCGGCTCCGCTAAGCCGCCCCACGCGCGGCCGGTGGGTAATCGAGGCCCCCCAACGACTGGCGCAACCCGCGCCCCGCAACCCGCCCCCCGGAGGGGTGCCGCCTGCGGCGTGCTCCGCTGTGCGGGCTGCGCCAGTCGTTTGCGGGCGGGCGGAGGCGCCGCGGGCGTTGCGCAGGTCGCGACGGAGAACCAGCGCGATCAAGAGTATCGCCAAGGGCCTCATACAAGTACGCGGATGCTTTGTACCTCAGCATCACGGGAACCACCGCAGGCTAAGAGCTCAATTGCGCGGCTGGTCGGCGATTAGTTCGATCAAAGCCGGATAGAGCGAAGCCTCCGATCAGTTCTGGTTGCATCCCCGGCGACTGCAATCAGGTTTATCAATGACATGGGTAATGCATTTGAACGAACTGGTCGCCCGTTCGAGAAATGGGTGGGCATCTTCGCGGGAGCGCGCTGGACGAAAGCCCGCGAAAAATTACTAGCGGCCTTCAGTCCCCGGCCAGATTCACCGAAACCCTCGATCGACGAAAACCCACACGATGCCGGGAACAATCCTGACCAAATCATGGCACCATAACGGTGCTCATTACAGCGATCACTAGGCGCGATATCGCGGACGCATTGATCGGCATGGGCGTTCGCTGGAGCGGAAGGCTTGATGAGCCTGAATTTCTCTCCCGACTCTATGCTCTTGATGAGTTTCCATCGAACGATTCTAGATTTGAGACAGCGCGTGGCGATATTGTTCAGCACACCGTGAGGAACAACGATTGGAGCGATTCGTGGGTTTTCTACGACGATCGCTTCGGTTTGTCCAGCGGCGACGACGATCAGTTCCTGAATTTTTTGTGCGAGACACTTCACCCAATGGTACGGCAGGACGTCGGTGAGTGCTCGCGGCTTTGCTCGATGTACAATGAGCTTCTAATTCGCGACGGCTTCAGGCTCTTCGAGAGCACAGTACTTTCAGGACACCCAGTTTATGCCGCGCGCTATGTCGGTACGGTTCCAAATCCAGGACTCGCGGCCGCGAAGGATATTATCGCAGTCACCGATCCGGCATATACCGCGAGGCAGATCAATCGCATGGAAGCTGCGATCGCCACCGAGCCTGACCTGGCCATCGGAACCGCTAAAGAACTGGTAGAGACGGTTTGCAAGACGATTCTCGATGCGCGAGGCGTGGAATACACGAATACTGAATCCATGCCGGCACTCGTAAGAAAAGCACGCTCAGCCCTTAGCCAAACGCCAGAGCAGATCGCAAATCAAGCCTCGACAGAGAATGCGATCGCGAAGATACTGGCGAGCCTTGGCGGACTAGCCTCGGGACTTGCCGAGATTCGCAATCTTTACGGAACCGGACACGGCAAGACGTCCGGCAGTGCGACTCTTGAAGCGCGCCACGCGAGGCTGGCAGCCGGAGCTGCGTCGGCGTTGGCTGTCTTCCTGATCGAATCGCATAACGCCCAGCCGGTTTGAACAGCCTACCTGGCCCCCCAACGACCCCCGCAACCCACGCCCCGCAACCCGCCCGGAGGGGTGCCGCCACTTTGAGGCGCCTGAGGCCTAACCCGTGGACCGCTTGACGGCGCCGGCGACCGCCGAAGGAGGCGCCCGCCGGCGCGGTGACTTTAGCCGGCCGCCTTCCGGAGCAGCGCGTCGATTCGCTCGGGCTCGGGACCGAGGGCAACGAGCCGCGGTAGAGATCCCAAGCCGCGAGCCGCGCCGCCGCCGAGCTGCACGCCGCCCCAGCCGCGCGCGTCGAGGAAGTGCATGAACGGAGTTGCGTCCGGTCATCGAGTTGGCGATCCCCTGCATCCCGCGCTTAGGCGGACCTAATTCGGCGAAAAAAGTTCGTCTGTCGCAGAATCGCGGCAGCGCGGACTGCCAACGAACCGGCCCTTCCGAGCCTCTATATCAAAGATGGACCTTGTAACTGATGAGCAAGTAGCCGACGCTATCACGGGGTCGCGCGAAGGCATCGAATGCCTCGTGGCCGACCTTTGGCCGCGAGCATTTCGAATAGCATTCGCGTTCTGCGGCGACTCGAGCATCGCCGAAGAGGCGACCCAGAACGCCTGCCTTGCGTGTGCCCTGCACGTCCACCGCCTCAGGAAGGTTGAGTCGTTCAAGGTCTGGTTCACGAAGATATTGCTACGCGCCGTAGCAAAAGAACGTCGCCGAATGCGCGCTCACTATAATTCGCTCAATCGGCATGCACCGATTGAGCCCTCACACGAAAATGTCGTTTTGGTGCTAAATGCAATCTCTTTGCTGCAGAAGCCATTCAGAGAAGCGATCGTCTTGACGGCACTGCTCGGATATTCGAGCGGCGAGGCGGCGGACATCCTGAGAATCCCGGCTGGCACCGTGCGATATCGCGTACACCGCGCTCGCGTGAAACTCGCGGAAGAGTTAGGTGAATCTTTTCGGCATTACGACGCGACCGATGAAACCGTTGGAGTGGGCGCATATGAAACTCTCTGAAGAACAGTTATCCGACCACTTGAATGCCGCGCGTGATGCATTTTTTCGCGTTGCGGCTCCGCCTTTTAGTAAACCGCGTTTTAGCGAATTGCTCGACCAGGCCTCACGCCGTCGTCGAGTTCAAGTCCTCGCGTATCGATCAATTCTCACTTTTTCAGTCCTCTTGGCTCTCGCCGGTGCAACAGTTGCTGCTCGCAACGTCAATCTTTCCGCGATGGGCGATAGTCTCGCCAACGCGCTAGCGCGCATCACTGGGACCCACGTCTCGTATTCACCTTTACGCCAACTGACCTCACCTTACGCTGACCAATCGGCGGTTGATCTTGTCCACGAGCTTGCTGGCATCGCAACTGTCGACAGTGCTTGGATTACTAACGACGGCCAAAGCGTCGTAATAGCGGCTCATTTAAACAATGGCCTTCGGTTTTTTTTAGAGCGATCTATCATTGGAAAACCGGACGCTCAACCGCTTATCGTACTTCCCGACACTCCAGGCGTATCCATCCGGCATATTTCTGCGAAAACGATCGGGAAGGTCTCTGTGATCCTTCTCGAGATCGATACGCTTAGCAAAGATGACAGGACGCGCATTTTGAGTGCAATCGTTCGATAGCGGTAATGTGCTTGCGCTTCCCAATCCTATAGCAAGCTGGCTTTCTGCCGGTATCACCGCGTCGTCACCTCGGTGCTGAAGCAGCGTTGGCACCGCAATCCCGCGCCTGCGGCTTAACGACCCTGCGTCGGAGAAGCCGGTATGTCGCGCGACGGGTCGATGCCCAACATACTGCTGAGAAGCCACACGGTCGACGGCCCGATCGTATCGACGTTCTGCGGTGTCAAGAAGCCGAGCAGGTGAAACCAGCGAGTAACTTCCGGAATCGCGGGCCCAGAAACGTCGGAGTTCATGCTGCTATCGGCCAAGAAGAAGCCTTCTTCCGCAAGCAGCTGTCGTTGCAGTCGTTTGCCTGCCGCGCCCGGGTCCATTCCGGGGGCCCGAGGGAGTTGCCCCTTCGCCATGCTTTCGTCGGGACGTACCAAGAGCCAAACCTCTGCCGCGAAGCGGCCATTGTAATAGACGAGGCGTTCCACGACCGCCGTGAGACCCGCCGCCGAGCTGCGTTCGAGTCGCATTGCTTGCGCTCGATCGTGCGGAACCAGATCTTCCAAGGAAAACCGAACCCGGCCGAGCAGTGATGGCTGGTTCGCTTGCCAACCATAAAGCGTCAGCGTGACCTGTTCGCAGCGCCGAGGATTCGCCGGGCAGTCGAGGATGCCGCTCGAATAATGCACGGCGACCGTAAGCGAGTCGAACTGTTTCGCCAGCCGCGTGCGCTCGAGCTCACCGGCATCTTTGGCAAGAAATGCCGCGAGGATCTGAGTAGCGGCTACGCCACCAGCGCCCCGGGCGACGGCATCCCGCTCGATGAGCACGGGATCCATATTCAGCGGCGCGGCGCGCGCAAGAGCGAGCGTTGCCATGAGGAGCAACGCCAACACTCCAAGCAGACGCGACGAGAACCTCGTGTAAAGCATCAGCCTTACTCCAAACCCAGGGCGACCATCATCTTATCTGATAATTCACCAGGTGGCCGCGTTTTTCGACGCCGGATCGCCGTTTTCCAGCCTTGAGGGCAACCCCGAGCCACATTCGGACGCTGATGTGGTCCAGTCTTATCATGGCGATCGATCCAGGTAACCCGGTGGCCCTCTTCTTGCTTACGGTTTGCTTACAAACCACGCGGGAACGCGCGATTTGCTCAACGCATAGTATAATTCTCGCTCCAGTACATAATCCGGTGAGAGCAAAGCTCTGCTATTATAAGGGACGATGGTCGTTGTCAAATATCTACGATCAAAGTCGGATGCTTCCTGAGCTCGCCGACCCATCGTCATGGCCATCCGTCAAAAACAAACAATTTCTGAATCACTGCGCACAGCGCAATCCTCTCACCGAAATACTTCACGAATGCGAACCACTCTACGCTCTCGGTCATCATGCGATCGCTTGTTTCGCATCGCCTCGCTCCACTCTACCATCGTTCGGCCCAGCGAACGAAGTAGATGACGCTTCCGACCGCGGCCAAGTCTAGAACTGCCACGCGGACTGTTCCAGTCCACGGTCCGCTCGCCGTCGCCCATGCAACTGCAACGAGGCCTTCGAAGAGGCCAAGCAGCAAGATTCCAAAGCCTGACGGCAGGTACGCGTCGCCTTTGGCAAACCGCACAGACAAGGGCAGAAGAGTTGCCAGAATAAGCACTGATGCCAAGGCTTGCGTACTTCGCAGTATCCCCGGTCCCTGAAACCCGAGGAGGGAAGCGATCCCTACCGCTACCAATGCAAAAAGCGTCGCAAAGAAAAGCGGCCCGATTAGCATTCGTGACAGCGTGCAGCCCGAGGCCCGGAGCGCGCCGATTTCTCCGTCCCGGACGAGCCGGCTGAAGGCGAACGAGCCCGCGAACCACGCGATGATCGGCGTCGCAGATACAAGCATGTCGGCGGGATGCGGAGCCAAGAGCCATGGACCAAGCGCCACAAATGGGAGCGCGAGCGTTCCATACGGCTTGGCCACCGCAAACAACAGATAGCGGTCCAGCAACATGCGATCGAGCCTTACATTGGGGGGGCATCATTTCCCAGGGCCTCAGCTTCGGGCGAAGCTACGACGTCGTTCGATTCTCAGAACCCCCGAGCGCTTGACGACATCATGCTACAATTGGGTTTTGCGGGCCAAGCACACAAGTGGAGGCGACAGTCTTACATCGTGGTGGGGTCCGGGCAAGACCTCGCGGGTGGCGATTCTAACCTCCGCTAACCCTGACGGTGATCGATAGTGTATCGCGTGAGCGTACGATCTCAGCGTCTCAGTATGCGCTGTATTCTAATCGCAGCAACTTCCGTATTGTTACTGACGCCCCGATTCGCTTCTGCGAGCCCGCCGCCCAGTCCAGCAGCGACGCTACGTCCTCCGTGGGCGGTGATGAGTCGGGCCGAAAGGCAAAGACTGGCGGGGATCTCAAGAGACGGTGGCAGACAGTGCACACCTTACGGCGAAAAACTGCCGCGTGGACCGATAAACTACAGCGCCAACGATGTCGGGAAACCCGGCGTCCCACCACTTGATGCACAGCAGACGGAAACTCTTGGACGCATTAGGCATTTTCTAAAGTCTCAGGCGCTGAGATTTGTTTTCCTAACCGGACCCTCGAGTACCGCGTTTAAGGGCGCGACCATGACCCTTTTCCTCGTCTATGACGCTAAGGGTGGCGCGTGCTGGGGAGGTCCCGTACTCAATGGCCAGTGTAGCGAACTTTATGAGCCCGACGTAGATCCAGGGGGAATGTTTCCGGAGCCGCCCGGAGGTAAGTGTTTCAAGCATCCGTGGGGAACAGCGAGGCCTTTTGGAGAATAGAAGCGGGGGAGCGCTTCTCGACGTCGGCGTGCAGGGTTTGTGTCGGTGTATTCCGATCGATTCGAGTAGAGCATCGGGGCAACCGCCGCGCAATGGAGCATTCCTCTTAAGTGTATCGCTTCGGTCCAGCCATGCGTCGGGTATGCGCCCGTTAAGTCTCATGCCGTACGTCTCGTCGTGGAGGCGCGTGATGAAGAAGTTCCTTATCGCCGTCGCTATTGCGGTTCTCGCAATGACGAAGGCCGTGTTCGCCGATAATTCTCCCGCGGCAATGCTCGTCGCGCGCGTGGTTGGCAGCATGTCGCAGAACACCCAAGCCACCATCGGCGCGCTGCCGCCCGGCTGGACGTCTCCGGTACCGCTGCCCGCAAACGTACCGATCCTGGGCGCAATAAGCTACGGTAGCACTCGCGTCACGGTCTATTACGCGCCGACCGACGCACAGGCAGCTTACGCGGAATATACCGGCGTTCTGAAAGCGGTGGGCTTCGTTCAACATCCGAGAAACGGTCCGCCCAACGTGGTGTTTACGGACGCCGCCGCCTCGCTACCGGCATTCGACCTCTACTGCAAGGATAAGCAGCCGGTGAATCTGGCGGTGGGCGGCGGCGCCGAAGGCGACTTGCGAGTGACGGTCACCTCCGCGGCACTGGGCCTCAACCCGTGCATCGACAGGAATGATTCGCGCGTACCTTCCTCTCCGCTCCCAGCTTTGTCTTCCCCGCAGGCTACGAACGTGACCATGATAGGCGGGAGCAGTAGCCGAGGGTCCGGCCTGAATGGAGACTCGATCGAGGTGAACGCAGGCGCTCTGATTCTAGGAAAAGCGTCGGCTCGCGAGCTGATGAAAAGCTACGTCGCGCAAATGCAGCGCGCCGGATGGCGCCTGTCCTCCAGCTCCATTGCGTCAAACGGAGGTGGCGCCGTATTCTCATTCGGCGCCGGAGAAAAATCATGGAACGCGATGGTCGCCGTATTTCCTACGGCGAAGCCCTCTCAGCTACAAGCCATCGTCATAGCGAGGGGCAGGTCCGTCTCCGAATCCGCTTTTTCGCCTCCCATCCAGCCCTCGATTCCGGTGACGATCGCGCGCGCCGATTTGCCCGCTTTCGCTCGACTCGTTCGGATGATGGTTACGAGCGGACAACCTGAGAGCGTCGACGCCTTCGTCGGTAAGGCTCCTCCCGAACTCGACGGGACGGTCCCTCTTCCCGCGGGAAGATTGGTCGGAAGCACGTCGAGCAAACCAACGCTGGTTTCGCAGCCGGGGAACGCCGGAGTCGAGACGCTTTATTACGAACTTGCAGAGTCGCAGCTCTCCGCCTATCTGGGCGGATTGGCGAAGACCGGCTGGATAAACTGGCTGCCTATGCGTCAGCAGAGCGGCTTTACTGCCGGAAGCCGCGATCGCACGCTGCTCGCTTATTGCAAGTCCGGTTTCCCCAGAATCGATTTGTGGACGCGTCCCGATTCCAACAACGTTGTTCTGAACGTTTCGCGCGGCGTCACCAAGGCAGAATGCCCGCCGCAGCCGTTCGCCAGCCCCCCGCAGGTCTGGACGCTTCCACAACTGCGACTTCCAGGCACATCACCGAAGCCGGGCTGGGGATCGTTTGGCGCGACGGCGCAAGGCAGCTCGGCGAGCTTCGATTCATCGGCCGCCGTCGCCGAATTGCTCGATGGCTTTTCGGACCAGATGACGAGAGCCGGCTGGACGCCGACATCGAGAAATGCGGCGGAAAACTCTGCGGGCGCTACATTTGCGTACGTCGACGCCGCCGGGAAGCACTGGACCGCGACGCTCGCACTGTACCGCGCGCCCGGAGACGCGACCAATCACGTCTTCATCGAGGCGAGTCGGTCGGATTAGTCTGAACGTTCCGAAGACGTGCCCACTCTTCTCGCGACTCGGGAACGCGTCACGAGCGACAACGGAGAACCGCTATCACCACATGATCAGTTCGCTGCGAATCCCCCTTGCCGTCCTATTCCTCTTAACGGCCTCAACTGCACGTGGCCACGCCCAACTCACACCAGAGTATGCGCATATGAAGTTGTTCTTCTGTGCCTACGGCTCTATAGGGGTGAAGCCAAGACCTTTGCCGCCTGGATTCGAAACGCAATTCGCGGTCGCCGTCATTGAGATCAATGGTTCCTTTGTTGATATGACGAATGCACCGGCGCCTGACATCATGCTGTTCGACCAGGCAGGAAAAGTGACGAAGACGAAGCGCGTGATCTCAGTCGAGGTGTTCGACGAACCGTACGTCGCCGGCGAGGGCAACTTCGCTTACTACCTCAATACCGATCCCCGAGGACGAACTCGCTCGTGGAACGGGACGCTGCCTGGTGGGATGATCCATCTGCGAGTGCGCGTGGCGTTGGCCACGCAAGACTATCTCCGCGCTGTGCCGGGACGATGCAGCGTCACGCTCGGGCCATACAAAGGCGAGGGTCAAGTGGACGGTGAGTGGCCCACATAGATTCCGGACTCACGGCACCTCCGTAATTGGAATTGCGCAGCCCAATAGGCTTTCAGCTTTGTCACAATTTTGTCACGGAGCGGGTGAACGTGACAGGGATCGCTAGGGAGCGCCTGTGATGCCGCTGCGCCGGAAACTTTATAGAACGGGCCTCTTGGGGATTGCCAGGGATCGGCCGGGACCGCTGGCTGAGAGTTCGAATCCCGTTGGGGCTACAATCCGAACCGCGTAACCACGGGGTTTTTTCGTTCTCGAGCCGATCCTGGTTGCAGTTTGGTTGCAGTCGAGTAGCGAGAGCGTCGGGATGGACCGGTTTTCCGCCTTAGCTACCAGCTCAGGGAAAACGTCCCGTTAGGCCCGTCAAAGACGAAGACGCATTCGGTCAGGATGTCGGTCCCAATGAGCGCGATATTGCCAGCTCCTTGTAGCTTCGCACTGACCACCAACCATAGAGCCGTCCCAGCGCCCGACAGCCGGATCTGAACGATGTGTTCGTTCGCCGTGCCCGGGCCTCCGATACCGTGGACCTTCTTAGGCCCGGTCGTCTGAAGTCCAAGTTGCGCAGCGACCTGCTCGTCGATGCCACTTACGTTTGCCCCAGTGTCGATAAGCAACAATACTCCGAGCGGCCACCAATCACGGTATCGGGGCAGCGGCGCGCAGAAGGCAACGCTGGTTACCCTCGTCTTCGACGCCGCGTGCCTCTCAGGGGCCGGCCCTCATCCCTTACTTACGAAGCCGTTCCCTCGGTCAGCGCGCTCGAACGCCGCGAACGGCTCGAGCTGCAAGGCCGGGGACAACGGACGAAGCCGATGCCTTCACTGCGCTGTGCCAGCCGCGCTGGCACGACGCGCCTGCCATCCAGAATGCTCGAATTCATGCATTCCAAACGCGCTGCCGCGCGCTGGCGCTTGGACGCGAGCCTTTATAGTTCGTCACACGCGTTCGCCGCATCCTGAGGGCTCAATCAGCCCACGTTCTTTCCCGCTTTCCTGTAACGCCATTTTCTGGTTGCAATTTGGTCGCAGTCGGCTGCAACCACGCCTGGCCGAATGATGACCCTCAGAAGCCGAAAAGTCTCACGGAATAAACCTTTGGTAACCGACCGCACCCCGTCCTGACCCTAGAAAAACGGGTTGTGCGCCTTTTCTTCGGCGACCGTGGAGGGCGGGCCGTGGCCCGGTCTGCTACCTTTGGGCCAGGCTTCAACCTGAAGCCCTCGGAGCCGTCGTTCCCAGATTTGTCTCGCGTGCGTCTACCACAGGGTGAACGCCGTTCGACGCGAACCCGCTTTTTGAAGACGGTTCTATGAAAGCGAGACGCGAAATGCTGCGTGCGAAAGTTCAGATTTTCGGCTTTCTGGCTCTAGCCGCGCTGGGCGTTACCCTCGCCCAGTGCAGCGGATCGGGCGGAAATGCGTCAAGCTCAACGCCGATCGCGTCGCCGTCGCCCTCACCCACCCCGACCCCGGCGCCCGGCGCTGTGACGTTCCGTGGTCCGAACGTCAGCGGCAACACGATGACCGTCTTTTGCACGAACGGGGCCCTGAACACGTTCACTATCTCACAAGCCAACTATAGCGGGACGTTTACGGTGGTTAGTAACTCGACCAGCTTTACGGTCTCACCATCCAGCGGTACCTCGGCGACAACATTCACCGTTACCGATTCAGGCGGCGCAATCACGAACACGCTTACCGTCACGGCCGGCGGCGGCGTGACGGCGACGCTTACCCTTGTCGGCGATAGCTCGAGCTGCGGCTAGTGCGGCTCGGTTTTGCTGAGTCATAGCGCGACCAATTGACGTTCGGACCTTTACGCGCGCCAATCGCGGCCGCACTCTTTTTCGCCAGTGTGCTCGCGATCGGTGCGTCGGCTCAGGCGCGGCCGTGCTCGACGGCTGATTCGCAAAGTATTGTCGTGGCCAACTCGCTCGGAGACGTGTATAACCAGGTCGCAAGCGACGGTAATGAGGAGTTCCCGTCGTTCTTTGCAAGAGGGACCTTGATTCGCAAGGGCTACGCACTTACGATTCAAACGCACCGCAGCGAATACCAGACGGAGCACACCGGCGACCAAACGGACACCGTCATTCATACCCTCGCCGGTCCGGACGTTGCTGTTCCATGGTTCCTTGCCATTGAGGAAACCGACGAGGCGCGTATCGCTCGCTGCACCGGATTCTTCGATCTCTACGCCGGGATCGGGTTTCTCCAAACAAGCTCGAACCTCGACTACCCGATCGGATACCGCCGCATCCGCGGAGGCGGCGTCGGCATCGAGCGCTCCGTGAATCCCGAAAGGCGCCTCGACGTCTTTACCGCGCTGTACTACTATCCCGCAGCGCAGGGCGCTTACGGTGCCCGGACGCTCACCTTTACCGCCGTCACCTTCGACGGCGGTGTCAGTTGGCGATTGGGTTCATCCAGCAGCGCGCTCGTCTTTGGGTTATATCAAGAGATGCGTTCGCTCCACCCTGGTAGCCGCACGGCGCAGACGGTACGTTCCGCACCCTACATCGGCCTTCAGCTGGCCGGACGCTGACGCCCCCGTAACACGCTTGGTTTAGCGACCTAGAAAAACGGATTGCTGCTGGTTCGACTCTGCCCGTTCGATTGCGGGAGGGCGGCGAAGGTGGCACGGAATTGGCGCGTTTCCTGGTTGCAATCTGGTTGCAGTCGGTTGCAACCACGCCCGCCCATCGAAACCCGCCGACACCTGAAAAGCCTCGATTCCTCGGCCATGTGAGCCCTCTCGCGCCCGCACAAAACCACGAAGCGTCGGATTCGAATCCCGTTGGGGCTACCAAAGGAACCGCGTTGTTAAGCGGTTTTTCGATTAACGGGGGCCAAAAAGTGGCCCAATTTTAGGGCGGCGGCGTGTGTATTGATCGCGCCGGCAGTGCCATCTGCGGATTTGTGCACGGGGTATTCTGCACGACGAGCATGGCCGTGTTCGAAGTGCCAATCGCCGTACGTAATTGAATCGCGTAGTTTTGCGTGCCGCACAGTTGGGCCCACTTCGGCAGACGCGCAACAATTTTTTGTGCGCCGTACGTGAGCATTTTTTGATCGATCGGCAATGACTGCCCACCAAATGTAAGTGTTACGTTGGCATCGATATCGCTCGCGTTGATGGTGAATGGTATCCCGAAGATCGCGCTGGATGATTGGAGCGCAGCGATATGAGACGTCGCGGACGGCGCGGGCGCAGGCGCGGCGGGTCCGGCCGGCGCGGGCGGTCCGGCAGGCCCAACCGGGCCCGCAGGCCCTGATCCAGGGGAGAGGGGTCGCGCGAGCGTGCTCGCTCGAGGTGGCGGGAGCAGCGATATGGTTGAAGGCGCGATGCTCTTGATCACCGGCGATCCGATGATATCGAAGTTGACCGGGTTTGACGATCCGCGTGCTGTTGTCACGACGACTTGATAGCGCCCGGCCTGCGCTCGCAAAGACGGCGGGACGACGATGTCGACATATCCCGAGAAAGCATCGAGCCTTGACAAGAAGCCTGGCGACACGCCATTCACCGTGACTCCGGTCGAACTGATGTCGAGACCGGTTGCAACGATACGCATACCCCAACTCGTCGCGGCGATCGGCAAGCTCGTGGGATTGATCGAACTGATCGTCGGCGGTCCACTCGGCGCCGCGACGATCGGCATCGAAAACACGCTTGAATTCACTCCCAGGACGCTGATAAAGAAGCGCAGGCTGCCGGGCGCGGGGCAGAAGGTGCCGGCATCGAGCTGGAGTGTTAGTTGGACCGAGGTCCACGTCTGGATGATGTTCGGCTTATTCTGGTACGGGGCGCCATTGATGCTGACATGGAGCTGGACGTCCTGATCGAAAGAATAGCCGTTCGTCTTGGGGCCGGTGAGACCCGAGCCGTTCAGCGTGAACAGCTGTATGCTCGGCTCGGCCATGCAAGCCCCTGGAGTCACCGAGTTGAGCACGGGCGCCGCTAGCGCGCGACCGGGAAACAACGTCGCTGCGCCGAGTAGGGGCAGAAGAACGGCGCGCCGGAGCCACTGAACCGGAACCGAACAGCACATGGACATTCCTGCGCAAGGAGTATTCCGATCCCCGCTAGGCGGTGGCCTTCCAGAACGTCGCGCCGATCCCGAGTTCGTAGGTCGCGTGGCACAGTTCTTGATCGGCGAGCGCACAGGTTTGGGCTACGGCGTAATTGTCCTGTGGCCGGATCAGTCGTCGCACTGGTTCATGAGATCACGTGGATGTTCAATCTCCCAACATGGGATCGAGATAGCGGCAGCCAACGTTAATCTGATGGGCATCATTGACGCATAGCTTTGCTGTTTCTGGAGGACCTATTAGATGCGTCTCGTCATCACGTTCGTTTTTATCTTCGTGCTCGCAATCGCGCAGGTCTCGGCCTCGCCGCGAACATTCACGGCCGGAGACTTGGCCCTCACTCGAACCGTGAGCGGCCGCACGACGAGTCCGCAGATCAATCGCAGGCAGGTCAACGGGGATCTCGCCAGTTTTTGGACGCGCGGTCTGCCGTGCCAGACCGTCAGGAACCTCTTCGCACTGGCGCCCAGACTCGACACATACACTTACAACCCCGTAGAGGGCGGCCCGCTTGGCCCGGGCGGCGGCGGCACGGGCGCAAAAAGATACGTGTGGCCCAAGTCCAAGCTTCCGATCTCGGTGTCTAACGTCTCCTGCAAGATGATGAAAGGGTCCTTATCCGGGGCGGATGCGGGGAAGAACAAAGTCGCGTTCACTTACAGCACGCACTCGAATTACATCGACGGCAAGTACACGCTGAGCCGGTTTCAGGTCGGCAGATCAGGAACGAGGATTGGTTACGACCCGGTGGTCCGAACTTACTTCGATGCTACCCTTCACGTTACGCTTGCGGCCCCGGTCGCGAAGGCCCAGGGCCCCGTCACGGTAGCCGAGGCTTTTGTAACGATTTCAAATCTCAGCACCAGGTCGCTGCTTGCCAAGGACGCCCGGACGATTCAAGGTCTTGTTGCGCACCTCGGGGTTGGCGCATATGACCCTCCAGGCGCGCATTGGCCGCTTGTCTATAGCGTCGCATTCCCTTGGCCCGATCCCCCATCGTGCTGCTTTCTGAACGGTGGGCCATTCCCCGGTTGGACAAAATGGTTAGACTCGCATATGGGGAGCCTGTTGTCCGACGCCGCGAAAGGCTGGTTTAGTTGAGGGTGGTATAAAGTATTCTAAGAGTGATTTTCCGGAAACATTTTGGATATTGCGCGCCTGAGGGTTAAGTCGCGATGGTCGTGGTCAGCCTGTTCGCTGGCGCAATCATTGGGCTACAAAATATCCCGACACATTACGTCAATGAATCGGGCGCCCCCTTAATCTGCACCTTCGACATTTCGTACCAATCACGAACGGTAAGGCGGGCGGTCATAAGGCGAGTTGGCCGTCCACATTGTCCCTCTTAGTCAGAAAAGGTCAGAAGCAGCGCGAGACTTGATTCACACGGTGGGCCGGGCGCTCGGGTCCGCCATTGTGCCGCCGGCGATTCGGCGGCCAGTGACTTCCCTACGTCGACCTGGTCCTCGGTGAAGTGCCCCGCCTCCGTCACGGCGCCCGTATCGCTCGTCGTCTTCAGTGACGAAGGCCGGATAAGCTCAGAGCGGGTCGGTGGCACGGACCAGCTGCGGCGATACCAGGGCGTCGTGCTTGGCCACGACAATACGACAGCTCATCATGACCTACTCTGAGTGGCGCGATGCGTTTTGGGCGGAGCTCGAGCGCGTAATGGGGGTTCCCGGAACCATCATTAACGACGACCAGCGCCAAATCGGCGGCTGGATCATCACCAGCGAACCATGGGCCGCATCCTATGCGGTTGTGAAGCATGCGGAAGCGCTCTCTCTCCCCGCTGCGAGTGTTGTCGCGGGCGGCGTCGATCGGTTCGCACTAGTCGTAGATGTTCCGAGGGCGGCAGCTAGGCGCTTTGCGACGACCTTGCGCGCCAAACGCCCGGATCTCTGCCCGTAACGTACACAGGCTTAATGGATGAACGGGTTCGACCAGGTCGACATGATCGCCCGACTCTGGCCCAGAACGAAGAGATGCTCTTTGTATCGTTCCTCGTTAAAGGTCTGAGCGCCGAGGCCCGATTTGGGCGGCGCTGCTTTCGGCGCCGCCGCGACGGGCTTTGCGGTGCCTCGCCACTGCGCGCTTAACGCGTTCCGCTGTGCCGGTGTGGCCTGCGCCCACAGCGCCTGGGTTGCCAGCCACAAGGTCTGAACGTTGTTGAACTTCATCTGCATGTCGGGCGATGCGGCCGCGTATTGAGCGGCAACGCGTTTTGCGAACTGATCGTGATTCGCGATGCCGGCGGGCACGGACTTGCCGGCGTGCTTGGAGATGAATTCGAACATCCCAACGTACGAATCGACGACGGCGCGTCTCAGCGGCGGCGTGCCTTCGGCTATGGGGTGATTGTGCGCTCGCCAGGCAACCACGAGTCTCTTCGAAGTATCGGAGCTGGGATCCGTGTCGGCTTGGAAGGCGGCCACCAGTTGGGGCTCGATGAGACTGCGCAACAAGGCGCGGTCGCCGGCCGAATGTTTGGCGACCCAAGCCATGACGTTGTCCATATCCTGCACCGAGGCTTGAACGCCCGCCGGGTCCTTCGACATGTCGATCGCAGTGCCGTCGCGGATCGCTTGCATCGTCGTCGCATCCAGTTTGAATCCGAAAACCCATTCGATGAGGGCGCGTGTGTGGTTGACGACTTGATCGTCATTGCCGGCCACGGCCGGCGGCGAGATCGCAAGGGCAACGACACTCGCCACGATGGCAATGAGACGGTGCGTAGCATTTCGCATGAGACGCCCCTCCGACGGAATTCTTGGTGTCGCGGGCAACTCCGACGTCGCGTTTCTAAGGCCCTGTGTGCGTCCTGCTCGTCAGACTGCGGGGATCTTCGCGAGGATTTCGCGCGAACCAGGTAGGCGAGGTTCCTGGGCGAAGGCTCCCCAGGTCCGATAGCTGGAGGGTTCATGCTTCACCGTCTATTCATTATAGTCGCGCTCGCCGCCATTGCGGCCGGCTGCAATACGAGCAACGGTACGGTGCCGCTGCCGACTCCGACCCCCGGACCGATCGCGAGTGCGAGCGGCATCCTGACGACGAGCACGACCTTGTCATCGTCCCTCACGCTCGGGCCGGTCGGCCCGTTCGGTTCGACGGTCACCGGGACGACGAGCTGCACGCCGGCGAGCGCCGTTGCGCACCTGAGCATCGTCTTCTCGCTCTCGGCGCCCACCGGAACGCCGGCCGTCGCGGCGATGAGGCGCCGGCCGCAGAATATCGGCGGCGCGAGCATCGTGCCGTTCGGGTATTTCACGGTCACGCCTGACGTCAATGTAACATGCCCCAACACCCCGTCGTTCGCGATCGCGTTCTCGCCCGGAGCGACGCTGCCGAGCGCGGGCAGTGCGTACGTGGCGATCTACGATCCCGGCAACGCGGCAGCCGGCTGGAATACGATCGAAGGCACCGCAGCAGTCAACGGCAACACGCTCATCTGGACGACGGGCGGCGCACCCTTCGCGCTCGTCGCCGGAAGAACGTACTCCTTCGTGCTGTTCACCACCAGCTCGACATTGGTGGTACCGACCCCGACTCCGACTCCGACCCCGGCGCCGACTCCCACCCCGCTGCATCTCTACGTCGGGAACGACAATACGTCGGGCAGTGTCCTGCAGTTCAATCTCCCGCTGACCATGAGTACAACGTCGAACTTCGCGATCGCCTCGAATAACGTCGTGACCGTCGGGGTCGACGCCAATGGAAACCTCGCAGTCGGTGACAACGCGGGCCACTTGCAGTTCTTTACGGCCCCGCTCTCCGGTGCGAGCGTGCCTGCTGCGACGTTCAACAACGGCGCCGCAACCAACAACGGTAATGCCTCGTTCCTGAGCACCGGCGACTTCTGGGCCGCGACGGTCTCAAACCGGGTGAACCGGTTCAACTCGCCATTCAGCAACGCGAGCGTGCCGGCGGCGTTCGTCACGGACGCTGGAATGGTCTCGGATATCGGCACGGCGATCGACGCCGCGCAGAACCTCTACATCTCGAACGCCGGCACCGGTAACGCCGCCGCCTGCGCCGGTACCTCACAGCCGGGAGGTGGCTGCGGCAGCAACATCTACGTCTACGCGCCCCCGTATACCGGTGCGCCGATCATCACGCCGAACGTCATCAACTACCCGTTCTCGTCCGCCAGCACCGCATATCGCAAGATCGCGGTGAACGCGACCCAGTTGTACGCCGCCTCGGTGGCGAACGCGCCGGGACGGGTCGACGTGTACAACCTGCCGATCACGGCGGCAAGCACTCCGGCGTTCAACCTCCAGACCGGCGTGAACACGCCCGAAGGGCTCGCGCTCGACCCGGCCGGGAACCTGTACATCGGCAACCTCAGCGATGCGACCGTCACGGTCTACACCGCGCCGATCACGGCGGGCAGCGTGCCTTCGTTGATCTTCAAGGTGAGCACCGGCGCGTTCGCGATCTTCGGAATCGCGGTCGGGAAATAATCGGCGGCACGGTGGCGAGCTCGCTTGAGCGCGAGCCCGCCGCCGTGCCCGTTCTCATTAGGCAGACGCCGTCTCGAACTCGGCGGGCATGGTGATTTCGAGGATTTCGAGATCGTCGCTATGGGCGATTTCGGCGTGGCGAATGCCCGAGGGTTGGTAGGCGCACGAGCCTTCCTCGAGCCGCACTTCGCCAACGCCCTCATAATCGAAGATGACCCATCCTTTGAGGATGTAGATCATCTGGAAATCGAGTGCGTGCGTATGCGGCGGCGACGTCGCGCGAGCGTTTGCAACTCGAATGACGTGGGCGCCGACTCTGCCACCCGTCACCGCACCAATGCCGAGATCGCGATACTCGTAATGCGAGCGTAAACCACCGCCCTCGAAATGCGACGACGCGAGATGACTGACGATCAATCGATTCGCGTTCAGCATGACGTGCTCCTAATAAAGACTTGCGGCGGTCGCGACATACGGGGGAGGCGGGTCGATGCCAAGTTTTTCCGCCACGCTGTGAAGGCTTGCGACGACGATCGGATCGAGTCCGATCCCGTCGCGCAGATGTACCTTCGTTCGCATCATCTCCGGTTCGCCTGCGGTGTAGACGCGCTCGAAGCCCGGCGCGGGCGGGCTCTCGCGGAACGCGCGCAGCGAGCGCGAAACGTCGCGCTTGAAGTCCGCGACCGGGCGAAAACTGTCGATCCTGATCGCCATCAAGAAATGACTGACGATGCCGGGCTTGAGGAGGTCCCGCGAATCGGGCATGTCGGGCGCGAAAACTCCACCGGCCAAGACTCCGCAAAGCAAATCCGCGAGCAGCCCGAGACCGTAGCCTTTGTGCCCGCCGGTTTCGGTTCCAAAGCCGCCGAGCGGCAATAGCGCGCCGAGCAGCCCCGCATCGGGATCGGTCGTGTCATTTCCGTCGCGGTCAACTGCCCAGCCGCGTTGCAGCGGTTTTCCAAGCCGCTTCGCGATCTCGAGTTTTCCCAGTGCGACCGTCGTCGTCGCCATGTCGAGAACGAACGAATCGCCGTCCTCGGCCGGTACGGCGAAGGCGAACGGATTCGTCCCCAGCATCGGTTCCCGTCCGCCCGTCGGCGCCGCGAGCCGGCCGGCATTCGTGCTGACGACACCGATGCAATCGCTCTCCAGCGCCAGCATCGCGTAGTACCCCGCGATGCCGAAGTGATTGCTGCGCCGCACGGTCGCGATCGCGCAGCCGGCTCTTTGCGCCTTCTCGATCGTGCGGCGCATCGTGCGCACGCCGACCGGATGTCCGAGGCCGTTGTTCGCGTCGACCGACAGCGAGGTCGGCGTTTCGCGCAGCGTCGTCGCCCCGGCTTGCGGGTCGATGCGGCCATCCCGAATGCGATCGACGTAGAAACCCTCGAGCCTCGCGACGCCGTGGGATTCGATGCCGCGAAGATCCGAAGCGACCAAGACCTCGCCGACGAGCCTCGCGTCGTCCGCGTCGACGCCCACCGCCTCGAGGGCCCGCGCCGCGAACCCCCGGAGCGTCGCCGCCTCAAAGCGGGTTCGTTCTATTGCCATGGCCCGCACGTTCGGTAGGGTCGAAGTTTCCCTCTGCCGCCAAGAGCGTCGGAAGCCGGGCGACTAAGGTCTGTTCGGTTGACGGCGCGGAACGTCGGTTTGCACGGTGACCGTCGACGATTTCGGAACCGTGAAGTCCGTCTTCAAATTGTTGGCGTAGAGAAAGCCGCCGACCGCGCCCGCGGCTCCGCCGGCGTTGGTTCTGAAGAGGATCTTTCCGAGCGCGTTGCCGACGAGCATGCCGCCGAGCGCACCCACCGCCTGCTGCAGGAGGGCGCTCTTGTGTTGCTCGTCGACCGCCGTGACGTATCCGGAGATCGGCATCGTGCGCCCGTCGGCGAAGACGAGTTGGTCAAGAGAAAGCCCGAGCTGCGCCTGAGTGCCTTGTCCGGCACGCGTCACGCTACCGACATGCCCGCGGATGTAGGCGTTGGCGAACGACGGGTCGTCGTTCGGGTACGGCGGCATGAGATCGATCGCAAACGTGTCGCCGATTTGCGCCGTCGCCGTGCTGATGTCTCGCGACAGCGTGCCGACGATGCTCGTGCCCGGCGGCAACGCGGGCGGCGGGTTTTGCTGAGAGATCGCCGTCGAGCCGTCGGTCGTAATCAACACGAGGCGATTCGAACTCTCGTAATTCACCGTCGCGCCAAACGCCTGCGAAACGAAACGCAGTGGAACGTACGCGCTGTCGCCGACGATGAAGGGCGCGATCTCGAGGAGTTGCGGCGCGCCGTCGACGATGGCTTGCGTAGAACCAACTGTGAGCGAGATCGTGCGGCCGTTGCCGGTCGCGTTGATCTGCCCGTTCGCATACACGACGCTCGCGCCGAGCTGCTCGAAGACGCCGCGCAGCGGCACGAAGACGCGTCCGCCGCGTTCAATCGGTTCGGGCGACAGGTTGAGCGGCCTGCCGTTGATGGACACCGTGTACTGGGCGCTCGCCGGTAAGCCGAGTGCGAAAAACAGCGCCGCAGCGCCGAGGGCAGATGCGAGGGAGACCGACACAAGGTGCCGCAAGATTGGACCCCTTTCGAGCCTACGGTTGGATCGGGCTCACCGCACCGATACCCAACTCCGCGGAATTACTACCAAAATCTCGCGAGCCTTGCGCTTGCGACGGCCGGCGAGCTACCGGATCTCGACGAGGCCGATTCGGTTCACACCGCTGCAGGCGATCGCGAGATTTCCGTCGCGCGTCACGCTCACGTTGCGTACCACGCCCCCGCCGGACGGAATCGTCCAAGTTTGGAACTTCTCAGTCTTCGGATCGAAGCGCACGATCGTGTTCGGCTCGACGCCCGATTCGCTGTACCAGATGACGCCCTTGATGACCGCGATCCCGTAGGGACGCGACTTCGCACCGCCGGGTGACGCCCACTCGGTGACTTTTCCCGTCACCGGATCGAGACGTCCCAGATACCCTCGGCCGTAATCCGAATACCAAATCACGTCGTCGCTCGTCTTCGCGATGCGGCGCGGCCGCGCAGCTGGATCGGGCAGCGTGTATTCGTGGAGTTCCAGCGTCTCGGGATCGATCCGCGCGATCCGATTCCCGCCGAACTCGTCGAAAAATGGGACGCCTTTCGAGTTGATGACCATCCCGTACGGCAGCGATCTCGGCGACGGTAGCTTGACGAGTTTGACGTCACCCGTCTTCGGGTCCAGGTGCCCGACGAAATTACCGCCCTGCACGGTGAACCACAACAGGCCCTTCTGGTCGAAAACGAGGGTGTGTGGATCGCGCGCCGCCGGGTCGGCATCGGATACTCCCTCACCTTCCCGGTCTTCGGGTCGAACTTTCCAATGTAAGCTTTGAAGTTTGCCGTGTACCAGATATTGCCGGCCGTGTCCGGCATCAGACCGTGCGGCCCCGAACCTTCGGGTAAGTGATACTCCCTGATCACACCGGTCGTCGGATCCAGCCGGCCGAGCACGTTCGCCATCTGGCCGCTGTACCAAATCGAACCATCGGGCATCGCCAGAGGATCGTGAGGACGCGAGCCCGGCGTCGGGACGACCCATTCCTGAATCGTCACGTGCGCGCTCCCCGGAACGATCACCGGCGCCGGCCCGGCTTTCTCCGGGAAGTTCTTGGCGAGATAGTCGACGACCGTCGACGCTTCCGCCGGCGAAAGCTTCGCTCCGACGTTGACCATCATCGCCACCACGTTCAGCCAGCCGTCGTGCGAGTAGCCCGCTCGCGTGATCTGTTGCAGGCCGTGACAGACCGAACACTTCGTCTCCACGACATCCTTGCCGCTGCCTTCCGGCAACGTCGCCTGCCCCCGCGCGGCGATCGCCCAGCACACCAGCGCGGCCATGACGAGCGGTCCGATCAAACGTCTCGGCATAGCCGGAAGTGTTTCCGCAACGCCGTGCTCCACCCCACCGAGGGGACCGCGTTCGTCGCGCGATAAGCAGGCAGTCGTGAAGGACCTTGCCTGGTTCGAGCGGGCGTACCAGGCCCGGCTGGGGAAGCGCTACCGGACGTTCCGCGCCGCCTTTGCGCTCTTGCTCGAGCGCACTGGTCCGAATCGCGCGATCGTCGAGACCGGCTGCGTCCGTGAGAAAAACGACTATAGCGCCGGGTACTCGACCGTGCTTTTCGGCGAATTTCTCGAACGGGGCGGTGGCCGGCTCTTCACCGTCGACCTCAGCCCTCATAACATGGCGCTCTGCCGGCGCATCACCCGGCGCTACAAGCGCTGGATCTCGTACCACGTCGGCGATTCGATCGCGTTTCTCACCGCGTGGGCCATGACGCAGCCCCGCGTCGAAATCGACTTCCTCTATCTCGACAGCTTCGATTACGAACTCGAACCGAACCGCGATGCGGCCCGCGAGGCCTCGCAGCTGCATTGCCTCGGCGAGCTCGATGCTGCGCTTCCGTCGCTCGCGGCACACGCGCTCGTGCTGATCGACGACGGGGATCTTCCTGGCGGCGGAAAGCCGCGGCTTGCCAAACGGCGACTCGCCGAACTCGGTTGGACCTGCGTACTCGACGACTACCAGACGCTTTGGAGCGCACCCTCGGCTAGCGGCGCGTCGATTCCATCCTCTTCAGGTTGAAGTCGAGAAACGCGCGCCGGCTCGGAAAATCGTCGTAACGGCCGGTAGCGCAATTCTCGTACTCGCCCGGCCTATCCGCCCGGCGTAGGTAGACCGTAACGCGTCCAAAGCGCCGGGCAAATCGGAGTTGACCGCTCTCGAGCTCGGCGTGAACCTCCGGCCACAATTTTGTCGGATACTCGTCGCCGAGGACGAGCATGTCGACGTCCGGACACAGGAACACGGTCGCGTGCGGGTGCGTCGAGGCGATCCAGGTGAACCATTCGTCATGCGTCAACACGTGCGCGCTTGCCGGGATCGATGCAAGTGCCCGCCCGATGTCGTCGCCCTTAGGGTAGATCGGCCGGATATAGTGCAGCGGATGCAGCGGGTTGAACGCGACGAGCACCAAGGCGCAGATAGCAAACGCGGCGGTCAGGAAACGGCGCACGCGGAGAGTGCGCCCAGCGCGGTGCCAGCGCACCAGCGCCGCCAACGCGCCGATGAACAGCCACGGCACGAAAATCGCCGCATAGTGGGAGCCCATGCGCCACGCAATCCAACTGCTCGACAAGAGCACGATACCGAGTCCGGGTAGCGCGAGCAACGACCAACGCGAAAAGAACGGCAACAGCGCCAGCGGCACGAACGCCTCGATCAGATACGTCAACCTTCCGTAATTGAGCAAATAGGCGACGTACGCCGGGTGAGCGAACAGCGCCGCGAGCAAGCCGAGCGGCGAACTTGCGAACGGGTAATCGTAGAAATGTGACGGCTCCCAAGCTCCGACTCGTGGAATCACGAGACCGAAATATGCGAGCGGTGCCGCCACGTTCACGAGTGCCAGCGCGACGCCGGCGAGCGCCAAGGCACGGGGCTGCCGCGGCCTCCCGACGAGCAGTCCGTCGTCGCCCACGATTTGCGTGCCACGCCGCAGCACACCGATCGCCGCGAAGACAAGGCCGACGATCGCGAAAACGATGCAGGTGTCCTCGCGAATCAGCGCCGACGCGCACGCAAAGACGGCAAACCAGCGCCAAGCCGCGCGATCGGCCGCCCAAAATAGTCCGACGGCGATCGGCGGATAGAATGCGATCTCGTGAAATTCCGTGAAAGCGACGGCCATGAGCGGCGGATACACCAGCGCCAAGCACGCCACCGCGAGCCCAAGTTTTTCCGGCAGATACGTTCGCGCCAGCAGATAGAGTGGAATCGCGGTCGCAGCGATGAGGGCGACTTGGACGAATTGCAGGACCAGCGACAGATGCGGCGCGGCGACCAACGGCCAGAGCAGCGCCAGCAGGGGCGACCAATGGAACCTGAAGTGGGTCCCGTCTTCCGGTCCGTCGCGAAAGCCCCCGAGCCCATCGGAGACGACCTGCGTGAAGAGTCCCGTGTCGGCGCCGTAGGTTCCAATGTGCCAGCGCCAAGCCGCAAGCGATCCGAGGACGACGAGGTACAGGGCAATCGCAACCGCAAGCCGCCGATCGCCGTAGCGCGCCAGCATTACGCGGCCTTTGGCAGGGCTGGACGGCAAGGCCTCCGAGTAAAGCGTCATGACGGTCTACGTAATCGGCGATCGCGAACAACCGATGGTGCAGGCCTGTCTCGACATTCTCAGAGATGAGGCCGTCGAAGTCGTCGACGATCCCGCGGCCGCGACCGTCGCGATCGCTCCACGCCTCACCGTCAAGATCGGCGCCGAAGACCTGGCAAAGCCCGAGTTCGGGACGCTGATCTTCCACCCGTCCCTCCTACCGCGACATCGCGGCCCGGACTCCATCAAGTGGGCCTTCAAGCTCGGTGAGGGTTACACCGGAGCGACCTGGTTCTGGGCCGACGACGGGCTCGACACGGGCGACATCTGCGAGCAGGAGGTCGTCGCGATCCTTCCGGACGAGCGGCCGCGCGAGTTCTACGACCGCGCGATCATCCCGGCGGCGTCACGGTTGTTGCGCTACATCGTGAAAGATCTCGCACTCGGCATCGTTCGGAGACGGCCGCAGCAGCACGAAAATGCGACCTACGAAAGTTGGTCGTCGCCACGACCCCAGTCGGGTCCGAAGTGAACGCTTGCCCAGCTGAAGCCAATGCGGTTGGATCGCCGATTTAAGGGAACGGAGAGAGAATGGCTGCACGAAAGACTCGACGGAAGAAATCGACTCGCGGGAAGCGGGCCGCGGTTCACAAGAGCGAACGCGGCAAGAAAGCCACGGCAAAACGGACGCGGCGCAAGACCGGCGCACGAAAGAAAGCCGGTGCCGTAATCAAGAAGGGCGCGGCCGTCGCCCGCAAGGCCGTGCGCGGAGCGAAGCGCGCGACGACGACGGTGCGCGAAGTTGCGGCGACCGCAAAGCAAGTCGGTCAGATACTGCAAGAAGGCGCCTCGACCGCCGAACAGATCGCCGATCGGATTGACAACGTAACCGGCAAACGCCCGCGCCGTCGCACGTCTTAGAGGTTAACCCAATGCGCAAACTGTTTCTCGCCCTGACGTCGGCTACGACGCTGTTGCTGGTCGCCCTCACCACCCCGCTCGCCGCGCAAGAACAGCACTGGCTGTTCATGACGCACGCGACGTTCTACGCCGATCTCACGCAACAACCGATCGATCCGCAGGTTTTTGTGCGCGACGGCGGTGCGGCGCAAGGGACGGACGGCTCGAACATCCAGCACCTCGCAGGTCTCCGAGCGGCGAGTCTGGCCAGCGACGACCGCACGTCGCAACTCTTCAACGCAAACGGCAAACCGCTAGGATTCAACTTCGGGAAGTGGCTGGGAGCGGGGGGCACGGTCGACGTAACGACTGCCGGCGCCGGCGACCGGCTCCATCTCGGTTTCGTCGCCCTGAAAGAGTCCGGGCATTACGGCCTCTTCAGTCTGACGCCGGGGACCGGAGCGCTGCTCCCACTCGACGGTTCGGGGACGACGAACACGTTTACCACGACGCCGCTCGGGACGGCCGATCTCTCCGTCACGACGACCTACCACCTCTCGGCGACCGATCGGATCTTCTTGGTCTATAGCAGCGACGGGCTCGATCATGGCGCGCAGCCGGGGACGCCGGGCATCGACTCGCACGCGCAGATGATCATGCGCATCCGCGAAATCTAGACTCCTTGCTCGTCGCCGGCGACGCGATCGAAGAGGCGCGGGCGCGCGGCCGACCCATCGTCGCGCTCGAAACGACGATCGTGACACACGGCATGCCGTATCCGCAGAATCTCGAGACGGCGCGCAATGTCGAGCGAATCGTCCGTGAATCGGGCGCCATCCCGGCGACGATCGGCGTGCTCGACGGCAACATTCACGTCGGGCTCGACGACGCCCAATTGGAGCGGCTCGCGAGGGCGAAGAACGTCCGCAAGCTGAGTCGCGCCGATCTGCCGTATGCGCTGGCGGCCGGAATCGACGGATCGACGACCGTCGCGGCGACGATGATCTGTGCACACCTCGCCGGAATCGAGGTCTTCGTGACGGGCGGCATCGGCGGCGTCCATCGCGGAGCGGAGAAAACGTTCGACGTCTCCGCGGACCTGGAAGAACTCGCGCGCACGGCGGTCACGGTCGTCTGCGCCGGCGCGAAAGCGATCCTCGACCTCGCCAAGACGCTCGAAGCCCTCGAGACGCGCGGCGTCCCGGTGATCTGTTACGGCACCGACGAGTTTCCAGCGTTCTGGAGCCGCTCGAGCGGCCTACCCGCGCCGCTCCGCCTGGACTCCAGCGCCGAGATCGCGCGCTTCATCGCGATCAAACGCGATCTCGGACTCGCCGGCGGGACCGTCGTCGCCAATCCGATTCCACAATCGAAGGAGATTCCGGCAAACGATCTACGGCCGCATATCGAAGCGGTGATCGAGGAAGCTCGGGCGCGCGATATCGCCGGCAAAGACGTCACGCCGTACCTGCTCGAGCGGCTCGCGGCGCTGAGCGGCGGACGAAGCCTCGCCGCGAATGTCGCCCTGATCGAAAACAACGCGCGGCTCGGCGCGGAGATCGCGATCGCGCTGCGCGCTTGAAAAAGATCGGAGCCGGCCTTGCGCCACACAAACCGGCTCCGTCGCGAGAGGGCGCCATCGAAAACGGCGCCACCCCGCCCGTCGCTTCGACGCAGGCGCCCGCTTCCTCAGTCTCGCCGACCGAAAAGCCGACCGAGTGTGACGGCTCGCACGTGCCCGGGTAGCGGTTAGAAGATCGTCGTCGGCGCGAC
Organism: Candidatus Zemynaea palustris; assembly: GCA_003134695.1. Taxonomy (GTDB): domain Bacteria; phylum Vulcanimicrobiota; class Vulcanimicrobiia; order Vulcanimicrobiales; family Vulcanimicrobiaceae; genus Zemelea; species Zemelea palustris. Next base: position 36,542 of record PLCB01000009.1, on the reverse strand, counting down.
AGGCTCGACCTCGGGATGTTCGCCGCCGATCTGGTCGGTCGTCAGCAGCCAGACCGCGGCGCCGTGACGCAGGAAGGTGCCGAGCATCGTGTCGGCGGCGAGGCGCGGCAGCACGACGCGCCAGCTCGTCAGCCCCGCGAGTAGGCTTTGAAGCGGAGCATCTTCGAGCGTGCTCCCGAGATTGAATTCGTTTGCACTCCAATCGGCGCGGGGACTACCGAAGGGTTGAAGTTTTCGCGAGAGCTCTCGGCTGAGCTGCACCAAGACGCGGTAGCGTTGCGCGTCGGCCGATGAGGAGCTTTCCCAATCGTCGAACGCCGGATGGGCCTCGATGAATTGCTGCAAGCGGCGCAGCGTCGAGAAGAGCGCGTGGTTCGCGTCCTGCGAGCAGTTGTTGGCAGGTCCGACAAACGTTCCGCCGGTCCCGTCGCCGATGCGATAGCGCGCCGTCATCGCTTCGAGCTGCAGCACCAAGCCCGAGAGCGCAGACCCGCTCGGGGCGGCGTCGATCTCGAAGTCCTCGCCGAACGCGTCGAGTTTGAACAGCAAGTCGCACACCGGGCGCAACCCGGCCCAGCCGAATTGCCGATCGCCCATGTAGCGCGACCAATGCAGGGGGCCCGCGATCAGACCATCGCCGTTCTGCGTGTAGACCTGGTGGTACACGATCTCGAAGCGCGACTCGCCGGCCAGCGGATCCATGACGACCTCGGCCAGACCGTACGCGAAGTGGCCGAAGTAGATGAGAGCGGACGCCGTCGCTTCGCGTTGCGTTCCGCCGATGCCGCCGTAGACGTGGACGAGCAACGCCTTGGAGCCCACACTCCAGCCGCTGGGCGAGCCGCCGAAGAGCACCGAGCGCATCGTCCCTTTTCGCGCGACGATGTCGTCCCACGCCATCTTTCGCACGGCGCCGTAGGCCGCGATCCCACCCGGCTGCACGGATTCCGGCGCGACGCGCAACAACGCGCGCGGCGCAAGCGCGCGCACGACGAACTCTCCGTTCGCGTCCGGCGCACCGTACGCATACCAGCCGGCCGTGTTGAGCGCCGTGCGCTCGAGAGCGCGAGTGCTCGACGGCTCGCGTCCCTCGCAATCGGAGACGACCGGCGGTAGTCGAACGATTTCCTCCGGTCCGTTGAAGTCGTGCGACGACCTGTTGAAGTGCACGACGCGAAAGTGGTCGCCGGCGAGCGCCTCGACGAAGCGGAACAACGCGTAATACCGTCCGGAAATCTGGACCGGGTGACGCGCGATCTGGAGAACGACCCCGTCCTCGTCTCGTCTCTCCACAGGCCCGGAAAGCATGACGATCGCGTCGTCGGTCGGATGCGAACCCGCCAGCGACTCCAAAGGATCGACGAGCCGAACGTGATTGAGGCGAACCGGCATGACCAGGCCGCCATAATGGCTCGCATAGTCCGCCTCGGCGCTGAAGTTCACGTCACGAGTCACCGCGCGCACCAGTTCTTGCACCTCCGGCTCGTCGCTCCAGCGCAACTTCACGGTGCGGCCGACGAGGTCGCGCTGATCCTCAGCGGCGTGGTGTACTTCGAACCACGCCCCACGCACGCTCGCGCGTTCTTCAGGTTTGGGGAGAATCAGCCGGCCCATCCATTCGCCGATCGGTCGATAGCGCTGCGCGTCGACCGTACGCTCTAGTGGGTAATAGTCCGGGAGGTTCCACGCCGCTTCGACGTAGCGGTCGTAGTTGCTCGCCTTCGGAGCGGACAGCGGCGCGGGGCTCGCCCACGTGCCGCGCAAGATACGATCGATGATGTCGAGCGTCTGCCCGAGATTCGTTCGGCCATCGGGGAGGACGGCGTTGGCATCCAACATTCCGCCGGGTACTTGGTGCCCGACGGGGCCGAGGGGGACGAAGGTGATCCGCCCCAAGTGCACGGCTCGATTCCAATACGATAGCGGGAAGATCTTCCAGCGCGACGGGAAGAGCATCGGGCCGAGCCGCTCGACGCCGTCCTTGGAACCGACGAGATGATACAGCTGTTCGAGTTCGAGAAAGCGTGAGTTTCCGCTCATGACCCCGCCGAGTGAGATCACGTCGATCGGCGCGTCGATTGCGCGCTTGAGCACGGCCGCCGATGCCGCCGCCATCTGCCCGCCGCCGCTGTAGCCGACGAGCGTTACGGGCATCCCGCTCTTGGGATCGTAACCGTCCGCGATTAGGGCGTCGTAAACGAGTCGCGCGATTCCGAAGTTGTACAGCGGGCCGTAGCGTTGATCTGCCGAGACCGCGACGATCAGCACGTTTCGCAAATTGATGAACATCCCCAGCAGCGAATTCCCGTTTTTCAGACGGATCGCGTCGACGAGCTTCCAGAAATGGGAGAAAACGGGGTCTGAATCGAGCGGTCGGTTCAGCACCGAATAGACCATGAGCCCGCGAATCAAACGCACGCGTTCCGGAAGTCGCGGTGCAAAGGCGTCGAGAAAGGTCTCGATGTCGGGGGTGTAGTGTGAACTGGATTGAGAGATACCGTCGAGATAGACGACGTAGCGCGAGACTGCCTGGCGAGCCTTCGCGACGTCGAGCGGATCGCGATCCGCCGGCGGTTTCAGCGTTTCACCGTACCATCCGGCCCACCAGCCCAACGTCTCGACCGGAGCAAGCAGCGCGGCGACCAGCGCCGCGATGAACGCGAGCCAGACCAGATCGAGCGGCAGGCGCAGCTCGAGCGGAATACGGCCGTACCAGCCAAAAACCGAATCGCGCACGGGGACGAGCGCAAGCACCACGACGACCGTGAGCAGCACGACGGCGATCGCGCCGATCACGCTTTGCAGGCGATCCGAGCGCGAAGCCGCGCCGGTCGAAGCTTTTACGGCGCCCATCATCGTCGAGCCGGCTCGGTCGATCGCAAGCTGCTCGTCGTCGATCAGCGTCGTGCCGGCCGCCGCGTTCAGGCAGCGCACACCGAGGTTCGCGATCGGGCGCCCGTAGGTATGTTGCGCGACGACCGTCCCGAGCCAGCCGAGTGCGACGCAGATGAAGGCGTCGACCCGCGCGACGTGCCCCGCCGCCGCGACGCCGACCACCATCGCCAGCAAATGCCAGCCGCGCAAGACCCAAAGCAGCTGGTTCCCCAAGTATGGCAACGCCGCCCAAAACGCAAAGACCCGCGGCGCGTAACTGAACGCGATCACCAGCAGCAAGGTACTGAACGAAAGATGCGGGGCGCCCGGCGCCAAACAGATCGCGAACGTACTCGAGACCAGGAACACGTAGCCGAACACAAAGAGCAGCGCGTTGGTCGCCGCGCTCAAGACGAAACGCGCAGGTGTGACGCGATTGGCGAACAAGACGATGCTTTGCGCGATCCCTTCCGAAAGGCCGGCAATCAGCACGATCGCGAGGGCGACCGCAAAGCGATTGTGGACGTGAAGGACCTGCGCGAACGCGGCGCCTTGCAAGCGCAAGACGCCGGCGAGCGTCGACCAAAGATCGGGCGCTAAGGTATCCAGACTTCGATCTCCCCGAGCGGCGTTTCGCGCTGCGGGCGCCATGTCTTTTGAGGCTACAGGCGGAAGCGCGCCGCGATGAAGCTCAGGCTTTCTCTGTTGTGGTTGGCGGGGATCGACCTGCGGCTAACCCTCTTGGCCCTGCCGCCGGTGCTTCCGGCGATCCACCGCGATCTTCACTTGAATGAAGCCGGCGTCGCCGCGCTCTCGAATTTGCCGGTGCTCACCTTGGCGGGCTCCTCAATCTTCGGGTCACTGCTCGTGGCCCGTCTTGGAACGCGTCGAGCGATGATCGTCGCGCTGTGGATCATCGCCCTCTCATCGAGCCTGCGCGGCATCGGCCCGTCGATCGTCGTGCTGTTCGCGATGACGTTCCTGATGGGGCTCGGCATCGCACTCTTGCAACCCGTCTTTCCGACCCTTTCACGCGAATGGTTTTCCAACCGCGTCGCGCTCGCCACCGCCGTGTGGTCGAACGGCCTGCTCGCCGGCGAGGCGCTTGGCGCATCGCTGACGCTGCCGCTCGTCTTGCCGCTGGTCGGCGGAAGTTGGGAAAAAAGTTTCGGCGTGTGGGGCATTTCGGTCGCGCTCGTCGCCGTCATCGTGATGCTATTCGCAGGACGCGGTGACGGCCATGCCGATCGAGCTACGGCGAATTGGTTTCCGAACTTTCGCGACGAGCGGCTGTGGGAGGTTGGTATCCTTCAAGCTGCGGCGAGCCTGACCTATTTCGGCGCGAACACGTTCATCCCGGACTATTTACACGCCAACCATCAAGCGCAGTTCGTGGGGCCAGCACTCGCCGCGCTCAACCTCGGTCAGCTGCCCGCGTCGTTCGCATTCGGCCTCATTCCGATACGCATCTTGAGCCACTGGATCACGTGCACCGTGATGGCGTTGCTCCTGGCGGTGGCGCTCGCCATTTTCCTGGTGTACGGCGGCTGGTTGGGCGTCGCCGCAGTGGTATTCATCGGCTTTTGGGGCGCATACACGCTGATCTTGAGTTTCGCTTTGCCGCCGCTCGTCGCGGCCGCCGGCGACGTCGCATCGATGTCGGCCGGGGCGTTCACGATCGGCTACTCGGTTGCGTTCGTGATGTCGCTTCTCTCGGGGGCGATCTGGGATCTCTCCCACATCTCCGCGACCGCTTTCATCCCAGTGGTCCTCGCCGTGATCATCTTGATCGTGATCGGTCCCAGGCTCGGCGCCGCCGCGCACGTCGCGGAGAAAGCGCACCGCGGTCGATGAACGAGACGACACCGGTCGCTATCGCCGGTGGCGGGCCCGTGGGCTTTGCGGCCGCGCTCGGCCTGGCGCGCCACGGCGTACGCTCGATCGTCTTCGAGAAAGCGCCCGCCCCTGCGCTATATGCGCGCGCCGGCGTCGTGCTGCCGCGCACGGTCGAGATCTTTCGCTCGTGGGGTTTGCTCGATGAGATCCGCGCCGAGGCCATCGTCCCTGCAGCACTCAATATCTGCGATGCGCTCGACGGCGAAGAACTCGCACGCCTCGACTTCTCGCTGCTTCGCGACGAAACGTTCGACCCGGAGCCGGTGTTTCTGCCGCAGCACCGGACCGAAGCGATCCTGCGCAACGCGGCCGTGCACACGGGCTTGGTCGACGCTCGCTTCGGTGAGGAGGTCGTCGATTTTTGGCACGACCCGGGCGGCGTCCGAGTCGTGCTTCGCAAGCTCGGCGAGCAATCGACGTATTCGGTGGACGCGCCGTTTCTCGTCGGTGCGGACGGAGCCAACAGCACCGTCCGCACAAAACTCGGGCTGGCGCTCGAGGGCGAGACGTATCCGACGCGAATCATGCTCGCCGTCATCGGCATCGAGGATCGGCGCGATATTCTCCCCTGGCCGCGACTACGTTTCGACGGCCCTGAATATCTCGCCGCGCTGCGTTTCGCGCGCGGGCGCTGGCGCGTCATCGCGGCGATCCCACCCGACGAGAGCGACGCAGCCGCACTCGCACACGATCGCATCGCCTCCCACGTCCGCGCCACGCTCGGCGACGGCCCCTTTGAGATCGAATGGGCGAGCGCTTTCAACATCCATAGGCGTCACGCGCCCTGGTTTGCGGTCGGGCGCGTCGTCCTCGCCGGCGATTCCGCGCATTTGAACAGCCCGGTCGGCGGTCAAGGACTCAACGGCGGCGTCGCCGACGCGCACAACCTCAGTTGGAAGCTGGCCTTCGCACTGGACGGCGCGGACACGATGAGATTGCTCGCCTCGTACGACGTCGAACGGCGTTGCGCGATCGTCACCAGCACCGAGCGCTTCAGCGATCGTTGCACGAAATGGATGCTCGGCATCGCGCCACGCTGGCGGCGGCCGCTGCTCGCCGCGGGCGGCCGGTTGATGCGCTTCGCGCCGCTCGCTCGGCGGGTTTTACGAACCGGCGTCCTGCTCGACGTTCGGTACGACGATTCTCCCTTATTTCTCGCAAGAGACCGCTGGGTCGGACGGCGCGCTCCCGATCCCGCGCTCGCAACGACGGACGGCGCGATACTCGTGCTCCACGGACTCGACGAGGCGAATGCGAATCGGCTTGACCTGCCTCGCAGTGTGCGAAAGCTCGCGATCGAACGTCAGCGAGCCGCGCGATGGAAAACCCGCGCGCCGTTCGCGGCGCTTGTCCGGCCCGACGGCTACGTCGGATGGATCGCACGCCACCCCCCGCGCGAAGCGATCGAACGCGCCGTCCACCACGCGCTCGGATATTAAGTCGCGCTTGGGGGGTTACCCAAGAACGGGGGCGGAGGGTCACGAAGATTGGAGGCCGGCCATGATCGAGACCTACCTCCGGCCCACCTCCTTGACAGAGGCCCTGACCCTGCTCGCCCGCGAGGGCGATCGGGCGCGCGTAATCGCGGGCGGGACCGACGTCATGGTCGAGTTGCAGCGCGGCGTCAAACCGACCAACCGGCTGATCGACGTCAGCGGACTCGGCGCCGAACTCGGCGCGATCTGGGAGACCGAAGACGGGAGATCGTACGCGCTCGGAGCGCTGGCCACGCATAACGCAGTCCTCGCCGCCCCTGGGTTCCGCCACGACATGCTGCCGTTGGTGCAAGCCTGCCTGGAAGTCGGCGCGCCGCAGATTCGAACCCGCGCGACGATCGCGGGGAATATCGTAACGGCGTCGCCGGCCAACGACACGATCCCCGCGCTCTACGCGCTCGGCGCCGAAGTCGAACTCGTCGATCTCAGCGGAACGCGTATGCTGCCCATCGAGGAGTTCTGCACCGGATTTCGGACGACGGCGCTGCGGCCGGGCGAGCTGATCCGTTCGATCAGGCTTCCCAAACCCGAAAGCGAGCGGCGCGGGATCTTCTTGAAACTGGGCTTGCGCCGCGCACAGGCGATCTCGGTGCTCAACGTCGCCGTCGTCCTCGATTTTGCCGGCTCGCGCGTTACGAGCGCGCGGATCGCTCTCGGCTGCGTCGCGCCGACGATCGTGCGCGCGCGTGAAGCGGAGAAGGCGCTTGTCGGTTCGTCGCTGGAACGAGCGGCGCGCGAAAACGCCGGCCGATCGGCCGCCGAGATGGTGCAACCGATCGACGACGTGCGCGGCTCGGCCGAATATCGCCGGCACATGGTCGCAGTGCTCGTCGAACGCGCCCTCGAGCGCATCGCCGACGGAACCGAAGCCGAGGGCCTTCCTGAGATGCCGATCCTGTTGGCGACGACGGCTGCGAGATCCGAACCGAAGGCGTTCAGCGGGACGATCGAGGCCACGATCAACGGCCGTCCGCGCCGGCTCGAGAACGCGGCGCACAAGTCGCTGCTCGACGCGTTACGCGAAAACGCCGGATTGACCGGCGCGAAGGAAGGCTGCGCTGAAGGAGAGTGCGGCGCGTGCACCGTTTGGCTCGACGGCCAAGCTGTAATGTCGTGCCTCGTCCCAGCGCCGCAAGCGCACGGCGCAGAGATCACGACCATCGAAGGCTTGGCGAACGGCTCCGACTTGCATCCGTTGCAGCGCGCGTTCGTCGAACGCGGCGCCGTGCAGTGCGGTTTCTGCATCCCGGGGATGCTGATGGCCGGCGCGAAGTTGCTCGATGAGCGACCCGGCTGCGATCTCGACGATGCTCAAACGGCGATCAGCGGAAACCTGTGCCGCTGCACCGGATACCGAAAGATCCTGGATGCAATCATGGGGGTCCCACGCCGCGACAGTGGCGTGGGGGCGCGCAGCGAGCTTGTGCCATTAAAATGAAGATTATCGGCGCATCGGTGCCGCGTCCGGACGCGCTCGACAAGGTCACCGGCGCGGCACGCTACCCGGCCGATCTCGTCAAGGCCGGGATGCTGCATGCGGCGGCCGTCTTCGCGCACCGCGCGCACGCGCGCATCCTGAATATCGAAGCGAGCGGAGCGCGGGCGCTGCCGGGCGTGCACGCCGTTTTGACCGCCGCCGACGTGCCGTATAACCGCTTCGGCTTGATCGTTGCCGACCAGGCGCTGCTGTGCGAGGACGTCGTCCGTTTCTATGGCGACCGCGTCGCGCTCGTCGTCGCGGACTCGGCGGCCATCGCGCGAGACGGCGCGGCGCGCGTGAACGTGAGCTACGAAGATCTTCCGGCGGTGACGAGCGCGCAGGCGGCGCTTGCGCCCGGCGCGCAGCGCGTCCACGCCGATCGGTCGAACGTTCTCTTACATCAAAAGATACGCAAAGGCGACGTCGCGGCCGGCTTCCTCCAAGCCGACGTTATTCTCGAAGGGAAATTTACGACGGGCTGGCAGGAACACGCCTACCTTCAACCCGATGCGGGCATCTCGTATTGGGAAGGCGAGAAACTCGTTCTCGAGACCGCCGGACAGTGGTTGCACGAGGATCGTCGCCAGATCGCCGCGATGTTCGAGATGCCCGAAGAGAACGTCGTCATCCGCTACGCGAAGATCGGCGGCGCGTTCGGCGGGCGAGAGGACCTCTCGCTTCCGCCGCTGGTCGCGTTAGCCGCCTGGAAGTTGCGCAGGCCGGTCGCGATGGTATGGAATCGCGAAGAGTCGATCATCGGCCATCACAAACGCCATCCGTTCACGATAACGACGAAGTGGGGCGCCAAGCGCGACGGGACGATCGTCGCCGCGGAAATCGAGTCGATCGCCGACGGCGGCGCGTACGCGTCGACGTCGGTCGAGGTGCTCAAGTGCGCGTCGATCTTCGCCTGCGGTCCGTACTCGATCCCGAACGTCGCGACCGACGGGATCGTGGTGTACACCAACAACGTGCCGAGCGGTGCCTTCCGCGGCTTCGGCACGCCGCAAGCACACTTCGCCGCCGAATCGATGGTGACGCGCCTCGCCCACGCGCTGGGACTCGATCCAGCCGACGTGCGCCGGAAGAATCTATATAAGGAAGGCGACATCGAGACGACCGGCCATCCGCTTCCACCCGGCGTGAGCGTCCGGGCGGTCTTCGAGCGGTGCCTCGAAGAGAAGGCGGCGCGTTTTGCGCTGCCGGCCCGCCGGCCCGAACCGGCGAACTCGTTGCGGCGTGGAATCGGCATCGCGTGCGGAATCAAGAACGTCGGCTATTCGTTCGGTTTTCCGGAACAGGCGACGGCGACCGTCGAGTTGGACGCCACGCCGGCCGAGATTCGCGGCGCGATCGTGCGCGTCGGCGCCGCCGAGGTCGGTCAGGGAGCGCATCTCGTTCTCCGACAGATCGCTGCGGAGACTCTAGAGTTGCCGCTAGAGGCAGTGCGCATGGTCACCGACGATTCTTCAGAGGCGCCGAATACCGGCTCGGCGTCGGCGTCGCGCATGACGTTCATGGGCGGGCGCGCGGTGAAAGATGCGGCCGAGGCGGCACGCCGCAATTGGGTCGCAGGCGCGAAACCGGAAGCGACCGTGCAATACCGGCCGCCGCGTACCACGCCGCTCGATCTTGAGACCGGCGACGGCATCCCGAATTACTGCTATGGGTATTCGGCGCAGGCGGTCGAGGTCGAAGTCGACGTGCTGACCGGCGTCACGAGGGTCCTGCGCGTCATCAGCGTGCACGACGTCGGCCGCGCGATCAACCGGCAGCAAGTCGAAGGCCAGATCGAAGGCTGTTTGGCGCAAGCGGTGGGCTACGCGCTGACCGAAAATATGCCGGCGCGCGACGGCAAACTGCTGACGCCGTACTTCTCGACGTACCTTCTGCCGACGACGCTCGACATGCCGACCGAAATCTATCCGGTGATCGTCGAAAGCGCCGACCCGAACGGACCGTTCGGCGCACGCGGCGTCGCCGAGATGCCGCTCGTCCCATTCGCGCCTGCCGTCGCGGCCGCGATCTTCGACGCAACCGGCGCGTGGGTGAGCGATCTGCCGATGACGCCGGAGCGCGTGCTGCGGGCGATCGAGGAAACCCGCCGCCGCACGACCGCCAGCGCCGAGGCGCTCGTCAGGTAGTGTCATACGGCGCAAACGTCGCCGTCGTCGAGCCGCACGGCATCGAGCGCATCGACGAGAGCGAGCGTCACGGCAACCCGCGCGATCTCTTCTCGCTTTGGTTCGCCGCGAACGCCGAGACGGCGACCTTTGCAACCGGGATTCTGACGGTCGCGCTCTTCGGGACATCGTTTTGGGGGGCCGTCGTCGGGATCGTGATCGGCAACCTCGCCGGGTACGCGGTGCTCGGGTTTCTCGCGCAGATGGGTCCGCGCTTCGGGCGGCCCCAGATGATGGTCTCGCGACAGGCACTCGGAACCGACGCGAACGTCTTCCCGGCGGTCCTCGCATTCTTGGCCGGCGTCGGCTGGTTCGCGATCGATACGATCTTCGGCGCGTTTGCGCTCCAGGCGTTGCTCCATCTGCAATACGTTCCGGCGCTGCTGATCGTGTTGGCGATCGAAATCGTCATCGTGATCTACGGCTACAACATGATCCATCTCTTCGAAAAGGTCGCCGGCGTCGCGCTAACGGTCGGCTTTATAGCAATCGCGATCGCGTGCTTCCAGCGCGCCAACCCGGGCGCGCCGTTCGACGCGCACGCACCGCTCGCGAGCGGTGGCGAGGTGGCGGGGATCGTCTTCTCGGCGGCGATTGCGTTTTCGTACGCAATCGGCTGGGCGCCGTGCGCTGCGGATTATTCGCGCTATCTGCCCGCCGACAGCGACAAGCGAGCGGTGTGGTGGTGGACGTTCTTAGGCGGCGGCGTCCCGTCAACGGCGCTCGAAATCTTGGGAGCCGCCGCGGTGACCGCGATCGTCGGGACCGACTTGGTCGCGGCGACGCCGAGTGACATCATCCAAAAGTTGTTCGCCAGCAACTGGCTGGTTGCGCTCGGTCTTCTGACGGTCTTACTCGGCACGCTCAGCGCGAATTGTCTGAATCTCTATTCGGGCTCGCTGGCATCGCTCGTCGCCTGGGACGGGCGGCGCCGGCCGTGGTTCGCGATCCTCGTCGGTGCAGCGTTCGCACTCGGCACGTTCGTCATGCTCGCGGTTGCCGGCCAAACCGATCCGGGCGCTCGCTTTGCGCCGCTCGTCAGCGGAGCGTGCGCGCTCGGCGTCGGCCTCGTCACCGGACTCGTCGTTCGCTACACGCTCGCCCGCTGGCAGGCAGCGATCGTCGTCGGCGCGCTCGGCGGATTACTGTCGCTTGCCGGGTTGTACCCCGGGGAGGTCGCGCGCGAATACACGAGCTTCTTGCTCTTACTGTCGAGTTGGGCCACGCCGTGGGCCGGCGCGGTCATCGCTGCGGGCGGGATGCCGTCGTCGCGACGCGTCTCCGGCACGCTGATCGGATGGATCGCCGGCCTGATCGCGGCGCTTCCGTTTTATCAGCAACCTTGGTACGTCGGTCCGCTTGCCGCGCATTACCCCGGCCTCGGCGACGTCTCGTATTTCGTCGGTTTCGCTGTGGCGTTCGCTGTCGCGCGAATCTTCGCTTTGCAGTCGCTACAGCTTCGACACTAACAGATCGGCTGGAACCTCTGGAAAAGCTGACGGGGTCGACCGAGCGCCGTCGAGGCCGGCAAAACCGTTACGATCAGCGGCTGGCCCTTATAGACTTTGCAGATGTCTTGCGGAACCGTCACGATCAACACGATCGATGCGCGGCCGTCACCAACGCGCTGCGGCCCCGGCACCTGATACGAACCGATGTCGATCCCATGATCGCCCTTTCCCCACGAAGCGTCGAGCGCGATGGCGATCGTGGCACCCGGGGCAACGCGGCACGGAACGTTGACCGGTCCCACCGAGTTCAGACAGATCGGCGCTTGCGGGAGCGCCGCATTCGAAGGGGCCGCGCTTGGACAAATCGGTTGGAACTTCTCCAATAGGTTTGCACCGGCACCCGTTCGTCTATCGGTTATCGTGATCGTGTAGACGCCCAGCCCGAGGCTGCAAATCGCTCCGGGAACCATGACGACCTCGACGATGTCGGCTTGACGATCGCCGACGCGCTGTTTGGCATCATAGTTCCAGCCCACGTTTCGGCCGCTGCTGGTCGTCCCGTTGAAGCCGACGATTTTGTCGCCTGCGCCCCAGCGACGATCGAGGCCGATTGCGATCCATTGGCCCGGGTTTGCGCGGCACGGCGTCCCAGGCGCACCGACAGAACTCAAGCAGAGTGGCACTTGCGGCAAGGGCGACGGAAAGATGGTGTCGGCCGGCGACACCTGCATCGTGCCGGCAACGAATGCGACGGCACCAAGAATTGCAATCGGCGAGAAACGCCGCAAGGGAACAATCATCGCAGTTCTGGTTTCTTCACCAACTGTAATTTGCACCTGCCTCACGAGCGGTCGACCCCGCTCGTCCGTGTGACGTTACGAACGCTTCGACTCGGCTTCCATCGCCTCGAAGACGCGGCGGGCAGCGCGGAAGGCCTCGGCCGCGATCGGCACCCCACCATAAACACCCGCCTGGAGGAGTATCTCGGCGATCTCTTCTTTGGTGACACCGTTGTTGAGCGCGCCGCGCACGTGGACCTCGAACTCGTGCCAGCGCGCCATCACCGAGAGCATCGCCAGGTTGAGCATGCTGCGCGTCTTGCGCTCGAGTCCCGGCCGCACCCAGACGTTTCCCCAGCAAAACTCTTCGGTGAAGTCGATGAAGTTCTGATAGAACGGATCGACGTTCGTCGCCATGCCCTTGACGTGCCCGGTGCCGAGCACCTCTTGTCGAATTTGGGCGCCTTTGATTCTGTCCATTAGTGGTTACCTCATCTGATCTTGGATTTAGCGCGCTCCTCCCGCTCTCTTATCTGCCGACGAGTTCGCGGGCGAGGCGGTTGTGGTGCGAGAGCAATTCGGGCAGATCGACGTCGACGAGCTCGCCGTTGCGGACGCGGACGAGGCCGGCGATCACGTTGAGGTCGACGTTCGGAATCCGGCAGAACACGAGCGATGCGAGCGGGTCGTGGACGGCGCCGCCGGCGGTCGCGAGTCCATCGACGCGCACGCCGATGAAATCGGCCGCCATCCCCGGCGCCAGATAACCGACGTCGTCGCGGCCGAGCACCTCGGCACCGCCGCGGGTCGCAAGGCGTAAAGCGTCGCGCGCCGTCATCGCAGCGGCTCCATGTGCGACGCGTTGCAACAGCATCGCGTGACGCGCTTCGTCGAGCAGGTGCGAACCGTCGTTCGAGGCCGAGCCGTCGACGCCGAGCCCGGCCCGCATCCCCGCGCGGATCTGCGCGAGAACCGGCGCAATCCCGGCACCCAATCGCATGTTCGACGTCGGGCAGTGCGCGACGCCGGTCCGCGAGCCGCCGAGCCGCACGATTTCTTCCGGCGCGACGTGGATCGCGTGCGCGTACCAGACGTCCGGTCCACTCCACCCAAGATTCTCGGCGAATTCGACCGGCCGTTTGCCGAAATGCTCGAGGCAATAGCGTTCTTCATCGACGGTTTCACAAAGATGGGTGTGTAAGAAGCAGCCGTGCTTTCGAGCGAGTTCGGCGCTCTTGCGCATCAACTCCGGCGAGACTGAAAACGGCGAGCACGGCGCGAGGACGATCCGCGTCATCGCGTAGCGCGCGGGGTCGTGGTATTCGGCGATGACGCGCTCGCAGTCGCGCAGGATCTCGGACTCGTCTTCGACCGCTTCGTCGGGCGGGAGCCCGCCGCGCGATCTTCCGACCGACATCGAGCCGCGCGAGGCGTGAAAGCGGACGCCCATCTCCTGCGCGACGTCGATCTGGTCGTCGACGCACGCACCGTTCGGCCAGATGTAGCCGTGGTCGGCGGCAGTCGTACAGCCTGAGAGCAACAGTTCGGAGAGTGCGACCGCCGTGCTGCTGCGTACACCGCCGGGCGTCAGGCGCGCCCAGATCGGATAGTGGGCAACGAGCCACGGAAAAAGCGCCACATCCTGTGCCGCCGGCAAGTTTCGCGTCAGCGTTTGGTAGAAGTGATGGTGCGTGCAGACGAGCCCGGGCAGGACCACCATCCCACCCGCATCGACGATCTGGTCGGCGTCCTTCGGTAGCGTCGTGCTCGGCCCGACCGCCTCGATGACGCCGTCGCGCGCGAACAGGCCGCCGCCGGCGATCTCGCGACCGCCGTCATCGAAGGTTGCGAGCAGGGTCGCATCGCGAACGAGCAGGGTGCTCACCTCTCCACCATCCGGACCCCGAGTACGATGACTCTTGACGAACTCAACCTCTGCACCCCCGAGGACTTCGTCGCCAGCGTCGGTTTTACGTTCGAACATTCGCCTTGGATCGCCGAAGAAGCGGCGAAAGCTCGGCCGTTCGCGAGCGTCGACGCCCTGCATTCGCGTATGGTCGAGGTCGTCGGCGGATCTCCGGAAGAAAAACGCATCGCGCTCATCGCGGCCCACCCAGACCTCGCCGGGCGCGTCGCGCGCGAAGAGCGGCTGACCGCCGCCTCGCGCGGCGAGCAGGCTTCAGCGGGCTTCGACAAGCTGACGCCGGACGAGATCGCACGCTTCGAGAGACTCAACTCGGAGTATCGCGCACGTTTCGGCTTCCCATTCGTCATCTGCGCGCGCGAACACGGCAAGGCATCGATTCTCAACGAAATCGAACGGCGAGCAGAAAACGATCGGCAGACTGAGATCGCCACCGCCCTCGCCGAGATCGCGAAGATCGCGCGGCTGCGTTTGGTAGATACCATCGCCGAATGAAATGCGCGGCTGACCTAAGCGCGAGACGCCTTGAACGCGGCCCAGTCGCCGTACTGTGAGACGTCCTCGTAGCCGCGCTCCTCGATCAACGTGCGCGGATAGATCATCGCGCCCGCCATCGTTCCGTCGTCAAGGACGATGTCGGCTTCGTAGAGGTCGGGTGGCTCGTTCGCCATGAGGTGCGCATGCTGCTCGGACGTAAAGTCGTACAACTCGCCGGCGATGGAGACGCCGCCTTCGGAAACCTCATAAATTCCCGGATGCTGATCGCGCACCGAGTGCAGCCGGTACCGCGGCGCCGTCTTCGCCGCGCCCAGAAATTTCGCGTCGCCGAGATTCTGGTGGTCCGGCTGGCCCCGCAGCGCGGAGCCGCAGATGAAAAATCGCATCGCAAAGACTCTACTTCTTGCTCAGTAAGCGATCGACCGCAACGATCGACCGGGTCAACGCTTCGACACCGAGTTCTAAATCCTCGGGCGCGGTGTACTCGCTGCCGACGTGACTGCGGCCGCCGGCACTCGGCACGAAGATCATCGCGGCCGGCGCGATCGTCGCCACGCACATCGTATCGTGTCCGGCCCCGGATGAAATCTCCATTACCTTAATATCCAAGTTGCCATGCGCGTCACGCTGCGCTGCGCGCAGGCCGCCAAGCGCCTCTTGGATCGCTGCGCGCAGGCCTCCATCCATGGAAACGGCCGCTCTGCGCTCGAGAGTCTTGATCGCGCATTTCACGCCGCGCTGAATCTCCATTCGGGCACACTCATCGCGTATTCCGGCTTCGAGGCGATCGACCCGCTCGTCGTCGACGCTCCGGGCGTCGACCCGGAAGACGACCCGGGCCGGGATGACGTTGGTTTGATTTGGTTCGACGACCAGATGCCCGACCGTGAGGACGCATTCGCCCAATTGACGGGCCAGCGTCTCGAGCGCGAGCGCGATCTCGGCGGCTGCGGCAAGCGCGTCGTGCCGAGCGATCATCGGAACGGTTCCGGCGTGCCCCGATTCGCCGAGTACCTCGACTTCCACACGGACTTGACCGGCGATTGCACTCACGACGCCGAGCCGCACGCCGGCGCGTTCCATGATCGGGCCTTGTTCGATGTGCAATTCGAGGCAGGCCGCCGGACGCGGAAAACCTTCACGCACGCGAACGTCCGGCAACAATCCGCCGGCGCCGTCGCGCGCGGCGACGAAGCGAACGCCGTCATCGCCGACGAGCGCCTCGATCGCCTCGATGGAATTCAAACCCGCGTACGCGCCGCTCCCGAGACAGCCCATCGGAAAACGGCTACCCTCTTCGCCGGCCCAGGCCACGGCTTCGACCGGATGTTCCGTCTGCGTCCCCCCGGCATTCAGCCGCTCGAGCGCGCACATCGCGCCGACCACCCCGTATGCACCGTCATATGCTCCGCCGGTCCGAACGGTGTCAAGATGGGAACCGACGACGATCGGCGCGCGTCCGTCGCCGCCTCCCCGGCGTCGCGCAAACAGATTGCCGGCGCGATCCTGCTCGAGATCGAATCCGGCGGCGCGTGCCCAGCCGGCGAAACGGCGGCGCGCTTCGTGTTCGGTCGCCGTGAACAGGCCGCGATCGATCCCCTGGTCGTAAGCCCCTAACTTCGCCAACTCGGCGAGCCGCTCGACGACCTGAGTCCCGACGATCATCGCAAGTATTTCTCCGCCGGGTGGTGCGCGATCCAATGGCGCGCGATGTCGACGCGTCGCGCGATCCACACTTTCTTCCATCCGCAAACGTAATCGAGGAAGCGCTCGAGTGCCGCGGCGCGGCCCGGTCGACCGGCGAGACGCGTGTGCAAGCCGACCGACATCATCTTCGGATGCTTCTTCCCTTCCGCGTACAGCACGTCGAACGCATCCTTGAGATACTCATAGTAGCCGCTCGGCGACGTAAAACCCGGCGGAACCGAGAACTTCATGTCGTTGACGTCGAGCGTGTACGGGATCACCAGATGTGCCTTCCCGTCGACGCGCACCCAATACGGAAGATCGTCGTTGTACGCGTCGGAATCGTACAAGAATCCGCCTTCCTCGACGATCAGACGGCGGGTGTTTTCGCTCGGCGCGTATCGGCAATACCAGCCCAGTGGGCGCTGACCGATCGTCTTCTCGATCGAGGCGATCGCCATCTTCATCTGCCGGCGTTCTTCCTCGATATCCATGTCTTGAAAGCCGATCCAGCGCCAGCCATGCGAACAGACCTCGTGACCGGCGGCGGCGATCGCGCGGGCGGCCTCGGGATTACGTTCGAGCGCGAGTGCCGCGCCGAAGACCGTCACCGGAATTTTGCGCTCGTCGAAGAGGCGCATCAACCGCCAGAATCCGGCGCGGCTTCCATATTCGTAGACCGACTCGACGATCAGATCGCGCTTGTGCTTCCCTAACGTCGCGCCGGGCACTTCGGTGAGATACAACTCCGACGTCTCGTCGCCGTCGGGAATCGAATACTCCGAGCCCTCTTCATAGTTCATCACGATCTGCACGGCGATACGCGCACCGCCGGGCCAATCGGCCTGCGGCGGATTCGCACCGTAGCCGACGAGATCGCGCGGATAGGACATCACGCGTTGATTAGCCCCGAGTCGGCACCGTCCCCTTGCTTGGGCCAGGCTCGCTCGGCTACGATGGTACGGGCGCCCCGCTGCCAAAGACTCATGTCAAATGGCGACACGCATCGGAATCCTCGTCGGTGGGGGACCCGCCCCCGGTATCAACGGCGTCATCGCCTCGGCGGCGATCGAGGCGCTCAACTCAAAGCTCGAGGTCGTCGGCCTCTACGACGGCTACGAGCACATCGCCCGCGGCGATACGACACACGTCACGCCCCTCGGACTCGACGACGTCTCGCGCATCCACAACACCGGCGGTTCCATCCTGCGCACGTCGCGGACCAACCCCGCCAAAGACGATGCGACGCTGACGCGCTGTGTCGACTCGCTGATCGCCTTGAAGTTGCGCTATCTGATCGCGATCGGCGGCGACGACACGACCTACGGCGCATCGAAGATCGCCGAACGTGCCGCCGGACGCCTGGGCATCGTCACCGTCCCGAAGACGATCGACAACGATTTGCCGCTTCCCGACAACGCACCGACGTTCGGTTTCGAAACCGCCCGCTCGGTCGGCGCCGGCATCGTCGAGAACCTCATGGAAGACGCTCGCACCGCGTCGCGCTGGTATCTCGCGATCACGATGGGCCGCAAGTCCGGCTCGCTCGCCCTCGGCATCTGCAAGGCCGCCGGCGCGACGCTCGCGGTCATCCCCGAAGAGTTTCCGTCCGGAACCATCAAACTCGATCTCATCGTCGATACCATCGCGGGCGCCGTCATCAAGCGTGCCGCCGACGGCCGAGATCACGGCGTCGCGGTCATCTCCGAAGGTTTCGTCGAGCGGCTTTCGCCGGCGGATCTCGCGATGATGTCGGACGCACCGCGTGATGCCTACGGAAACGTTCGTCTCGCCGACATTCCGATCGGCACGGTGCTGCGCGATGCGGTTCGCAAGCGTCTCAAAGAGCTCGGCCTCGGCACGACCGTCGTCCCCAAGGACATCGGGTACGAACTACGCTGCGCGAAGCCGGTACCGTTCGACGTCGAGTACACCCGCACGCTGGGCTACGGCGCGGTGCGCTATCTGCTCAAGGGCGGCAGCGGCGCGCTCATCGCGCTCTCGGGCGGACACGTCGTCCCGGTGACGCTCGAAGAGCTGACCGACCGGCAGACCGGGCGCATTCGCGTTCGGCTCGTCGACATCGCGACGGAATCGTATCAAGTCGCGCGCGAATACATGATCCGGCTGGAACCAGAAGATATGAGCGAGCCGCAGCTCACGCGCCTGAGCGCAAAGACGAGTCTGACGCCGCAGGCGTTCGCCACACGATTCGGCCGTCTCTTTTCGAACCTCCCCGCGAAGAGCTAATACGCTTACTTGAGACGATCGAGGGGCGCGAAGACATCGGCGACGCGAAGTTCCGGTGCAAAAGGCGGCCGCTCGCGTTCTTCGGGCGACAGCTTCTTCAGCCGTACGTCGGAGATCCACGATACGTCGGGCACGAGCGAGGTTTCTTCGTCCAGGTAGACGCGCAACTCGATACCGGCTTCGCCGTCGCCGCGCGCGTCGGCCCATGTCGCAAGTCGCCCCAGAATCCGGGCCTGCAGAAGCGCATGGGTTCGCTGCGGGTTCATCTTGCGGTGAGCCCGTCCATCGTAGACTTCCTTGTAGGGCTTCGTGTCGAGCCACGTTTCGGAGTAGTGCATGCCACCTCGATATTATCACGCGCAAACGCTCAGCCGAAAGGGGCGCCCCTCGGCCCGGCATGTTTGGGGTGACGGCATCCGTGAAAGAACGCGAGCATGACCAAAAAGAAGCACGACCCCCTCGTGCAGCCGACCTCCGACGAGGAATCTCAGCGAGAACAGGCCGCCGAGCGCGCGGAAAACACCCAAGCGCGCGCCAATTCCGTACGGCATGGCCCAAAAGAATGGCCCCAAAACCGCGGCCCTAGGACGACGGACAAGAAGTAAGGGCGGCGGGGCGGCGGCGGATGTCGCGATTCCGTTGGACTGCGACGGCGTCACGCTTCGTTTCGGCACGCGCAACGTCGGACTGACCAATCTACGCAAGCTGTTCTTCCCCGAGGTCGGCCTCACGAAGGGCGATCTGCTACGCTACTACGCGGCCGTCGCGCCGGTGCTCATCCCGCACATTCGCGACCGTGCGATGGTGATGAAGCGCTACCCAAACGGCGCCGCTGGCGAGTTCTTCTTCATGAAGCGTACGCCCGCCGGCGCGCCGGAATGGCTGCGTACGTGCCGCGTCGACCACGGCGACGAGAAGTTCATCGATTTCCCGGTGATCGACGATCTACCGGCGCTGCTCTGGGTGATCAACCTCGGTTGCATCGATCTCAATCCGTGGTACGCGCGCTGCGACGACGTCGACCGACCCGATTACCTTCACTTCGATCTCGATCCTGTCAAGGACCCGCGCAAAGGTAAGACGGCATTCGAAGCGGTCTGCGAGACGGCGCTCGAGGTCAAACGCGGGCTCGACGCGATTAAGATGCCGTCGTTCGCGAAGACGACCGGCTCGAACGGAATTCACGTCTACGTCCCGATCGTTCGCGGGCCGCTGCAAAAAGAGGTTTGGAGGTTCGCGAAAGCCTTCGCGCAGGCGCTCGCCGCGCATCGACCGGATCTGATCACCGCGGAGTACAAGATCGCGAAACGACCGGCGGGGCGAGTCTTGGTAGACTACAATCAGAACGCGTGGGGCCAGACGCTGGCCTCGGTCTATTCGGTCCGGCCGACGCCGCGCGCGACGGTCTCCGCACCGGTCACTTGGAAGGAAGTCGAACGGGGGATTGCGCTCGAGGATTTTCGGCTCGACAACATGCCGGCGCGCATCAACAAAGCCGGCGATCTCTGGGCCCCGCTGCTCGCGAAAACCGGCCGCGTCAAATTAGATCGCTTCGTTTAGTGAATCTCCGGTTCCGGCAAACGAATGGGGCGGTCGAGGACGTCGAAGTCGCAGCCTTCGTTGGCTTGACGCACGTGAGCCGCGAAGATCGCGCCGTAGCCGCGTTCGAAACGCGGCGCCGGCGGTTTCCAGGCGGCGCGACGCCGCGCGAGTTCGGCGTCGGAGACGTCGAGGTGCAAGCTGCGTTGGTCGACGTCGAGTTCGATGATGTCGCCGGTGCGCACGAACGCGAGCGGCCCTCCGACAAACGATTCCGGTGCGACGTGCAGGACGCACGCGCCGTACGCCGTCCCGCTCATCCGCGCGTCGGAGATGCGCACCATGTCGCGCACCCCGGCGCGCACGAGTTTCACGGGAATCGGCAATAGTCCCCACTCCGGCATCCCCGGGCCGCCTTGTGGTCCCGCATTCTTGAGCACCAGCACGTGATCGGGCGTGACCTCAAGATCGTCGCGCTCGACGGCGGCCGCCATCTCGTCGTAATTCTCGAAGGCGAGCGCCGGACCACGATGGCGCAAGAGACGCGGCTCGGCGGCTGAGGGCTTGATCACCGCGCCGTCCGGCGCGAGGTTGCCGCGCAAGACCGCCGTCCCGCCTTCGCGATAAACGGGGCGCTCGAGTGGACGGATGACCTCGTCGTTCCAGACCGGCGCGCCGGCGATATTCTCGCCGAGCGTCGCACCCGTGACGGTCAGGCACGAAAGGTCGAGCATCGGCTCAAGCCGGTTCTGAAGCGCTCGCAGGCCGCCGGCGTAGAAGAAATCTTCCATCAAGAAACGGCCGGACGGTTGGACGTCGGCGAGGACCGGAACCTTGCGCGAGACTTCGTCAAAGCGATCGATCCCGAGTGGAATTCCGGCCCGGCGCGCGATCGCGATCAGATGGATGATCGCGTTCGTCGATCCGCCGAGAGCCTGCTGGACGACGATCGCGTTCTCGACCGACGCCCCGCTCAAAATGCGATCGGGCGTCAGATCTTCCCAGACCATCTCGACGATCCGCCGGCCCGACGCGGCAGCCATGCGCGCGTGCGACGAGTCGGGCGCGACGATCGACGACGCGCCGGGCAACGAAAACCCCAGCGTCTCGGCGAGCGCCATCATCGTCGACGCCGTCCCCATCGTCATGCACGTCCCGAACGAACGCGCGATCCCGCCTTCGATTTCGTGCCAATCTTCTTCCGTGATCTCGCCGGCGCGCTTTTGGTCCCAATACTTCCAGACGTCGGTCCCCGAAGCGAGGACGCCGCCGCGCCACGTCCCGCGCAGCATCGGTCCCGCAGGCACGAAGATCGAAGGCACGCCGGCCGAGATCGCGCCCATCAACAGGCCGGGTGTGGTCTTGTCGCAGCCGCCCAACAGGACGACGCCGTCGATCGGTTGGCTGCGAATGAGCTCCTCGGTCTCCATCGCGAGCAGGTTGCGATAGAGCATCGTCGTCGGCTTCATGTACATCTCGGACAAACTCATCGCCGGCAACTCGAGCGGGAATCCACCGGCCTGCCAGACGCCGCGCTTCACCTCCTCGGCGCGCGTTCGTAGATGCACGTGACAGGGATTGAGATCGGACCAGGTGTTGATGATGCCGACGACCGGCTTCCCCGCAAAATCGGCGCGGTCGTATCCGACCTGCAACAGGCGCGAGCGATGTCCGAAGGCCCGAAGGTTCGACGCTCCGAGCCAGCGGTGACTGCGTAGGTCTTCCGGCTTTCGGCGACCGCGCCGCATCAATGCTCGGTAGTACCGATTAGCTGCTGCCCTTGTCGTTGTAGACTTCGGGGAAGAAAAAGTCTCTCCAGCTCGTCGCCTTCATCTTGATCGAGCCGGCGCGGTACATCGTCTCGGAGACCTTCTGCGCCCGCTGCGGCGCGACCGAATAGACGAAGTTTGGACCGTTCATGATCGTGACGAGCTCGTCAACCGTCAACTTCTCGTGTGTCTCGGCGAGGTAGATCTGCGCGGCGGCACGCTTGTCGTTCCGAATCAGCGCCTGCGCATCGCGTAGAGCCGCTAACACCGCGGCATACGTCGCGGGGTTGTTGTCGTGGAAGGCTACCGACGAGAAGACGACGCCGTTGGAGACCGGGCCGCCGGCGATTTTAACCGAGTCGATCACGGCGTGAACGCCCGGAAGCTTCAGCTCTTCCTGCTCGTAGGGCGGGAGTGAAAAATGGCTGTCGATCTCGCCCTTCCCGGTCGAAAGCGCGGCGTAGGCATCGGGGTGACCCATCGCTACCGTAATCGGATCCATCTTGCGAATCTGATCCAGACCGAATTCTTTTTCGGCTTCCATTTGCATCATCACGGCCTGCATCGAGACGCGCACCGTCGGCACCGCGATCTTGTCGGCGGAGGTGAAGTCTTTGAGCGACTTCACGTTCGGGTTGCGCGTCACCAGGATCATCGGGATCGCGCCCGCCCCGCCGACCCCCTTGACCTTTCCGCCGGAGGCCGACCAAGCGACAAGGAGGTTCGAGCATCCGCTGGTCACGAAATCGACGTTCCCCGAGAGCAACGCGTCGACCGCGGCGCCGCCGCTGTTGAAGACAAACCAGCTCACCTTGAGATCCGGATTGCCACGAGCCTTCGCCTCTTTCTCGATGAACTTCTCATGTTCCATTATCATGAGTGGAAGGTAAACGAGCCCGGGTTGCCGCGTCAGCCGAACCTCGTTGACCTCGCCAAGTGCCGAGCGGACGATGGCCGGCCCGGCAAGCGACAGCGTGACGGCCGCGGCGAGGATCATTCGGACGAACGCGCGCATGCCTGAGTCTCCTTCGGTTTGGAAGTGGTGTGGTATCCCTTGGCTACTTAGGAAGCCATTCCCCAGCGCCGGATCGTGCGCTGCTCGATGGTTCTGAAAATGACGTTCTCGACGAACAAGCCGATCAAGATGACCGTGAACAGGCCGGCGAAGACGTAGGGGATGTTCAGGACGTTCTTGTTCTCGACGATGAACCAACCGAGCCCGCCGCCGCCGGTCGTGACGCCGAAGACGAGTTCGGCCGCGATCAGCGTTCGCCAGGCGAAGGCCCAGCCGAGCTTGAGGCCGGCGAGAATGCTCGGAAAGGCCGCCGGGATCAGAATCTTCGCGACGTAACCGACCCCGCGCAGGCCGTAATTCTTTCCGACCATCCGCAACGTCGTCGAGACCGCGACAAAACCGGTATGGGTGTTGAGGGCGACCGGCCACAGCACCGAATGGATCAGCACGAAGGCGAGGCTGAACGGTTTGAGTCCGAACCACAACAGCGCGAGCGGTAAGAGCGCTATCGCCGGCAACGGGTTGAACATCGCGGTCAGCGTCTCGAGGAGATCGTTGCCGAAACGGGTCGTGATGGCAAGCGTCGTGAGCACCGCGGCGAGAAACACGCCCATCGCGTAGCCGAACGAGAGAACCTTGATCGACGTCCAAACCTTGGCCGGCAATTCTCCGTCGGCGATGCTCGCGAAGAACGCTTTGATCGTATCGCTGAACGGCGGTACGATCAGCTGGTTGTTGACCGCGCGTCCGTAGATTTCCCAAATCGCCGCGAGTGCGATCAGGATGAGGAGCTTGCGCAGCCACGCTTGATTCCAGACGTTTTCCCACGTCGAAAGCCGCTTCTGGACGATGCCGAACTTTGCGGCGTCGACCGGCGTTCCGGCGCGCTCGGGGCGAACCGTCGCCAGCAACGTCTTAGCCATTGACAATCTCCGTCTCGACGGTGTCGGCGAAGAGCATCTCGTGAATCCGCGTTTCGAGCGCGCCGATCGCTTTTTCTCTCTCGGGAGCGTCGCGCTCGACGCTGTTCCATTCCGCTTTGACCTGACCGGGATGGGGCGAAAGCAACAGGATCCGGCTGCCGACCCGAATCGCTTCGACGATCGAGTGCGTCACGAAGATCATCGTGAAACG
Organism: Candidatus Zemynaea palustris; assembly: GCA_003134695.1. Lineage (GTDB taxonomy): Bacteria > Vulcanimicrobiota > Vulcanimicrobiia > Vulcanimicrobiales > Vulcanimicrobiaceae > Zemelea > Zemelea palustris. The sequence goes on along the minus strand of PLCB01000009.1, from coordinate 12,568 downwards.
CGTCTCGTCCCAGAGTTCCAGTAACTCGTCCTGCATCTTGCGTCGCGTCAGCGCGTCGAGCGCCGCGAAGGGCTCGTCCATCAAAAGGATCGCCGGCTCCATCGCCATCGCCCGCGCGATCGCGACCCGCTGTTTCATGCCGCCGGAGAGCGTGTGCGGATACGTATCGGCAAACTTCGTAAGGTTGACCTTTTCGATATAGTCGAGCGCGCGCTCTTCAGCCGCCTTCCCGCGCAGCGTCCCGCTCGAAAGCAGTGGAAATATCACGTTTTGCTTGACGGTCTTCCACGGCAAGAGTTGGTCGAATTCCTGAAAGACCATCATTCGGTCGGCGCCGGGTTGCTTGACGATCGCGCCGTGCAGACGAATCGAGCCCTCGGTCGGCGTGAGATAGCCGCCCACCGCTTTGAGCAAGGTCGACTTCCCGCAGCCCGACGGCCCGAGGACGACGTAGCGCTCCGAAGGGTAGACTTCGAAGCCGACCCGATAGGTCGCCGTGACCTCATGGTCGCGCGTCTTGTATTGCAGGGTAACGCCGGAAACCGAAAGCAGCGGCTTCGTCAGGCCGATATCGGGAAGATTTGCTGCTATAGTGGCCATGCCGCGTCTCTTGAGCCTCGCCGGACCCTCGAATCATTAAGGTGCGGGAGGCCTTTACCTTCAGAAAGCGTTCACGTTCGAGGGGTATAGATATCGCATGGGCAGAGTGGCTTCACTCGTCTGCGCCGTGGCAGTGTTCTTCGGCCAAAGCGGCTGGGCGGCTGCTACGGACCAAACCGGACTCCAGTCCATCGATGTCAAGCACTCATGGGTAAAGGTCTACGTTTTCAAGGAGGGCGTCTCCGCGTTTGCGGGCGACAATCACGAGGTCGACGTCCCGATCGCGTCGGGCTCGCTCGATCAAATGACGAATTCCGTGCAACTGACCATAGACGCGGCGAAGATGCGCGTCCTGGACCCGCCGAGCCGGCGGGACAGCGTGCAAGCCAACATGCTCGGGCCGCAAGTCCTCGACGTCGCAAAGTACCCGACGATCTCGTACCGCTCGAGCGCGAGCAAAGACGCCGGTTCCGTCAAGGGGAGCGGTGCAAAGCTATGGGTCGTCGAGGGCGACCTCACGCTGCATGGACAGACGCATCCGGTCGTACACCTCATCTTCGATGTTCGGCTAGAGTAGCCTCAGGCGTGGCCGGCGCGCGCGCGAATGCCGCTGAGCGTCTGCGACGGCGTGATCCGATCGGGGTCGACGCGCAACTCGAGCAACGCGGGCCGGCCGCTCGCGAGCGCCGCCTCGAACGCGGCTGCGAAGTCGGCAGTCCGCTCGACCAGCGCCGCGTGCGCGCCATAGGCTCGCGCCAGCGCGACGAAGTCCGGATTGCATAGGTCGGTCGCGATGGTCCGTCCGGGGTAATGTTGCTCCTGGTGCATCCGAATCGTCCCGAGCATCCCGTTGTTGATGACGACGACGACGATCGCCGCGCCGTATTGCATCGCGGTCGCCAACTCCTGACCACTCATCATGAAGTCGCCGTCACCGGCGAACGCGACCGCGATCCGGTCGGGATACCGTAACTTTGCGGCGACCGCGGCCGGGACGCCGTAGGCCATCGCTCCCGCGATCGGCGCCAGCTGCGTTCCGAATTGCTTATATTGGAAGAAACGCCGCGGCCAAATCGAGAAATTGCCGGCACCGGTCGTAATGAACGCATCCTCGGGCAAGCGCTCGGAGAGAAATCGGACGATCGCGGCAAGGTCGAGGGCGCTCTCGATGGGCGGCGGCTGCACGTATGCCTCGTAAGCGCGGCGCCCCGCACGCGTCGACTCGGCCCAGCGCGTCCCGTCGATCGGCGGCACGCGATCGAGCGCGCGCGCAAACGCGGTTGGCGCGGCGTTGATCGCAAGCGCCGTCTCGAAGACGCGGCCGAGTTCCAGCGGATCGGGGTGCACGTGGACGAGCCGCTGGCGCGGGCGCGGCGCTTCGATCAAGCTGTAACTCCCGGTCGGAACGTCGCCCAGCCGGCCTCCGATCGCGACGATCAAATCGGCGTCGCGCACGCGCAGCGCGAGCGCCGGATCGACGCCATAGCCGAGGTCGCCGACGTAGTGCTCGTCGCGATTATCGAAGAGTGCCTGCCGCCGAAACGAACACGCGACCGCTAGCGCGGAGCGCGTCGCGAAGCGCCGCAACGCCGCGCAGGCTTCGGCGTCCCACACGCTCCCGCCGAGGATGACGAGCGGCCGCTCCGCCGCAGCGAGCATCGTGCAGAAGGCGACGAGCTCGTCTTCGCTGGGATATGCGTGCACCGTTCGCGTGGGTCCGAGATCGACGGCGTCGACGTGTTCGGCCAGCACGTCTTCCGGGAGCGAGATCACGACGGGCCCCGGGCGGCCGGCGCACGCGACGCCAAAGGCGCGCGCGACGATCTCCGGGATGCGACGCGCATCGTCGATCTCGAACGCCCATTTCGCGAGCCCGCCGAACATCTTCTCGTAGTCGACTTCTTGAAAGGCGTCGCGCCCGCGCAAGCGCCGGGGAACTTGGCCGACGAAGAGCAGCATCGGCGTCGAATCCTGCATCGCGGTGTGCACGCCGATGCTGGCGTGCGTCGCGCCGGGGCCGCGGGTCACAAACGCGACGCCCGGACGGCCCGTCATCTTTCCGTCGGCTTCGGCCATGTTTGCGGCGGCGGCTTCGTGCCGGCAGGTGACGACGCGAACGCCCGGCGCGTCGTAGAGGGCGTCGAGGACGGCGATGTAGCTTTCGCCGGGGACACAGTAGAGCGCGTCGACGCCGTTCGTACGCAGCGCCGCCACGAGGATTTCGCCGCCGGACCGTTTCGGCATGGGCTCCGCTTGGCGGTACCGACGAAGCGCGCCTTCGCGGCCCAACAACGTGGGCCGTAACCTCGAGAAACGCTCGATAGTGCACGAGGACTAGCGTTAACGCTGCGACGTTGACGCCCCGTTGATCCCTCATCGTATCACTTAAGAATCGACGCTCTGTTAAATCCGTCCGGTATCGCAAAAAAATCGTCAAGTCTGCGCTCACGCGTCCCGACAACCCAAGCAGTGGTCACGACTTTTTTGCTTGCATCAGCGCCGGAACGATCGCCGGAAGTGCGTGTGATCGAGATCACAATGACCGCCGTCACATTCTCGCGCAAGTGTGACTTAAGCGCAACGTTTGTCGGCCGAACTTCAGTTAGTCTTTAGTGACCCCAGTCAGAGAATCTTGAAACGTGGTTTAACTAACGTTCATGCCCAATTTTACCGATTTCCCCGTGGGAGCCCCGATGCAACGAATCATCAGCGCGTTCTGCGCACTTGTCTTTTGCGGCGCCGCGCTTGTCGCGGTCGCCGAAGCGAAACCGAACGTCGTCCTCAAGTTGAGTGGCGTCCTCGTCGAACGCGACCAGAACGGGGCCGAGAGAACCAGCGCCGTCGAGAAGGCTCAACTGAAGCCGGGCGACGTCGTTCGCTACGTCATCGTCGCGTCGAACGTCGGCGCCGATCCGGCCCGCAATTTGGTGCCGATCGGACAAGTCCCGGCGGGGACCGCCTTTCAAGCGGGTTCCGCGTCGATGAAGGATGCCGCCCACGTCGAGTATTCCCTCGACGGCGGAAAGACGTGGTCGAGCGCGCCGACGATCAGAGTACACACGCCTGCCGGTGACGTCGTCAAGAAAGCCGACCCGGCGACGTACACGTCGGTCCGCTGGATCGAGGACAAGCCGCTCGCGCCTAAGGGTAGCGCGACCTTCATCTACGTGGTGAGGGTCAAGTAATGGCGACCAATCACCGAGCGACACTGTTGCGTCTCGCTCTTAGCGCCGCCGTAGCGTTCGCGCTGATCGCGAACTTCGGCGGCCAACCTGCCTCGGCCGCGACCGCTCCCGGCGTTCAGATCACGAACACGGCGAGTGCGACCTATCAAGACGGCAGCGGAAACAATTTCAGTTCGAATTCGAACACCGTCAGCACGACCGTTCAGAACGCGCCTTCGCTGACGGTCACGCCGCCGGGTGCCGCGCAAAACACTGCGCCTGGCGATCTCGTCGTCGACACCTATACACTGACCAACACCGGCAACGCCGCCGGCACCTGGACGGTGCCCAGCGACTCGACGATCACCGGCAGCGCAGCCTTGCAGGGCTACGTCCTCAACGGCGCGGCGACCGGCACCTGTTCGGTCGCCACGTCCTGTTCACTCGCGACGTTGCAAACGCAACTGAACGCCCTTGCGGCGACGGCGGTCAACGGTTCGATCACGATCGGCGTCCAGTATAAAGTCAACCTGGGCGCCTCGCCCGGTACCGTGAGCGCGTCCATGACGGCCAACATCGCCTATGCCACGACGCCGAACGGTTGCACCAGCGGCAATCCCGGATGCGCTCCTGCTGTAACGTCGGCCAACGTGACGGGCAACGATTCCGACACAATCCTGGCCGACGCGCGGCTCGACGTCAAAGCGACCGCTTCGCAACCGGCCACCTCGGGGCCCGCGATCACGTGGACGATCATCGCCAACAACGGCGGCGGATTCGCCGCGCACGATCTCGCATCGGTGAAAGCTTTGCTCGGCACGGCGAATCAGGGCATCTTCCTGTCGACGAAGGTGCCGGCGTTCGGCGGATCGCCTCTCGCGCTGACGCAAACGCCGACGGTCAGCCTGAGCGGCGCGACGTCGGGCGCGACCGCGACCTTGTACTACACGACCGACGCGACCGGCGCGAGCGGATGGACCACCACCCAGAATCTCAGCGCGGCAATGATCGGCGCCTTCATCACGGGAGGCTCGGGCGCGGTCGAACTTCCGTCGAATACGGGCGGTTCGACCGGCGCAGGCAACGTAACGAGCGCACAAATCACGCTGACGTTCTTGACCAGTCAGCCCTCGGGCAACGGTTCGGGAATCAGCGGCTCGGTTAACGACATCGCCAACGGCATCATCGGCGGCAACGTCGGCGCGACGAGCGTCATCCCGATCGTTGCCCCTGGTGTAGCCGTCGGAACCGCCGACAGCGCATCGTCATCGAACCTGACCGGTGGGTCGGGTCCGCTGCAAAACACGACCCCGAGCAGCGGCGTCACGCCACCCGGCGGCGCATCAAACACCGCGTCCAGTCAGGCCGCGACGACCGGTGCGGTCGTCAACGGTCCGTTCGGCCAACCCGGTGCGACCGGTTCGTATCCGGCGGCTTCCAATAACGGCTCGGCGGCGGCGACCAACAACCTCGACTTCACTGCCGTCGGTTTCGCGTGCAGCAACGGCGCGGCGATCAACAATGGCAGCTTTACCTGCAACGTTCCGGCAGCCGGTGTTCAGGTAGTCAACTCGATCCAAAACACCGGCAACGTCTCCGACACATTCACGCTTCAAGCGACGGCGCCGGCGGGTTATACGGTCCAACTCTACGCCGCGACGGGTTGTCCGGCGCTTCCGTACGGTGGGACGAGCTTGCCGACGTGCACGCTCGGCTCGGCGCTCACCGGCGTCTCGAGTGCAGGTGGCACGGTGAGCGGCAGCATCGGCTCGGTGGCCTCGGGTGCATACTTCCATTACATCGCGGTCTATAAGGCGGCAAGCGCGGTGACCCCGTTCGTCGCCGTCGACTCCACCTTGACCGCCACCGGAACGCTCGGCGGCGCAGCGGACACGAACGACACGCACGACGACCTCTACCCCGGAGGTGCCGTCAAGTTGACTGCCGCTGTCTCCGTCACCAGCACGAACTGTCCGGCCGGCGCATCGCCCGCGCCCCCGGCCGGGACCGTCTGTCCGGGCGGCGTGCTGCAGTACACCGTGACGTACCTCAACATCGCGCCCGCGGCGGTTGCGCCGGGCGGCACGAACGCGGGGACCGAGCCGGCCTGGGCGCTGGCCGGCATTACGACCGGCGCGGGCACCCTGGCTTTGACCGAAGACGGCAACGCTTCGGGCAATTCGTGGGGCACGAACACCTTCGGCCTGAACGCGGCACCGAGCGACACCACGGGCGGAACGACCTACACCTACCTGCCCTCGGGCACGTTTGCGTCGGGCGCGTATCCGGGCATCACGGCCGGCCCAAGCTCGTTCGTCGCGACGGTCGGCGGCGCAGCATTCAAGCTGCAGCCGGGCTTGACGGGTACGATCACCTTCAACGTCACGGTCAAGTAACGCGTCTCGCTAGGACGCCACACCATGAACGCCCATCGCCGGGCAGCGCCCCTCCTCACATTCGTCATTCTGCTTTTCGTACAGAATGTAAGCGAGGCGGCGACGCCCGGCGGCACCGTCCTTCAAAACGTCGCGACGGCGACCTATCGCGACGCCACTAGCACCACGTACGCATCAGTTTCCAATACGGTGTCGACGACGGTCGCCGCGATCGGCGCACTGGTCGTCACTCCCAAAGAGACGGGCTGTAACCCGCAAACCGACGTCTTCTCGATCGGGGTGCTGCTCAAGCGGACGTTCACCATTAGCAACGTCAGCAACATCGCCGACGCCTACACGATCCTGAACGCGACGACCAGCGGCGGAAAGATTTCCGCCGTCGCGTTTGTCGCGCCTGACGGCACGATCATCCCGGCGAGCGTCGGCGCGATCTCGCCGCCGGTCCAGCCCGGCGGTTCGATCCAGGTGCAAATCTCGGTCGCGACGAGCGGCGTCGCCGTCGGCACGCAGATTTCGATCGGACTCACGGCCCGCACGACCGTCGCCGGAACCGCAAATGGCTTGCAGACCGATTCCGGCCAGCAATGCGGAATCGCCGCAGCGGGCGCCGCCTTCACGCAACCCGGCGTGCTCAACGCCATCTCGAAGCTCGTCGACGGAGTGGCCGCCGAGCAGATTCGTTCGACGACGACGGTCCACTACACGATCGCCTTTACCAACAGCGGCGGGGTGCCGGCGTACAACGCGACGCTTGCCGACAATCTGCCGGTCGGGATGCGCGTCGATCCGAGCAGCCTGAAGCTGAACGGCGTTCCGCTTCCTTCAAGCGCGATCGGATTGAAGGGAGCGGCCTTGACCGTCGCCCTCGGCACGATCCCGCCGCAAACTCCAGAAGCGATCACCTTTGACGCGGCACCGACGAATCTCGCCGCGCTCGGGACGAGCCTCGTCAACATCGCGAGCCTGACGGCCGACAACGCGACGGCCGTCAAGAGCACACCGGCGACGGTCTTTATCGGCGACGCCAACGTGGTCTACGACGGCGATGCCGGCGTCGGAGCGCCCATCGCCAACGCGACTCTCCAAATCGTCGACCCGGCGACGGGAAGCGCGATTACGCCGAGCTCCACGAAGACGACGCGCTCGGCAAGCAGTAACGCCGCGCTCGCGACGGTCACTACCGGCTCGAGTGGGACGTATCAATTCCAGCTGTCGGCGGCACAGATTGGGACGTCGGCGCATCCTGCGGTCTACGACCTGCTGATCTCCGCCTCGGGTTATCTCAATCGACACCTCCGCTTGACGCTCACGCCCGATCCGACGTTCACCGTTTTTACGGCCGATGTCGCGGCACTCGACGGACAGCTCCTGGCCGCGCCCGGCGATTATCGTTTGATGGCGGGCCCGGTGCAGCTCGACGAGGTCTACGGTTTCTTCGGAAACTTCCCGCTCTTTCCGCAGCGCAGCGTGCAGATCGACGAAAGCGTCGATCGATCGCTTGCATCCGCCGGCGACCGTTTGATCTACACGGTGCACTTCGGAAACCGCAGTTCGTATCCGCTCGGCTCGACGACCCTCACCGGGACGCTCCCACCAGGCCTCGTGTACGCGCCGGCGACCGCGCGAGTCGACGGCGTCGCGCTGGAACCGGTCCAACGCGGCCGCACGCTGACCTGGTCGTTCGCAGCGCTCAATCAGGACCACACGCTCACCTACGCCGCCGTCGTCATGCCCGGCGTCGACGCCGGGACGACGTTGACGAATCCGGTTACGATTGCGGCCATCGCCCCGAACAATCCCAACGCCCTTACGGCGGCCGCTAGCGTCGACGTGCAAGTCTCCGGCGGGGTTTTCGCCGCACGCATCGCGATCACCGGACGGGTCTACGTCGACGACGGTGGGACCGGACGCTTCACGCGTGCCGATGAAGGCGTCGCCAACGTTCGAATCTTTCTCGAGGACGGCGAGTCGGTGACGACCGACCGCTTCGGGCGCTTCTCGTTTCCCGCCGCTCGTCCCGGCCTGCACGTGCTGCGTCTCGACGAGACGACGCTACCCTCCAATCTGCAAGCCTTCCCCGTGCGAAATTTCAGCGACGAGCGCAGCACCCGGCGCTTGGTCCACGGCGTCTTCGACGGCGGGACGATGCAAGACATCTCCTTCGCCGTGAGGCGTGCATCGTGAGACGCGTACTTGCGTCCGTCCTTATCGTCGCGTTCTTCGTCGCCTCACTGACGGCGCTTTTCCTCGGTTTGCTGACCGCGATTCGCGTGCTGCGCCCACGGCGTCCTCAAGGACGCTCGCGACTGCATAAGACGAGACCAGCGCGGCGTTGTCGGGCGTATGGCGTCAGAAAAGTACTAGCGGCCGTCCTGATCGGCTCGTTTTTCGTCGCTTCCTCGCCCGCGGTCGCGGATTTGGACGGTTCGGGCGATACCGAAATCGTCGCGCCGAGCCCGGCGGCCGTGGCGAGTCCGCTTCCGAGCCCGGCGCCCGCGGCGAGTCCGCTTTCGACCCCATCGTCAGCGCCCAAGTACGGCGATCTGAGCCATCTCAGCTTTACGGCGACGCGAGAACTGCATGCCGCTTTGGTGGAACCGATCGCCGAGAGCGCATCGGAGACGCTGGCGACGATCGTCGAGGTCGCTGTCGGCCTCGGCCAAGGCGCCGAGCTGCGCGTCAACGGCGAGATCGTTCCAGCGACACGCATCGGCAAGCGCGTGATCGATCCGCCGGCCGGCGTGACGCGCTACACCTATTACGGCGTCACCTTGCAACCCGGTCCCAACCAACTGGAAATCACTCCGCTCGGTGCGGACAACTTGCGCGGCCCAACGAACTCGCAGATCATCTATGGGCCGGGGAAGCCGGCGACGTTAGAGGCGGTCTTTGAAGGACGCGCCGTCGCAGACGGCCGCTCGACCTTGATCTTGCGAGTCACCGCGCACGACGAGTGGCGTCACAACGCCGCGCCGGGTTCGGTCGTCAACGTGAGGATCGTCTCCGGCGACGCACGGCTCGTGCGAACCGTCACGCCGAATCCAACGCCGACGGGCACACCCAACATTGCCCTCGGTCCTCCGGCAGGCGGAGTCACGCCGGCGAGTTTTGATTTGCTGCTCGGACCGGGCGGCACGGGCAGCGTAATCCTCGCCCCGGGCTTGAAGCCGGGCGACCTCGACGTCCAACTCCTCTGCGGCGAACTCGAACTCGACCGCCACGTTTTCTTGGCGCCGGACGTGCGCGCCCCGATGGTTGTCGGCCTTGCGAGCGTCGGAATCGGTGCGGTCCCTGCGGATCCCGGAGGGGCACTGACAAGCGCCGACGGCGCCGGCACGCGGCATGGTCGGATTGCGCTCTTCGCGACCGGCAGCCTGAACAAAGCGATGCTTGCGACGCTGGCGTACGACACCGCCAATACGCTCGGGCACGACGGAGAGCACGGCGCATTTGTCGACGATGCTGCGGCTCGACCATACGACACGTACGGTGACGCGAGCGTGCGCCGCCAGGACGTCTTTTCGCAAGATCATCTCTATGCGCGTGTCGACGCCGGCCGCTCGAATGTGATGTGGGGCGAATTCCAGGCTCAAACCGGTTCGCCCGACGGGCTCGGCGGATTCAACCTGCTCGTCGACGGCGCCAAAGTTGAGCTCGCGCAAGCGAATACCAAACTGAGCGCCTTCACGGCACACAACGACATCGCGTACGCGCGACAGATCTTCAGCCCGAGCGGCCTCGCGACGCTCGGCAACCCCCTCCATCCGGGCATCGTCATCGGCTCCGACGTGGTCACGCTCGTGTCGCTCGATCGCCGGACCGGAATACCGGTGTCGCAAACGACCTTGACGCGCAATCTCGACTACACGCTCGATTATCCCACCGGACAACTGACGTTCATCGCTCCGCCGCTGCCGTTCGACGTAAACTTCAACCCGCAACAGATTTTGGTGCAGTATGAATACAGTGGCCCGGGAGCTGTCGCCGAGACGACCGGCGGCCGATTTGAGGGGACGTTCGGCAGCGGCAAACAGATGCACTTCGGCGTCGGCTACGTCAACGACGCGTACGGCGCCGGCAACATCAGCCTGTTCGGCCAAGATCTCGGCGGCCAACTTCCGGGCGGCGCATGGTCGCTCTCGCATCTGGCCAGCCGCGGTATTTTGGCGACGCAAGACCTCGGGACGAGCGTATTCGGCACGGCGGGCGACGCGTATCGCGCGTCGTTTCGCCAGGCACGCGGTCCCGATCGTTTCGCGTTCTCATTCGAGTCGACGACGGTCGGCTACGACAATCCGTTCGGCGGCCTGTCGACGCCCGGCTTACTCGACTATCGCGTCGAGTACGGGCGGAAGTTCGGCAACCAGCGCGGCGAACTGACCTTCAATTTCGATCACGAACAGAACATCGGCCTCGGATCGCTCGCCTCGCAGACCAATGCCGCACTGCACCTCAACGAAAAGATCGGAAAGCGCCTGACGTTGACGGCGGGACTCATTCGTAGCGTTCAGAGCAGTGGATCGTTTCAAACGCTCGTCCCGGGACAGCCGGCGACGCCGGCGAACGGCGTGATGTCCGCTTCGAGTTCGCCGACCGACGCCGGCGGGGTAGCGACGCAAGCCGACCTCGGGCTCGAATGGAAGCCGCTCAGCAACCTCGGACTCTCGCTGCGTCGACTCAGCGACATCGGGCCGAGCGTGAGCACGGCGCAGCCTGCGGAGACCAGCGCGCAGCTCAGCGTCGATCTCCCGGGACGCGGACGCGCCTACCTGCGCGAGTTGTGGAGCGCCGCTCCCGTGTCGAGTTTCGCGGCGGCGACGCAGTCGCTGACGACGCCGGTCTTATCGACGCGCGCTACGTCGTTCGGCTTCGAACGTCCGGTCGGCAATGCGACCGTCACGACCGATTACGCCATCCAACAGACCGCCAACGGCACCGACGTCACGTCGTCGATGGGTGTGACCGAACGATTCGAACTCAGCAAAGTCCTCCGCGGCGACGCATCCTTCCAGCGCGGCGGCGACGCCGGCCCGAGCGCCGGGTCGTTCAACGTATACGGGCTGACGCTGGCATACGCCGACCAAAACGGTCGGCTCCGGGCCAACGGAGCCTACCAATTGCGTACCGGCGACGGCGGCGGCGCGACGTTACGCCTCGGTGCAGCCGGCGCGCTGTCACCGGCGTTTTCGGTATTCGCGACGGTCGATACGGCGAACGTCAACGGGACGTCGAGCGGGGATTCGAAGATCGGCATCGCTCACCGGCCCGTCGCCGACGACCGCAGCGTAACGTTGTTCGATTACGAACGCACGGAGCAGGCCTCGAGCACATTGCCGCTACGCAGCGACGTTCTCTCGCTCGAACAACTCTACCGTCCGACCGCGCGATTGGAGCTCGCCGGACGGCTGGCCTACAAACTCGACGGCGACGTATACTATCCGGCGCGATCCCACCTCCTCAGTCTGCGCGCCGTGCAGCGGATCGGCTCGCACTTCGACCTGGGCGCCGAGGGCAGCATCCTCGGCGTAAGCGACGTCGCTGCGGCCTCGACGGCCGCTTTCGCGTTTGAAACCGGCTATCGGTTGGGCGACCAGATCCGGTTGGCCGTCGGCTATAATCTGAGCGGTGCGCCCGATCCCGCCTTGGCGTCCGCGCCGAGCCGGCGAGGCGTCTACGTGACGATGACGAGTTTGATCGATCGCCTCCTCGGCTGGGGCCACTGATGCGACGCATCCTGCTCTTCGCGTTCGCGTTCGCGATCGTCCCTATCGCAATCGCATTGGTTGGCGTGCAGGCAGCGCAGGCGGTTACGGCCACGTGGACCGGCGCGACAAGCAACGCGTGGGCGACCGGCGGCAATTGGTCCGGTACCGGCGGCGCTGCACCGGCGGCAGGAAGCGACTTGGTCTTTCCGGCCGGCGCGGCACACCTGACGACAAACAATAACATTGCGGCCGGGAGGAGTTTCAATTCGATCACGATCTCCGGTAACGGGTATACGCTGGCGGGGAACTCGATCGCGCTGGGCGCGGGAAACCTCAGCGACACGAACGCCGCCGGCTCCAATACGGTCAGCCTGGCCGTGTCGATAGCGGCGACGCGCACCTTCAGCGTCAGCAACGCCTCCGAGAGCTTGACCATCAGCGGCGTGCTCAGCGGCGCGGGGGGCCTGACCAAGACCAGCGCCGGCACGCTGATCTTGAGTGGCACCAACACCTACAGCGGCGCGACGACGATCAACGGCGGGATCTTGAAAATCTCCGCCGACAACAATCTCGGCACGGCACCGGGCGGTGCAACGGCGGCCCAATTGACCTTCGGCGGCGGCACCTTGGCGACGACGACGAGCTTTGCCCTGAGTTCCAATCGCGGCATCGCCTTTAATTCGACCGGCACGATCGACGTCGC
>PLCB01000025.1:4737-13695 GCA_003134695.1 Candidatus Zemynaea palustris | reverse complement strand
TGCACGAGCGCACGGGCGATCGCGAGCATCTGCTTCTCGCCGCCCGAGATCTCGTCGCCCTTGTTGCGAGCGCGTTCCTCGAGGCGCGGAAAACGCGCGTAGACGTCGGCTAACGACCAACCCACGCGCCGCGCGGTCACTTGGGCGAGCCGCAGATTTTCCCTGACGGTCAAGTTGGCGAAGATCCGCCGGTCCTCGGGGACCAGCGAGATGCCGTCGCTCGCGTTTTTCATCATCTCGTGTCCGGCGATGTCCTCGCCGTCGAAAATAATCTTGCCCGAACGCGGCGGAACCCAGCCGACGATCGACTTGAGCGTCGTCGTCTTGCCCATTCCATTGCGGCCGAGCAGCGCAACGGTCTCGGCGCGCTTCACGCGCAGGCTGAGATTCTTCAGGATATGACTGTCGCCGTAGAAGGTGTTGACGTTCTCGAGTTCGAGCAGCGTCTCGTGTTGGTTCGCGGCCATCGTCGCTGCCGAGGTCATGATTTCTGCTCGCCGGATTCGGTTAACTCGCCTTGCAAATGGCCGCCGAGATACACTTCCTGCACCAGCCGGTTCGCGCGAATTTCCGCCGGAGTCCCTTCGGCCAGCACCCGCCCTTGATGCAGCACGGTGATCGAATCCGAGATCCCCATGATCAGGTCCATGTCATGCTCGATGATCAGTACCGTCATACGTTTCGCTAGCGCGCGAATCAGCCGGTCGGTCTTCTGGACTTCTTCAATCGACATCCCCGCGACCGGCTCGTCGAGCAGCAGGATCNNACCTCCGACATCGAAGCGAGATCGAGCATTTCGAGCGCATCGTGGGCGAGCTCGCCGACTTCGTCCAAGCGTCGCGATGCGCGCAAGAACTCCGGGCGGAACGTCCCTTGAACTTTGGCGAGTGCGGCCAGGCGCACGTTCTGAAAGACGGTCTCGTCGGAGTAGACGTTGGCGGTCTGAAACGCCTTGGCGATGCCGAGCGCCACGCGCTGCGGTCCGGGCATTCGTGTGATGTCGTGACCTTTGAAGTAGATCGCGCCTTCGCTCGCGCCGCGAAGCCCAGCCAGGACGTTAAAAAACGTCGTCTTGCCGGCTCCGTTCGGACCGATGACGGCGCGGAGTTCTCCCGTGCGAACGCGGAAGTTGACGTCGCTGACGGCGGCAAACTTGCCGAAATATCGCGAGAGCGACTTCACCACGAGGAGCGGTTCGTCGCCGACCACTTCCGGAAGCCGGGACGGATACGAGCGGGGGCCGCGGGTTCGATCGGTATCGTATGGAAGCCGCGCCGCGTGCCGAATGCCGAGCAAACCGGCCGGCAAGAAGACGATCACTGCGACGAAGATCAGCCCCTCGATCAGGCGCCAAGCATCAGTCTTCGCGCCGACCACGTTTTGCAGATACATGACGATGCCGGTGCCGAGCAGCGGACCGAAGAGCGTCTTGACGCCGCCGACGACGGTGAAGATTACGAAGTTGCCGCTGGTGTCGATGTCGAGCGAGTCGACCGCGGTCGACGTCTGATACAGGCCTCTGAGCGCGCCGGATAGACCGGCGAAAAGGCCGGCCAGCGTGAAGGCCGCAATCTTATAGAGCTTCGGGTCGAAGCCGACGAACGTCGAGCGCTCCTCGTTTTCGCGTATCGCCGCCAAGATCTCGCCGTACTGCGAGCGGGTCAGCGTACGGACGAAGACGAGCACGAGCAGCGTCACGAGCGCGACGAACGGATACCAGTAATGCACGTCGTGCAGATTGCCGAACGGACCCAGATTGAAATCGGGGAGCGCCGTGGTGAGGTCGAGCGAAAGCGGCCCGAGCGTCAGGGGCGGTGCGGCGATCCCTTGCAAACCGTCGTCGCCGTGCGTCAGCGAGCGCCACTGAAAAACGATGAAGAAGAACATCTGGGCGAACGCGAGCGTCAACAGTGCGAAGTAGATGCCGTACAAGCGAACCGTGACGATCCCGATCACCAGCGCCATGATGGTGACGAAGACGATCGCCAGCAGAATCGCAAGCCACATGCTGTGAACCTGCGGGAAGAAGCGCGACACCGTGAGCAGCGCGACGTACGAGCCGACGCCGTAGAACATCGCCTGCCCGTAAGACAATAGGCCGGCGTATCCGAGGAGCAGGTTGAGACCGATGGCGCCGATTCCGAGGCTCAGGATGTCGGTGGCGAGCCCCGGATAGCCGCCGATCGGATGGATCGCAAACGGGAAGACGATCAACCCGAGCACGGTCAGGCTATAGAACAGGCGATTATTCACCCGCGAATGACGTCGCTTTCGCCGAGCAGACCCGACGGGCGGACGAGCAACACGAGCGCCATTGCGACGTAGATGACGATGTCGCTCGCCGGCGCGGAGATCAACGTCGTCAGACTTTGCAGTTCGCCGACGAGCAAGCCGCCGATGACCGCTCCCCAGAAGCTGCCGAGCCCGCCGATGACGATGACGACGAACGACGGAACCAGGAAGTTGAAGCCCGTGTTCGGGTCGACGCTATAGATCGGGCTGGCGCCCGCGCCGACGAGACCGGCGATGGCGCCGCCCAGCGCAAAGATGACGGTCGACGCCTGGCGGACGTTGCCGCCCAAGAGTTGGACCATGATGCGATCGCGGATGCCGGCGCGCACGATCAGGCCGTAATTGGTGCGCTCGATGAAGAACCAGACCGTCAGCACCAGCACGATGATGCCCGCGGCAAACACGAGACGATAGGTGGGATATTGGGTGAAACCGAGGTTCATCGAACCCTGGAGCCAGCCCGGAACGGCGTACGTGCGCGTCGTCCCCGTGAAGATCAGCCGCAGCGCCTCCTGCACGACCAGCGCGACGCCGAAAGTAATGAGGATCTGCGAGGTCGGATCCCGGTAGTAGAAGCGGCGCAGCAGCCCGTAGTCGAGCAGGATCGCAAAGAGCGCAACCACGATCGGTGCGGCGATGAGCCCGGCCAAGAGGCCGATGTGCTCGCTCACGACCAAGCCGACGTAGGCGCCGATCAAGTAGAACGCGCCGTGGGCGAAATTGACCAGGCGCAGCATCCCGAAGACGATCGTCAGCCCGAGCGCGATCCCCACATAAGCCAGGCCGCGGATGAAGCCGTCCAACAACGTCCCGGGCAATTGGGAGATGATGGCGTCGATAGTGCGCTCCCCGTCTTAACAAAAGGGCCGGCCCCTCAGAGAGGAACCGGCCCTCGCTAGGTCCAGGCTACTTATGCGCTAGGCGGTTTCTATCTTGCACTTGGTCTCGGTCGGCGTGATCGCGACGGACTCGCCCGAGTGGACCTCGAGCACCTTCGCAAACGCGAACGCCGGATAGTCGTTCCCGCGCTGAGCCATCGGAACGCCTTCCATGACCAGGCAACTGTTGATGCCCTGGTGGTCCATGGCGCGCCAGTATTCGTTCGGCTCCTTGGTCGCGGTGAAGTGGTAGCCTTCCATCTTTTCGATGTATTTTTTCGGATCGATCGATCCGGCGCGCTCGATGCCGCCCTTCCATTGATAGATGTTCGTGTATGCGTTCTCCGCGCCGTTCGAGGGCGGTACGCCGTAGAGCTTGGCGAAGTCCGCGATGAATTTCTTCGCGTTCGGATTCTTGTCTTGGTAGTACTTCCAATAGAACGGCGCCGTCGTCACCACGCCGTCGAAGTTGTCACCCGTGCCCTTGGCCATGTACTCATCGGCCAGCGGGACGAGGATCTTCGCCGTCTTGGTCAAGCCGAATTGCGCGGCTTGATTGAGACAGTTCACCATATCCTTGCCGAACTCGGTGATGACGAGCACGTCGGGCTTGGCCGCCTGCGCCTGGCTCAGCGCCGATGAGAAGTCGGCCGTGCCGAGCGGTAACAGGACGTTCTTGATCGTCTTGGCGCCATGGGGCTCGACGACCGCGACGAGGTTGTCGTAAACGCTGTGGCCCCACGTGTAATCGGCCGTGATGTGGAACCACCGGCCGGTGCCGTACTTGGTCAAGAGCGTCTTGGCCATCGCGCGCGCGGACATGTGCGCGTTGTTGTAACGGCGGAACGTGTGGTAGTGACAGCTCTCGTTGGTCGTCTCGTCGCCGTGCGTCAGGGTGGCCATGAAGATCGTCTTCTTTTCTTGGCACTTCCCCGAAACGGCGACGGCGGTACCGGTGCTCGAGCCGCCGGTGATCATGATCGCGCCGTCGCGTTCGATCATGCGCGTCGCATTTTCAACGGCCGGGCCGGGTTTGGTTTGGTCGTCGCCGGTCGTATACTTGACTTGCATACCCATTACGCCGCCGTGGGCGTTGATCTCCGAGATCGCCATCTTATAGGCGCGGAGTTGATCTTGGCCTTGATCCGAGTACGGACCAGTCAGCGGGACGTCGAGGCCGACTACGACTTCTTTCATCGGTGCGGCGATCACGTTGATGCTTGCGAACGTTGCAGCGGCTGCCGCGACGCCGCCGCCGATGAATTGCCCGCGATTGGGATTGAACGGGGTAAGCTTCACCGGTGCACTCCTTTTGTGGGCTCGAGGAAGCATTCATGAACGCTGTGGCCGAGAAGCGCACTGCGTTGCGGAGAAAATCTCGGTTGCCGCGCTCCCCACGGTTTCCCTGCCGCAGCCTGGGCCGGTTCTTGTTGCCCCTTAGGGGGAGCTTCGGGTGCGGCCGCCGGCGAGGCGGCGCAGGTCGTTGCCGACCAAGAACTCGATTCCGAGGGCGACGAGGAAGGTGAAAATTTCGGCCGGCACGAGGTAGACGCGCGGGTTCGGGATGGCGGGGATCAGTAAGATCGTGCCGGCAGCGACGAAGATCAAGCCGACCGCGAAGGCGACGAAGCCAGTAAAGATCGCGCGCGGGATACCGAGCGCACCTCGCAGGTCGCGCAACACCTGAAGCGGAGAGCGGGTGCCGACGTTCCACACGACGAGCGCCAACGTCTCGAGGACGATCGCGCCCGCGATGCGCAGGAAATCGTCGACGACGATCGGCGTCAGTCCGGCCAGCCGGCGATCTCCCCGAGCGCGGCGCTCTTGAGCACCTTGAGCCCGAGGAGCGCGCACTTCATCCGCGCCGGGCTGATCCCGATGCCGACGTTTTCGAGGACCGCTTCGCGCGACATGCGGACCACGTCTTCGAGTTTTTCGCCCTTGATCGATTCCGACAGCATCGACGCCGAGGCCTGACTGATCGCGCAGCCTTTTCCCGAAAAGCGCACGTCCTTCACTCGGCCGTCTTCGATCTCCAACTCGAAGCGGATCTTGTCGCCGCACAGCGGGTTGAGATCCTCCGCCGCCGCGTCGGCCCTTTCGAGGTGGCCGAAGTTGCGCGGATTGCGGTAGTGGTCGAGGATGTACTCTTTGTAGAAGTCCTCCATCAGCCCAGTTTGAAGATCTGCGCCGCCTTGCGCAGGGCGGCGATCAGTTGCTCGACGTCCTCTTCCACGTTGTAGAGGTAGAACGAGGCGCGCGCGGTCGCCGTCCAGCCCATCTTTTCCATCAGCGGCATCGTGCAGTGATGGCCGGCGCGAATGCACACCCCTTCGGTGTCGAGGATCGACGCGACGTCGTGCGGGTGCGCGTCGCCGAGGTTGAATGAGACGATGCCGGAACGATCGGCCGGATTCGGCGGACCGTAGAGCGTCAGGCCGAGCGGTTCGAGTTCGCGCATCCGTTCGAGCGCGTACGCGGTCATCGCTTGTTCGTGCGCGTGGATCCAGTCCATTCCGACGGCTTCGAGATAATCGACGGCGGCGCCGAGCGCGATCGCGTCGGCGATGTTGCTCGTTCCGGCTTCGAACTTCCAAGGGATCTCGTTGAACGTCGTCGTCGTGAACTGAACGCGCTTGATCATGTCGCCGCCGGTGAGGAAAGGCGGCATCGCTTCGAGCAGCGCGCGCTTTCCGTAGAGGAAGCCGATCCCAGTTGGGCCGCACATCTTGTGGCCGCTCACGCCGAAGAAGTCGGCGTCGAGCGCGCGGACGTCGATCTTCATGTGCGGGGCCGACTGCGCGCCGTCGATCAGAACGACCGCGCCGGCGGCGTGGGCTTTCGGAATGATCGTTTCCAACGGAGCGATCGTGCCGAGCGTATTCGAGACGTGCGAGAGCGCGACGAGTTTGACGCCGCGCAATCTCTCATCGAGGTCGTCGAGTTGGTGGATACCGTGCTCGTCGACTTCGATGAAACGCAGCTCGGCGCCGGTCTTGGCGGCCAGCAACTGCCACGGAACGAGGTTCGAATGGTGCTCGAGCTGCGAGGTGAGGATCGCGTCGCCGGGTTTCAGGTTGCCGAGGCCCCAACTGTAGGAGACCAGGTTGATCGCCTCGGTGACGTTGCGCGTCCAGATGATTTCGGCTGGCTCGGCGGCGTTGATGAAGTGCGCCACCTTGGCGCGCGCCGCTTCGAAGTGTTCGGTCGCGCGAGCCGCGAGTTCATAGACGCCGCGATGGATGTTCGCGTTGTCGTGTGTGTAGTAGTGGACGAGTGAGTCGATGACGGCTTGGGGCTTTTGCGAGCTGGCGGCGGAGTCGAGGAACGCGAGCCGCTTCCCGCGCGAGGTCGCTTGCGCGAGGATCGGAAAATCTTTCGCGAGCGCGCGGGCGCGCGCGTCGGATCCCAGTGTCGCGATCATGGGCCCAGCTTAGCTTCGAGCGCGGCACGCAATGCGTCGCGCAACGCTTCGCCCGGGAAGCGCGCGATGGCGGGCTCGAAGAACCCGAGCGCGATCATGCGTTCCGCGTCGGGGCGGCTCAGGCCGCGAGTCTGAGCGTAAAAGATTTCGTCTTCGGAGATCGCGCCGACCGTCGCGCCGTGGTACGCCTTGACGTCGTTGGCTGCGATCTCGAGCGCGGGGATGGAATCGACGTGCGCTTCTTGGGAAAGCAGCAGCGCGTCGTCGCGCAGCGTGGCGTCGGCGCCGTGCGCGGCCTTGAGGATTTTGATGTTGCCGAGATAGCGGCCTTGACCGCGCCCCGTGCCGGCGCTGCGCACGAGCGTCTGGGAGTGCGTCGCGCCGGCGGCATGGACGACTTCGGTCTCGAGGTCGACGTGCTGATCGCCGTTGGCGAAGAAAAATGCGCAGATTTCGACGTTGCCGCCGTGCTCGCGCTGGACCACCCGAACGCGCTCTACGACGTGTTCACCGCCGAGTTCGGCGAGTGCCAGCGTAAGCGTCGCATCTTTTCCGANNCCGATACCGCACAAGAAGCTCGCGCGCTCGTCGCTCGTGATGCGCTCGACGATGGTCGCCGATGCGCCGGAACCGACTGCAACGAGCGTATATGGAAACGCAGCGCCCGACGGTTCGTAGCAGATTTCAATGGGTTCCTCGGCCCGAACGCCGTCGGGGATCCAAACGAACGTTCCGCCGTGCTGAAAGGCGAGTGCGAGTGACGCGAACTTGTCGTCGCGCGTGTCGACCGCCTCGCCGAATGCTCGTGCGAATTCTACCGGGAACCGTGTTTTGGCGGTGTCGAAATCGGTGACGATGACGCCCCGAGCCGTCAGACTGCCGGAGACCGCATCGGCGTAGATCGTGTCAAGCACGTCGATTTCCGAAAGATCGAGCTTCGAAAGATCGTGTTTCCAGGTGCGGCCGCCGCGGATGACTTGGCGTACCGGCAACTCTTCGAAACGCGCCAGCGCGTCGTAGCGCATCTGCGCGGGGATCGCGCCTTCGCCGTGGGTCGCGATCAATACGTCGAGCGCGGCTTTCGAAATGCCGTGGACGGCGTTGCGCGAGCCTGGTTCGCTAAGCGACACCACCCGCGACCTCCTCACGGATGCGGTCGTAGCCGTCGCGTTCGATGACGTCGGCGAGTTCGGGACCGCCCGAGGTCACGATAGCTCCGTCGAGCATGATGTGGACTTTATCGGCCTTGATGTACTTCAAGATGCGTGGATAGTGGGTGATGATCAGGTACCCGGTCCGCTCACCCTCTTCGCTCGCGCGGAGCGCGTTGACGGTCGCGCCGACCGCTTCGAGCGCGTCGACGTCGAGTCCCGAGTCCGTTTCGTCGAGGATCGCGTACTTCGGCGCGAGCATCGCCAGCTGCAACATCTCGAGCCGCTTTTTCTCGCCGCCCGAGAAACCATCGTTGACGTAGCGCGGCAGAAATGACGCGTCCATCTCGAGGATGTCGAGCTTCTCGAAAATCATCTTGCGGAATTTCGCCGGCGGAAGGTCGCCGGGGTGCAGCGACTGTCGCGCGCTGCGAATGAAGTTGCCGACCGCGACGCCCGGAATCGCGCTCGGATATTGAAAGGAGAGGAAGAGGCCGGTCTTCGCGCGCTTGTCGGGCGCGAGCGCCAGGAGGTCCTCGCCGTCGAGGCTGACCGAGCCGCCGGTGACCTGGTAACTCGGGTGTCCGGTCAACGAGAATGCGAGCGTCGATTTGCCGCTTCCGTTTGGGCCCATCAGGGCATGCACCGAGCCTGGCTCGACGACAAGGTCGATCCCCTTGAGGATCTCTTTGCCCTCGACGCTCGCGCGGAGTCCTTTGATTCGCAATCCGGTTTCGGCCACTCACATCTCCACAGAAAGCACGAGCCGCAAAGCGGCCCTTTCCCCTAATGGTAGGGCGCGCGAGGTAGAAAGTCAAGGAAACCCTGGACTATCTTTGCTTTTCATGCTAAAGTCGCAGTGAATGCAGGACACGCGTTTTTTCCAATCGACTCGGGGCAAAGTTGTGACCGCGCTGCGGCGCCGGCACTCGGCGTCGGCCGTCGATCTGGCTGGGGAGTTCGGCCTCTCGACCAACGCCATCCGCCAGCAGCTCCTCACCCTCGAACGTGACGGCTACGTCGCCGAGCGGGCGGTCCGCCGGGGGCCGACCAAACCGACCCTCGAGTATTCGCTGACGGCCTCGGCCGAGACGCTCTTTCCGCAGCGCTACGACCTGATGCTCAACGCCGTGCTCCACCAGGTGAAGGAGCAGTTCGGTGAGGCCGCCCTGGGCACGGTCATGGACGGCATGGGCAAGCGCGCGGTCGAGAA
>PLCB01000025.1:0-4728 GCA_003134695.1 Candidatus Zemynaea palustris | reverse complement strand
CCGTACAAGAAAACAGTGAGCGAGCACCCAGAAGTCTGCTCGATCATCCACACCGTCTTGCACGATGCGGTTGCGCCCGGCTCGAGGCAGGTCGAGTCGATTGCAACCGGCGGCGAGACTTGCCGGTTCGAGATCAAAGTATGAATTTTGCGAAGTTCCAGAAGCTCGTCGAAGAGCGTACCGGGTTCAAGACGATGGACGGCCCGATGGCGAGCGGCGAGTATTTCAGCGACTCGTGCGGCGACATGTACACCTATTATCTCAAGGTCGGGCCTGGCGACGTGATCGAGGACGTTTCGTACTTCACGACCGGCTGCGGTTTCGGGACCGCCACCTGCAGCGTGCTGGTCGACCTCTCGCTTGGCAAGACGATCGACGAGGCGTACGCGATCTCTGACGCCGACATCGAGGCCGCGCTCGACGGCTACCCTGAGAAGAAGAAAGATTATCCCGGACGCTCGATCGCGGCGCTCCGTGCGGCGATCGACGATTATCGTGGCAAACGCGCCGCCGGCGCGATCAGCGACGCGATGCTCGAAGCCGCTCGCACCGAAGCTGCGGCCGTTCGGGCAGCGACGCCGTCCGCACCGGCACCGTCAACGGCACCGCCGCCGCCGGCCGTTGACGGCGAAAAAGTCCTGATCAAACTGCACTAACGCTCCGCGCGGGGTAGGGACTAAGACAGGGCGAAGGGCCGCGACGGCCTTCTGCCGAGTCTGGAGTCTGTCGTGTCTCGTTCGATTTCGCGTGGTATCAGCGCCGGTCTCGTCGCCGTCTTGTTGGCCGCGTGCACCAGCAGCAGCACGAGCACGTCGACTCCGGTTATCCCGGCGGGGCCGACCGGCAACGCGATTCTGACCAGGATCATCGGCGTCGGCGACAGCCTCACCGCCGGCGTGCAAAGCGACTCGCTGCTCGGCGTCACGATCTCACCGAATCCGCTGGGCGCCGGCTCGCCCTTCCCGTTCGTCCCGAACACGCAAGGCCACGGCTATTGGGCGCGCATTTGGTCGCAAGCGAACGGCGGCGCCGATCCGCTCAACGTTGCGATCTCGCCGCTTCCGCTGATCGCGCCGCCCGGCGACGGCCAGATTCTCTTGCCGAGTTCGACCGGCTCGCTGACCTCGATCGTCGCTAGCGCGTGCGCCAGTCAGGCGTCCGTCGCGACGTCCTATGCCACTGCCTTGCAATCGCGGCTCAATCCGACGACGAAACCGCTCGACCTAGGCGTCCCCGGAATCACGTTGCGCGAAGCGATCGTGATGACGGGTCCGGTCGCGCCGTGCGGCGGCACGGGACTCCCCGCAAGTTTGGTGCCGCTGGTCGGCATCGTCAACTCCGAGGACACCAGTTTCTGGCCGGTGCTCGGCAACTTTCCGCAAGGTGCGACGCAGTTGCAAGACGCGGTGAGTTTGCAGCCGACCCTCTCGATCGTCTGGCTCGGCTCGAACGATCTCTTGCATTTCGCGTTCTCGAACGGCGTCTTTCCGCAAACTGATCCCGTCCAGTTCCAGAACGACACGATCAACGTCATCCAGACGCTGCAACGCGCCGGGTCGCGCGTCGTCATCTCGAACTTGGTCGACGTCCTGAACGCCGCGACGTTCACCAAGGTCGGCACCTTGCCGGCGGTCTTCACCGTGCAGTTGGGCGCGAAAGGCGTTCCGCCGGCGACGGCGCAAGCGCTGGCCGCGCAAGTGCAGGCGTATTTGTTGCAAAATTACGGCCTCGGCAACGGAGCGTATCTGATCTTGGGCGGAGCCGGAAAGGTTCAGGCCGCGGTGAGCGCGGTGCTCACCGGTGCCGCGCCGTCGATCAATGTCGCGCTCTCGGCGCCGGCGGCACATCTGGTTGCCGGCGATTTCGTCAGCGACGCGACGGCCGCGACGACGCAGTCGCTAAACACCGCCTACAACGTCGCGATCGGCAACGCGGCGACCCAGACCGGCGCGACGCTCGTCGACACGCACGCCTTCACGGCGGCGATCTTTACGGCCGGCGGCCTGGCGCTGCCCGGCAATCCCAAGTGCTGCAGCACCTTCTACGGTGGTGGATTCTTCTCGCTCGACGGTTTGCACCCGTCCGATACGGCCTACGCGCTTTTGGCAAACAATTTCATCGCGACGATCGACACGTCACTTGGCGTAAGCATCCCGCAGTTGACTACGGCCCAAATCACCGCAATCAACGCTACGGATCTTTACTCTCCGCACTAGGAGGCGTAGCCGGCGTAGGGGTTTTCACGTTTCTCTAAACCGATCGTGGTCGACGGTCCGTGGCCGGGGACAACGACGGTCGCGTCGGCGTACACGAACAGCTTCGCGCGGATGCTGGCGACGATGTCTTCCATCGACGTGCCGCCGAGGTCCCAGCGGCCGATCGCGCCACGAAAGAGCGTGTCGCCGGTCAACAGCGACGTCGCCCGTGACGGCGTCGTGAGCGCGAACGAAACGCTGCCCGGCGTGTGACCGGGCGTGTGAAGCACGTCGAGAGACGCCTCGCCCAATTTGAGCGTGAAACCGTCTCGCAAGTCGCCGTCGAGCTGGACGATTTCGGGCGGTGCAATCCCGAGCCACTGCGCCTGCGCGTGCAGGGTTCGATACAGCGGAAGATCGGCGGAGTGCAGCAGCGCGGCCGCGCCGGTGCGCTCTTTCAATTCGCCGACGCAGCCGATGTGGTCGATGTGCGCGTGCGTGTGCACGAGCACGGTCGCACGAACGCCGAGCGCGGCGAGTCGTTCGACGATGCGGTCGGGCTCGTCGCCGCCGTCCACGACGATCGCGCCGCCACTCTCCGGATCGGCGACGATCGTGCAATTACACGCGAGCGGCCCAACGACGAGGTGCTCGACGACGATGGCGTCGTTTAGATCCGGCATCCGAAATCGTGATAGCCGGCGTTGAAATATCCGAGCGGAGCGCCGTCGCGCGAGCCGCAGGCGACGACGTTGCCCAGGAAGATCGTGTGCGTTCCCGCCGTGTGCTCTTCAGCCAGCTCGCAGTCGAGATAGCCGAGTGCCTCGTCGATGACCGGGGCGCCGGTCCTGTCGGCGTGATACTTGAGGCCCTCGAAGGGGTCACGCGTGCTGCGGCTCGCGAAGCGCACCGCCCACTTTTCTTGCTCGAGCGCGAGGACGTTCACGCAGAATTTTCCGGCGCTCGCGATCAAAGGGTGGCTGCGGGCGGCGCGATTGACGCAGACCAGCACCATCGGCGGCGTCAGCGAGACGCTGGCGAACGCGTTGGCCGTAAAACCCTTGGGGCCGCCGTTTTCATCGAGGGTGGTGACGATTGTGACGCCGGTCGGAAAGCGGCGCATGACGGCGCGAAAATCTTCGGAGATCACTCGTCGAGGCGTGCGCCGATTCCCGTTCCGTCACCGAGCGGGATGATTGTCGCGTCGAGTTGCGGATGGCTGAGGAAGACGCGATTGAATGCCCTGATCGCCTTGGTGTCGGCGGAGTCGTCGGGTTTCGGTTCCGCTGCAGCCCGCCCGCTCCACAACAGGTTGTCGACGATGACCAAACCCGAGCGCTTGAGAAGCGGGACGCTCGCTGCCAGATACTCTTCGTACTCCGTTTTCACCGCGTCGATGAATACGATGTCGAGATGGCGCTGCGGGAACGTCGGCAGCACTTCGAGCGCCGGCTGATTGATGACCTCGACCGCCTTGTCTTTTCCGGCGCGCTTCCAAAAACCACGTGCGAGCTTGGTCCGCTCGCGGTCTGGGTCGATCGTCCAAATGTGTCCGGTGGGCGGCAGCGCCAGCGCCATCCAGAGCGTCGAGTACCCGTAGGCGGTCCCGATCTCGAGGATGCGGCTGGCCTGCATGCAGTGCACGAGGGTCGAGAGCAATCGGCCCGTTTCGCGCGAGACGATCGGGATCTTGTCGGCGTGCCCGAGCTGTTCGAGCTCGAGTAAGACGGGATGAAGACTGGGATGGATATGCTCGAGATACGCCTCATCTTCAGCCATAAAATGCGGCGCTTTGGAGTCTCTTACAGTCCGACGACTTTGCTGTGCGAGAATCCGAATGCCATGAAGAAGAGCAGCGGCAGCGAGAGCGCCGTGTTCACCCGCGAAGTGAGGAACGCGACGCGGCGAGCCTTGGCCTTCTCTTCGTCCGTGGCGGGGACTTTGCCGAGGATCTTCATTTGATTCGGATAGATGATTACCCACACGTTGAAGAGCATGATCGTGCCGAGCCATGCGCCGATGCCGATGCCGACGTAGGGCGGTTGGAGCATGAACGCGCTCATCCCATGCGGCAACGTCGAGAGCAAGGTGAAGCCCATGACCCACGTGACCAGTGCCGACCAGCGGAAGTATTGGAGCGCGCGCGGCGCGACGTACTTGCTGATTGGGCCGCCTTCGCCGGCCTTGTTCGCTTCGGCCAGCGCCTGCGTTTGCACGAAGTTGAAATAGTAGAGGAGGCCGATCCACATGACGCCGGCCAGGTAATGGAACCAGCGGGCTAGGCCGCCAACCCAATCGATATTCATGACGCCCCCACCGGCTGCAAAGCCTTCACGACGATATACAGAATGACGGTCAGGATCAACCCACAGAGGATGGTGCCCATCAACGAGTCCAACGGATTTTTCAACGTTCGCCCCTCCAGACGCGCCGGACGCCGCCGGCCATAGCAAGCGCTCCTTTCTTTTGTCGCGTTCGGTCTCCTCGACGGTCTCACGTGGGCGTTACTGGGGTAAGTCATCTACATGACTAC
>PLCB01000015.1:50236-55714 GCA_003134695.1 Candidatus Zemynaea palustris | reverse complement strand
ATCACGACGCAACAACTGACGGCGAACGCGCCCGGCGGAACGATCACGACGCAACAACTTACGGCCACCGCGCCCGGCGGAACGATCACGACGCAACAACTTACGGCGAACGGCCCCGGAGCCGCAAGCCGCTAAAGGAGAAGAACCATGCGCTACCTTTTATCCGCACTATTGCCGATTCTCGTCGTGGCGGCGCTGCCAAGCGCTGCGCTCGCCGCCTACACATTCACGATCCAAGTACCCGTCAAGGTAAACAACTTGCCCCCGGGTGCGACGGTCAGCGTGGAGTGCATGTTGTACAAGAACGCAAACGGCACTGGCCTGATGGACGGCGTAGTGCCCGGGCACTCGTCGTCATCGACAACCGCGGCGAATTCGGGCCCCCTCAGCGTGCAAATGCACGCCAACGCGCAGCCAGGGTCCTACCAGTGCTGGGTGTTGGTTGTGGAGGGCGGAATCATCAATTTCACCGGCGGCGACCCTGCCAACGCCAGCATAGTAGGCAAAACGCTGAGCCCGGCGCCCGGATGGACCGGAACGATGTCGATTATCGGCAAGCTCCCGTAAATATAGGGATGATCTGTCTCGCCGTCACCTACACGTTTCAGCCCGGTAAAGAGGAAGAGGCGGTCGGTTACTTTCGCGAGTTGATCCCCGCCTCACGCAAAGAACCCGGCTGCCGGATGTACGTCGTCCATCGCGGCAAGGAAGATCCGCGCACGTTCTTCATCTACGAACAGTACGACGACGAGGCCGCGCTCGCGGCGCATCGTAACTCGGCGCATTTTCAGCGCTACGGCAAGAACGGGTTGCAGACGATCATGCAGACCCGTGACCCGCAGCTATACCTTCCGCTCGCCGAATGACGCGATTGCGGCCGTCTTTCCCGAAACGAAGCCTAAAGCGCTCCGCCGTCGAAGGGTCGCGTCGTGAGCGACATCGGCTGGACGCACATCGCGCTGTACTCTCATGACATCGACGAGAGCATCGACTTCTATGCGCGCTACGCGCGTATGTCGATCGTCCACAGCCGGCAAGAAGCGGACGGGACGCGCGTCGTCTGGCTCAGCGACCGAACGCGGCCGTTCGTCCTCGTGCTCATCGAATCGAAAGATCCGGTCGAGAATCCGCTCGGGCCGTTTGCGCACCTCGGCGTCGGCCTGCCGAGCCGCGACGCCGTTGACGAGCGCTGTGCGCTCGCGCGAAGCGAAAAACGCCTGCGGCTCGGGCCGGTCGATTCCGGATACCCGGTCGGCTATTGGGGGCTGATCGCCGATCCCGACGGCCACATGCTCGAAGTCTCACACGGGCAAGAAATCGGGCTCTCAATTCAGCGCAAGTAAAGCGCGCGTTCCAAAGAGTTTCCCGACCGGTCGCTTAAGAGCGACGCATGCGCGCACTGGCCATTATCCTCACGGGAGCCCTGATGTCCACGATACTCGTCTCCGCCGCCGACGCGGTTTCCATCGACCCGGCGGTCGCGACGCCACCCACCGCACCGAAGGAAGCACACGTCACCCACATCCACGGCGACACGCGTTCCGACGACTATTTCTGGCTGCGTCACAAGAAAGATTCGAACGTCACGACATACCTGCAAGCCGAAAACGCGTACACGACGGCGGTCATGAAGCCGACCGAGGCGTTCCAGAAGACGCTCTACGACGAGATGCTCTCGCACGTCAAGCAGACCGATCTGCAAGTCCCCTATCGCTACGGCGACTACTACTATTACTCGCGCACCGAGGAAGGTAAACAGTACCCGATCTTCGCGCGCAAGCGCGGCAGCCTCGACGCGCCCGAAGAGATCACCCTCGACCTCAACGCACTGGCCCAGGGTCACCCGTTTCTGGCTCTCGGTGCTTATCAAGTCAGCGACGACGGCAATCTGCTCGCCTACTCGCTCGACGTCACCGGGTATCGCCAGTACGTGCTGCACGTCAAGGACTTGAGAACCGGGAACGACCTCGGCGTCGCGATTCCGCGCGTCGACGACGTCGAGTGGGCCTCCGACAACAAAACACTCTGGCTGGTCACCGAAGACGATGTGAGCAAGCGCAATGATAAGTTCTGGCGCTTTCGACTCGGCGACAAGTCGCCGGCGCTCGTCTACGATGAAAAGGACGAGCTGTACGATATCGGCGTCGGCCGCTCGCTCGACCGCAAATACATCTTCCTTGAAGCGACGAGCAAATCCACGTACGAGACGCGCTATGTTCCGGCGGCCACGCCCAACGCCGCGCTCAAAGTCGTCATCCCGCGGCGCATCGATCACCGCTACGAAGTCGAACACCACAACGGCCGCTTCTTGATCGTCACCAACAGTGGCGCGGAGGATTTTCGGGTCGTGGCGGCGCCGGTGGGGATGCCGGACGAGAAACATTGGAAGGACCTCGTCCCGGCGCGGCCCGGCGTCCACGTGAACGGCCTCACCGTCTTCGACGACTACGCCATCGTCGACGAGCGGCGCGGCGGCTTTGCGGGGTTCGAAATCCTAGATTTCAAAACCGGCAAACTGACGCCGCTCACCTTCGACGAAACCGTGCACGCGGCGTTTCCGAGCCAGAATCGCGAACACCGCTCGAGCACGTTCCGCTACTCGTACACGTCGTTCGTCACGCCGAGTTCGGTTTTCGACCTCGATCTTCGTACCGGCAAGCGCAGCTTGCTCAAGCAAACCGAGGTCCCGGGTTACGATTCGAAGGCCTACGTTTCGGAATTACAATACGCGGTCGCGCGCGACGGTACGCGCGTCCCGATCGCGCTCGTCTATAAACGCGGCATCAAGCGTGACGGCAGCGCGCCGCTGCTCCTGTACGGCTACGGCTCGTACGGCATCTCGACCGAACCGACGTTTTCGGCGTCGCGTTTGGTGCTGCTCGACCGCGGCGTCGTGTGGGCCTCGGCCTTGATTCGCGGCGGCGGCGAGCTCGGCGAAAAGTGGCGCACCGCCGGTCACCTCAAGGCAAAGTTGAACACGTTCACCGACTTCATCGACAGCGCGCAATATTTGGTGGAGGCCAAGTACACGTCGCGCGATCGGCTGGCGATCTTGGGCGGAAGCGCCGGCGGGTTATTGATGGGCGCGGTAGCCAACCTGCGGCCCGATCTCTTCAAAGCCGTCGTCGCGCTCGTTCCGTTCGTCGACGTGATGAACACGATGCTCGACCCGTCGCTCCCGTTGACGACGAGCGAGTATCTGGAGTGGGGCAACCCCAACGTGAAGGCCGACTACGACTACATGATGCGCTACTCGCCGTACGACAACGTCAAAGCCCAGGCGTATCCCGCGATGCTCGTGCGCGTCTCGATCAACGACAGTCAGGTTCCGTATTGGGAAGGCAGCAAACTCGTCGCCAAATTGCGCGCGCTCAAAACCGACCACCATCCGCTGCTGCTCGAGGTCAACTTCGGCGCCGGCCACGGCGGCGCGTCGGGCCGCTACGACGCGCTCAAGGAAACGGCATTCAACTACGCTTTCGTCCTCTCGCAGATCGCGCCCTCGGGGAGCTCGTGAGTTCACCGTATATACCGCCGCATTTCGAAGAAAACGACGTCGCGCGGCTGCACGCGGCGATCCGCGACTATCCGTTCGGGACGATCGTCACGAGCGGTCCCGACGGCTTGATCGCCAGCCACGTACCATTCTTGCTCGAGCCCAAAGAGGGCGAGTACGGGCGCCTGTGGTTCCATTTCGCGCGGCCCAATCCGCAATGGCGCGCGGTCACGGCACAGACCGAAGCGCTCGCAATCTTCCTCGGACCTCACGCGTATGTCTCGCCCTCGTGGTACGCGACCCAGCGCGAAACCGGCAAGGTCGTTCCGACCTGGAACTATCTCGCGGTTCACGCCTACGGTCTGCTCGAGGTGTTCGAGGATCCCGAAACGCTGCGCGATCTCGTCACGCGGTTGACGGCGGCGCACGAAGGCGGGCTGCGAGAGCCTTGGAAGCCGAGCGACGCGCCCGGCGACTACATCGCGACCCAACTGCGCGGCATCGTGGGGTTGCGCATGCCGATTCGCCGTCTCTACGGCAAGTGGAAGATGAGTCAGAACCGGCCACCCGCCGATCGTGCCGGCGCCATCGAAGCGCTCGAAACATCCGAGCGGGCCGGCGACCGCGCCACCGCGGAGATCATGCGAGAGCTGCAAGCACGCGCTTGATCGCAGCGTCGATTCTTGCTCCAACTACTAAGCAGAACTTAACACGCGTCTCAGCGCGGCCCCAGCCGGGGCCGGTATCGTGCGAGCATGAGATACACACTCTTCGCACTTGCGCTGGGCCTCGCGTTGGCTCCGGTCATGGCCTCGGCCGAGCCGAGTCCTGGATCGGGCGGACCTTCGCCGGAACTCCGGGCCAAATTCGATCAACTCCGCGCAGATGCAAAAACGAACAGCCTTAAGGCGCTCAGCGCCGACCATCAGAGCAAGATCCAAGCAATCGTCGGCGGCTTCAACGCCGGTAGCGTGACCCCAACCGACGCGATCGCACAGATCGACGCCATCCTCACACCAGACGAATCCAAAGCTATCCTCGATCAGAGCCAAAAGCTGCGTGATGCGCGCAAGGCGCTACGTCCGGCCGACGCCGGTCCGGCTCCGGAACGCGCAAACGCCGACAAACCTAAGGCAGACGCGACGCCGGACGCCGGCCGCATCCTGCTGTCGTTCCTCGCCTCGCCGGAAAAACTCCGCGAAGCGATGCGCGCCATGCACGAACAAAAGTCCCAGTAACCTCGAACCTCAACGCATCCGGCAAGGAAGCGCTCGCGGCTATTCCGCGAGCGCTTCCTTGAGGATGCGCTCCTGTTCGACCGCGTGGGCGCCGCCGTAGCCTTCGCTCGGACTAGCGCGATAGGAGCGACCGACGTACTCGACGTCGCTAATTTTATCGGGTAGACGTTCCACCAGCCGGCGCCGCACGTGTGCGCGCGCGCCCATGTTCTTCGGTTCCTCTTGCACCCAGACGAGGCGCTTGAGATTCGGATAACTCGCGAGCAGCGCGAGAATCTCTTCGGTCGGCAGCGGCGAGAGCAACTCCAGCCGCACGATCGCGGTCTTCGTCATCTTCTCGTACGCGGCGTGGCCGGTCAGGTCGTAATAGATCTTCCCCGAGCACATCAAAATTCGCTCGATGCGGTCGCGCGCTTTCTTGTCCTCGAAGCGCGGATCGTCGATCACCGGGCGGAAGTGGCCGCCGGTCAACTCGTCGAGATGGCCGGCGGCGGCCTTGAGCCGGAGCAAACTCTTCGGCGTGAAGATCACGAGCGGCCGGGCATTGGGGTTGCGCCCCTGCAGACGCAGCGCGTGAAAGTACTGCGCCGCCGTCGAGCAGTTGATCGCGACGACATTGCCCTCGGCGGAAAGTTGAAGGAAGCGTTCGATCCGCGCGCTCGAGTGCTCGGGGCCGGCACCCTCGTATCCGTGCGGCAGCAACAAGACGAGCCGCGAGGTCTCATTCCACTTCGCCTGCCCGGC
>PLCB01000015.1:0-50222 GCA_003134695.1 Candidatus Zemynaea palustris | reverse complement strand
CAGGCGTATTCCGAAAGCGGGCTGTTGTAGACTTCGAACGAGGCGCGCGCGTCGGTAAGGTGCTGGATCGGCGCGTAGGTCTGCCCGTTCTTCGGATCGTGAAAGACGAGATGCCGGTGGCTGAAGGTTCCGCGCTCCGTGTCTTGACCGGTGAGGCGGATGGGCGTCCCGTCGGCCAGCAGCGACGCAAACGCGAGCGACTCCGCCAGCCCCCAATCCGCTTCGCCTGCTTTCGCGAACGACTCGCGGCGCCGCTCGAGCTGGCGAATCAGTTTAGGATGAATCGAAAAATTCGGCGGAACGACCATCAGTTCGTCGTTCCAAGCGAGGAGCCGCTCGCGCTCGACGGCGGTCTGGATCGCGGCCGTCGAGGGGCCGGCGCCGTCTTGCAGCGGAATGGGTTCCTCGCGCCACTTGCCGCTCTTGACGTTCTCGTGCGCTTCGTTCACGCGCGCAGCCGCCGCAGCCAGGAGTGCGTTCACATCTTCGACCGCCACGACGCCCTGCGCCATCAATTTTTGCGCGTAAAGCTCGCG
Source organism: Candidatus Zemynaea palustris (assembly GCA_003134695.1). GTDB lineage: Bacteria > Vulcanimicrobiota > Vulcanimicrobiia > Vulcanimicrobiales > Vulcanimicrobiaceae > Zemelea > Zemelea palustris. Next base: position 49,686 of record PLCB01000015.1, on the reverse strand, counting down.
AACGGTCGGATGCGTCTTGATCCGCTCGTACATCTCAGGTTGCGTGTACGCCGGCTCGTCGGTTTCGTTGTGACCGAAGCGCCGATACCCGATCACGTCGATAATCGCGTCGTGGCCGAAGCGGCGCCGGAAATCGACCGCAAAGTTGACGGCCGCCATGCACGCATCCACGTCGTCGGCGTTGACGTGGACGATCGGGACGTCGAACCCCTTCGCGAGATCCGAGGCGTAGCGCGTCGAGCGGCCGTCGCGCGGATCGGTCGTGAAGCCGACCTGATTGTTGGCGATCAGGTGAATCGTCCCGCCGGTCGCGTAGCCCGCGAGGCCCTGCAGGTTGAGAACCTCGGCCACCACGCCTTGTGCGCTGAAGGCCGCGTCACCATGCACGAGGATCGGGGCGGCGCGACCGACTTCGAGTGTTGCCTGGGGCGTGTTGTGATTGGTTTGCAGCGCGCGCGTGCGACCTTCGACCACGCCGTCGACCGCTTCGAGATGACTCGGGTTCGAGGCCAATTCGACCGCGATCTTCCGCTTGTCGAGCGTATCGTAGATGCCGCTGGCGCCGTGATGATACTTGACGTCGCCGGCCGCACCGGCGTCTTCGCCGCCCTCCCCGCGCGCGTCGGCGGCGTCGAATTCGACGAGCAATTCTTCATAGGGACGATTGACCACGTGCGCGATCGTCGAGAGGCGCCCGCGGTGGGCCATCCCGATCACGACCGTTCCGATGCCGTCGGAGGCGAAGTCGGTCGCGATCTCCTCCAGCATCGGGATCATGACGTCGAGGCCTTCGATCGAGAACGTCTTTTGGCCGATGTACGTCTTGCGCAGATACCGCTCGAAGGTCTCGACCTTCGTCAAGCGCGCGAGGTAGTTGCGCGCGCGTTCGGGTGCCATCGGAACGAAGTGCGTCCCGGACTCGATGTAGTCGCGCAGCCATTCGCGCTGCTCGATGTTGGCGATGTGCTCGATCTCGTAGGCGATCGTCGAACTATACGTGCGGCGCAACTCGCCCACGATGTCCGCGAGGGTGCTGCCTTTGAGTTTCGTGCGCAGCACCGACGCCGGAATCGCCGACATGATCGACGGCGTCAAGGCATAGCTATGAACGTCGAGCGCGGGATCGCCCGGCGGCTGCGTCCCGAGCGGATCGAGCGTCGCGGCGAGGTGACCGTGGCGCCGGTAGGCGGAGACGATCGCCATCCCGGCCGCGACGGCGCGCAACAGCTCGTCGGAATACGGTTCGAGTTCGCGCGGCGCCGAGGGCGTTTGCTCCGTGACCGCAACCAGAGAGGTCGCTTGCACGGCGCGCTTCGCCGGCTCGACGGTGCGGCCCGGCCCGAGACCCAGATTCGCGAAGATTTTTTCGTAGAACCCGTCGCTGCCGTGCAGCAGTTCGTCGACGCGTTTGAGGAATTCGCCCGACTGCGCGCCTTGGATCACGCGATGATCGTACGTGCTGGTCAACGTCATGATCTTCTCGACGCCGAGTTGCTTGAGCGCCGCTTCGTTCGCGCCCTGAAAACCGGGCGGGTAGCCGATCGCGCCGGCGGCGATGATCGCGCCTTGGCCCGGCATCAGGCGCGGCACCGACGCGACCGTTCCGATTCCGCCGGGGTTGGTCAGCGTGAACGTCGCTCCGACCAGATCGTCGGCGGCGAGTCTATTGTCGCGCGCTTTGCCGACGAGATCCTCGTAACGCGCACGGAATTGCGAGAAGTCGAGGGCCGCGGCGTTCTTGATCACCGGGACGATCAGGAAGCGCGTCCCGTCCTTGCGTTGCGCGTCGACCGCGAGTCCGAGGTGGATTCCGGCCTCAACGCGATTCGGCGCCGCGCCGTCGCGGCGAAACGAAGCGACGATCGCCGGATCGGCTTCGGCGGCACGCAGCAGCGCGAACGCGATGAGATGCGTGAACGAAATCTTCTCGCTGCGATTCGCCGCTTTGAGCGCGGCGTTCAATTCGGCGCGCTTCGCGTCGAGCGTCCCAACTTGGAGCGCCCGAAAACTCGTCGCCGTCGGAATCGAGAGGCTTTGCTCCATGTAGCCGACGAGCGACGCCGCCGGCCCCTTCAGCGGTGTCAGCTTGCTCTCGGGCGAGAGCGGTGGGAGCGCCGGCGCGGTCGGCGCCGTGGCGCCATTCGGCGCCGGGGTGCTAGCGCCGTCGCCGGCGCGCAGCACGTCCGAGAGGAGGATCAGGCCGTCCGGACCGCTGCCGGCGACGCGGCTGAGGTCGAGACGCGCGCGCTCGGCGAGGCGGCGGGCGCGCTGCGAAGCGACACCCCCGCGCTGGCCGTTGGGCTGCACTTTCGCAGGAGTCTCAGGCGGCCGGGTGGGCTTCGGCGGCCCGACGCGCTCAGCCGCCTTGGCGGCCGTGCCCGCGGGTTTGGCAGCCGCTGTGTCGATCTCGGCGAGCGCGGCGCCGACCGGAATCGTCGCGCCTGCCTCGGCCAAGATCGCCTTCACGAGGCCGGCGGCCGGCGCGGGGACTTCGACGTCGACTTTGTCGGTGGTGACGTCGACCAGCGTCTCCCCCGCGTCGATCCACTGGCCCGGCTTCACGCGCCACTCCACGATCGAGCCCTCGGTCACCGACTCGCCCATCTCGGGGAGGGTGACGCGTACGATCGTCTCAGGCACGGGCCGGCTCGGGCGGAGGCATGGTAGGCTTCATTCTAACGCACGACTTCGAACCCGTCTGCCGGGTTCATCGGGGCCAAACAAAAAGCGGGCCCGCTTTCCCGAAACCCGCCTTGGATGTTTACGGAAGGTGGGGAAACGAAGAACGAACTGAGGCTGGCCGGCGTTTAACGAACGGCGCCCAGCGCCCGAGTCCAAGGAGGCATCGAATGATGAGTCACCGATCCGCCTTATCGCTGTTTGCGATCGTCACTGCACTCGGCGGATTCACGCCGGCGCCGGCGGAGGCGCAGGCGACGCCCACACCGGCACCGTTAGTCCCGGTCACAACGTTGCGGCCCGTAAGAGTGACGTCGTTCCCGACCAAGCTGTGGATCAGCACAGTCTACGCGATCGGTCCCCTCTACGTACGCGCGTACGAGTTCGGTGCCGGAGGCTGCCCGGCGCCGCCCGCGACCGGCGCGGTAGTGGTCGTGGCAGCGCCCGGCGATCGGGCGAGGCCCACACCGTCGCCGACACCCGTCCCCGCTGGATGCACGCTTACGGCGTACGTCATCGCAGACGGCGCGGATGTGGGTCATCTGGCAACATTTTGTCGAGATTCCAACTCGTCCAAAGAAGCGCGTCTTCAAACCTCGAGCCGGTTGTACAAGTTGAACTTCGTGAAAGCCGTCTCGTGCATTCCCGTCGTCTCCAGTGTGACCGAATTGGCGACCACGAGTAGCTCGCAACAGATCAAGATCGGGTTCTCCAGCATTTCACCGTAGCAACGCCGGCAGGCTGCCGGAAGCGTTGCGCGCTACGGCAGGCGTCCGCCGTTAGAACTGAACGGCTACTGCTACTGAATGTTGCCGCAGGACGTGTAGACGCCGCCCTCCGAGATCGACTTGTGCACGTTTACGGCCAGTCCTTGACCCACGAGCTTGTCGATCGGGATGTTGAGAATCGTGGTCGAGACACCCTCATCGACGGTCTTGAGCGGATAGAGGGGCTTCGGGTTAAGCGTCGCGCAGGGACCGACATGAAAGTGGGCCGGCTGGATGGCGCCCGCCGGCGCATTCGCAATTGCGACCAGGACGCGGGTCTTGTCGCCCAGTGGCGTCAGAATCACGGCGCCATCTTCGCCGGATCCGTTCTGCGCGTGGAGGGCGAAAACTTGAGTGCCGGCTGCATTGGCCGATGGGGCGAGCAGCGCTACGGCCGCGACAATCGACGCCAGAACTAGGAGTCGTTTCATCCAGGCGGTCCTTTCTCTCGAGGGAAAAACGGGTCAGCGTCCCTTCGGTTTCCGCGTGCCGAACCTCTTTTCGCCTTTCAAGAAGCCTGAAAAACGCCGGAGCGACGCGACGAAGAGAACAAACCAACGCGCATTTAAGAATCCTTCAGACTTATCTGCGCGTTCTATAAGCACGCCCACCCGAGTAGGCGCCATTCCGAGGGGAGATAACGACGTGAAAAGATTCGTTCTCAGCATCGCGGCGACCGTGCTCGCCGCCGGACTCTGCACGCTCTTGCCCGAGCAGAACCCGGCAGGCGCCGCCGATTCTCCAGCGCCGGCCGCGAGCGCCGCGCCGATCGTCGTTCACGCCAAAGATTTTGCGTACAAGCCGCTCGAGTTGACGGTCGCGGTGGGCACGACGGTGACGTTCGTCAACGACGACGACACCTCGCACACGGTCACGGCCGTGACGATGGGCGACGACAAGAAGCCGCTCTTCGATTCCGGCAACCTGGACAAAGGCCAGAAGTGGTCGTTCACGTTCAAGAAACCTGGCACGTATCAGTACCTGTGCATGTATCACGCCTTCATGAAAGCGCAGATCGTCGTCACGCCGCCGGCCTCGAAGTAAACACGTTCAAACTTTTCTGCCCAGGAAGGGACTCGAACCCCCACAGCCTTGCGGCCACTGGTACCTGAAACCAGCGCGTCTACCAATTCCGCCACCAGGGCAAGACGCCGACATTTCAATTCAAATGGCGGGAAGCCCCCCAACCCGTCGGTGCATCAGCGCAAGTACGAGGCGCCGTTGACGTCGATCGTCGTACCGGTCGAGTAGTCGGCTTCACCGGATACCAGGAATGCGACGATGCGCGCGACGTCGTCCGGCGTCCCGACGCGACCGGATGGAATCTCGGCCTCGACCTGCGCCCGAGCACGCGCGAGCTCGTCCGCGGCCATCTCGGTTTCGATGAACCCCGGCGCGACGGCGAAAGCGACGATGCCGTCGCGCGCGCACGAGCGCGCGATCGACTTCGTCAGATTCACCAGCGCCGCTTTGCTCGCGCCGTAATCCGCGTAGCTCAGCTCGCCGCGGTGTGCGGCGCGCGAGGCGATGTTGATGATTCGTCCGCGCGTGCCGTTCGGGCCAGCCGGCTGCTTGCGCATCGTCCGCATCGCAAGCCAAGTCAGATTCGCCGTCCCGAATAGGTTGATCGCGAACGTCCGTTCCCAGCCGGCGCGCCAACGCGCGTAGTCGTCTCCGTCGAACGGGTTCTCCTCGAAGACCGCGGCGTTGTTGACCAACGCGTCGACCCCGCCGAATCGGCGAACACATTCATCGACCAACGCCGGCAAAGCGTCTGCGTCGGCGAGATCGAACCGCCCACAGGCCACGCGCTCTCCAAGCTCCCGAGCGATCTGGTCGGCTCGCTCGCGTTGGGCAACGTACGTGAAGAACACCGAATGCCCGGCGCCGTGCAGAGCCCGGACGATCGCCTCGCCGATCCCCCGCGACCCTCCGGTCAAGAGTACCGTCATGCCGGTAGCCTAGCACGCTCGATGGCGCGGCGAGCCAAGAGCGCCGGCATGAACGCGAGCAAAATGAAACCGGCCTGCGCGAGCCAGGCGACCGGGAACCCGCGCGCGTCGGCAAGCACGCCGAAAAGCGGCGGCGCGACGATCCCCATCGCAAAGACGCCGGTCAGCCCGATGCCAAGCGCACTGCCGGCGCGATCCGGTCCGCCGATCTCGACTTCGGCGGCGGTGAAGAGTCCGTTCCAGCCCGCGCCGCTTATCCCGAGCACGAATGAAATCCCGAGCGCGTACGCGACGGCGTGCTCCGGCAAAAAGGCGACCGACGCCGCTGCGATGGACGCGAGGACGCACGAGCACATCAACGGCACGATCCGGTCGCCGTGAAAGACGCTGTCGCTGATGAAACCCCAGGCGAGCCGGCCGGCCGTCGCGCCGACCTGCGCCAGCGCGAGCCCCGCGCCGGCGACGGCGATGCCGATCTTCGCGTCACGCACGAGGGTCAGCACGAAGAACGTCAGCATGTTCGATTGCGCGGTGACGAGGATCATGCAGGTCAGCGTCACGTACACGATGCGCCGATCGCGGGCGACTTCGAGCGTCGCGCGCACGACTTCGTTCAACCGCTTGGCGACATGGACGTGCCCCTCGGGATGACGGTAGAGCACCGTCGCCGCGATCGCCGGCAGCATCGTCAGGATTCCCCCGACCACCAGCGCCAAGCGATACGTTCCGGCGGTCGCCAGGAGCGGCAGCAAGAGCGCGCCGATGAAGCCGCCGATCGGAACGCCCATCTGCCGGACCCCCATCGCCAGGCCGCGATTGCGTTCGAACCACAACAGGATCGCGCGGCCGCCGGCCGGCGTCGCCGCGGCGTAGCCGACGCCGGCGAACATCATCCAAACCACGAGCCAAACGTACGAGTGAATGAAGGTCGAAACGATCAGCGCGATACCCATCGTCACGCCGCTGAACAGGATCATGCGCCGCTCGCCGAACGCGTCGACCGCGACGCCTGAGGCCAGCGTCGTGGCGGTCCCACCGACCATCAGGACGCCGAAGATCACACCGAGTTGTGCGCGGTTCAGCGAGAACTCAGAAGTGAAGAACGGTCCGAGCGAGCCCATACCCTGCTGCACGATCGCGGCGCCGGCTTGGGCCGACGTTACGAGTGCCAAAATTCCGTAGCGCATGTTGCGACCGCTCACGTGCGTTGGACCAGCGCGATTCCGGCGGCGATGGCGACCAGGCCAACGAGATCGGATACACCCAGCGGTTCGTGCAGCAGCAACGCCGCGAGCGCGAGCCCGAAGATCGGCGTCAAGTAGTAATACGCGCTGACCCGGCTCGCCTCGCCGTGGCGCAACAGCCAGAACCAGACGAGCGACGCGCCGACGCTGAGGACGAGGACGAGATAGACGAAGGAGGCCGTCAACTCGGGCGTCACCACGACCACAGGAGCGCCATACACGAGCAACGCAACCGGAATCGTCACGAGGCCCGCGACGCACAATTGAATGGCGTTGATCGCGACCAGACTCTGATCGATGGCGAACCTTTTGTAGAGCAGCGTCGAGACGACGCTCGAGAGGACGCCGCAGAAGGCGAGGCCCGCATCGAACGGCAGCGCGGCCGGCGTTCCGTGCCGGGCGACGATCACGAAGACGACGCCGCCGAAGCCAACGACGAGGCCGATCGCCTTCCAGCGCGTCAGCGGTTCGCCGAGGAACCGCGGCGCGAGCAGCGCCAGGACCAGCGGATTGGTGCTCGCGACGAGCGCCGCCATCCCGGCGGAGAGGCGCTGCATCGCCGTGTAGGTCAGGCCCAGATAGAGCGCGTTGGCGAAGACCCCGAGGACACAGGCCACGAGCCACCCCTGTCGGCTCTCGGGGACGGGCTTGCGCAGAGCCACGGCCAAGGCCGCCAAAATCAGCCCCGCCACCAGGAAGCGGGCTGCTAGGAACCACAGCGGCTGGGTCTCGACCGCGGCGATCTTGCTGGGGACGTACGCCGACGCCCACAGGAAGATATAGAAGATGGCGATCGCCGCGGCGACTCCGGGGGTGGCGCCCTTCACAATCGGGCCAACCCCCGCCCGCCTGGTGCCGGTTTCAGAAAGGCGCCAAGGCAGCCGAACACAGGGATATGAAGGTCCTGATCGTCGGCGCGACTGGGTATGTCGGCGGCGCGGTCGAACGCGCGTTTCGTGCTCGCGGCCACCAAACGGTCGCGATCGCTCGAAGCGACGTTGCCCGGGCGAAGCTAGCCCTGCAGGGAGTCGAGACGATTTCCGCCGATGCGGCACGCCCCGAGACGCTCAAGGCGCCAGTGAAAAACGCCGAAGCGGTCATCTACTGCGTTCAGGCGACCGACGCGGACCCATGGCAGGTCGACCTCAACGCGATTCGCTTGATCGCGACCACGATGGCCGGGACGGAGAACACCTTCCTGTACGTCAGCGGCGCTTGGGTCTACGGCGACACCGGAGAGTTCGTCGACGAGGCGGCGCCGATCAATCCGCCGGCGCTGGTCAAGAAGCGTGCCAACCTCGAGCGGATGGTGCTTAACATGGTCAAGATCGGAATCCGCAGCCACGTGGTTCGCGCCGGGATCGTCTATGGCGACGGCGGCGGGATTCCGGCGATGTTCGTGCACTCGGCACGCGAGCGCCACGCGGCGACGATCGTCGGCAGCGGCTCGAACCGCTGGGCGACGATCGCGCGAAACGATCTCGCACCGCTGATCGCGCTTGTCGCCGAGCGCGGTAAGCCGGGCGCGATCTACAACGCCGTCGACGACAGCGCGTTCACCGTGCGCGAAATCGCCGAAGCGGCGAGTCGCGGTGCCGGTGCCGGCGGCGCGATCGCGCAAATTAACCCCGAAATGCTCGGCGAGTTCGGCGACTGCCTCATGCTCGATCAGCGAATCAGTTCGGCGCGCGCGAAGCGCGATCTCGGCTGGCGTCCGATGTCGCCGAACCTCGTCGAAGAACTCGAGCGCGGCTCGTACCTAACGGCGCAACTCGCGAGCTAGGGAGCCATTTGCCCTAGTGGGCAGGCTGAGCCGACCCGGCGGACCAAGACCGCGCCGATGGGTGACCGGTACTTTGAGGACTGGAAGGTCGGCGAACGTCTCGTAACCTCGAGCAGGACGCTCCAGGAAGCCGAGATCATAAAGTTCGCGCGCGAGTACGATCCGCAAGATTTTCACCTCGATCCCGAGGCGGCGAAAAACTCGCCCTTCGGGCGACTCGTCGCGAGCGGGTGGCAAACGACCGCGCTCACGATGCGGCTTATCGTCGAGAGCGGGATCTTCGGGCGACGCGGCGGGGTCGGGCTCGGCGTCGACGAGTTGCGCTGGCTCAAACCCGTCTATCCCGGCGACACGCTGCACGTCGTCGCCGAAGTCGAGAGCATGCGCGCGAATCCGGAGAAACCGAGCGGCATCTGCCGCTTCAAATTGACGACGCTCAATCAAGATGACGTTGCGGTGATGACGCACGTCGCGATCGTGCTCGTTCCCAAGCGCCCGGCGGCGGTGGGCGCATGATCGCGATCACGACAGCCAACGGGAAGGCCCACGAAAGCGAAGCCAACCTGCGCCGGCAGGGCGCGGTGCTCGTGACCGGCGCATCGAGCGGGATCGGCTACGCGACGGCGCTGCGCTTGGCCCGCAACGGCACGATCGTCTTCGCGGGCATCCGGCGTCAAATCGACGGCGAGTCGCTCTTGCGCGAAGGCGCCGGCAACATCAAACCGATGCTGATTGACGTCGCGGATCAAACGTCGATCTTACGCGCCCATGCGAAGATCGAAAGCCTGCGCGAGTACCGGCTCGACGGCCTGGTGAACAACGCCGGGACCTCCCTCGCAGGACCACTCGAACTCTTACCGCTGGCGGAGATCCGCAAACAGTTCGAGGTCAACTTCTTCGGCGCGCTCGCGATGATTCAGACCTTCTTGCCGCTCTTGCGCGACAGCGGCGGGCGAATCGTCAACGTCTCCTCGATCAGCGGAAAGCTGGCGGCGCCGTTTGTGGGCGCGTACGCGGCGTCGAAGTTCGCGCTCGAGGCGGCCAGCGACGCACTGAGGCTCGAGTTGCGTCCCTTCGGCGTCTCGGTTTCGGTGGTGGAACCCGGTGCCGTTCGCACGCCGATCTGGCGCCGCTCGGCCGATGCGAGTTTGCGTATCCTCGACGAAGCACCGCTCGAGCGCCGCGCCGATTACGACGCCGCGATCCGCCACATGATGCGCTTCGCGCAACAACAGGAGCTGCGTGGCGTCCCTCCCGAGCACGTCGCGCGCGTGATCGAGCGGGCACTCGTCGCGCGGCGACCGCAGGCCCGCTACTTGGTCGGTGCGGACGCACGCCTGCGCTTGCTCGTCGCGCGCCTCCCCGAGGCGATTCGCGACCTGATCATCACGGCGGCGCTCGGCGGGGCGACGCGGCGCGCCGAACCGGCGGCCGCGAGCCGCCACTTCTAGGGGCGCTTGCTCAAGAAACTCGCGCCGATCCTCGGCATCACGTTCGTCGACATCCTCGGGTTCTCGATTCTGATTCCGATCTTGCCGTTCTACGTGACGCATTTTCACGCGTCGTACACGATGGTCGGCGTGCTGTTCGCGACCTTCGCGCTCTGCCAGTTCCTGGCGGCGCCGCTCTGGGGCAACCTCAGCGATCGCATCGGGCGCAAATCGGTGCTGATCATCAGCCAGGTCGGCGCGACGATCGGTTGGGGGATGCTCGCGTTCGCGCCGACGCTCGGATGGGTGTTCGCAGCGCGCATCGTCGAGGGGATTTCCGGTGGCAACATCAGCGTGACGCAAGCCTACGTCGCCGATCGCGTCGAACCCGAACAGCGTTCGCGCGCCTTTGCCTATGTCGGCGCCGCCTTCAGCGCCGGCTTCGTCTTCGGTCCGCTGCTCGGCGGGCTGCTCTTTCGCTACGGTTACACCGCGCCGTTCTTGCTCGCGACGGCACTCCAAGTCGTCACCCTCCTGATGACAATCTTCTGGCTACCCGAGAAGGTCGCGGAAGAGGGCGAGAGCGGACCATCGGCGACCTTCGCCGACATCTTCCGGTCCTTCGCTGACAAGAACGTCTCGCCGATCCTGGTGCAGAAACTGGCATATTCGCTGGCACTCTACGGTTGGTTCGCGGTCTACGCGCTGGTGCTCAAGGCACTGCTGGATTTCGGACCGTCGCAGACGAGTTTCTTCTTCGCGGCGTTCGGCGTGTTGAGCGTTTTCTTTCAGATCGGCGTGGTTGGGAAATTGTCGGACCGGCTCGGTGCGGCGCGGCCGCAACTCGGACATCGCGCGGCATCGAACGTCGGTTTCACCGCAGCCTGCGCGTTCTTTCTCATCGTCCCGTTCTGCCGCACCATTCCCACCCTCGCGCTCGTCATGCCGATCTTTTCGTTCGCGCTTTCGGTCAGCAACGCGATGCTGCCGGCGCTCCTGACCGACGCGTCGCCCGAACGCGTGCGCGGGACGGTCTTAGGCGTCGGCTCGTCGCTCGAATCGATCTCGGGCGTGCTGATGCCCCCGCTTACGACGACGGTGCTCGCGGTCTACGGGCCGACCTGGACGGCCGCGATCCCGGCGTTCTTCTGCTTCATCGCGCTCGCGCTCGGCCTCGCCGCGCAACGCCGCGAAGTTCTCGCGCCCAGCGACTAGTTGACCCGGCTTAGCCGTCGCTTCTCGAGCTCTTCGTAGAGCGGCGTCACCCAGCGATCGGCCGCTTCGCGTATGGCGGCGCCCGCCTCGCGCTGCTTTGCAGCGGCGTCCGGCCGGAATTTCTGCGTCGGTTCTTTGGCGTCGACGCCGGCCGCGTTCCGCATGCGTTCAATCTCGGTATCGGAGGGCTCGAAACCAAACAGCGGCGCGATTCGCGCCCAAACGGCGGAGGGGAGTTCGCTGTAGTTGACGAGCCGCTCCGGGCCGACGCCACTGTCGAGCGCGGCTTGGCAAAGCCGTGCTAGGACGCGCGACTGATACTCAAGCGGCGGGATGAGTAGTGCCGACGGCAGATCGATCCCGAGAAACGATGGCGCGCCGATCGGCAACATAATGTAACTCAGCTCGCGCTGCTGCGAAACCAACACCTCGACCGGGTCGCGATACAGAAAGATCCACGGTACCTCGGGAAAAGCTCGTTTGAAGAGTGGTAAGTGTCGTACGGCCCACGGATCGTACTTGATGAAATACCTCCGCTCATCTCCGCCCCAGCGCCGGCCCAGCGCCCCGATCAACCAGCGAAGCCAGCGCACGCGCGTCTCGTCGTCCGCACCGGGCAACGGAGCGCGCAGCACGGCATCGACCGGATTCGGCTCCGACATGACCAGGCTGCCCTCGAGCGCGGCGAACATCCGGCCGACCAGCGTCGAGCCCGAGCGCGAGAGGTGAAAGATGAACCCGGAAGGCTCGAGTCCGGGATCGGTGGCCTCGCATTCACCCAGCGCCGCGATCGGCGTCTGCTTCCGGAATGCGAGATTGAACGGATGTCGCAAACACAATGAAACCGTCTGGCCGAAAAACGCGTGGTGGAAGCGTTTGTCGCCGAGCCAGCACCAATCGACCATCGTCTGCGACTCTTGCGCGTAGACCCGGATCGGAAACCACCCAGCCAATCGATTTCGCGTCACCAGAAATTCGGAACCGTAAGCCACGCCGTCATACCGTCGGCGCAGGCGGCTCGGACGTCTTCGGCGGTGATGATCAGCCCGTACTCGGCCCCGAGGCGCACCACGAGCGCAGCAAAGCTCTCGGGGTCGCGCACCTTCCAAAGCTCGTCCCGCAACGCATCGTCTTCGTCGACGAGGGCACGAAAACGGGTAAAGTCATCACTCGGCATCGGTTCGGGTGTCGCTGAGCGCGCTACGACTGCGCTCGAGCCGTCGCAACGATGAGCTCTCGAAGCCAATCGTCGACGAGGCAGTCGATAATGAGGTGAACGCGCGTTTGGGGTCCGGAGTTTTTGACGCGGTGCATGTGATTCACGTTCAAATACCAGCACTCACCCGGCAGCATCGGGATTTCCTCATCTGCAAGGATGAACTCGACCCCGGGTCCGCTGACGACGGGGACGTGCATGCGCACGGCACCATCTTCAAAACCAAGTGCGTAGTCGCAATGTTCGCGGATCTCCGACCCCGGACCCAGCCTGAGAAAGCGAACCGACCTCACCGGACATTCGAAGGTAGCCAGAACCCGCTTGACGTTGGGGCAGCGCTCCAAGACCTCGGTATCCGCAAACGCCGAGAATTTAGCGTGCGGGTCCGGATAGAGTTTGGCGGGGCCGCCGGTCGAGCGTAACGCGACCCCGCTCCAGTCGCCCACGTAGTACTGGGTGTTGAAATGGCGACGCCATTCCGTTTCGCCGACGGAACGAACATCGGCGGCCAGAGCCACGGCGTCGAACCGGAACGGCAGCCGCAGAGCAATTGGGAAGTCCATGGGTCGGACCGCGGCCCTTGGCGAGCGTTTCGCCCCGGCCCTGCTGTGATGCAGTAATACTCGCGAGCCGTTCGGTAGACTGAGCCTGTGACGACCGAACGCTTGATATTGCGCGAGCCGGAGAACTCAGACGCCCGAACGTTGCGCGACTACTACCGGCGGAACGCCGAGCGCTTCGCGCCGTGGGAACCAGTCCGTCCCGACGATCTTCAATTCCACGCGCAGTGGATCGAAGCCAAACGCGCGGAGAGCCGGCGCTCGGGACAGGCCAGCGTCTTTCTGGCGTACGCCAAGGAGGCACCGGACTTGGTCGCGGTGGTGACGCTCGAGGGCTTCACCGCGGAAGATCCGCCGGGCGCGATGCTGAGCTACACGGTCGACGGCGCGTACGAAGGGCGCGGTTACGCGAGCGAGGCCGTCGAGCGCGTCGTTCGTCACTCGTTCGAAGAGCTCGGCTTAGGAGCGCTCTCGGCCTACTATCATCCCGATAACGCGCGCAGCGCGAAGCTTCTGGAACGGTTGGGGTTCACGATCGTCGGCCGGACGCCGGTCATCCCGGGATTCGAGCGTTTCATGCGCCCTCAGGTCGTGGCGATGCTTCGCGCTGGAGCAACGCGATGACGTTTCCTTCGGAGTCGATCGCGTAACCGAAACGCCCCAAGCCCGGGATATCCTCAACGCGCGCCTGCTGGCCACCTTTAATCGCGATGGCGGTCATCGACTGATCGATGTCGTCGACCTCGATCGTAGGAACCGGTGCCTTGATCATCTCGTGGCGCAGCGTAATCGCCGCCGGAACGCCCGCGCCGTTTTGGTCAGCCGGTTCGTAGACGAGATAGGGCCTCGGCGAGTTCGGGAACGGGACGAATTCCCAACCGAACACCTCGCGGTAGAACGTGGCGGCTCGCTCGACGTCGTCCGCCGGGAGATGAAAGTTGACGACTTTGCCCACGTTTATTGGGTCAGGTTACTCTCGCGAGCGTAGATCGCGTGTGCCTGCTCCGGCGTGATCGCGACGGAGATCAAGAACTGCGCGGCGTTGACTTGCGCGTTGGAACGAGGACTACCGGCCCACGTACTGTTGAAAGCGCGAATCATCCCGTCGTTGATCCCAAGCAGCGCCGAGGCTTCGCTCGGCGACAGGGTCGACGTCATCATCGTGACCGCGCCGTACACGCTGATTTGCCCGGCGACCGCTCTTTGAACGGCGTTTTCGAGCCGCGCTTGATTTGCCGGGCTCAACTGCGCGACGGCTGCCGATCGCGCATCCTGCTTCGCTCCCGTGATGCGATCGGCGAGATCGCGCGAAACCCCCTGGGGATGCGGCTGTCCGACGCGAATCGACGAAGAGATGAGCCGCTGCGCGGCAAGAACCTGCTGCGATGGCGGCTTCGGCATGCTCGGCGGACTCGGCTGCGCGCCGGGGCCGAGCGAGGCCAAGGCGGTGATTTTTCGGATTGTCTGCGTCGTCGTGAGGAAGGCGGGACTCGTCGGGAATGCGCCCGCGACCGAGAGGATGACGCCGAACCCGGGATTCGGCAGTTTGAAGGTCAGTCTTCCGTCCCCGCCCGCAATCGTTCCGAGGATCGAGAAGAGTTGACGGTTGTCGGCGATGTTGAGCGTCTGCCCTTGCGCCAGCATCCAGCCGCTCGGCGCGACAGCCCCATCAAACCGGCGCGCTTCGGCCATCAGCGGTCCTTTGAGAACGCTGTCTGGGATCGGGTCGGCGACTTGCGGGACGAGTTGGAGTGCTTTGCTGCTCGGCCGCGTCCCGGAAGAGACGATGCCGGGAATCATCTGCAAGACGCTGCGGCCCCCGCCGCAGCCGGCGAGGAGCAAGCTCGCGCCGGCTCCGAGAAACGGGGCACGCTTCATGATTGGAATCCTTCGACTGTCGTTTGGTAGAAGAACATCTAGCTTCGGCTCGGGAAAATGCCCTGGAGCGCGATGACGAAGTTCACCACGAGGAACGGCGACTGGTTGCTGTGAGGCTGGCTTCCTCCGACGTTCGAGACCATCTGAGGGTACATCGCGCCCATGCTGTTGCTGCCCGCCGAATAGATCGGCGTCCCTCCGGTGTTGGCGGGATACGCATTGAGGGGATTCCCCGTCGTGTTGTCGCCGGATTTTACGTCGGCGCTAGCCAGGTGGACGTGCGCCGGCATCTCGCTCGTGGTGAGCGTGTGGTTCTCTTCGCCGGCGAGCTCTCCGAGTATATGCCCCGCGCCGAAGTGCATCGCGACGCGGCCCTGCAGATTCGGCAGCCCGAAGTTTACCCGGCCGTCGCCGCCGTAGGTCGTTCCCAGCAACGAAAACAGCGCCTGGTTCTGATTGATCGGCAAGAGCTGGCCGTTGCACATCGCCCAGCCTTTCGGCGCGAAGTTGAACGAGACGATTTTGATCTCGGATAGAAAGGGTGTGCTCATCTCTTGTTTCCTGCGTCTCCCGGCGCGCTACGAGCGCGGCGGGAAGACCCCTTGAAGCGCGATGCAGTAATTCACGACCAAATACGGCATGAGATTGTTGTGCGGCAGACTGCTGCCGGTGACGCTTACCATGTTCGGGTTCATGAGGGCGAGCGACGGCGTCGCGGAGTTGGAGAAGGTATGCGTCGGGGACGCGTTCACCGGGACGGCGCCGGTCGGCGAGACGGCGGTCGCGTTGAGGTTGTTGAAGTCGGCCTGCGCGGTGTGGGTGTGTGCCGGCATCTCGGAGGTGAGCAGCGTGACGGAGTCCTCGCCGCTGGATTCGCCGAGGTCGCGGAGTGAGAGGCCCGGCCCCTGACCCTGCTGCATCGGCACCGAACCTTGCAGGTTGGGGAGGGCGAAGTTCGACTTGCCGTCGCCGCCGTAGGTCGTCCCGAGCAGCGAGAAGAGCGCCGTATTCTGGGAGATCGGCAGAATCTGACCGTCGCAGAAGGCCCAGCCCTTCGGCGCGAAGTTGAACGGGAAGATGCGGATCTCTGCTACGAATGGATTTGACATCGTTAATTCTGACTCGGGAAGATGCCGAAGAGTGAGATGATATAGTTCACGACCAGGAACGGCTGCATGTTGTCGTGCGGCTGGCTCCCGCCCTGGCTCGGCAGCACCGCGGCGTTGAAGTTCTTGAGCCTCGGCGCAGCGGGATTCGCCGCGCTCCCCGGGACCGTGAAGGCGTCGGTCGGACTGGAGCTTGCGTAGTAGGCGTTCGTCGGATCGCCGGTGGTCGCGTTGTTGCCGTCGGCAATGATCGCATGCGAGTGGACCGGGATCTGGTTCACCGTCAAGGTGACCTGCTCGAAGCCGGCCTTCTCGCCGATGACGTAGTTCGTCCCGGTGACGGCGGTGCCCGTGTGGACCGGGAAGCGGCCGCGCAAGTCCGGGAGGCCGAACGTGCTCTGCCCATCGCCGCCGTAGGTCGTGCCGATCAGATTGAAGAGCGTATCGTATTGGGAGATCGGCAAGAGCTGGCCTTGGCACAACATCCAACCGGCGGGCGCGAAATTACCACCGAACATTCGGATCTCGCCTACGTATGGTTGGCCCATTGTCTCCTCCCTCGAATGATCACGGTTTGAAGGCCACGCCGAACGGCGTCTTGCTCAGGTGCTGGAATCCGCTCTGCTTCGGCGCCGTCAAGTACGCGGTGCAGGTCTCGTCGTTGAATCCGGCCGGTGTTGCCGTCGCGGAGATGTCGTAGATGTAGAGGCCGTTCGTCGCTTGGTAGACGCCGCCGCTGGTCACCAGCACCGCGATAAGCAGCTTCGTGTTGGATAGCCACGTCAACGCCTGGACGGTCGCCCCGTCGGTGCCGAAGCTGTAGTTGCTACAAACTCCGGCGTCGGATGTCGAGTTGAACGGGATCGGGCCGCCGACCGGATTACGCGACGCCGTGTTGTCGTAGACCTGCACCAGCATGTAGCCCGAGCCGGCCGACGAGAGCTGCGCGACGGCGACGTGTCCGTCCGGCGAGGCGGCGACGAGTGTATCCTTACGCGGGCCACCATCGGCGCCGAGCGTGGTGACCACCTTCTGCTGAGCCGTCGGCCCAAGCGAGTAGAAGCTGACGCTCGGGTGCCAGACGGAATTATTCGCGATGACGAGCTGGGCGTTTTGCGCGTCCCACGCGAGCCCGAACGGCATGTCGATCGCGAATGTGGTCGGCGACGTTGGATTCGCAATGTCGGTCTCGACCCCGGTCGGGCTGAGCATCGCGATCTTGGAAATGCCGGTGATCGTGCCGCCGCCGCACGTCTTGTGCGCGGGATCGACCTCGCAGCCGTCGGTCAACGCCGCGGCGTAGCTGCCCGCGGTCTGCGTCGGGAGGTTCACGACGTAGTCGTCGCCGAGCCCGGCCGCGACGAGGTTGCGCGTCCCGGCTCCGGTCCCAGGTGCGGCGGTGTAATTGCCGGTCAGCAGATATTCGGAGAGCTGGACCGGGGCGCCGGCGGGCTTGTCGGCGAGCGCGACGCTGCCGTCACGGGGATCGTATGCGATCGCGAACGGCGACGTAACGTTGGTCGAGACCGTCGTCGCCGTGTTCGCGCCCGTTGCGATCGCCCCAACCGGGACGCACGCCATGTTGCCGGTATCCGCGCCACCGTTGTGGCCGTTCCCGATCAGCAGGTCACCGTTGGAGTCCCAGGCGAGCGAGAGCGGATTGTCGACGTCGGGCTTGCTCTCGTTGGTCGAGTTCGTGACCGCGAGCGTCGCCGGCGAGAAGGCCGAGAACGTGTCCGGGCCACCGCTGCCGCCGAGGCTGACGTTGAAGAAGTCGACCTGGCCGGTGTTGGTGCCGATCTGCTCGACCGCGGAGAGGAAGTTGCTTGCCGGCGGCGCCGTTCCGGTCGAGAACGCGAACGACTGCGTCTTCGAGAATGCGAGGCCGTCGGAGCTTCCGGTCGAGTCTGCCTGCACGGCTTTCACGTTGACCGATGCGTTGGTCGTCGTGCTGTTGCTCGGTGTCAGCGTGAACGTCTGCGCCGCCTGGTTGATCGTGAACGCGACGGTCCCACCGGTGCCGTTGATCGTACCGCTCGCCGTCTGGTAGATCGCCGTGTTGTCCTGAATCTCGAGCTTCGGCAGGCCCGGCGCGACGATCGTCTTCCCTTTCGCATCGGTGTACGCGACGCTGAACGTAACCGGCACCGTGCCGACCGAACCGAACACGGCGCCGACCGGACCGTTCTGGCAACTTCCGCTGCCGTTGACCGTCATAATGTTCGCGTTCGCGTCGAAGATCACGTTGAAGCTGTTGCTCGTTCCCACGGTGACCGTCAAGGTTTGAATCTGCTGCGAGAGGATGTTGCCCGTCGCGTTCGTGTTGTCGTACAGGCTGAAGGTCAGGTTATCGCTGCCCGGCGGAATCAAGATAGCGACGGTGCAGACAAAGTCTGAGCCGCTGGCCGGACACGTCGCGTTGGGCAGCGTGCCGACGTTGATGGTACCCCAGGGACGGAGATTGTAGGCTGTGACCTGGCTCACAGTCAGCGTGCTGCTGGTGTTGAGCACGAGCTTGATCGACTTGGTCGCGGATGAAACGTACAACGGCCGCCGGGCGTTCGCGCTGGTGGACGGCCCCGGAATTCGGAACGTAAACGTCACGCTGGCGAGTGGCCCGTTGTAGGCGGCCGCGCTACTACTGGATGTCGGCACCGGTTGCGGCAGCGTGCCGCGCGTGCCGCCGCCGCTGCACGCCGCGACCGAAAACGCTACGACTAGCGCAATCGCCGAAGAGAAGATTTTGTTCCCGAGCCTATTCATGAGCACCATAGAAGTCATTGGTGGCGAGCCTTCGAGCTGCCCGAGATCGACGAGGTGGTATAGGTGACGACGAACGTCGGCAGCGCGTTCGGCTGGTCGGTCAAGTTGTCGGTGACGGTGAGCGTGCACTGGCCGGCGACCGGGCTAGCAATCGTGGTCGCGCTGAACGGCGTCTCGTTCGAGGCGTTGGCCAGCTTCGCGAGCGTCGCGAAGGTGGAGCACGCGCCGCCGCCGGTGATCGACAGCTGCTTGTTGTAGGGGCTGTTCGTAAAACCGAGCTCCCCGTACTTAACGGTACCGGTGTAGCCGACCGGCGACCCACTGTCGTTGGTGAACAGGTCGATGCCGACGCCGCCCGCGAGCGAGGTCGGGTTCGCAGCGTCGCTGATGATTGCGTTCAGCACCGGCGTAAACGTCGCCGTGCCGGCGTTGCTGCCGACCGCGGGAGCGAAGAGAAATACCCCGGAGAGGACGACCGGGTTCTCGGCAAGCCCGCCGTAGTTGAGCGTGATCGTGTCGGTGTCGGCGGTCATGTCTACGCACGAGAACGTGCAGACCCCGTTGACGTGCGTCCCGGTCAGGTGCGTGCCGTTGGTCGGCTCGGCGTCGAGATCGGTGATCCGCACCCCGTTCGCGTACGTGCCGGTAATCGTTTGGCCCGAGTGGTCCGCCACGGTCACCGTCAGATTCGCAGTCTGCGACGCCGTGTTCGCGTTGAAGTTGATTGGAACGCCCGTGATCGTGACGGTGAAGGGAATGCCCATCATGATAACGGCTGGGGGCTGATTCGCCTGCCCCGTGAGCGGCGTGAAGGAAACCGTTCCGCTGTCGAGCGCGTTACCGGCGCCGCCCGTAGCATCGAAGGTCGTCAGCTGGTAGGTATCGAGCACCCCCGGCGGAGATGGCGGACCGTTGACGATGCAGGGAGTTGCCACGGTGCAGCTCGAGCCGCTGATGTTCGCCGACACCGACGTGGGGCTGAGACCCGCCGGTGGGTTCGTCAGCGTGATCGTAATCGACAGCGAGGCCGACGACACGAACTGCGGCTTACGTCTGCTCGCCGACGTCCCCGAAGGAACGATGATGACGAACTGCGGCGTCACGAGACCGCTCTGCGCGGGATTTGTCGGCGCGCTCGTCGGCGTGATGATCGGCGACATTCCGCCACCGCCGCACGCTGCAACGGATCCGGCCGCGATCAGCGCAACCGCCGAAGAGAAGATCCTGTTCCCGAGCCGCTTCATTGCGATGCTCATATCAGTGGCGATACTTCGACTGCACGGGAATCGTCGACGTGGTGTACGTGACCTTGAACGTCGGGAGCGCGTTGGGTTGATCGGTGAGATTGTCGGTGACGGTGATCGTGCAGATACCTGCGACGGGGCTGAGGATCGCGCTCGCGGTGAACGGCGTGCCGTGTGTCGTGTCGTTCGTGCCGGTCGAGAGCGTCGCGAAGGCGCTGCAAGCCCCCACGCCCGTGATCGAAAGCGTCTTGTCGTACGGGCTGTTGGTGAAACCGGGCTCTTTGTATTGCTCGGTTCCCGAGTAGCCGACCGTGGAACCGTCGTTGTTCGTAAACAGGTCGATCCCGTCGCCGCCGAGTAGGGTCGTCGGCCCGTTGTCCTTCACGATCGCTTGGAGGATCGGCGTGAACGTCGCCGTGCCGGCGTTACCGCCGCTGACGCCCGTTGCGCTCGAGGCGAACACGACCGGGTTCTCCGCAAGGCCGCCGTAGTTCAGCGTGATCGTATCGGTATTGGTCTGCAGGTCGACGCACGAGTTCGTGCAGCTGGCGCCGACGTGCGTCCCTGTCAGGTTCGTGCCGTTGGTCGTCTCGGCGTCGGGATCGGTGATCCGCACCGGATTCGCATACGTGCCGGTGATCGTCTGGCCGGAGTGGTCCTTCACCGTCACGGTCAGATTCGCGGTCTGCGACGCCGTGTTCGCGTTGAAGTTGGTTGGGACGCCGCTGATCGTGATGCTGAACGGGATGCCTTGCATGGTGATGGTAGGCGCGGTGTTTGCCTGCCCTGCGATCGGCGTAAAGGTGACCGAGCCGCTGTCGAGCGCGTTACCGGCGCCGCCCGCAGCGTCAAAGGTCGTGAGTTGGAAGGTGTCCGCTACCCCCGGCGGAGATGGCGGACCGTTGACGATGCAGGGAGTTGCCACCGTGCAGGTCGAGCCGCTGATGTTCGTCGACACCGACGCGGGGCTGAGCCCCGCCGGCGGGTTCGTCAGCGTGATCGTAATCGACAGCGAGGCCGACGACACGAATTGCGGCTTGCGTGCGCCCGCCGACGTCCCCGAAGGGACGACGATCACGAACTGCGACGTCACGAGGTTGCTCTGCGTCGGGGTCGTCGGCGCGCTCGTCGGCGTAATGATCGGCGATGTTCCGCCTCCGCCGCCACCTGCGCACGCCGCAACGGATGCGGCCGCGATCAGTGCAACTGCCGAGGAGAAGATCCGGTTCCCGAGCCGCTTCACTGAGATGCTCATCCGCGAATCGCGAATCTGGCTAGCTTGCCTAGCTCGTACAAAAAAAGCTCCCGGAAAAGAGTTCTTGGAAGGCCCTATCTACCAATGCCCGCGCCCAGTCCCCTCCCCCGCACGCGGATCACGCGCGGGCTTCGTGCGAACGTGACGCCGTAGCGCAAAAACGCTCCCAGGGGGTCCGTGCCAGGGTGCGCTCCGAAAGAGGCCGCTGTGAACGTGCTCGACAGGCTCGAGACGACGCTTCGCGTGCGTGGGGGACACACGCTCGAGGGCAGCGTCGAGACCCATGGCGCCAAGAACGCCGCACTGCCGATCATGGCGGCCGCGCTCTTGGCCAAGACCCCGGTCGTCCTGCACCGCATCCCGCGCATCACCGACGTCTCGGTGATGTGGTCGCTGCTCGAGGCGCTCGGCGCGCGGCTGCGCNNGTCGGACCGCTGCTGGCGCGCTTCGGCCGCGCCGAGGTCCCGCTGCCCGGCGGCTGCATCCTCGGCACGCGCGCGACCGACATGCACGAACAAGCGTTTCGTGCGCTCGGCGCGACGGTTTCGAACGCCCACGGCTATCTGATCGCGGTCGCCAAGCGCGGAAAATTGCGCGGCGCGACCATCGATTTCCGCATGCCGAGCATCGGCGCAACGAAGAACGCGATGCTCGCGGCCGTCTTGGCTCAAGGGACGACGACGATCCAGAACGCCGCGATGGAGCCCGAAGTCGTCGACCTCGCCAACTTTTTGAGCGCGATGGGCGCGAAGATCTCGGGGCACGGCGGCGATACGATCGTCGTCGAAGGCGTGCGCGAATTGCACGGCGTCGAGTACGAGGTCATCCCCGACCGCATCGTCGCGGGAACGTTGCTCTTGGCAGGCGCGACGACGCGCGGCGACGTCACGGTCACGCGCTGCGCGCCGGCGCATCTCGAGGCGGTCGTGCTCAAGCTGGGTGAATGCGGCGCGAAGGTTTCGAGCGGCCCCGACTGGATTCGGGTTCAAGCCGATCGCATCGGCGGAGGGACGGACATCTTGACGGCGCCCTATCCAGGGTTTCCGACCGATCTTCAGCCGCCCGTGCTCAGTTTTTTCTGCAGTTGTCCCGGGACGAGCGTTATCGAAGAGACGATCTTCAACGCGCGGTTCTCGTACGTCAACGAACTCGCGCGCATGGGCGCCGACGTGCGGGTCGAGAACAACAAAGCTCTTATTAAAGGAAGCACGCTCTCCGGCGCGCCGGTCGAGGCGCCCGACATCCGTGCCGGCGCGGCACTCGTCATCGCCGGACTCGCCGCACAAGGCGAGACCGAGATCATCGGCCTCGAGTACATCGACCGCGGCTACGAGCGGATCGAAGAGATGCTCTCGGCGCTCGGCGGACAGGTGCAACGGGCGAGCGGCATCGCACCGCTGCTCGAACCGCTGGGCACGTTCGAGACCGCCGCGAATCCCGCCGTCTAGCTCGGCGTTACCCGGCGCACATTCCCTGCGGAGGGCAACTCTCGAAGGTGGTCGCGGCCCGGTGACCTATTTAACGGAGCCATGGATATCGGAATCGACCTCGGGACCGCCAACGTGCTGGTCTACGTCCGGGGAAAAGGCATCGTGCTACGCGAGCCGTCGGTCGTCGCAAAGGACGTGCGCACGAATAAGACGCTGGCGGTCGGCGAGGAGGCCCGCCAGATGCTGGGCCGTACGCCGAGCAACATCCAAGCGATCCGGCCGCTGCGCGACGGCGTTATCGCCGACTTCGAAGTCACCGAAGCGATGCTGCACTACTTCATCAAGAAGGTGACGCGCGACCGCTCGTTCTTCGAGATGCTCTTCCAGCCGAAACCATCGGTCGTGATCTGCGTCCCGGCCGAGATCACCTCGGTTGAAGAGCGAGCCGTGCGCGACGCCGCGAAACTCGCCGGCGCGCGCAGCGTCGACATCATCGAGGAACCGATGGCCGCCGCCATCGGCGCCGGCCTACCGATCGACGAACCTTCGGGCAACATGGTCGTCGACATCGGCGGCGGGACGACCGACGTCGCGGTGATCTCGCTCGGCGGCATCGTCGTCTCTCAATCGCTGCGCGTCGCCGGCAACAAACTCGACGAAGCGATCACCCGCCACATTCGGCGCGTCTACAACTTGATGATCGGCGAACGCACCGCCGAGGAAATCAAGATCACGGTCGGTTCGGCGTACCGGCTCGAGCAAGAGATCATGATGGAGATTCGCGGCCGCGATCTCATCAACGGTATGCCGAAGACGGTGAAGATCACGAGCGAAGAGGTGCGCGAGGCCCTGGCCGAGCCGCTGCAGTCGATCATCGAAGCGGTGAAGTCGGTGCTCGAGAAGACGCCTCCCGAACTCGCTGCCGACATCATCGATCGCGGCATCATCCTCACCGGCGGCGGCGCGCTCTTGCGCGGGCTCGACACGCTACTCGGCGAGATCACCGGCATCCCCGTCATCGTCGCCGACGACCCGCTGAGTTGCGTCGCCATCGGAACGGGGATGCGCGTTCGCGCTTAGTTAACGTGCGGGTACTCGACGCTCGCAATCTTCCGGTTGCGCACGTCGTCGAGGAGACGGCCGCCGTCGTGCGGGATGGTGGAACGATCGTTTTCCCGACCGACACCGTGTACGGGATCGGCTGCGACCCAACGTGTCATCCGGCGATCGACCGGATCTACGCGCTCAAAGGCCGGCCGCAGGAAAAACCGCTCGTGCTGCACTTCGCCCACGTCGACGATCTGCTGCCGTATATTCTGGACGACGCCCGCGCCGTCGCGCTCGCGCGCCGTTTCTTGCCGGGCTCGCTGACGCTCGTGGTCACGCGGCCGCCGTCGGTCGATCCTTACGTCGCCCGGGGTCTGCAGACGATCGGCCTGCGCGTCCCGGCGCACGCGCTTTGCCAAGCGCTGCTCGAACGCTTCGGTCCGCTGGCCGCGACCAGTGCGAACGCGAGCGGCGCAGAACCATACACCGGCCGCGAACCGTTCGGCGACTTGCCGGACGCCGATCTGTTCGTCGACGCGGGTCCGGCGCCGGTCGGCGTTGCCTCAACGGTCGTCGACCTCTCGCAACCCGAGATGCGCCTCATTCGCGAGGGCGCGATCCCGTTCGCATCGATTCGGGAATCCATTTGAGAACGCACCTGCGGGCCCGACTCAGCGGCCCGGCGAAAATCGGCCTATATAGATGAAGACGCGCGCCCGAAACCAATCGCTTGCCCTTCTGCTCGCTCCGGCCATGTTGGCGCTTGCGCTGCCCACCGACGCCGCGCAGCCGACGCCCTCGCCGCGCGCCGCCGTCACGGGGCAGCCCGCCCATTCAGATGTGCCGTCTGGCCCGGCGCCTTTGGGGACCAGCTTCGGCGGCTTCGATCACATTCAAGCCGCGCATTTGAGTTACAATTTTCAAACCGGAAATTATACGATCCCCGATCGCTTCACCGCGACGCGCACGGGCACCGACATCACCGCCGACAAAGCGAACGGAAACTCGAAGAAAAAGATCATGCACGCGGACGGGCACGTCATCGTCCACCAGAATCAACCGCTCAAGTCCGGCGGCGACGTCACCAAGGTTACCCAAGAGCCGTCGACCTTGACGTGCGACAAACTCGACGCCGACGGCATTCGTAAAGTCTACGTCGCGACGGGCAACGTCCACTTTACGCAAGCCGCGAGGGAAGGATCGTCGGACGCTGCTTCGCTCGACGACGCTACCCATATGCTGCACATGGAAGGCCACGTGCACCTGCGCGACAAGGACCAGCTTCTCGACGCCGACGTTGTCGACTATAACACCGTAACCGGCGAAGCCCTGGTGGGCGGAAAACCGGTGCTCATCCGCATGCCGACCGAGACGCCGACGCCCGGCTCATCGAAAACGCCGGCCCCGAAAAAACGCCGTATCATCTGATGGGAACCTTCCGAGAGAGCCGGTGAGCGCACGGCGGGCAGGAAAGCGTGTTGGGCTCTTCGAGGGCGAAGCGCAACCCGCACCGCTCGCGGCGCGGATGCGGCCGAAGACGCTCGATGAGTTCGTCGGGCAAGAAGACATCGTCGGAGCCGGCCACGCGTTGCGGCGCGCGATCGAAACCGATACGGTTCCCTCGCTCATCCTGTGGGGACCGCCGGGTACGGGCAAGACGACGCTCGCCGAAGTGATCGCGAGCGCGACCGGCGCTGATTTCGTCGGGCTCTCTGCGGTCAGCGCCGGCGTCGCCGATCTGCGCGCCGTCGTCGCCGACGCCCAGCGCGCTCGCACGCTCGGGCGGCGCAGCGTCCTCTTCGTCGACGAAATCCATCGCTTCAACAAAGCGCAGCAAGACGCGATCCTGCCCTACGTCGAGGACGGGACGGTGACGCTGATCGGCGCGACCACCGAGAACCCGTCCTTCGAGGTCAACTCGGCGCTGCTCTCGCGCACGCGCGTCTTCGTCTTGCACGCGCTGACCGAAGAGCAGATCGGCCAGCTGGTCGAACGCGCGCTCACCGACAAGGCACGCGGACTCGGCAACGAGCGGATCGCGCTCGACGACGACGCCCGCGGCGCGCTCGTTCGGTTGGCCAACGGCGACGCGCGCGTCGCGCTCAGCACGCTCGAGTTTGCCGCCTCGGCCGCCAAGCCCGATCCGGGCGGCGTCAAACGCATCGACGTCGCGCTCGTCGCCGACGCGCTGCAGCGCCGTATGGTCGCCTACGACAAGAAGGGCGAGTACCATTACGACGTCATCAGCGCGTTCATCAAGTCGATTCGCGGCAGCGATCCCGACGCCGCGGTCTACTGGCTCGCCCGGATGCTCGACGCCGGTGAAGACATCCTGTTCATCGCGCGGCGGCTCGTAATCTTAGCCTCGGAAGACGTCGGGCTGGCCGATTCGCGCGGACTCCAAGTCGCGATCGCCGCGCAGCAGGCAGCCCACTTCGTCGGCATGCCCGAAGCCTTCTACCCGCTCGCGCACGCGACACTCTATCTCGCGCTCGCGCCAAAATCGAACAGCGTCGGCCGCGCGTACGGCGCGGCACTCGCCGACGTCGAAGGGACGCGCAACGACCCGGTCCCCCTTCACTTGCGCAACGCCCCGACCGGTCTCATGCGGCAACTCGGCTACGGCCGCGACTACATCTACTCGCATAACGACTACGAAGCGGAGCAAACGTTCTTGCCGCCCAACGTCGCCGGGCAGCGCTACTACGATCCCGGAAAACACGGCGAGGAACAACGATGAACGGTTCGCGACGGCGCATCTACGTCGATCATGCCGCGACCACGCCGGCCCGCGCCGAAGTCGTCGAGGCGATGCTGCCGCATCTTGGCGAGTTGGGATTCAACCCGAGTTCGGTCTACGCCGAAGGCCGCCACGCCAAGGCCACGCTCGACGAAGCACGCGCGGTGGTCGCGCGCGCGCTCGGCGCGCGGTCGCGCGAAATCGTCTTTACCGGCGGCGGTTCGGAAGCGAACACGCTCGCGATCGCCGGTGCGGCGCGCGCGTTGCGCGAGCGGCGCCGGCACGTCGTGACGAGCACGATCGAACACCACGCGGTCCTGCATGCGGTCGAGATGTTGCGCGGCGACGGTTTCGAAGTCACGCTCGTGCCGGTCGACGAAAACGGCCGCGTCGACCTCGGCGNNGCGCGCGGCGCCGTCGTTCACACCGACGCGGTGCAGGCACTCGGGCGCGTCCCGCTCGACGTTCGCACGCTGGGCGTCGATCTGCTCACGCTCGCGTCGCACAAGTTTTACGGACCCAAAGGCGTCGGGATGCTCTACGTGCGCAGCGGTACGCCGCTCGCCGCGATCGTGGTCGGGGGCGGTCAAGAGGCCGGACTGCGCGCCGGGACGGAAAACGTTGCGGGCATCGTCGGCTTCGCGAAGGCGCTCGAACTCGCCGTCACCGACCTCGAGCCTGAGGCCGCGCGCCTGCGTGAGTTGCGCGATCGTTTCGAAGCCGGCGTCCTGGGGACGATCCCCGGCTCACGTGTCAATGCAGCGGGCGCGGCGCGATTGCCGAACGTCTCGAGCGTGGCCTTCGGCGGCGTCGACGCGCAAGCGCTCTTGGTCCGGCTCGACCTCGAAGGCGTCGCGGTCTCGCTCGGAAGCGCTTGTGCGGCCGGGTCGAGTGAGCCGAGTCACGTCCTCGCGGCGCTCGGCGAGCCGGAATGGATTCGCCGTGCGACGGTCCGCTTCTCGTTCGGCCGCCTCACCGGGCGGCAGGAGGTAAACGACCTCCTTGCGATGCTACCCGGCACTATCGAATCCGTTCGAGACGCCGTTCCGACCTAGGAGACCGATGAAACCCACGAATCGATCGTTTCAAGCAGCGAAGCCCGGAATGCACCCAGAACGCGAGGGGGCATGACCGCTGAATCTTGGCCGATCGCGATCTACCTCGGGGTCGGCCTGGGCACTCTGCTCGCGGGGCTCGGCATCTTCATCGCCTGCCTGCGCGCCGGGGCACTCTTCACCCGGCTCGGCAAGACCCTCGACGAGGTCGACCAGCAGATCGGGGTGATGTCGGGGCCGATCGCCTCTACGCTCACCCACGTGGGCGGCATCGCCGATACTGCCGACTCAACGCTTGCTCGCCTGGCAGCAGTCGTCTCGCAATTGGAAAACGTAGCAACCGGAGCCTCGAAGACCGCCAACCTCATCGGATCGACGCTGTCCGGCATCACCTCTGCGATGCGGAAACCCCGCGACGCAAGCGAGGAGCACAATGGCTGACCGACCCGTCGATCTCGGCGATTTCCTCACCGGCTTTATCGCGGGTGCGGTCGTGGGCGCCGCCGCCGCCCTGTTGCTCTCGCCACAGAGTGGCGACGACCTCCGCCACCTGATGCGAGCAACGTTCAGAGAAGCTTCAAATCGAGCCCGCGACGCCGCCTCAGATTTTGCCGACAGGGCCGCCGAGCGGCGCGCTTAGAACACCTCGACCCCTTGCTCTAGGAGACACATTGGATATCAAAGTCAACGTCCGCGAATCGGGCGGGGATGCGTACGTCGTCGAACTCGGCGGCGAAATCGACGTCTATACCTCGCCCAAGGTGAAAGACGCCATCACCGAATTGATCGACCAAGGTCACTACAACCTCGTCATCAATTTGGAAAAAGTCCGCTACATCGACTCGACCGGACTCGGCGTCTTGATCGGCGGCCTCAAGCGGGTCCGCGAGCACGGCGGTAGCGTGAATCTGGTCTGCACCAACCCGCAGATCCGCAAGATCTTCGACATTACCGGTCTGGTCAAAATCTTCGGCATCTACGATGACGAGACGGAAGCTCAGAAGGCCTTGGTGTGAAGGAAATCGTGACCGAGGCGAAATCTCTCGGCACCGTCGAGCTACGCATCCCGAGTAAGGCCGAATGGGTGGCCGTCGCGCGACTCACCGTGGCGGCGATCGCGAACCGGCTTCCGTTCACGGTTGAAGACATCGAAGATCTCAAGCTCGCGATCGCCGAGGCGTGCACCTACGTCATTCATGCCAGCAGCGGCGCCGACACGATCGACATCATTTGCGACACGGGTCCGGCCGATCTCACGATTCGCGTCCGCGACCGCGGCGCGATCCATCCGGAAGCCGCTCCGAGACGCCCCGCCGGCGGGTCGGTCGAAGGCCTGGGCATCTTCCTCATCCAGGCGCTGATGGACGAAGTCAAACACACGCCCGAGGGTGACTCGGGCGGTGAGCTCATCATGACCAAGCGCGTCGGCTCGTAATAAAGAGAGACGACATGGAGCGGGCCTCGGCACCGAAGGAACGCGAAGAGGAACGCTGGGACCGGCGGCGGACGCGCGAAGCCTTCACCGGTCTTGCGGCGGCGCGTAAAGAGAAAAGCCCGGAAGCGGAGCGGTTGCGCGACGCGCTGGTGGTCGCACACCTGAACCTGGCGCGGTATCTCGCGGTCAAATTCGCCAATCGCGGCGAGGTGCTCGACGATCTCATTCAGGTTGGAACGGTCGGATTGATCAAGGCCATCGACCGCTTCGATCTAAGCCGCGGCGTCGAGTTCACGACCTATGCGACCCCGACGATCGTCGGCGAGATCAAACGCCACTTTCGCGACAAGGGTTGGGCCGTCAAAGTTCCCCGCCGCCTCCAAGAGCTGAACCTCAGCGTCAATAGGGCCATCGAGAAGTTGACGGTGGAAATGGGCCATTCGCCGACCGTCGGCGAGTTGGCCGCGCATCTGAACGCGACCGATGAAGACATCCTCGAAGCCCAAGAACTCGGGCAAGCCTACAATCTTCTCTCGCTCGACACCGAACTCGCCAGCGACGGCGATAAGAACGCGCAGACGCTGGCCGACTACATTGGGCAACAAGACCCAGAGTTGGCGAATTTAGAGGATCGCGCCAATCTCGAGAAAGCCTTCGACGTTCTGTCGCGGCGCGAACGCATCATTCTGTTCCTGCGCTTCTACGAATCGGTCTCACAAACCGAGATCGCCAAAAGGCTCAATGTCTCCCAAATGCATGTCTCCCGCCTGCAGCAAAAGGCCCTGGAAAAATTGCGGGAAGCCCTACTGGAGCGATAGGGTTCGCGAAGGCGAAAAGCGGAATCTCCCTCGCATGCCGGCGATGTCGAACGATCGTTTCCAGATCGATCCGAATGCGTGTCTCTACGCACTGAGCGGTCGCGTCATGCAACGCTTGGGCGAACTCTACGACGAAGCGCTGTCGCCGACCGGGCTCGTGACGCGCGATTTCTTGCTGCTCAACACGATTTCAGATCTGGCCCCGTGCACGATCGAACAAATCGCCCGCGTAACGAATCTCGATCCTTCGTCGGCATCTGAAGCGCTCGACGAATTGATCGAGTCGAACTTGATCGCGTTCGAGCGCCGCTCGATCGGGTTTGGCGGACGGCAGATCACATTGACCAGCGCCGGCCGCCTTGCGCTGTACGAAGCCTATCCGCGCTGGAGCCGCGTCCAAACCGCGCTCGTGCGCTCGCTCGGCGACGACGTGCGACGTCTCGCCGACATCGAAGCGCAGCTGCTGCAACACAGCGCCATTTAGCAGGGCGAGCCGCCGCGGTCCGATAGGCGTTGGCCGCGCCGGCCCTGAACTGTAGCGCGCCCATGACCAGTCAAGAACTGCGCCGCTCGTTCGTCGACTTTTTCGTCGCGAAGGGACATAGGCACGTCCCCTCCGCGACCTTGATCCCCGACGCGATGTCGACGACGCTGTTCACGATCGCGGGGATGGAGCAGTTCGTGACGGCGTTCTTAGGCGACGTCCCGCCGCCGGCGCCGCGGGTCGTCACCGTGCAGCGCTGCCTGCGCGTCGCCGGCGCGAAGAGCGATATCGAGAACGTCGGCCGCACCGGGCGGCACGGAACCTTCCTCGAGATGCTCGGGAATTTTTCGTTCGGCGATTACGGCAAACGCGAAGCAATTCTTTGGGCGTGGGAGTATTTGATCGAGCGCGTCAAGCTGCCGCCGGAGAAACTCTACGTCACCGTTCACGTCGACGACGACGAAGCACAGGCGTTGTGGGAGCGCGAGGTCGGGATGTCGAGCGCCAAGATCACGCGCTTCGACGCGGACAATTTCTGGACGATGGGTCCGACCGGTCCGTGCGGCCCGTGCTCCGAGATCTTCTACGACGCGGGCGCCGAGCACGCAAGCGGTCGCGGCGACACCGATCCCAATCTCGGCACGCGCTTCATCGAGATCTGGAATCTCGTCTTCCAGCAATTCAATCGTACCGCGAACGGACAACTGCACGATTTGCCGCGCAAGGGGATCGACACCGGCGCGGGACTCGAGCGCGTTCTCGCCGTCGCGAACGGAAAGTTCTCGATGTACGAGACCGACCTGTTCGCCGACCTCGTCGCGGCGCAGCCGCCGATCGGTCACTCGTCCCTCGCGCCCGACGACAGAGACGTGCGGCGGCTGATCATCGCCGATCACGCGCGCGCCGTCACCTTCCTGATCGCCGACGGCGTCTATCCGTCGAACACCGACCGCGGCTACGTGCTGCGCTTTCTGGCGCGGCGCGCGATTCGCAACGGCAAACTGCTCGGATACCCGAACGGTTTCATGACGGCGCTCGTTCCGCACGTCGTGAAATCGCTCGCACCAGGTTACCCCGAGCTACGCGGTGCCGTCGCGCGCATCGAACAGGCCTTAGGTGCCGAAGAACTCGCCTTCGAGCGGACGCTCGAGCGTGGGAGTGAGATGCTTGCGGGTCTGCTGGAGCGCGCGCGCAAGAGCGGGGCGCCGCTCGACGGCCGCGCTGTTTTCACGCTGCACGACACCTACGGTTTTCCCTCGGAGTTGACGCGCGAGATCGCCGCCGAAGCCGGCGTCACGGTCGATCTGCCGGGCTTCGGGACGGCGATGGAAGAGCAGCGTGCTCGCGCGCGCGCCGACGCCGCAAAAAAGCGCGCGATCGTCGCGGTGACCGATTTGCCGGCGGTAGTCTCTGAATACACCGGGTACGACGGACTCGAAATCGACGGAACGGTCGTCTCGATCGTGCGCGACGGCTTGACCGTCGAGGAGATCGTCGACGGTGACGAGGCG
Organism: Candidatus Zemynaea palustris; assembly: GCA_003134695.1. Classification (GTDB taxonomy): domain Bacteria; phylum Vulcanimicrobiota; class Vulcanimicrobiia; order Vulcanimicrobiales; family Vulcanimicrobiaceae; genus Zemelea; species Zemelea palustris. The sequence goes on along the minus strand of PLCB01000015.1, from coordinate 18,074 downwards.
CAACTCATCCTCGACCGCACGTCGTTCTACGCCGAGAAGGGCGGCCAGATCGGCGATCGCGGGATCATTACGACCCCCGACGGCGCGGTCTTCACCGTGCTCGATACGCAGTGGCTCGGCGAAGCGATCGCGCATCGCGGGATCGTGCGCGGCGGAGCGATCCTCCCGGGCGACGTCGTGCACGCCGCGGTCGATCCGCTCTGGCGCCAGGAGATCCGGCGTCATCACACGAGCGCGCACCTCTTGCAGCGCGCGCTGAAGGACGTGCTCGGCGACGACGTCGTCCAAGCCGGCTCGTGGGTCGGCGTCGACCGCATGCGCTTCGACTTCCGCTCGCCCGGCGGCGCGCTAGCGCCGTCGCAAAAGCGCGACATCGTCGCGCGCGTCAACGCGCTCATTCGCGACGACCACCATCTGGTCACCAAGATCATGACGGAAGCCGAGGCGAGCGCCTCGGGCGCGATTTCGATGGCCGGCGAAAAGTATGGCGAGAAGGTCCGCGTGGTGCATGCCGGTCCGGCGGTCGAGTTCTGCGGCGGGACGCATGCGATCACGACCGGCGAACTCGGGATGTTCATCATCCTCTCCGAATCGTCGATCGGGAGCGGCATTCGGCGGATCGAAGCCATCGTCTCGAAAGCCGCAGAAGCCTATGCGCTCGACCAACAGGATCTAATCGCGCACCTCTCCGAGGCGCTCTCAACCAAGCCCGCCGAGCTCGGTGAACGCGTCGAGCGCTTGCAGATTGAAGCGCATGACCTGCAAAAACTGCGAGCCGAGATTAGGGCGCGGCGCGCAGTCGCCGACGCGCCGAAGTATTTGGAACAGGCCAAAGAGATCGGCGGGATGAGCGTCGTCGCAGCTGTGGTGGACCAAGCTAACGGCGAGACGCTCAAACATCTGAGCGACGCGATCCGGGAGCGACTACCCAGCGGCGTCATTGCGCTGGCCGGAATCGACCTCGGAACCGTGACACTGGTTGTAAGCGCGAGTGGAGACCTGGTCAAAGCAGGCGTGCACGCGGGGAATCTCGTCAAGTTGGCGGCGCCGCTCGTCGGCGGAAAAGGCGGCGGTCAACCGGCGCAGGCTCAGGGCGGTGGGAAGAATCCGGCCGGCGTCGACGCCGCGATCGCCGCGATTCGCAGCGCACTCGCCGGGTGAAGCGTTTTCTTCTTCGCGCAGCCGCCGGAGTGCTCGCCGTCGTGACGTGCAGCGCGCAGACGACCCTGCCGCCACTGCCGACGCTCTCGGCAACCGTGATGGAACGGTACGCCGACGCGCTCGCCAAGCTGCCTCGCCCACCGGCCATGATCTTCGAGTATTCGGTCGAGCAGTCGGGATTACACAACCTCGAAGAGACTCATCGCATCTACCGCAGCGGCTTGCGCGAACGCGACGAGACGCTCGTCGCCGACGGCGTCTCGCTCAAGATTCCTTCGGTGCGCATCGTTCCGAACAGCGCCTATAAGTACGACCTGCTCGCGCTCGCGCCGAAGCCCGCCGATTATACGTTCGCGTACGCCGGGAAACGGACCGTGCTCGGCCGCAAGGTGTACGCCTTTCGCACCACTCCGGTTTCGGCTGCGCCGTTCGCGATCGGCGACGTCCTGATCGACGCGCGGCGTTATCTCCCGGTCGTCATCACGTTCACCAGCGCCGCCGGCGGAATCAAAGGAAAGGGGCGGCTCGAGTTCATGCCTTCCGGGCGTTACTGGATCGTGCGCGAGGCGTCGGTCTCGGCGCGCGCCGGGAGCAAGGACGCGCGCGAACGGATCCGTTGGACGAAATACCGCTTCCCCGATTCGTTGCCCGAATCGACGTTCGCTCAGCCCCGCCCCCTCGTCACCGAAGCCCCAAGCACGCCGTAGCTCGCGGGCGCAGGTTCCGCGACTCGCTCGCAAAAGTCTTGACTGCACGTTCGCATCGAAGGAGATTGCTAGAAGATGAATCTCAACACCGTGAGATCCGGGGGTTACGCCGGGATCGCATTTATCGTCGTCGTCTTCATCAGTGCCTTCTTACCGGGCGTCCCGCCCGACAACACGCACCCCGCCGCCGAAATCGCCGCCTACAACGACGCGCATCGAACGATGTTCTTGTTCGCCGCTTGGTTGACGTGCGTGGCCGTGGTCCTCTTCACGTGGTACGCCGTCGGGATGTATCGCTGGCTCGCGATGGCGCCCGGCGACGAAGGTTTGCCGATGTTTGCGCTCGTGAGCGCCGTCATCGCGAACGCCATCGCGCTTGCCGGAGGCGCCGTCACCGGGGCGCTCGTCTTCCATCCCTCGAGCGTGATCGGCACGCAAGCCAGTCTCGTCATGACCGACCTGGCCAGCATGTTCGGAACGATCCTCTGGGTGCCGATCGCGGCCTTCACCTGGGGCGTCGCGCGTAGCGGAGCGCGGCACGGCAGCCTGCCCACCTGGCTCGTCGTCCTCGGCTATGTCGCGGCGTTCTCCGAACTGATCGCGAGCCTCTCGATCATGTTCAACTCCGGTCCCCTCGTCCTCGGCGGCGTGGTCGGCCTCGGGGTGCTCGGCGTCTTCGCGTTCTGGATGCTGCTGAGCGGATACGTCATGATCCGCGCCGGCGCGAATGCCGCCTCGACCTAGCTCGCGATCGTCAGAGCGCCTGCCCGGCGAGCGAAGAGCGCACGCCGGTCAGGTGCGAGACGACGCACTCCTCGACGACGCGCAGCGCACCGTTCTCGTCTTGGAGACGCGCGAAACCGGCGTTTTCGACGCTCGGGCGCCAGAGATCGTCGAGCGGCCGGCCCGTCGCGTCGAGTAACGCGCAACGGACGACCGCGTCGTGCGTCACGATCAGCAGATCTTCCGTCCGTCCGGTGAGCGCCGTCGCAAACGAACGCCAACGGTCGCGAACGTTAGCGAGCGTCTCGCCCTGCTCGAAGGCCACGTGCGCCGGATCCTCGCGCCACATTCGATAGCGTTCGGGATCGCTCTCGGCGATCTCGTCGCGATAGCGTCCTTCCCACGTCCCGTGCGCGATTTCGATGAGCCGTTGGTCGACTTCGAGCGGGACGCCGAGGCGGCTCGTCACGAACCGCGCGGTCGCGGTGCAACGCAGGAGCGGACTCGAAATCGCGCGTCCCGGAATCGAGTCGCCGCGCATCAAACGCCGGAAGAAATATTCGGCGAGCGAGAAACCCTGGCGCACGCCGAGCCCAGAAAGACCTGACTCGAGGCGCCCTTGATAACGGCCGGCGACGTTCCAGGTCGTCTCGCCATGCCGGGCCAGATAAATCACGAAAACCTACTCGAGCGTGAGCGATGTGACGCTGCGAACGCCGGGCACGGCGCGCAGCCGTTCAAGCGTGGCGGAATCCGCCGGCCGATCGGTTGCGAGCACCATGATCGCGTCGCCGCCCGCGTTCTCGCGCGAAACTTGCATCGTCGAAATGTTGATCTGGGCTTCGCCCAAGATCGTTCCGACTTTTCCGATCATCCCGGGGACGTCGGGATGACGCGTGAGCAGGAGCGAGCCGCTCGGAATCGCGTCCATCTCGAAGCCATCCACCTCGACGATGCGCGGTCCGGAGGCGCCGATCGTCCCGGCGAGCGTCGTCGCGCCGCCGGTGACGCGCAGCACCGATGCGAACGGCCCGCGGCGGGCTTCACCGTGGACGTCGACGCGAATGCCGAGTTCGTCTGCGATCGCGCGTGCGTTGACGATCGAAACGCGCCGGTCGGTCGTCGCCTGGAGCAATCCGGTCAGGAACGCGTTGACGAGCGGCGCCGAATCAAGGCGCGCGATCTGTCCTTCGAGCGCGATCGCGAAGAGCGGTAACGCGGCCGCCTCGGCCAGTTGCGGATACAGGCGGCCGAGCCGGTGCGCGAGATCGACGAACGGCCGCAACAATTCGCCGTCGGGCCCGTCGGGAACCGGCGCGTTCACCGCGCCCGCCGCCGTGCCGCCGATCAAGACGCTCGCCAGATCGCGCGCGAGCTCGGTCGCGATGCGTTCGAGCGCTTCGTGCGTCGAACCGCCGAGATGAGGCGTCGCGATCACGCTCGGGTGCCGATGTAAACGCGAGCCGGTACTGCCCGGCCGCGGTGGCTCCTGCTCGACGACGTCGAGCGCGGCCCCAGCGATTTTTCCGCCGTCGAGGGCCGCGAGCAACGCTGCTTCGTCGACGGCGCCGCCGCGCGCGGAGTTGATCAAGTACGCCGTCGGCTTCATCAGCGCCAGTTTGCCCGCATCGATCATCCCGACCGTTTGACGCGTCAGCGGCACGTGTAGAGTGACGATGTCGGACTCGCCGAGCAACTCTTCGAGCGCGACGAGTTTCGCACCGAGGGCGTCAGCCCGCGCCCCAGAGATGAACGGATCCCAGCCGACGACCCGCATCCCGAACGCCGCCGCGCGCGCAGCTACCGCGCCGCCGATTCGGCCGAGCCCGACGACCCCGAGAGTCTTACCGGCCAGCTCCGTGCCGACCAACGCCTTGCGTTCCCAGCGGCCGGCGCGCGTCGACGCGACCGCATCGGGGATGCGCCGCACGAGCGCGAGCAGCAACGCGAACGTCAATTCCGTCGCCGCGATCGTGTTTGCGCCCGGCGTGTTGAGCACGACGATCCCGGCGTCGGTCGCAGCCGCGACGTCGATCGCATCGACGCCGACGCCGGCTCGAGCGACCACCGCCAGGTGCGGTCCGGCCGCGAGCAACTCGCGATCGACGCGCGTCTCGGAACGCACGATCAAACCGTCGGCGCGCGCGAGTGCCTCGCACAATTCATCGCGCGATTTTCCGACACACGAGACGATCTCGATGCCGTGCTCGCGCAGCACCGCGAGCCCGGTTTCGGAGAAAGGTTCCGCGACGACGACGCGCGCGGAGAGGCGGTTTGCTTGCACGAGGCTAACTTCGCGATGCTTGTCTGAGTCCCGAACGATCACCTGGCCGGTCTGGGCGCGCAACGTTCCGTACGCGTCGATCGTCGCGTTTTTCATCCCGTTTGCGATTTACGTCGCATCGTCGCCGCAATCGGTCGGGTTTTGGGATACGGCCGAGATGCAGACGGTGCCCTACATCCTCGGCATCAGTCATCCGACCGGTTTTCCAACGTTCGTATTCGCGGGCTGGATCGTCGGGCATCTCGTCCCGCTCGGGACCGTAGCGTGGCGGATGAACGTGCTGAGCGGCGCCGCCATGGCGCTCGCCGCGTGGTGCGTCTATGCGAGCGTCGTCGAGCTGGAAGGGAAACGCTGGCTAGGCGCGTTCGCGGCGATCCTGTTCGGCGTCGGCGACGTCGCCTGGACGCGCGGATCGCGGGCCGAGGTCCACTCCTTTTTGATCGCGTTCGCGGCGCTGACCGTCTGGCTCGTCGTTCGCTGGCGCCGCACCGGCGAGGAACGCACGCTGTTGGCGGCCGGATTCGCCTACGGTCTTGCGCTCGCGACGCACGGCCTCGCCGTGCTTATGGCGCCGGGACTCACGCTGCTCCTCTTCCCGCGCATCCGCGAGGTTCGACTTCAGACGCTGCTGCACGCTGCCGGCCACGTCGTCTTGCCGTGCCTGCTCTATGCGTACATTCCGTTGCGCAGCAGCTACCTCTACGCACACCGCGTCGATCCGACGCTGTCGCTCGGGTTGCCGCCCGGGCGCCCATTTTGGGACGATCAGCATCCGGCGAACTTCGGCGCATTTCTTCATTACATGGCGGGCGGCGAGTCGAGTGCCATCGGCAGCGGCTTCGGCGCAATGCTCAACTTCGTCAACTATGAATCCGTCTCGATGCGTTTCGGTACGGCGGCCGTTCACGAATTCGGATTCGTCGCCGTGGTCTTCGCGGTGCTCGGGCTCGCCATGCTCGTGCGCACCGACTGGTTCCTCGCGCTCGGACTCGTCGTCACGTGCACGCCGTGCATCCCGTTCGGGTTGCTTTACCCCGAAGCCGATCCCGATCGCTATCTCTTGACCGCATTCTGGCTTTCGGCGGTCTTGACGGCGGTCGGCGTCTCGCGCATTACGGTCGCCTACCTCGACCGCCGCGACGTTCTGACCGACGCCCTCGGCCTCGCGCTGATGCTCGCCTTCACACTCGGCATCTTCCGCTCGAACGTCCCCGACTTCGATTCACGCCGTGACAACGGGCCGACCCAACTCGTCGACCACACCATCGAACACACGCCCGACAACGCGATCTTGATCGCGCATTGGGCCTACGGCACCGCGCTCGGCTACGCGGCCTACGTCGAACGCCGGCTCGGCAATCGCATCGTGGTTATCGGTTTCTCCGGCGATCACAAAGAATTCTATCCCATCTGGCTGAGAACGCGTCCGATCTACTTGGTGAACCAGGCTTACACCGATCCGGATTTTCGAATCGCACCGGTCTCGACCGATCCGACGATCGTGCGCCTCCTACCCAAATGACTCGGTATCGTGGGGCGGCCATACGGAAGGTTTCGTTGGCGTCCCTCGCCGCGTTTTTCATCCCATTTGCGATCTACGTCGCATCGTCGCCGCAATCGGTCGGGTTTTGGGATACGGCCGAGATGCAGACGGTGCCCTACATTTTCGGCATCCCCCACCCGTCGGGCTGCCCAGCATTCATCTTTTCCGGATGGCTCGTCAGCCACGCTGTCCCATTGGGCAGCGTCGCCTGGCGCATAAACGTGATGTGCGGCGCAGCGATGGCGCTTGCGGCGTGGTGCGTCTACGCGACCGTGGTCGAATTGGAAGGGAAACCGTGGCTTGGGGCGTTTGCTGCAATCGTCTTCGGAGTCGGTACTGTGGTGTGGACGCGTGGCTCGCGGGCCGAAGTCCATGCGTTGCTCATCGCGTTCGCCGCGCTGACGCTTTGGCTCATCGTTCGCTGGCGGCGCGCAGGCGAAGACCGGGCGTTGCTGGGCGCTGCTCTAGCATACGGCTTCGCCCTCGCGACGCATGGTCTCGCGGTCTTGATGGCCCCCGGGCTCGCGTTCTTGCTCTTCCCGCGCATTCGCGAGGCTCCAATGCGGACGCTCGCGCACGCCGCAGCCCATCTCGCGTTGCCACTGCTCCTTTATCTTTACATTCCGCTGCGTAGCAACTATCTCTACGCTCACCACGTCGACCCGACGCTTTCCCTCGGGCTGCCGCCCGGTCGCCCGTTTTGGGACGATCAACATGTTTCGACGCTTGGCGCACTCCTACACTACGTGGCGGGCAGCGAAACGCACGCCGGCGACGCTTTGCACTCGATACTCGACGCCGACAACTATGGAATGGTCGCGGCGCATTTCGGCAGCTCCGTGACGCACGAATTCAGTTTCTTCGGCGTCGTCTTCGCACTCTTCGGACTCGTGATCTTGACACGCGCCCAGTGGCAACTCGCGCTCGGTTTGGTCGCCGCATGCCTGCCGAGCATTCCATTTGGCCAGCTCTTTGCGATCGATCCCGAGCGCTATTTCTTGGCGGCGTTTTGGCTCGCCGCCGTGCTGACGGCGGTCGGCATTCGACGCGTAGCGGTTTGGTTTTTTCACCCGAGCGATGCCCTCGTCGACGGCATCGCGCTCACGGTCTCGGCCAGCTTGGCGTTCGTTCTCTTCGTAACGAATGTCTCCAATTTCGAAAACCGCAACAACAAGTCCGCGACCGAGTTCGTCGACCGCGTCGTCGCGCGGACTCCCAGCAATGCGATCTTGGTTGCGAACTGGACATACGGAACGTCCTTCGGCTACGCCGCGTATGTCGAACGCCGGCTTGGGAATCGCATCATCGTCATCGGTTTTCCACACGACTATAAGACGTTCTACCCGGCTTGGTTGAGAACGCGTCCGGTCTATTTGGTGTATCAGGGTTACACCGATCCGGATTTTCGGATCGAACCGATCCCGAATGATCCGACGATCGTGCGCCTCCTACCCAAATGACACGCTATCGTGGGGCCCCCGCGTTTGTCGCCGGGCTCGTCGCTTTCGCGCTCTGCGCGATCCTCGGTCACCTGCATCCCACCCTCTATAACAATTACGTGCTGCTGGCCGACGCGATGCGGCACGGCCACTTGTGGATCGATTGGCCTGGACCGTACATCGACGCGGTCGAGTTCGAAGGGCGGCGTTATTCAATCGAGGCGCCGATGCCCGCGATCCTAATGCTTCCCGCGGTGATGCTGTGGGGGACGGCCGTCAACCAAACGTTGTTCGCGGTGCTGCTGTGCGCGGTCGCGGTCGGTGCCGGCTGGGAGATTCAGCGCCGGCTCGACGTCCCGGTGCGGACGCGTGTGTGGCTCTGCGGTTTTCTGCTGCTGGGCACCGATCTCTTGTGGTGCGCGATCTACGGCGACGTCTGGTTCGTCGCGCACGTGGCGTCGGCGGCCTTCACGTTACTCGCACTCGCCGAGTTGCTCGGCTCGAAGCGGCCTTGGCTGGTCGCGCTCTGGGCGTTCTGCGCCATGGAATCGCGCTTCGCGCTCGTGATGGCGATCCCGATGTACGGCGCGCTGCTGTTCTTCGATGCGCCGCCTGCCGAGCGCCGGCGGCAAATCCTGGTCTACGCTGCCACGCTCGTGCCGTGCGCGCTCCTGTGGATCGGCTACAACGAAGCCCGCTTCGGCGTACCGTACGACATCGGTTACACCCTGTTCTATCACCAAGACCAGATGGGTTCGGCGGCCGGTTCGCCTTTCGCGTTGTCGCACGTTCCGTTGCAATTGTATTCGTTCTTCGTCCGCTTCCCCGACACGATCGCGAGCGCGCCGTATCTCGTGCCGACGTACAGCGGCGTCGCGCTCACCTGGACGAGTCCCGCGCTCGTGCTCGCGTTCTTTGCCCGGAGTCCGTGGCGCCTGGTCGCAGCGATGTGGGCCGCGACGGTGTTGGTTGCACTGCCGAGCTTCCTCTATTACACCTGGGGCTTCGTCCAGTTCGGGATGCGCCACGCGCTTGATTTCGAACCGTTCCTGTTCGTCCTGATGGTGCTCGCCGTGCGGCGCGGCATCGGACCGATCGGCGCGATCCTCTGCACCTGGTCGATGCTCGCCGGCCTGTGGGGCGTGTGGTACTGGACGCGCTTCTACCGTCCGTTGTAGCCTGCTACGCGAGCTCGTCGAATGCGGCGCGCAGAGCGGCGGCGTCACGCACGGGAGTGCCGCACGCGAGGCCGCGGCATGGATAAGCCAACGGCGCACCGTTCTCGCCGGCGCACAGACCGCGCGCTCGCGCGGCGGCGTCATCCGGCGCAAACGTCGCGCACACGACGAACGGGTCGGGCAAGCGCGCCGCCGCTTCGCGCAAGCCTTCGCTTTCCCGCGCTGTGCCGGCGATTGCGACGCCCGCGCCACCCCACAGCGCGCGGGCGACCGCGCTCGTGTAAGGCGCAGCGAACAACCCCGCCGCCGCGTAACTGACCGCGAACGCCCGCAGGATCGCGTTCGCGCGCTCGGCATAGGCGTCGCGAGCCGTCATCGCGGAAAGCCGTAAGAGCGAATCGGCGACGCTCGCGTTTTCGCCGAGTGGGCGGTCGGGGATGTCGAGTCTCCCCAGTTTCTCGCGGTGTGCGTGATCGACCAGCGTTCCGTCGCCGGCGGCGAAGCGCTCGACGATCCGCTCGGCCAGCGCAACCGCCCGTTCGCGAAAGCGCGCTTCACCGGTGTACTCGTGCGCGTCGAGGAGCGCCCGCAAGAACGCGGCCTGATCGGCCAATAAACCCGTCACTTGCGGTTCGGAACGCGCTAACCGGTAATGATAGAGCAGTCCGTCGACGTCTCGAAGCCGGGCGTCGAGTGCATCCAGCGCTTGGACGGCGTCGCGCGCCGGCGCGTCGTCGTCGAGCGCGCGAGCCGTCGCCAGCAAACCGCTTGCGAGCCCCGCGTTCCAACCCGAGTACGCCGTACGATCCACGAACGGTGCGACCCGCTTGCGCCGCTGCTCGAGCGGCAGCGCGTAATAGACTTCGTCGGCATCTTGGCTGCCGGCGAACAGGCCGCTCTCTGGGTCGCGCAAGACGGTCCGGACGTACCCCAGCGCCGAGACGAGTGTCTCGCGCAGGTCGACGATGTTCAGCAAGCGCCAGGCGCGCGCGTAGACGCGCAAGAGACCGGCGTGATCTTCGGCCATCTTCTCGAAATGCGGAATCGTCCACTCGCGGGTCGTCGAGTAACGAAAGAACCCACCCTCGACGTGATCGTACATACCGCCGCGGGCCATCCCAAGCAGAGTCTTGGCGAGCATCGCACCGGCGTGCGCGTCGCGCTCGCGCGCGTAGAGCAACACCAGAAACTCCAAGACGTCGGTCATCGGAAACTTCGGCTCGCTGCCGAAGCCGCCGTATTCGTCGTCGTACAGCGCCTCGATCGATTCGCGCACCGTCGCGATCGTCTGCACGTCGAACTGCGCCGTTTCCGGCGCCGGACGTTCGTGCAATCTCGCCGAACGCTCCGTCAGCGCGGCCGAGATTTCGCCCTTTCGATCGCGATAGGCGTCGGCGACTTCGCCGAGCAGGTCGCGAAATTGCGGCGGCGGGATGTAGGTCGCGCCGGTCAGCGGCTCGCCTTGCGGCGAGAGGATCGCGGTCGTCGGCCACCCGCCGAGGTTGTAGCGGGCGTTGACGTCGGGACGCCGGTCGGTGTCGACCCGAATCGGGACGTAGCGCTCGGCGATCGTTCGAATCACCTCGGGATCGCTGTACGAGGTTTGATCCATGACGTGACACCAGTGGCACCAGACCGCGCCGATCGAGAGCAAGATCGGCTTGTCCGCAGTCTCGGCCTCCACGAACGCGGCGTCGCTCCATTCACGCCATGCGATCACTTTCCACCTCGGCCTGAGGGCCAAGCAAGCGGCGCCCCACCATCTTGGGAAGACTTGTGCGTTTCAATCAGCCCGCCCTGGGAAAATAAAGACTCGCAGGCCACGCGCAGCGTCACGTGCCGCATTCTTTGACGGGAGAAATCTGCATGCGAGATCCAGTCGTAGTCAGCAACGGGGGCGGCAACGCGACCGCGATGTTCGCCATCGTTGCGATCGTCGTCATCGCGGCAATGGTCGCGCTGTTCGTTTGGCAACCTTGGAATTCGACCCGCACCAACAGCACGACGACCATAACGCAGCCGGCCAACCCCGGCACCGGAACCAGCGGTTCATCGTCGAACACCACCACCACGACCAAATAGGGACACGTTCAAGCGTCTAGCGAAGCGGCGGGTCGTTACCGAGCGGTGGCGGCCCGTCCGCGTTGAAGTGATTTTTCGTGGCCGCCAAAGTGACGCGCAAGACGGCGCGTAAGAAAACACCCCGGACCGCCGGCGCGCTCGCGACCTATCATGCGAAGCGCGATTTCGGCCGCACGCCCGAACCAGCGGGGAAGCGCGACTCGAAGGCGAGCGGCACGTCAAGGCGTCAGGGCTTCGTCATCCAGATGCATCGCGCGACCCGGCTGCACTGGGATTTTCGTCTCGAGGCCGACGGCGTTCTCAAATCGTGGGCGGTTCCCAAGGGGCCGTCGCTCGATCCCAGCGAGAAACGGCTCGCCATGCACGTCGAGGATCATCCCTTCGACTACCGCACCTTTGAAGGGATCATCCCGAAGGGAAATTACGGCGCCGGCGAGGTGATCGTTTGGGATCGCGGGACGTACCGGTTGCAAGAAGGGACGAGCACGACCGAGCAGATCAAGAAAGGCTCGCTGAAGTTCGAACTCTTCGGAAAGAAACTACGCGGTGGTTTCGCTTTGGTGCGCATCAAGGGTCGCGACGGTGAAGAGAACACGTGGCTCTTGATCAAGGAACGCGACGAGCACGCTGATCCGAGCTGGCGCATCGAAGATCACGCCGAGTCGGTAAAATCCGGCCGCACGCTCGCCGACATCGCGAAGGATCCAGGCGCGCCGCATTGGCAGTCGAGCCGGCCGGCCTCGCGCCAAGCGCCGCAGCGCTCGGCGCTCGCGGCAAGAAAATTGCAGCCTCTGCCGCGCTCGGTGCAGCCGATGCTCGCGACGAGCGTCGACGCGCCGTTCGACGATCCGGCTTGGCTTTTCGAATTGAAGTGGGACGGCTATCGCGCGCGGGCCGAGATCGATCGCGACGGCAAACTTACGCTCGTCTCGCGCAACGGCAAGGATTTCGCCGCAAAATTCCCGGAGTTTGCCTCGCTTGCCGAGTCGTTTACCGAGCGGCCCGTCATCGTCGACGGTGAGATCGTCGTCCTCGACAAGAAAGGCCGCTCGTCATTCGGCGCGCTGCAAGAGCGCCTCGACCGGTTCGGTCGCGTCAATCCGTCGAAGTTTGCGGTCACCTTCGTCGTGTTCGACCTCCTTTACGGCAACGGGCGCGATCTGCGCAAGGAGCCGCTCGAGAAACGCAAGGCGATTCTGGAATCGATCCTGACCGGCAAGGGCCCGGTGCTCTTCAGTAAACACATGCTCGGTCAAGGCAAGCAATTGTTCGAGTTGGCGGCCGAGCGCGGTCTCGAAGGAATCATCGCGAAGCGTCGCGACTCGCGCTACGAAGAGCGGCGCTCGAAAGCCTGGCTCAAGATCAAGACGCATCTCCGGCAAGAATGCGTCATCGGCGGCTGGACCGAGGCGCGTGGAAGCCGCAAGCATTTCGGCGCGCTGTTGCTCGGCGTTTATGACCGGAAAGGGAACTTCGTGTACGTCGGGTCGGTCGGTACCGGATTCGATGAGAAGACCTTGCGCGGGATTCACGCGCAACTCAAACCCCTCGAACGCCTAAAATCACCCTTCGCGAATCCGCCCAAGACCGAGACGCCGGCCCACTGGGTCAAACCCGAACTCGTCGCCGAGGTGCGCTTCACCGAATGGACGCGCGACGGGGTCATGCGTCATCCCGTTTTCGTCGGGCTGCGCCTCGACAAGCCCGCGCGCTCGATCGGCCGAGAGCGAACCGAGCACAGCGCGGACGTGGCGTGAAACGCGGCGCGCGCCGGACGACCGCGAACGTCAAGGTCGGTTCGCGCACGCTCGTCATCTCCAACGAAAACAAAGTCTTGTGGCCCGGCGAGGGCTATACCAAGGGCGACCTGATTCGGTACTACCGCAGCGTCGCCGAGTACATTCTACCGCACCTCAAAGACCGGCCGCTGACCTTGCAACGCTACCCCGACGGCATCGACGGCCCGTCGTTCTTCGAAAAGAACGCGCCGNNTGTGCAACGACGAAGCGACGCTCGCCTACGTCGCGAATCTCGCCGCGATCGTCCTGCACGTTTGGACGTCCCGCGCCGGCGCGATCGACACGCCCGACTTTATCTTCTTCGACCTCGATCCGAACGACGGCTGCACGCTCGCGACGCTCGCCAAGACGGCGCTCGCGTTGCGTGACGTGCTCGCCGAGATCGGCCTTTCGTCGCTGGTGAAATCGTCGGGCGGCTCCGGCTTGCACCTCGCCATCCCCTTGCGGCTCGATTACAGCTACGAGATCGCGCGCGGTTTCGCCGAGGTCGTCGCGCGCGAAGTGCATCGGCGCCGGCCCGAGACGACGACCCTGCAGCGCGTCCCGGCCAAACGTACGTTCGGCAGCGTCTACCTCGACTACGTGCAGGTCGGGCGGGGAAAGACGATGGTGGCTCCGTTCAGCGTGCGAGCGCGAGCGGGGGCGCCGGTCTCGATGCCGCTCGACTGGGCGGAAATCGAAACGATGTCCCGCAAGCGCGCGACCGAAACCGAAGGAGAGTTCACGCGCTTCACGCTGAAGAACGCCGTCCGCCTGCTCGGCGAGCGAGGCGACTTCTGGGGCCGCCGCCATTGGAAGCCACAGCGGCTCGAACCGGCGGTCGCCAAAGCGCGCAAGACCTGGCCAGCCTAAGAACTGAGGAACAAGACCGTGGCCCACGCGATTTGGTCCGGAGCGATCAACTTCGGACTCGTCACCATCCCCGTCAAGCTGCAAACCGCGATCCGCACCAAAGACCTGCGCTTCAACTTCTTGCACAAGAAGGATGAAGGACGCATTCAGAACGTGCGTACCTGCAGCGTCTGCGACAAAGAAGTTCCCTGGGACGAGATCGAGCGCGGTTACGAGTTCGAAAAGGGCCAGTACGTGACCCTGAGCGACGAGGACTTCAAGCGCGTCAATCCCGAGGCGACGCAGTCGGTCGACATCGTGCAGTTCGTCGAGCTTTCCGAAATCAACCCGATGTATTTCGACCGGCCGTATTACCTCGAACCCGAGAAACGCGGCAAGCACGCGTACGCTCTCCTACGCGAAGCGCTGGTCGCCGAAAACAAGGTTGGGATCGCCCGCGTCGTCATCCGTTCGAAGGAGCATTTGGCCGCGCTCAAACCCAACGGCGACGCGCTGGTCCTCGAACTGATGCATTTCGCCGACGAGATCGTCGATCAAGACACGTTCGAGTTTCCCGCGCGCGAGAAGCCGGCTCCCAACGAGATGAAGGTCGCGAAGATGCTCATCGACACGATGAGCGAGCCGTTCGACGTGAGCAAGTTCCGCGACAAGTACCGCGAGGAAGTCATGGCGATGATCGAAGCCCGTGCCGCCGGCAAAGAAGTGCCGCAAGCCAAGGCTAAGCCGGCGACGCCCGGCAAGGTCGTCAATCTCATGGACGTCTTGCAGCGCAGCCTCGAACAGAGCAAAGGCCGGAGCACCGGACGCGGCGCCGAGGCGGCCGAGGAGAAACCTCGGCGCACCGCGCGACGCAAACGCCCCGCGGCCTAACTACTTGATCGTGTAGGTGACGTCGACGTGGGCGCTCACCGAAATCGGGCCGCCCGGCTGAATGTCGGTCGGCGTCGCAGGCGCGCTTGCAGCTCGCACCGACGCTATCTGCATCAGTGGGACGTATTGGTATCCGACCGTCACCGTATGAATTCGCACGAGCCCGAACCCGCCGGCGGTCGCGACCGCTTGAGCCGACTGCCTCGCGTCCTCCATTGCGACCGCGAGGGCGGCGCGGTAGACCGACTTGCGATCTTTCAAGTCGAAGCCGACGTTTCCGACGTTGGTCGCGCCGGCCGAGGTCGCCGCGTCGACCACTTTTCCGACCGTTGGGAGGTTTGAGATCGTTACGAGAAGCGCGCGCGTCGTCACGTAACCGTAGCGCGGCTGCTGCTGCGCCGGCGGCAATCCGGCCGGTGGATGCGGCACGAAGACGACGCCGTAGGCCGTCGTTCGAACCGCGTCGCCCGTCAAACCGAGCGGGGCGAGGCTCGCTTGCAGCCGGTTGTAGATGTCGTTATTCTTCGACGTCGAGAGCGTCGCGCTGTCGTCGTTCGTGACGATCTGAATCGAAATCCGCGCAACGTCGGGGGCTCGCTCGACCACGCCGTCGCCTTGGACGTTCAACGTCGCGTCTTGCGGAACCGATTTGGTGACCGGTTGCGCGAAGGCCGGAGACAACGTCAAGACGGTGAGCAGCGCGGACGCGATGAGGTATCTCATGCTTCTCTTAACGCAGCGCGGGGGCGTGGCGTTAGCCTGTGTCTTCCACGTGGTTGTGCCGGCCGCGCGGCAGCCGGTTGAGTTCGTCGGCGATCTCGCCGACGAGTTCCTCGATGTGGCGAAGTTGCGCGCGCATCGTCGTCAACCAGAAGCGAGCGACCGCCGGGCTCAGCCGTTCGGTCTCGACCTTGTTCCGAATGCTCGAAGAGTCGAGATAGAGCGCGTCGAGTTGCTGCAGCAAGGCGCGCAGTTGTGGAGACTTCAAGAAGCGGTCGAAATCGTTCACCGGACGAGCATTCCCGCAGTTGGAAGAGCCCGGACGCTCGGGCGAGAGGTAGCTCACTAATACTAGTAATTGACCACTAGCCCTCTCCGGATCAGCCCGCCAGGGCGAGCTTTGCTTGGGCGAAATCCACGACGGCCTGCTCGCGAGCGTATTCCGCGGTCTGAGGCTGGAGCGACTTCAGCCGGTCGAGGGCCGCCTCGAGCTCGGCTCGGGCCGCGGCGACGTCGACCCGATCGCGGCTGACCGCTTCGTCGACCAAGACGGTGACCCGATCCGGGAGCGCCTGCATGAAGCCTTGGCC
This sequence comes from Candidatus Zemynaea palustris, assembly GCA_003134695.1. GTDB lineage: Bacteria > Vulcanimicrobiota > Vulcanimicrobiia > Vulcanimicrobiales > Vulcanimicrobiaceae > Zemelea > Zemelea palustris. The sequence continues at coordinate 2,126 of PLCB01000015.1, read as the reverse complement.
CGTCGCGAACTCGAGGCGCTTCGACCCGCCGCCCTCATGGACGTTGGCCCGCAAGACGCCGGGGCGCAGCGCCGTCAGAAACGGTGCATGCAACGCCAAGATCCCCTCTTCGCCTTCGGTCCCTACGGCAATCACCAGCTCCGCTTCGCCCTCATAGGCGACCGCGGTCGGCGTGATCAGCTTGAACGGAATCGTCTTGGCCATTAGACTTTCACGCCCAACTTTTCGGCGGCGGCTTTCACCTCGTCGATCCCGCCGACGTAGAAGAACGCCTGCTCGGGAACGTGGTCGAGTTTGCCTTCGAGCACTTCCTTGAACGACGCGATCGTGTCTTCGATCTTGACGTACTTGCCGGGCCGGCCCGTGAATTGCTCGGCGACGTAGAACGGTTGCGAGAAGAGCCGCTGCAAACGGCGTGCCCGCCCGACCGCGACCCTGTCGTCTTCGGAGAGTTCCTCGACGCCGAGGATGGCGATGATGTCCTGCAGATCGCGGTAGCGCTGCAGCGTCTCCTGGACGCCCCGCGCGACGCGATAGTGCTCCTCGCCGACGATCTGCGGATCGAGGATGCGCGACGACGACGCGAGCGGATCGACCGCCGGATAGATGCCCAACTCGGAAATCGGGCGCGAGAGCGCGGTCGTGGCGTCGAGATGGCTGAACGTCGTCGCGACGGCTGGGTCGGTGTAGTCGTCGGCGGGGACGTAGACGGCTTGCACCGCCGTGATCGAACCCTTGTGGGTCGAGGTGATGCGTTCTTCGATGCGGCCCATCTCGGTCGCGAGCGTCGGCTGATAGCCGACCGCCGACGGCATGCGGCCCATCAGCGCCGAGACCTCGGAGCCGGCCTGCATGAAGCGGAAGATGTTGTCGATGAAAAGCAGGACGTCGGCGCCCTTCTCGTCGCGGAAGTATTCGGCCATGGTCACGCCCGCGAGCCCGACGCGGAATCGAACGCCCGGCGGTTCGTCCATCTGACCGAAGACGAGCGTGGTCTGCGAGATGACGCCCGACTCTTTCATCTCGAGCCACAGGTCGTTGCCTTCACGCGTTCGCTCGCCGACGCCGGTGAAGACCGAGAAGCCCTTGTGCACCTGCGCGATGTTGCGAATGAGCTCTTGGATGAGCACCGTCTTGCCGACGCCGGCGCCGCCGAAGAGTCCGACCTTTCCGCCGCGCGTGTAGGGTGCCATCAAGTCAACGACCTTGATTCCGGTCTCGAAGATCTTCGGCGTCGGATCCTGCGCCTGGAAATTCGGCGGATCCCGATGGATCGGCCAATACGCGGCCGCGTTCACCGGCGCGTCCGAGTCGATCGCTTTGCCGAGGACGTTGAAGATGCGCCCAAGCGTCCCTTCGCCGACCGGGACGGTGATCGGTCCACCGGTGCTGGTCACGGCTTGTCCGCGCACGAGCCCGTCGGTCGAACCCATCGCGAGGCAACGCACTTGATTGTTCCCGAGTTCGTCCTGAACTTCGAGGATCAGATCGCGCGCCTGCATCGCCGTTCCGCCGAGTTCGATGCCGGCCGCGGTGGCGGCGCTGGCTTGGCCGTTGGCCTTGCCGTCGCCGCTGCCCACGTGGACCAGCAGCGCCGTATTGATCAGCGGCAGCGTCTCCGCGGTGAACTCGACGTCGACGACGTTCCCGAGGACTTGAACGACTTTCCCGGTCGCTTTTTGAGTGGCAGTGGCAGGCATGTCAGCTTCGCTCTTTCTGGTGTTTCGTTGGTTTGTTGTCGCACACGTTTGTCATCCAACCAACGCCTCCGCACCACTGACGATCTCCAGTAGTTCTTTCGTTATCGCTGCTTGGCGGGCTTTGTTCATCTGCATCGTCAGTTCGTCGATGAGTTTGCCGGCGTTTTCGGTGGCGTTGGTCATGGCCACGAGTTGCGCAGCATAGAAGGCGGCGTCGGTCTCGAGCATCGCCGAGAAGAGCGCGAACTCGAGATATTTGGGAAGTAGCAGCTTCAGCACGGCTTCCGGAGAGGGCGCGAACTCGACGACGGCGCGCGGCCCGGTCGCGCGCTCGCGTTCCTCGGCGACGATTGGGACGAGGGTGCGCGAGAGGGGGCGCTGGGTCATCGTCGAGACGAGTTTTGATTGGACGAGAACGATTTCGGA
>PLCB01000020.1 GCA_003134695.1 Candidatus Zemynaea palustris | reverse complement strand
CGCGACGGCCGCGCCCGTCGCTTCCGCCACCGACTCGGCGGCGTCGCGCCGCAGGTCATACACCGCAGCGATCGGATAGCCACGCTCGTGAAGTCGTAGCGCCATGTTCGAACCCATCCGACCGACGCCGACGAATCCGATTCTCGTCATCGCAGGCTCCCTTCGAATCTCGCCGGCGACAGAAATCCGATGTCGTGCCGCGTCGCGCCGTCGGCCGCCAGATCGGCGATGATCTCGCCGACGACCGGCGCGAACTTGAAGCCGTGNNCGCTGCCCCCGGCATCCAAGTGTCGAGGGCGCGCTGAATAGGAGCGACGTCCTTCTCAAACCTCACGATTCGATCGAGTGCGTCCATCGTCGTGACCTCACCGCCGCTGTGAAACGCGGCCTTCACGCCGTCGCCGAAATCGGGGAAGCCATAGAGTACCTCGCCGAGCGCCGCGCGATCGATTAAGAATGCCGGACACTTCCCGTATGTAAAGGCCTCACCGGCAGGCGCAAACCAGGCCTGAATCTTCCGGCGGACCTCTATCCTCAAGGGAAGACCGACACGCGCCGGATCGAGCCAGGCGCCGCAGCAGAGTGCGAGTTTCTTGGCCCGGATTTCCTCACCATCGTCGAGCCGCAGCAAGAACTCGCCCGCTACATCCGACCGCTCCCACGAAACCACGCGTGTGCTGAAACGCGCTGTCGCACCGGCCTTCTTTGCAACATCGAGTTGCGCGGTAACCGCCAATTCAGGATGCAGGACGCCGGCGTCGGGTTCGAAGACGCCGATCTCTTCGTCGAGCGGCCGCATCATCGGGAAGCGGCGACGCAATTCTCCCGCATCGTGCACCTCGATCGGTAACCCGTGCAGCTCGGCGCTGGCGCGCACGCCCGCGACGATCGTGCTCGTCGGCGGACCCGAAATCAGTACCCCCGTTTTTCGCAACACCGATCGGCCGCTCTTGCGCTCGAGTTCATCCCACAGCTCGTACGAGCGCAACAGCAGCGGGACGTAGGCGGGGTCCTCGAAGTACGCCTTGCGAATCATCCGTGCTTTTCCGTGCGACGCCCCGAGGGTGTGGGCCGGCGGATACTGCTCGGCGCCGAAGACCGAGAGCCCGCGCTCGGCCGCGTGTTGCAGTACGGCGCTGCCCATTCCGCCAAGGCCAACGACGGCGAGATCGTAAATCAAGAGGCCCGACTCATTTCATTCGAGCCGTTTGGTTTGTCGGCGTCGCGCTCCTCGCGATCCCAAACTCGGAGAGGACCTCGCTTCTCGAGTTCACAACGGTGAAGTCCCGTGGCGCTCAGATTTGATGAAGTCGTCGACGCCATCGTCGTCGGGGCCGGCCCCGCGGGCGCCGTCACGGCTGCGCTCATGGCACGCCGCGGCCTCGACGTCGCACTGGTCGACAAGGCCCGTTTTCCGCGCGACAAGGTTTGCGGCGATTTCATCGGACCGCACGCCGTGCGCGAACTCGAGGAGCTCGGCCTCGGCGCCGCGCTCGAACCCGGCAATCGCGTCGGCAGCGGCATCGTGTTCATCGAAGGTGAGCGCGTCCTCGAAAACCCGCTGCCGAGCGGCGACGAACTTCCGCCGTACGGCTACGTGATTCCGCGCCAAGAGTTCGACGAACGCCTGTTCCGCGCGGCCTGCGCTGCGGGCGCGATACCGCTCCAGGGACATACGTTCGTCGGCTATCGCAACGAAGGTGGCTCCGTCGCGGTGACGGTGCGCGGCGAAAGCGGCGAACGGACGATCCGCGGGCGCGTCCTGGTCGGCGCCGACGGGAGCGCTTCGCTGATCGCGCTGCAGATGCGCGGCCGGCCACAACCGAAAGCCGACCGGCTCATCGCGCTGCGCGCATATTACGACGGCGTCGAGATGGCGAGCGACGCGGTCGACCTCCACTTTCACGCGCGCACGTTTCCGGGCTACTTTTGGATCTTCCCGATGGGCGGAGCGCGTGCGAATGTCGGCATCGGGATGGTGCAGCAGACGGTTCCGCCGCCGAGAATTCATCTGCGCGACATGATGCACGATCTCATCGCGCACGATCCGGTCGCTCGCGCGCGCCTTAGCGGCGCGAACGTTGCGACGAAGGTCGCCGGCTGGCCGCTCAGCACCTACAATGGCCGATTGCCGCTCGCCGCGGAACGTGTCGTCTTGGTCGGCGACGCCGCCGGCTTCATCAATCCGCTCAACGGCGAAGGGATTCAATACGCGATCGCAAGCGGACGCTGGGCCGCCGAAGCGATCGCCGATTCGTTCGACCGCGAGCGCGACGTGACGCGCTCGGCGCTCGCCGGCTACATGCGGCGCGTCGCACACGAGATCGGCTTCGACCTCGCAATCAACCGATTCGTGGTTGCGGTCGCCGGCAACCGCGCGCTGAACCCGGCCTGGATCGCCCTCTTACGAGCCTGGTGCGAACGCGCCGCGCGCGATCCCGAATACCTGCGAATCGCCGCCGGCGTGGTCGCGGGACTCGTCCCCTCGCACCGGCTCTTCGACCCGGCGACGCGACGCGTGAGCTTCAGCGAAACGTTCAATACGTTACGCCGTGCACGAGCCTCGGACGTGGCACGCACGCTCGGAGCGACGCTCGCGACCGGCTTCCGCGAACCGCTTGCAACGCTCCGCTGGTTCGCGAGTCTGTCCGAGGCCGGCGTTCAGGTGGCACGTCGCGGACTCATGCCCGCCTCGCCGGCTTGACAGCAACCGTTACACTAGTTCTTGTGAGCACGTAGGCGCCCCGGAAACCGCGCGTTTTCGCGGTTTTCCTCCATCCGAAAACACTTTTCGTCGAATTTGGGGTCGCTCGCTCATGTCTTCGTACGCCGGAAGCATCTTTTCAGTCCGAAGTTTCAGCCTGTACTACGCGGGTCAGGCGCTGAGCTTTGTCGGCGACGGCTTGCGACTCATCGCCATCCCGTTGCTCGTCTTTCACCTGACGGGTTCGGCCCTCTCCATCGGCATTACGTACGCGCTCGAACTGGGTCCATTCGCGCTCTTCGGGCTCGTCGGCGGCTCGCTCGCCGACCGTGTGGATCGGCGCAAGTTGATGATTGCTTGCGACTTCGTCCGCTTTGCGATACTCGCGGCGTTTGCCGTCGGTTACGCGCTCGGCCTCTTGACGATTTGGATACTGTATGCGGGCATCGTCACGATCTCGATCGCCGCCGCGATTTTCGTCGGCGGACAGGCCTCGTCGATTCCCTACTTGGTGGGAAAAGAGCGTACCACGAAAGCGGTCTCGATGCTGCTCGCCGCCGAGCAGACGTCAAACATGATCCTCCCGCCGATCGGCGGCGCGCTATTCGCATTGATCGGGCCGCTGCCGGCGCTCGCGATCAACGCCTTTACCTATCTCTGCTCGCAGATCTCGATCGCGGCGGTCCCGACTTTCGGTCCCGACGAACCAGACGGATTACCGTCTCCACTTCACGTCGTCGCGGACGTCAAACTCGGTTTTCGCTTCCTCTTCGCAGACGGCGCGATGCGCACGGTCGCGATGACCTCGCTCGTCTTCAACTTCTTCGGCTTCATGTGCGCCGCCGTCTTCGTGCCGTTCCTGGAAGTCGATTTCCATGCCTCCGATCAGGTGGTCGGCGTCGCGCTCGGCATCGGGGCGTTCGGCGCGCTCATCGGCTCCTGGCTCGGCGGACACGTCCCGCGCCAGTGGGGATTCGGGCGCGTCATGATCGTCGCGTACGCGCTCGATGGGATTCTGTTCCTGCCGGTGATGTTCACGCACAATCTCGTCGTCGCGATCGCCTTCCTCGCGCTAACCAACGGGGTCGTGCTGTTCGAAATCTCACAGATCATCGGATGGCGCATTCGGATCACGCCCCAGGAGATCGTCGGCCGCGTGATCGCCGCCGCGCGTCTGGTCGCGCTGTTCGGAACGGTCCCCGGTGCGATCATCGGCGGCTGGCTCGGAGACCACTTCGGCGCGCGGATGCCGATCGTCGTGAGCGGGTTCGGCTATCTCGTGATGGGTTTGCTCGTCGGGTCGTTCCCGGCGATGCGCCGCGAGTCGCGCTGACCTTCATTGAAAACGGCCGGCGTCTCGCACGCCGGCCGTTTTCGTTTGCCGCGATTAGGTTCGTGCCATACTGGCGTCGGCGAAGGTTAGAACCTCACGTCGATGCCGGTCGAGAATCCGCGTATCTGGCCGCCGGCGTAGCAGTGCGGTCCGGCACCGCTCACCAATCCCGTCGTCGGGTCGAAAGCGGCGAGTTGCGAGCCGTCGTGGCAGTCCGTCGTGACGCCGCGGCCACCCGCGCCCAGGTCGTAGTGCGCGGCGGGGTGGTTCGCGGTCATGGCCCAAGCGACATACCAGAGCGTGTTGCGGTCGAGGTTGTGTTTAAACGCCGCCGTGAACATGTTTGCCATGTTATCCGGGTTGGCTCCGCCCGACGTGTTGTGCTGACCGGGGTCGCCCGGCGTTGGGTTCGCGCGCGCCCAACCGACGTTGAAGGTGTCGCCCTTATTCGTCAGGCGCTGCGTCACCGCCAACCAAAAGCCCTCGCGCGAGCGTTCGTTTTGGTATTGCAGATAGGCCGGGACGTCGCGCTTCATGTTCTCGTAAATCGCGCTGACCGTCGTCCAGCCTCCGAAAATGTACTGGATTCCGTACTTCATCGCATATTCGTCGACGACGTCATTCGGATCCGCTATCGCCAAATCGCTCACGCGATTGACTTTCTTGTGCAGTTCCCAAGCGACCGTCCCGTAGAACGGTCCCTTCTGGTAGGCCACGTTGGCGCTGTATGCAGCGCCCCACGCACCGTCGTTGCAAGCGGGAGAAAGCGCCCCGCTGCCGGGTGCGTTCCCGCCGGCACAACTCGACTCGCCCGCGGCGATCAGGCTGTTGTCGGTGGCTCGATTTTGCCCGGGTGAAACGAACGCGTTGAACGTCAAGCCGCCCATGTTGCGCGACTCGTACCAAATCGAATGATCCATGCGCGTCCCGAACTCGACGCGATTGTCGCCGCCGGTGTTGCCCATGACCACCGCGTAGTCGCCGATCTCGCCGCTGAACGGGTTCATGCGCGCGGTCGAGGTCTTGTAGGGCGCGTCCGTCTTGCCGAGCTTGAGCGCTCCGACGTACTTGTTGCCGACGCCGATGAAACTGTTCCGCGACGTCAGCGCCCCCTTGACGATCGTGTCGTTGTTGGAGTTGCTATTGACGGTTCCGGCGGTCGCCGTAACGTCGAGTTGCGTTTCCAGTTGGTACGGAATATACGAGTTGGGTCCGAGTTTGTGTTGACCTCGCACGCCGAGATACGAAAGGTTGGTCGATAGCGCCGGCAGATAGCCCACGTTTCCAACCGGCGAGTCACCCGACGATGCGTAAAACGGCTGCAAACCCTTGGTCGTAATGTCGGCCGAGATATCGAGGTTGCCATACAGCGTCACTTCTTCACCGCCGAGCAGGAACGTGTACCCGTCGCCTCTTTTGAGCATAACGGGAGTTCCAGGCAGGGCCGGTGGCGGCGGCGCGGGCTTAGCCTTCGACAATTGGTCGATTCGCGCGTTGAGTGCGTCGACTTGGGCTTTTAGGGCGTCGACCGCAGCTTGTAAACTCGAAAGCTCGTCGGCCCGCACCACGCTCGTCGTCGCCAAGAGCATGGCCAAAGCAAGGAAGATCGTCTTTCTCATAAGCTCCTCTTCGATGGTCAGAGTCTGCGGTGGTATACCAGACTAAGTATCCCAGATTCGGCGAGGGCGCAGGCGGGCCTACGCCTGCTTCGGTGGTTATTGCCCGAGAAATATCGCATGATGAAAAAGACGGGGCCGGCGCTCCGGCTCCGGCCTTTCGCGGTCGTCCGCGAGAATCTAGCCCGTGATGACGGGGACGCTGAACTGGTCGGCCGGAACCGCAATGCCGGAAGACCTGCGCAACTCGTCGACCTTGTCCAGTCTCTCCCACGGCAAGTCGAGGTCCGGGCGCCCGAAGTGGCCGTAGGTCGCCGTTTGCTTGTAGATCGGGCGGCGCAGGTTGAGGTTGTGGATGATCGCCGCCGGCCTGAGATCGAAGTGCTCCATCACCAAGTCGGCGAGATCAGACTCGGAGAGTTTTCCGGTTCCGAACGTTTCGACGAGCACGCTCATCGGCCGCGCCACGCCGATCGCATAGGCGACCTGCAGCTCGCAACGGTCGGCGAGGCCCGCGGCGACGATGTTCTTTGCAACGTGGCGCGCGGCGTACGCCGCCGAACGATCGACCTTGGTCGGATCTTTTCCTGAGAACGCCCCGCCGCCGTGACGGGCCATCCCGCCGTAGGTGTCGGCGATGATCTTGCGCCCGGTCAAACCGGCGTCGCCCTTCGGACCGCCGATGACAAAGCGTCCGGTCGGATTCACGAAGATGCGGGTTTGGCCGTCACGCAGCGCCTTCGGGATCACCGGATCGATGACGCGCTCGCGGACGACGCCGCGAATGGTGTCGAGCGGGACGTCGGGATCGTGCTGGGTCGAGATGACCACGGCGTCGACGCGCACCGGGCGCTGGCCGTCGTACTCGATCGTCACCTGCGACTTCCCGTCGGGGCGCAGCCACGAGATCTCGCCGTTCTTTCGAACCGCCGCTAGCATCTGGCACAGGTTGTGAGCCAAGACGATCGGCAGCGGCATCAGCTCCGGCGTCTCACGGCAAGCGTAGCCGAACATCATCCCCTGGTCGCCGGCGCCCGTCAGCTCGAAGTCATCGTGGCCGTGGCCCTCTTTGACTTCGAGCGACTGGTCGACGCCGAGCGCGATGTCGGGCGACTGTTCGTCGATCGAGACCGAGACGCCGCAGGT
>PLCB01000013.1 GCA_003134695.1 Candidatus Zemynaea palustris | reverse complement strand
CGAGAATGCCGTTCCGAAATATTTCATCGGTAGTCTCCCGGGCGGTAGCGCGGTTGTAAGAAAGGTTAGACTTCGAGGCGTTTCCAGCCGACGATCGCGGCCAGAGATCCCAGTATTCCAAAGCCCCACGTCATCGCTGCGCGTGCCCAGACGTCGTGCGGGATGAGCGTAGGAGCGCCGGTGGCGACGCCGATCTGCACGTGCGCGCTGGATGAAAGATAGGCGAGCGGGTTCAAGAGATTGAGCACCATGACGACCTCGTGCAGGCCCGGGCTGCGTGCCGTCGCCGCCATGAGCAGCGGCAGCACGACCGCGGCGGCGGCCCAGCTGACCGCAACCACGATGCCGCCGCGCCCCGATTGCCACGACGTCAGTCCTTGCAGTAAGCCGTACCACATGAAGGCGATGCCGAAGGTTAGAATCAGCACGGAGATCCATTTGTCGTCCGGCTGGATGACTTTTGTCAGTCCGAAGCTCGCAAAGATCAGGACGGCCAAGGCGAGGGGCACGAGAAAGGCGACGATTATCGCCGCGAGATCAAGTGCGATGTACATGACCGCGAGGCGCTCACGCGCAATAGGTTTCGTCCAGACCATCTCGACGCCGTCGTTCTCCCGGTTCAGGCTCGTGCCGATCGCCGTTGCAAAGATGATCGCGCAGAACCCCACGATACTTAGGAGCACGCTGAGTGGAATAGTGCCGGAATCCCCCTTGTTGACGATGGCACCGGGCCAATGCGTCGTGATCATGCTCAGCAGAAACAACGACCCGAGGATTCCGCCGTAAATAATGAATGATCTGCGCAGACGCAGCAACTCGATGTAATACATTACCGGTCTCCCTGCGGAAGCGCCGTCTCACCGCCGACGGCGTTGATGAAGATGTCTTCGAGATTCAGATCCATGACGGCGACGTTCTTGGGCGAGTACTCGCTCAACCGGCGCGCGATGCCGTCGCTGTCTTCCTTGACGTACGCGCGCAAGATGCGACCGGAGCGCTCGACGCGACGGATGCGAGCGTCGCTCGTCAAGCCGTCGACCTCGGGCACCGCCTGATCGAAGATCGCTTCGACGACTTTCTCCGAACCCTTGAGCGAGTCGACCGTCCCGTCGACGATCAACCTACCGTTCTTGAGAATCGCAACCCGGTCCGCAGCCCGTTCGACCTGACCGATCTGGTGCGACGAGAACAGAATCGTCGCTCCACCGGCGGCAGCTTCGATGATCAGGTCGAGGACGACGCGTTGAAAGACCGGGTCGAGTCCGCTCGCTGGTTCGTCGAGCACGAGGATGCGCGGCTGAATCGAGAAAGCGAGGATCAGCGCGACGGCGGTTTGCTGGCCCTTCGAAAGTTTGCCGACCTTCTTCTTCCGCTCGAGCCTGAAGAGATTGACCAGCTCATCCGCTCGTTTGGCGTCGTACTTCCGGTAGGAGCGGCGGTTGAATTCGAGATGGTCGGCGAGGGTCAACCACTCGTAGAGCGCGCTCCTTTCGGGAACGTACGCCAGCTCTTCGAACGTCGCGGGTTGCACCGGCGCACCTTCGACCTGCATCGTCCCGCTCGTCGGCCGAGCGAGGTTGAGCAAACATTTGAAGGTCGTCGTCTTCCCCGAACCGTTCGGTCCGAGTAGACCGCAGATCGAACCCGGCTCCACTTCTAACGTCAGACTTGAGACGGCTTCAAAGGAACCGTAGCGCTTGGTAAAATCGCGTATCGCGATCGCGTATGTCGAACTCACTCTTTTTCTCCAGCGGGAAACCAGCGGTCAAGTTGTTCGCCAAAAATTTCGGCCGCGCGCTCGCGCGCCAGACCGAGCGTCTTCGCTTCGCGGACGGCGTCGCCGAGAACCGATCGCGCGACGTCGTCGACGGCACGCCGGGATTTGCCGACGGATCCGTCGAGTCGCACGAAGGAGCCGCGGCCCGGGCTCGTATCGATCACACCGTCGTGCTCGAGGTCGCGATAGGCTCGCGCGACCGTATTCGGGTTGATCGTGAGATCGAGGGCCAGCGCCTTGACGGTCGGCAGCTGCTCCCCGGGTCCGAGCGTCCCTAAAGCGACGGCCCGCTTTACCTGCTCGATGAGCTGGAGGTAGAGCGGGACACCGCTACGGGGATCGACGGTGAAGATGGCGGCCACGTTTGCTTCCTGACTGCGGGTTCTGGTTGCGAGCCGTGACTTAGAGCTTTACGCCCCAGCCGGCGAACATGGCATCGGTCTTGGGGGCCGGGATGACGGTCCGGCGAGCGTCGGTGGCGGGGGTCGATTGACGGTTCAGCATTTTGGTTTCCTTCGGCAGCGGGTTGAGCGGCGTGTCTACGAGCATGAGCTTTCCTTACTTCATATTGTCCTAGTACATTAGTACAATAGCACATCGGCACAAGATGTCAACCCTTTTAGGCTAAAATTTCCTCTCGCGTGGGCCGGAAGCGCTTCGGCGAGTCTTGGCGCCCGGCCGACGGTCGCGCCGAGGGGCGTTACCCGAGGCGCACTGCCGGACGGGTGCCAGCTCGCCCAGCGACATGAACCCCGAGGCGTACCGTCGGACGGACGCCAACTCATCGAGCGACATGAAAGCGATATCGATCGAACGCAATGGCGGACCCGAGGTCCTCCAATATTCCGACCGCCCTGCGCCGAGCCCGAAGGCCGGCGAGGCGCTGGTCAAACTGGAAGCCTCAGGCGTCAACTTCATCGACGTCTATTACCGGACCGGACTTTACAAGGCGCCGCAGTTTCCGCTCGTTCTTGGCAGCGAGGGCGCCGGGATCGTTGAAGCGGTCGGCGAGGGCGTCACGAGCGTCAAGCCCGGCGATCGCGTCGCCTACGCGATGTCGCTCGGCAGCTACGCCGAGTACGCCGCGGTCCCGGCTTCGCGCCTGGTCAAAGTGCCGGCGGACGTCTCGTTGCGCGTCGCGGCGGCGTTGATGCTGCAGGGGATGACCGCGCACTATTTGGTCGAGAGCACGTTCCCGCTGCAACGCGGGCAGACCGCGCTGATCCATGCCGGCGCGGGCGGCGTCGGCCTCCTGTTGACGCAACTTGCGAAAGCGAAGGGCGCGAGCGTGATCACCACGGTCTCGACCGACGAGAAAGCCGCACTTTCAAAACGTGCCGGCGCCGATTACGTCGTGAAGTACACCGAGACCGATTTCGCGCCCGAAGCCAAGCGCCTCACGGACGGCAAAGGCGTTCACGTCGTCTACGATTCGGTCGGCAGGACGACGTTCGAGGGAAGCTTGGACTCACTGAGGATCCGCGGCTACCTCGTGTTGTTCGGATCGTCGAGCGGTCCGGTACCGCCGGTCGATCCCCAAACCCTCAACGCCAAAGGCGGACTCTATCTCACGCGTCCCTCGCTCGCGCAGTACGCGCAAACGCCGGAGGAGATCGCCTGGCGCGCCGACGCGATCTTCGAGGCCGTGCGCAACGGCACGCTCAACGTGCGTGTCGAGCGTGACTATCCGCTCGCGGAAGCGGCGCGAGCGCACGGCGATCTCGAGGGACGAAGAACGACCGGGAAGCTGTTGCTGCTGACCTAGGAGCCGGGCCCTGGCCCGATTTCCGGTAAGAACACTAGCCGAATCGGTGGTCCGGTCACGCGGCCGGCCTGCCATACTCCCAAGCATGAACGCCACGACTCCGAGCGCACTTGCTGCGCTCTCCAACGACCTCGCCGCCGCCGTCGAACGGATCGCATCTTCGATCGTATACGTTGACGCCAGCGCGCGCCGCGATGCTAGCGGCGTCGCTCTCGACGAGCACACCGTCGTCACCGTCGACCACGTGCTCGACCGCGATGAAGACATCGAACTCATCCTCGCCGGCGACGCGCGTTGCTCCGCCGAGGTCATCGGCCGCGATCCGACGACCGATCTTGCGCTCTTGCGAACGAGTGCATCGCTTGCGCCTGCCGCGCGCGCCGATCTCGCCGACATCAAGATCGGGCACATCGTCCTCGCGGTCGCGCGCGATGAGGACGGCGCCTCGGGCGCCAGCCTCGGCGTCGTCAGCGCACTCGACGGTTCGTGGCGTACCTGGCGGGGCGGCGAGATCGATCGNNGCGGCCGGCGCCGTGCTCGGGATCAACACGTGGGGACTCTCGCGCCGGACAGCCTTGACGATTCCGATGTCGACCGTCGACCGTGTCGTCGCGCAACTGCGCGGCGGCGGAATTCGCCAAGGGTATTTGGGCGTCGCGTTGCAGGTGGTGCGCATCCCCGAGAAGCTGCGTGCCGAACACGGCATCGGCTCCGAAAGCGCGGCGATCGTCGTCGACGTCGCCACCGGCGGCCCGGCCGATCGTGCGGGCGTGGTGATGGGCGACGTGATCCTCGCGCTGGGCGAGCACGCGATCGAAGACGCCGACGATCTGCAACGCGCGCTTGCCGGCGACAGCGTCGGTGCCGTCCGCTCGCTGCGCATCTTGCGCGCCGGAACTCCGCGCGACTTGGCCGTCACGGTCGCCGAACGCCGGCGCGATGATGACTGATCTCGACGGCGCGTTCGCAGCCGTCGCGGAACGCGTGCGAGCGTCGACGGTTCGCGTTCACGATGTTCGCGGTCACGGATCCGGCTCGGGGATCGTCTGGCCCGGTAAGGGCCTGGTCATCACGAACGCGCACGTTCTGCGTGGTCCGTACGCGCTTGTCGAGACGCATGACGGCCGGCGTTTCCGCGCCACACTTTGCAAGCGCGATCCCTCCCGCGATCTGGCAGCGTTGCAGATCGAGGAAGCAGAAACCGGTCTCGAACCCGTGACGACTCGCGACGCCGCAGAATTGCGGCCGGGCGAGCTGGTGCTAGCCGTCGGCAACCCGCTCGGCCTGGTCGGCGCACTCAGCGCCGGCCTCGTGCAGCGTTGCAACGCGAGATGGGTTGTAGCAGATGTGAGGCTTGCACCAGGGAATTCCGGCGGCCCGCTCGCCGACGCGGTGGGCCGGGTCGTCGGCGTCAACAGCATGATCGCCGGCGGCCTGGCGCTTGCGATTCCGAGCGGCGCCGTCAGCGCTTTTCTGGGAAGGCGCGTCGTGCGCGCGTGATTCGGACCGTCGTGAGTGCGAGTTCGGCGCTCGCTCGCGCCGGATTGGCGGCAGTTCTACACGGCGATTCTCGCGTCGCCGTCGTCGGAGAGTCGACGCCGGCCGAATTGTCGCACATGATCGCCACGCTCGAACCCGACGTCGTCGTCGAGCAAGGCGAGCCGCAGTTCGAGGCGGTGCAAACGCCGAGCGTCGTTCTGGTCGACGATCCACGCGCAGTTTGGCGTAACGAGATTCCCGCGCACGACGAGCGTGCACGCGCCGTCCTTTCGCGCGACGCAACGGCTGACGAGATCGTCGCCGCCGTCGTCGCGGTCGCCGCCGGGCTCGTCGCCGTTCAACCGCATACGCTTGCGGCGAGCATGGAGTTCGTGGTGCCCGGGCTCGCCCACCGCGAGCGGTTATCGCCGCGCGAGAGCGAGGTGCTGATCCAGCTCGCGCGCGGCGCCGGCAACAAACAAATTGCCGCAGCGCTTACGATCTCCGAGCATACGGTAAAATTTCATCTTGCGTCGATCTTCGCGAAGCTCGGCGTTTCGAGCCGCACTGAGGCGGTAACGCAAGGCGTCCGCCGCGGCTTGATCATGCTCTGATCAGCGACAAGAGCCGCCGATCGAATGACGGCGCGCTGGCAATCTTACGAAGGCGAGACTCTACTTATAGTAGTTAGTGCCGCCCGCGAGCTTGCCGGGATCGGTGAATTGTGTCCAGCTCTTGGAATCGGTGACGACTCCGCCTTTGCCGACGACCACCAGGTGGCCGTTGGCAAGCTTATAGGTCCCGGGCTTCGCGAGCACTCCCGGCGCGCCGGCCTTTCGAACGAAGAAGAGTTGGTGTTGCGGGCTGATCACTGCGAACGAGCCGTCGCCCATCTTGGTGAGGCCTTCTGACGTCAAAATCGGCTTAAAATCGACTTGGGCTGCCCAGGCAAACTGGCTCGCGCCAAATGCGAGCACAACTGCAATTGTCAGCGTCCGCAGGGCGAAACGCATAAGAAACCTCCATCGCAAAAAGAGTGTCTGCGGAGGTCCTTGCGTTCGGCGCAAGCGTCTCCTCCGTCGGCGAGTATGCCGAACCGAAAACGCTGCTTGGCTACGATTCGTTCCACCGGCGCGGGCCGGAGAGGGAAGCCGCAACCACCGGGTAAGGTCGGCCGAGATGGACCGCACGAGCGATCGCCGCTGCGTCGACCGCCGCACGTTTCTGGCCGCGTCGGCGACGTTTGGCGCCGGCGCCGTACTCCGGCTCACGAACGACGCCGGCGCCGCGCCGCTCGGCGCGAGCTTCGCTTCGCGGAACGACCAGCGCCCGATCGTCGAACGCCGTACCATCGACGAGCTGGTGAAGAGCGATCCCGCCGAGGCGGCGAGTATCCGGCACGCCTACGCCAACATGTTCGCGTGGAGCAAGACGCATCCGAACGATCCGCGCAGCTGGGATCAGCAGAAGATCGTGCACTCGCTGGCCAACGAACGCGGCGCGCTCGATCCACACTACATGATCCACGGCTCGCACCACTTCTTCCCGTGGCATCGCGCCTATCTGTATTTTCACGAGCGGATTCTCGCTTGGCATCTTACCGGACGGACGTCGCTCGATCCGACGTTCCGGCTCCCAGTTTGGGGTTGGGAGGCAAATCTAGAATCGCTCAACGATCCCACGCTCTACACCGACGCAACCGATCCGGCCGGGCGACCCAATCCCCTCCTGCATCCGCGCCGTTTCTTACTCTTCGAACGCAACGACACCAACGCGCTGGCGGCGATGACGTTCGCGGGCCGCGATTTCTTCGGTTATCGGCCGATCGTCGAGGCGAGCAACAACGGCTCGATCGAGAACGGCGTGCACGCGAACATTCACGTGGACGTCGGCGGCGACATGGGACAAATTCATTCCGCGGCCAAAGACCCGTTATTCTTCACCCATCACACCAACATCGACCGGCTCTGGTCGTGGTGGAACAGACTCGCCGGCGCGACGGCTCCGCAGACGTTCGCCGATTGGCAACACGTGACGTGGACGTTTGCCGACTGGGACGGCGCGCCGGTCACGGTGCGCGCCTCCGATCTGCTCGAACACGAAGAGCGTCTGCGCTATTCATACGGAAAGCCGACGTTGTCGCTCATCGCGCCAAGAGACACGGCCGAATACCGCTTGACTCGTTCTGGTTCCGTCTGGCAGGCGGCGCATGACGCCCGGCGGCATGCGCTCGAGGCGCGGCGCGTCGCACTCAAATTGCTTGGGATTCGCGTCCCCGGCCCCGGTCATTTCGCCGTCGGCGCCGTCGTGCCGGGACAAGCACCGAGTCCGCAGGTTCTCGGAACGTTCATCGTGCTCAATCATCCAAAGATCGAACGCGCCAACGCATTTCTCGACGTCTCCGACGCCCGCGCGGCGCTGACGCATCCGGGTGGCACGCGTCTGGTGCTCATGCACGATCCGCACAAGCACGCCGCGCATGATTTTAGCTTCAGCTACAGTTCGAAGATCTTGGCGACCACCGAACTCCACGTCCCGGCGGCCTCACTNNCCCCCCATGGCCGCCTCGGTCTCGCCGGATTCTCGCCGCGAAGCGCTCGCCGGGCTGCGCGTTGCCTTGGAGGCCGGCCACCGTGCCGCCAGCCCCGCAGCCTTCACCTTAGCCGCCGAGGCGGTCGTGCGAACGGGCTTCTGCGAGCTCGACGCGGCGCTGGGCGGCGGATTTCCGCGCGGAACGCTCGCGACGCTTGAAGGGCCGGCTGGTTCGGGACGCTCGGCGCTCGCGGCACGGCTCTTGGCGGCGGCGACTGCCGGCGGCGGCCTCGCCGGGCTGATCGAGTCTCCCCAAGGCAGCGAGGGCGCCTTCTATCCGCCCGCGCTGGCGGCGGCGGGAGTCGATCTCCGGCGACTCCTCGTGATCCCTGCGAAGGATCCGAGCGCGGTCGCACGCGCCGCCGACATCCTCTTGCGCGCGGCGGCGTTCGGCGTCGTCATCATCCCGACGGTGCGGTTGGGGGCGACGGCGTGGACGCGCTTGGCGAGCCTCACGCATCGCGCCGGCGCGCTGCTCGTCGCGCTCGGAGTCGAGGCCTCCGACGAACTGCGCTACTTCGCGTCGTTGCGCGTGCGCTTGCGTTCCGAGCGCGTCCGCTGGGCCGGCGAATCGGGACTCTTCTGCGCGCTGGCCGGCGCGGGTGTCGAAGCGACCGTGCTCAAGCACAAGCGCGCCGCGCCCGGACGCCGCGCACATTTCGCGCGCACGATGTTCGAGGGCGACGGCGTTCCGTTCGCCGCAACGCGCGAACGCGAACTTCTCACCGAAGTTTCCTTGCAACGGGCACCGCCGGAGAGGATCATTGCGCTATGACGCTCCTTCTCCGCGCGCTGGTCGTGTTCGTAATCTGCACGTTGCTCGCGATCGCAAGCGGCGCGCTCGTCCCGCTGCGCCTGAATGCCGCTCCGGCGCCGAACGCATCGCCGCGTGCCGGGACGACGACCTTCGGCGGGATCGCGCGCACTTATCGCGTCTATCGCCCGGCCGCATTGGCCCGCACGTCGCCGGTTCCGCTGGTGGTCGTTTTACACGGCGGTTACGGCAGCGGTGCGGGAGCCGAAGCCGGTTTGCATTGGGATCAAGCCGCCGACGCATACGGCTTCGTCGCGTTGTATCCCGACGGGATCTTCCGTGCCTGGAACGCCGGAACGTGTTGCGGCTTTCCGATGCAGCGGCAGATCGACGACCTCGGATTCTTGACGGCACTCGTCGAGCAAACGATGCGCGATGAAAACGTCGACTCGAAACGCGTCTACGTGACCGGTATCTCGAACGGCGCGATGATGACCTACCGGCTCGCATGCGAGTCGCGGCTGACTTTTGCGGCGATCGGTCCGGTGGCCGGAACGTTTTCCGTTCCTTGCCATCATCCCAAACCGACCTCGGTGCTTGCAATTCACGGCCTCACCGACACGCGAGTCCCGTTCAACGGCGGCATCGGAACCGGCGTCGACAAGACGCCGCGCCTGTCGGTTCCAGACGTGATGGCACGCTGGCGCAGCACCGATACCTGCGCTCCACCGCGCGTGCGCGAGGTTCCGCCGGTGCGTTACGAGACGTCGAATTGTGCCGCTGGACGAACCGTCGAACTCATCACGATCGCCGGGGCCGGCCATCAGTGGCCTGGCTCCGAAACGCCACCGCCCATTGCCGTCTCGCTCATCGGACTCGAACAACCATCGCGTGCACTCGACGCAACCGCAGTGCTTTGGGAATTTTTTGCATCCCATCATTCATGAGATAGTGAAATGCCCGTCGTTTGCGCGTTCGTCCCGTCGTATAAGGTCGAGATCGCACGGCTCGGGCATCCCCAATTTCGCGAACGGCCACTGATCGTCGCCGACCGGCTCGAGCGCGGTCACGCCGTCGACGTCGATGCCGAGGCGTTTGCGCTCGGCGCGCGAGTCGGGATGACGCTCGTGCAGGCGAGCGCCTGCGCGCGCGAAGCCGTCGTCGCCGTCGACGATCCGGCGCGTGACGCCGCCGTTTGGGCGACGGTGCTCGACGCGCTCGATCTCGCCTCACCGCTGGTTGAAGACGCGGGTCACGGACTCGCTTTCCTCGAGATGCGCGGCATCGAAGGCGACGCCGAACACTGGCTTGCGAGCGTGCGCGAGACGCTCGCCGGTTGCGACCAGCCGCGCGCGCTGCCGTTTCGCTTGGCGCTCGCTACCAGCAAGTTCGTTGCGCGCGCCGCCGCGTGCGTCGCCGACGCAACGATCGTCCGGCGCGGCGAGGAGGCGGCGTTCGTCGCACCGCTTCCGCTCCACGCGCTCGATCTCAATCGCGATCTCGTCGAACGGCTCCATCTCTTCGGCGTGAAGACGCTCGGCGAGCTCGCGGCGCTGCCGTACGGGCCCTTCGTGCGCCGATTCGGCTCCGAGGCTGCGGGGTGGCATGCTCACGCGCGCGGCATCGACGAGACGCCGCTCGTCCCGCATCCACGCGCGATCGCGATCGATCGCTCGATGTACGGCGAGGGGACCGCCGAGCGCGAAGACCAATTGCTGTTCGCGCTGCGCTCGCTCGTCGCGCGCGTCGCCGACGACGTCGCGTATGCCGGCAAACGCTGCGGCTTTCTGCGTTTGACGCTGGAATGTGAGGACGGCGAGAGGCTCGATCTTCCGACGCCGCTGGCGCAGCCGAGCGCGCAGAGCACGACCATGTTCGATCTGCTGCGAGCGCGGCTCGAAGGCGTGGTGCTGCACGCACCGGTCGCGGGCTTACGGCTCGGCGCCGAACGCTTGGAAGAAGGCGGAACCGAACTCTCGCTCTTCGCCGGCGGCGATCCCGATCCGGAGATCGTCGCGATCGCGCTCGCGCGCCTCGAAGCCGCGCTCGGTCCACATTCGGCCCTGCGCGCGCGCATCGTGCCCGGCAATCGATACGAGACGCGCTTCGTCTACGAGCCGTTCAACGCCGCGACCCTGCCGCGCCGTTCGGCCGTCGCGTGCGCCGAGCCGGCGCCGCTCCAGGAAACCGGAACGCTCGCCTATCGCATCCTCGCGCCGCGCGAGATCGAAGTGCATCTCGCACGCGGCCGGCCGGTCCGCGTCGCCGAACGGGCCGTCCTCGACGCCGCCGGCCCCTGGCGCGTCGACGAATGGTGGTGGGCCGAAGCGCTCGACGAAGGCGGGATGCCGTATGCGTGCGACGCGTACGACGTCCTGCTCGGCGACGGCGCGCTCTGGCGCATCGTCGCCGAACGCGGCCGCTGGTATCTGCGCGGCATCTACGACTGAAGGCCGCCGGTATCTCCCCGATCCCGTCGAAAGAGCCCGGCGTGAACATCACCGACGTCTTTCCGCGCGATCTCTTTCGTGGAAAAGCACTTTTCGTGACCGGGGGCGGCAGCGGGATCAATCTCGGCATCGCCAAGACCTTCGCAGCCCTCGGTGCGAAGGTCGCGATTTGCGGACGAACGCAGGAACGGCTCGACGGCGCGGCCGCCGAACTGCGCGCGCTCGGCGCCGAGGTGTTTGCGCAGGTCGCCGACGTTCGCGACTACGCCGCGCTCGAAAGCGCGATGCTCGCCGCAAAGGAAGCGCTCGGGCCGATGCACGTACTCGTCGCCGGCGCCGCCGGCAATTTTCCGGCCGCGGCCGAGGCGCTGAGCGCCAACGGTTTCAAGGCCGTCGTCGACATCGATCTGCTCGGCTCGTTCAACGCGGCGCGCGCCGCGTTCGCGCAACTCAAGGAGACGCGCGGCTCGATCACCTTCATCTCGGCCGGAATGGCCTACATGCCGTATGCATTTCAAGCGCACGTCGGCGCGGCTAAAGCCGGCGTCGACATGCTGATGAAAGATCTCGCGCTCGAGTGGGGTCGTCATGGAATTCGCGTCAACAGCATCGTCCCCGGACCGATCGAAGGAACCGAAGGCGTGCGGCGCCTGGTCTCGAGCGACGCCGTCAAAGAGAAACTGACCAAAGCGATCCCGCTGCGCCGCTTCGGCACGCCGGACGACATCGGTCAGGTCGCGGTTTTTCTCGCGTCGCCGCTCGCGTCGTATGTGACCGGGACGGTGCTGGTCGCCGACGGCGGCCAGAATTTGCCGGGAAGCGGCGTCTGGGCGACGCTCGCGCTCGGCGGCGAGTGATCGCGCAGCACCGAGCACCCGACCGCATCGCGACCGCGCACTTGATCGGCGAGCGTTTGCGCGAGAGCGATCTCGCGGAATTTCAACGCATCTACCAAGACCCCGACGTCATGGCGTGGCTCGGCGGGCCGATCCCGCCGAGCGCGTCGCGGCGTTCGTGACGAGACAGATCGAACATTGGGAGCGCTACGGTTTCGGAATCTACGTGTTGCGCGATCCGCAAGACGGGGCGTTCGTCGGCTACGCCGGCATCCTCCACATCTTCGTGGCCGGTGTCGACGAGATCGAGATCATGTATGGTATCCATGCCAAATACTGGAACAAGGGTCTGACGACTGAGTTCGCCCGCGAACTGAAAACCCTCGCGCTCGAAGGGCTAGGTTTGCCGAATGTCGTCGCCTTCACGCTCCCTACGAACATCGGCTCACAGCGTGTGATGCAGAAGAGCGGCCTCGCCTACGAACGCGACATCGAATGGAAAGGCCTACCGCACGTGTTTTATCGTGCTCTACGCCCCGTTGAACGGAGCGCCGCGGAAAACTAGCGATAGACGACTTCGAACCTATTCCCCTCGGCGTCTTCGAAGAAGAACGCGTAGTAGTTCGGGCCGATCTCGGGACACCACTCCGGTCCTTCCATGTTGCGCGCGCCGACCTCGCGTAGCCGCAGCGCGAAACGGTCGACGTCGTCCGTCGATGCCGCACCGAAGGCCACGCGCGTCCCGTTTGGCCGATGGTCGCGATCTTCGAGCAGCGCGAATGCTTCTTCGATTTTACCGCCGCTAATCCGGAGGTAGACGACGCTGCCGTCCTCTTGCGCTTTCCCGCGCATTCCGAGCAGGCGCAGCATTCCGTCGTAAAACGGCTTCGCGGTGCTGACGTCGCGCACCCGAAAATCCAGGTGATCGAAGACTCGCGCCACTTACGAGACGTACGGTTCGCGCGGCGCAACCGGTAGCAGGATCTCGTCCATCCGCGCGAAGAGCGCAGGATCGACGTCGAGATCGACGGCCGCGACGTTCTGATCGACGTGCTCGGGTTTGGTCGCGCCGACGATGACGCTCGAGATCTCCGGACGCCGCAGGCACCACGCCAGCGCCAATTGTCCGAGCGTCGCGTTCGCTTCCTTCGCCAGCGGTTTGAGCCGCTGCACGGCGTCGAGCACGGGTTGAGTGAAGTAGTCCTCCATCATCCCGGCCGACGGGCTCGCGGCGCGCGATCCCGCCGGCGGCTTACCGGCATCGGTATATTTGCCGGTCAGGATTCCCATGGCAAGCGGCGACCAGACGACGCTCCCGAGACCAAACTCGGCGCACGTCGGTAACACGCGCTCCTCGATGCGGCGCCAGAGCGCGCTGTACTGCGGCTGATTGCTGCTCGGCTCGGCCCAACCGCGGGCGCGGCACAAGGAGACGGCGCCGGCGATCTGATCGGCATTCCACTCCGAAACACCCCAGTACAATATCTTCCCTTGGCGCACCAAATCGTTCATCACGGCGCACGTTTCTTCGAGCGGGGTTTGGAGATCGAAGCGATGGCACTGATACAGGTCGACGTAATCGACGCCGAGCCGGCGCAACGAAAGATGGCATTGTTCGAAGACGTGCTTGCGCGAAAGTCCGCGGTCGTTGGGACCGTCGCCCACCGGGAAGTACACCTTCGTCGCCAACACGATTGAATCGCGACGAAAACCGGCGATCGCCCGCCCCACAACCTCTTCGGCGCGCCCGCGAGCATACACGTTGGCGGTATCGAAGAAGGTCACGCCCTTCGCATAGGCGCGCTCGATGCAGGCTCGGGCCGTCGCCTCCTCGACATTGCCTCCGTAGGTAAGCCAGGAGCCGAGCCCGACGCTCGAGACTTTGACGCCCCAGCGTCCGAGATTGCGGTAACGCATCGTGCACCAAAGCTCGCGCGCCAAAGCGAGGAATTCCTCTCGCAGCCTGCCGTGCAGGAACACGGTCCCGAGGCCGGGATAGGTCTTTACGAGCCCGTTTGGCTCTTTATCAACGATGAAGATGACGTGGTCCGTCGCCTCTGCTTTGGCGCTCGTCGTCGCGCTGTCCGCAGCGAACTCCGCTCGCGCCGCCGATCCCCGCTTCTCGGACATCATCTGCCCGAACGCAACCGAGCCGGTTCGCCAATTCGACACGGTCAAATACACGGCGCAAAAACACGTCGATGAGGTGTTGGCGGCCGGCAACCGTGTCATCGCGGCCTACGAGACCTGCGCAAACGAGAAGCAATCGCAGATCGAGGTCACCAACGGTCACAACAATTCCTTGCAGATGTCGTCGGATTACGGCATTGAGGCGGTGCACTACGCGAAGCTGCGTGGCGCGCAATATTACGTCGTCATGGGACGCATGCACCGCATTCTCGATGACTTCGACGCGGCCCGACTCGCGTTCACGACCGCCATCGCCCAAGTGAAAGACACCATCGATTGGCGCACTTCGCCGCAAGCCTACTATCGCTCGAACGATGTAAACGTCGGATCCGCTTCGGCCCACCTGGCGGCGGGTGAGTTATCCTCAAAGTATCACGACCAGGCGATTGCGATTCGCGACAGCGCGAACGAGGAGTTAGCGAAACTCCCGCCGCCCTCCGGCGCGAACCCCACGCCCACGCCCTAGCAGGAAAACCGACCTCGAAACCTCGGAGAAGGTGATCTAACTTCATGAAGGATACGCGGTGAGAATCTTCGTTTTTGTTCTGGTTGCTCTTGGCATGTCGCTCGTGCCGACGCTGGCCCTCGGCGTCGAGCCCAAACCCAAGCCATCCCAGGTACCGATCGTCTTCTCCGACAAGGTCTGCCCGAACGCGACCCAGCCGGTCCGCGATTTCGACGCGCAAACCGCCAATCCGGATACACCCGTCGACGTGGTGATCGCGACGGGAAACCGCATCATCGAAGTCTATCGCGAGTGCGTGCAGGAAAAATTGAGCAATCCGACCGGTCAAGGCGCAATTTCCGCGCTCTCGACCGATATCGGCATCGAAGGGGCCCACTACGGTCAAGTGCGACAGGCGCAATATTATGTCGTCACCGGCCGACTGCAACGCCTGCTCGGCAACACTAACACGGCACGCGACGATCTCGAGGCGGCCTTGAAACTCGTCAAAGACACGATCGAGTGGCGTGCCTCGTCACAGGGCGTTTCGACATCGAACAACGTCAACCGCGGTGGAAGCTCGGGGCGCAGTTCGTTCGGAAGCGATTATTCGAACTATCGCCAAGGTGCGCTCGACATCCAAAAAGACGCCCAAGCCGAGTTCGCCCTCCTGCCGAAATAGCGTCACGGCGAGGGAAGCCTCCCTGCCTTGACATCGAACATATGTTCGATTAGCATGTGGGCCCATGTCCGCCGCACGCTACGCCGAGCTGCACTGCCGATCGAACTTCAGCTTCTTAGAGGGGGCTTCGCACCCCGAAGAGTTGGTCGCGCGAGCGGTCGAGCTGGGGCTGGAGGCTGTCGCGCTCACCGACCGCGACGGACTGTACGGAGCGGTTCGCTTTGCCAAGGCCGCTAAACCGACGCCGCTCGGCGCGATTGCCGGCGCCGAACTGACCCTCGACGTCCCCGACCTGCGCCCCAAGCGCCGCAGCGCGCCGAGCCCCGAGGAAAGCGCGCGTTTTCCTCGGCTCGTCCTGCTGGCCGAAGACGAGCGCGGCTTCGCGAACGTTGCGCGTGCGATTTCGAACGCGCAGCTCCGCGGGAAGAAACGCGATGCGCGCTCGTGCTTGGCGGATTTCAACGGGAAGAGCGACGGCGTCATCGTGCTTTCCGGTTCGCGGCAGGGATACGTCGAGGAAGCGCTTGCGCGCGGCGACGTCGCGACGGCGGAGCGGCGCGCCCTGACGTTGCGCGATCTCTTCGGCGGCCGCTTCTATTTCGAATTGCAGCACCATCTGCGTCCCGACGACGCGCGGCTCGTCTTGGGGCAGATCGCGCTCGCCGAGCGTCTTGGAATCCCATACGTCGCAACCAACGGCGTGGCCTATGCTTCGCGTGAGGATGCGCGGCTCTGCGACGTCCTGACCTGCATCAAGTGCAAGACGAACTTGCAAAGCGCGGGGACGCTCCTCTTGCCGAACGCCGAGTTCTATCTGAAAAGCCCGGCACAGATGGCGCGGCTGTTCGCGCCCTATCCCAAAGCGCTCCGCGCCACGCTCGCGATCGCCGAACGGTGCCGCTTCCGGCTCGAGAAACTCGCCGGCCAGTTTCCGCTT
This sequence comes from Candidatus Zemynaea palustris, assembly GCA_003134695.1. Lineage (GTDB taxonomy): Bacteria > Vulcanimicrobiota > Vulcanimicrobiia > Vulcanimicrobiales > Vulcanimicrobiaceae > Zemelea > Zemelea palustris. The sequence continues at coordinate 59,514 of PLCB01000013.1, read as the reverse complement.
TTCCCCGTCCCGCCCGAGGAGCCGAGCACGCACTCGTATCTGCGCACGCTCGTCTACCGCGGCGCGAAGCGCCGTTACGGCGAGCCTCTTCCTTCTAAAGTAGAGCGTCAACTCGAATACGAACTCGGTATCATCGCGCGCATGGATCTCGCCGGTTATTTCTTGATCGTCTGGGATATCGCGCGCGCCGCCGAAGAACTCGGTGTCCTCGCGCAAGGCCGCGGTTCGGCCGCGAACTCCGCAGTCTGCTACGCGCTCGGCATCACCGCGGTCGATCCGGTTGGGATGAACCTGCTCTTCGAGCGCTTCCTCTCCGAAGAGCGCAACGAGGTCCCCGACATCGACATCGATTTCGCGCACCAAGACCGCGAGCAGGTGATTCAATACGTCTATCGTCGCTACGGTCGCGAGCACGCCGCCATGGCCGCCGAAGTGATCACCTATCGCACCCGCTCCGCGATCCGCGACGTCGGCAAAGCCCTGGGCCTCTCGCTCGCCCAAGTCGACGCGCTCGCCAAAGAATACGACGCCACCGAAACGATCGAAGAAACGACTCTCCCCCCATCCCATCTCGCCGAGACGTTGATTGCGATGTGCCGCCGCATCGACGGATTTCCAAGGCATATGGGCATCCATTCGGGCGGAATGGTCGTCACGCGCGATCCGTTGGTTCAGGTCGCGCCGATCGAGTGGGCGACGATGGCCGATCGCACGATCGTGCAGTGGGATAAAGACGATCTCGCCGATCTGGGACTGATCAAGATCGATCTTCTCGGCCTCGGGATGCTCTCGCTCTTACGCGACGCGTTCAACCTTTACCGGCGCCGCTACGGCGCCGCGAAGCCACCCCTTTCGCTGGCCTCGATCCCGCCCGACGACCAAGCGACGTACGCGATGCTCCAGCGCGCGGACTCGATCGGCGTCTTTCAAGTCGAGTCGCGCGCACAGCAGTCGATGCTGCCGCGGTTGCGGCCGGCGTGCTTTTACGATCTGGTCATGCAGGTCGCGATCATCCGTCCCGGTCCGATTCAGGGCGACATGATCCATCCGTTCTTGCGCCGTCGCAACGGATTCGAACCGGTGACCTATCCGCACCCCAAGCTCAAGCCGATCCTCGAACGAACGCTCGGCGTCCCGCTCTTTCAAGAGCAGGGTATGCGGATGGCGATCGAAGCCGCCGGGTTCTCGCCCGGTCAAGCCGATCAACTCCGCCGCGCGATGGGTCACAAGCGTTCGCGCCAGCGGATGGCTGAAATCTATCCGCGTTTGGTCGAAGGCATGATCGCGAACGGCATCGATCGCGAAGCCGCCGAGCAACTCTTCCATATGCTCGAAGGTTTCGCCGATTACGGCTTTCCCGAGTCGCACGCGGCGAGTTTCGCACTGCTCGCCTACGCTTCGGCCTACGTCAAGTGTCACGAACCCGCCGTTTTCCTGGCGGCGATTCTCAACGTGCAGCCGATGGGGTTCTATTCGACCGAAGTTCTGGTCAACGACGCGCGCCGGCACGACGTCGTCGTCAAATCCGTCGAAGTCAACGCGAGCGAATTCTGGAGTTTCGTCGACGGCGACGGCGGGGTGAGACTCGGCTTTCACGTCGTGCGCGGTCTCGGCGAGGGGCAGCGCGAACGGCTCGAAGCTGCGCTCGCACGCGGCTTTTTTGCGGGACTCGGCGAGTTCGCGACGCGCACCGAGCTCACCAAAGACGCGCTTGAGAATCTTGCGATCGCCGGCGCGTTTGCGCCGTGGTTCGCTTCGCGACGTGAAGCGATGTGGGCGTTGCGGGGGCTCGACGAACGCGAAGCGCGCGGCGAGCTGGGGCGCGTCATGGAGGTCGACGAGCCGGCGGCGAACTTCGCGCCGCTCCTACCGGTTGAAGAGACGGCTTTCGATCTCTGGGGAACGGGCTTGACCACCGGGACGCAAGCGATCGCGCATTTCCGCAAGATACTCGACGCGCACGGCGTCATCGCAGCCGCTCGGCTCGGCGCGATGCCCAACCATCTGGTTTGCAAAATCGGCGGGATGGTGATCACGCGTCAGCGGCCAGGGACGGCGAAAGGTTTCGTCTTCCTGACGCTCGAGGACGAAACCGGACTCGTCAACGTGATCGTCAATCCGGCGGTATACGAGCGTAACCGGCGCGTGGTCCGTTCGTCGCCGGCGCTGATCATCGAGGGAACCCTGCAGCGCGAGCAAGGTTGCGTTGACGTCCTCGCCAAGCGCTTTTGGCCGCTCGATACCGGCGCTGCCATCGCCGGCGTCCACGCCCATAATTTCCGGTGAGTCGCATCTCCGCGGCGGTCGGCGGGAAACCCCCTTTGGTTGGTCGCACGTTCCCCGGCACGCCCCTTTTGAAGGGGCCGCATTCACAGGAGCCTTGTCAATGACGTTTCGTTCGATTGCGCTCGGCCTGATGCTGGCCGGTGCACTCTGCTTCAGCGGCGGCGTCCAAGCCCAGATCGCTCCCGACGACTCCGGATCCGGGACTCAACTCGGCATACTCGATGAGAACAACTCGGGGCAGGTCGGCTGGGTGACCTTATTTTCGCGCGGCAATAGCACGCTGGTCGTGATCGATTTGCAAAGCGAACCAGCGGGCCGCAACGAGCCGGCACACATCCACCGTGGCAAATCGATAACCTGCGAGGATATCGATCCCAAGCCGTCGTTCGGTCTCGCCGACGTCGTCAACGGCCACTCGCGCACGCTCGTACAATCTCCCGAATCGAAGTTGCTTTCCGGTAATTATTCGGTCAACGTCCACGCCTCGGCGCAAAATATTAAGCACTACGTCGCCTGCGGACATCTCTATCGGTAACGCTGCGGCAAAGTTTGAAGCCTAACGGTTTCGTCGGAGCGATCGGCGCGACGCCGCACATCGTCTTGCCGAAACTTTCGGCCGCGCTCGGGCGCACGATCGTGGGCAAGGCCGAGTTCCTCAATCCGGGCGGCTCGGTCAAAGATCGCGCTGCCAAGGGAATCGTCGACGACGCCGAGGCGACGGGACGCCTGCGGCCGGGCGGAACGATCGTTGAAGGGACGGCCGGCAACACCGGCATCGCGCTCGCGCTGATCGCGAACGCGCGCGGCTACGGCTCGATCATCTGCATTCCCGACGATCAGTCGAGCGAGAAGATCGAGTTGCTGCGAACGATCGGCGCCGACGTTCGCGTCGTCCCCGCCGTCCCGTTCGTCAATCCGGAAAACTATTATCACGTCGCGCGGCGCATCGCCGAATCGACGCCGAATGCGATTTGGGCGGATCAGTTCAACAACGTCGCCAATCGCGCGGCTCACTACGCGACCACGGGGCCGGAGATTTGGGACGCGTTCGGCCTCGCGCTCACCGCGTTCGTCGCCGCCTGCGGCACCGGCGGAACGCTCGCAGGCACGGGCATCTACTTGAAGGAACGCAATCCGAACGTGCGCGTAGTGCTCTGCGATCCGCTCGGATCTTCACTCTACAGCCACGTCAAGTGCGGAACCCTCGAAACGACCGGCGACTCGAACGTGGAGGGTATCGGGATCAAACGGATCACCGACAATTTTCGCGACGCACCCGTCGACGATGCCTTGCAAGTCGACGATCCCTCGGCGATCGAAATGGTCTACTGGCTCTTGCGCGAGGAGGGTCTGTATATCGGCGGTTCGGCGGGACTCAACGTCGTCGGAGCGGCGCGCTACGCGCGAACATTGCCGGAGGGCAGTACCGTCGTGACCATCCTTTGCGACGGCGGCGAGCGCTACCGCTCGAAATTGTGGAATCGCGAGTGGCTCGTCGAGAACGACTGCGCCCCGACGCACACCGATCTCTCGTTTCTATAGCTATGGAATCGCGCCCGGCACGTCGAAAACGGAGCCTCTCTTTTCAAAGGTTCCAACCATGCCCGATTTGACCGATCCGACCCGCGCAACCAATCCCGCGCTAAAGCGCCGCCTCTTCGTCGGCCTCTCGGCCGCCGTCGCGACGCTTGCGGGACCCGCTACCGCGTTAGCGGCAGATGCGCTCGAATTCGGAAAACCGCATCCGCCGATCGTCCCCGAAGACGATCCCGACATCGCCGTTTCGAGGCCGCCGCTGCAATCGAGCTCCGGGCGCACGATCGAGAGCTACGCCGCGGCGCCGAAGAACGCGCCCGCAACCACACCCGGCGTCGTGGTCGTGATGGGTGCCTTTGGCGTCGACAACCAGCTTCGCGACACGGTTCGACGCTTCGCGAAAGTCGGCTATCGTACGATCGCGCCGAATCTTTACAGTGGGCTCGACGCCCCGAGCGGCGACAACACGGACAATTTCGAACCGTTCCGACCGCTGTTGGGAAAGCTCGCCGACGACACCGTCGACGCCGATCTCGCCGCCGGGTCGAGTTATTTGCGCGCCGCCCAAGGCGGCGGCGCGCGAAAACTCGGCGTCACCGGTTTCTGCATGGGGGGCAGCATCACGCTTCGTCAAGCCGTCGACCATCCCGAACTCTATCAGGCCGCCGCGGTGTGGTACGGCAAAGTTCGGTACGGTACGACCGGTAATCTCGGGGCGATCACACCGATCGCGCTGGCCTACGCCGACGAAATCAAGACGCCGCTGCTGGGCTCGTGGGGCGAACGCGATACCAGCATACTCGGTGACGACGTCCGCGCGCTCGACCGCCGCTTGGCCGATCTGCGCAAGCCGCACGACCTCAAGATCTACGCAAGTGCCGGTCACGGCTTCTTCGACGATATCCGCAGTTCGTACGACCCCTTTGCCGCCGATGACGCCTGGAAACGTACCCTCGCGTGGTTCGATAGATATCTTCACTAGCAGATTGCGCGAACAATCATGTCGCTCTTAATCGTACACTGCGCCGACGTGCACTTGGAGACGACCTTCCCCGACACGCGCGGCGGAGCGGGCCGGCGCAAGGCGCTGGCCGACGCGTTCGTGCGCATCGTCGACGAAGCGATCCGGCGCAAGGCCGCCGTTTTGACGATCGGCGGCGACCTCTATGAAAGCGAGCGCGCCGGCCCGCAGACCTTTCGCTTCTTGGCCGAGCAGTTCGCGCGATTCGGCAAACCCGTTTACGTCGCGCCCGGCAATCACGATCCGTACGGGCCCGGCGCCCTCCTCGCGCGCAAAGATCTGCCGCCAAACGTGCGCGTCTTCAGCGAAGCGACCTGGAAGGCATATCCGCTCGCACCCGAGGTCACGCTGTGGGGTTTTGGCCACACCTCGGCCGATCCGGGCCGACCGTTCTCCAAGGCGCGCTTCGAACGCGGCGGCGTGCAAATCGCGCTCGTGCACGGCAGCGACGAAGCGCGCTGTCCGCCCAACAAGCGCGTCACCGCGCCGTTCAACGCCGCCGAAGTCGTCGCGTCCGGCGCGTCGCTGCTGCTCACCGGCCACTATCACGGCGGGTACGTCGTCAAGCAAGGTAGGAAACCGATCCTCGCCTATCCCGGTTCCCCAGAACCGATCAAGTTCGGCGAAGGTCCCGCTCACGGAGCGCTGGCGGTCACGGTCGACGGCGCTTCGCTCGACGTCCGACCGATTCCGACGGCGCGCACGAGGATGAGCGATATCACCTGCGACCTCGGCGGCGTCGCGCACGAACACGGCGCGTTCGAACGCATTTTGCCGGCGCTCGCCGGATACGGCGCCGACGATTTCGTGCGCTTGCACTTGACGGGCATCGTCGCGGAAGGGACGCGCCTCGATCGCGCGTTGATCGAAGAGCGGCTCGGAACGACGCTCGGTTCGCTCGAGGTCAGCGACGAGACGCGAAGCTTCGACTACGAATCGATCGCGCGCGAGCCGACGGTGCGCGGCCACGTCGTGCGCGACCTCGTGGCGTTGCGCGGCGACCGTGACGGCGAAGCCGCCCGCGAAGCCGAGGCCGCGCTGCGCTACGCGATTGCGGCCTTCGAAGGGACGGAGATCGCGCCGTGAAGTTCCACGAATTCCGTGTGGAGGGCTTCGGTAAACTTGTCGGACGCAGGTTCGATTTCGATCCCCACGTCAACGTCGTCTACGGTCCGAACGAAGCCGGAAAATCGACCCTCTCGAGCGCGCTCGTCGCGACGCTGTTCGGCGTCGGTCGCAAGGAATCGCGGGAAACCTGGCGGCCCTGGAGCGACGCGCGCTACGCCGCCGCGCTGCGCTATTCGCTCGACGACGGCCGCATCTTCGAGGTGCAGCGTGACTTCAACGATCCGAAGAACGCGCGCGTCTTCGACGAAAACGGCAACGACGTCTCCGCCGAAACGGTGGTCGACAAGAGCGTGAACCCGGGCCAGGTGCACCTCGGCTTCCCGGTCGAGGTTTTCCTCAACGCCGCCTGCATGGCGCAGGGCGCGGCGTACATCGACGGCGCGCGCGCCGAACGGATCAGCACGGCCCTGGCGCACGCGCTCGACGGCGGACCCCGCGAAGACGCCGCGCTCGGCGCAATTCGCCGCCTCGACGAAGCGCTGGCCAGCCACGTCGGAACCAAGCGCGCGACGGTCAACGCGCCCCTACGACACCTCAACGAACAGATGGAAACCGCGCAGAAGCGGGCGGACCAAGTGCGTGCGAAACTGCGGACGCTCGACGACCTGCGCGCCCGGCGCGAGCGTGAAACACGCCGCGCCGCCGAACTCGAACATGCGCTCGTCGAGCACGACCGCAAGGCGCGCTCGCTGCGGGCGTCGTCGCTTCGCGCGCGACTCGAGGCCTTGCGCGAGATTCAGGACGACAAGGCCGCGCTGCACGCGGAGCGCCAACAGTGCGGCGACGTCGACGATTACCCACTCGGGAAGTTCGCCGAGATCGACGACCGCTATCGCACCTGGCAGACGGCCGGAGCGCTGAGCGCCTCGGCGCGCCAAACTGCCGATGAGAGCAAGATGACGCCGGCGCTCGAAGCCGAGCTGGTCCACCGAATGCGCGACGGCGGCGCGCTCGCCGATTCGCGCTTCGCCGCGTTGCAAGAGGCCGCCGCCGAAGCGACCGACGCGCGGATCAAGGCGACCTTCGCCGCAGCGCAGGTCCAAGGTTCGCGCCGCTCGATCGACGGCGGCAACGAGTTCTTCGGCGCGGTCTTCGCCGCCGGCACGATCTTCGCAACGATCGCGGTCGGGCTCGCCATCTTCCAACAATGGGCGGCGTTGCTCGCGACGTTCGTCGCCACGTTCTTCTTCTTTCTCGCGCGGCGCCGCTGGAACCGGCGGCGCGATTCGCTCCAAGCGATTCGGAACATGCAACGCGCCGACGATCAGGCGACGAAGACCGAGAGAGAAGCGGCGGCGCGCGTCGCCGCGATCCTCGAACCGCTCGGCGTCCCCTCGATCGAAGAGTTTGTCCGGCGGCGCGAACGGGCGCTGGCGTTGTCCGAACGGAAGGCCAGCGCGCAACGCAACGCCGAGCGAGCCGGGACGGCCCGCGCTGCCGCCGAAGCGGCTGGAGAACAGTTCGACGGGTTGGCGCGTTCGCTCGTCGCGCCGACCGGCACGCGGGCGGGCGATCTCGAAGCCGTTCGCCTCCGCGAGGCACGCCGCATCGCGCGCGACGGAATCGAACTGCGTCTCGGCATGCTCGACGTGCGCTGGACCGACGTCCTCGGCAACGACGACGAAGTCGCGCTGCAAGCCGAGCTCGACGAACTCCTCGCGGCCGGCGTTCCGCCGAGCGGCATCTCCGGCTCACAACGAGCGTTCGAAGCGGAGCGCGCGACGCTCGAACGTCACTGCAACGAGAGCCGCACCGCCTCCGCCGCGCTTGGTGCCGAGTTGCGCACCGCCGAAGCGCACTTGGAAGACCTCGCCTCGCTCGACGAGTGGACGCAATCGCTGTGCGACAAAGCGCAGAGACTCCAACGCTTCGAGGCCGCCGTCGCGCTAGCGCGCCAGAGTATCGAAGAGCGCACGCGCGAGGCGCATCAAAAGTTTGCACGGCGTCTGACCGATTACGCCTCCCGGACCCTCGACGGAATCACCGGCGGGCGCTACATCGACGTGCGCGTCGATCCCGCGACGCTGGCCGTCCGCGTCCGCGCCCCCGAGACCGGCGCGATCGTCGACGTCGACCGGCTCTCCGCAGGGACGCGCGAGCAGGCGTATCTGGTCGTACGGCTGGCGATGGTTCGGATGTTCGCGGAAGGCCTCGAGACGACGCCGATCGTCCTCGACGATCCGTTCGCGTACTGGGACGAGGAGCGCATTTCGCGCGGCCTCCCGATCCTGAAGGCCTTCGCGCGCGACGGACAATTGATTCTCTTCACGACGAGCCGCCGGCTCGTCGACGCCGCCGCCGCAGCGGGCGCGCATTGCATCGACCTCGACGTCCCCGACCCCGCGCCGCTCGATGCAGTACGAGCCACGGAAGGTGAAGCGAAGCCTCTACCGATGACGCGCTTGACGCGCTCTTCGAGCTAGCAGACTGCTCCCTAGTTTCCGGCGGCTTTGGCGAGGGCCGTTAAGTTGCTCAGCAGCTGCTCCCCGGTCGGAGTGAGCGTCGTCTGAATGGTCACCATCAACGCCTTCAGTTTCGGGTCGACCGCGCCGCCGTTGCTCCCGGAGACGCGCTTGATCTCGCCGATCTCGTTGTAAACGACCTCCGCCGTTCCGCCGCCGTCGAGCGAAATCTTCACCGGCTCGAACAACTGGTCGTACGCGAACCGAATGGTCTGGCCGTTGTCCGCCGCCGCGATTCTCCGCCCGTATTCGTCGTAACTGAGCGTGACGTCGTTCCCGTCGCTGACTTTGGCATGCGCGAGATTGCCTCTCGTGTCATACTCGAACTGCCACGATTTCGGGTTCGCGCCGGATATTTTTGCCGCCGAAACTCGGCCGGTCGCCTCATCATAAGTCCAACTCGTTGTCCCCGTCGAGCGCTCGGCGCTGACCTCGCGCCCGAACTGATCGTAGCCGTAGAGTATCGTCCCGGAAGGCGTCGTCCGCTTGACCTCTTTTCCATCCACGTTGTAAACGCTCTGTTGGGTCGGCTTTCCGTCGACCCAAAGGGATTCGAGATCCCAACTCCCGGAATTGGGACGCAACACGTACCGGTATTCTTCGTGCGTAGCCTTGCCGGCGGCGTCCGTCGTCGTCAAATCGACGTTGAAGTGGCCGGTGTCCACCCGGTTATAGACATAGCTCGTGCTGCTTCCGTCGTGATCGTCGATCCGTTTGACCATGAGATCGGAACTCACGTTATCGGTCTTCTTGGAATAGTACGCGATTTTTTTCCACTTGCCGTCGGGATAGCCGATTCCGGTCATCCTGTGCAAAGCGTCGTACGTATAGCGGTACGAGCTCCCGCTGGCGTCGGTCACCTTTACCAGGTAGGCGCCGTCGTATTCGAAGCGCGCGGTCCGGCCCTTGGACGCCGCGATCTTCTCCACGAAGCCGAGTTTGTTGAACGAGAAGACGAACCGGTTCCCAAAATTGTCGGATATCTCGGCCAGGCGCCCGTTTGCGTAGCGCAGCGCGATGAAGTTGCGGTTGACGTCCCAGATGCGCTGCAGCCGGCCCGAAAAATCGAACGCTTCGAACTTCCCGCCCCCTGCGGTCGCTCGCTGGTAGCCCTCCGGGACCCTGGTGATGACTTGGTTCTCTCCGAACGCGCCGCTCGAAAACGTCTCGCCCGCGTGCGACTGTTGCGGAACGACCATGCCGAGATCGCGAAACCTTCCCCACTCTCCGGCGTGATTGAGCTGCAACCAGGTCTTGTACGCAGTCATCTCGGCGTCGCTTCCGAATCGGCCGCTCTCGTCGGCGACGTTGACCAGCTCGGCGGCGATCAGTCCCTCGGATCGCGTGGGTTTGTTGGTCGGCTTGAACTCGTTGGCGGCCCCCCCGCCGTATTCGTGAACCACAACCGAACCGTCGTCCTGAACTTCCAGATTCGTTTCGAGCCGGGTCTCCCAACCGGTCCCGAAGATCCCCTTGAAGTCCGAGGAGTTATAGGTTCTGGCGATGGTCATGTCGGCGAGCCAGAGCGGCATCACGAGGTCGTAGTGGTCCGCATTGAAGCGCCCGCTCCGAAGATAGACGTCGTCCGCGGCCACCGGTGACGTCGTCGCGACCGAAATGAGCGCGAAGGCGAGCACTTGGACGGCCCCGGCAATCGTCCTGAATCTGCGCGGCCTCATGGGACGTTTCCGATCTTGCTTGCGACGTTCAGGCGCTCCACCGCTTGGCTCAACAACTGATTGGCGCTACCCCTCTGCACCTCGCCGCGCTTGAGCGCGGCCACGAGATTCTTCGCCGTTTGACTCGGCGGCGGGACGTCGTCCCGGACGCGCCACAGGTAGAGATTGCCGTTGGCCGCGCCGATCACGACCGCAGATCCGTCCGCGGTAAACGCGGCGCTGCGCACGAGCGATCCAGGAACCGAAACCGAAGCGAGCAAGTCGCCCGTGTCGCGGTCCCACATTCTGGCACTGCCGTCCAACGACGTCGTCAAGACGAACGATTCGATTCCGGGCGAAAATGCGATCGACGTGACCTCGCCTTTGTGGCCTCGCAGGGTCGACTGCAGGCGACCGCTTTGGACGTCCCAGATCATTCCGAGAAGATCGCCGCTTGCCGCCGACCCGAGCCATCGGTCGTCGGGCGAGAACGCGAGGGCCGAGATTCGACCCTGCTGCGCGCCGAGCTTGAGATGACTCCCGGCGGCCGACCTGAGGTTGAGGCTACCGTCGACGCCGCCTAAGGCAAACAGATCGCGTGCGTGCGCCGACGCCGCCTCGGCGACGAGCGGGTCGTCCCACTCGAATCGCTGGTTCTTGGCGAGCGAGGTGAGAACGGCCGTCCCACGCCCGCTCACGGCGAGCACGTAGCGTGTGTCGCGGCTGGAGAGCAGCGTTCGGATCTCTGGCTGGCCCGCCGGATCACTCGCGAGCAGCGGCTCTTTCGAGAGAACGCGTTTGCCGTCGGCCGACATCATGAACCACCGGCCGGCCGCATTATCGAAATCCTTCGTGCCGGCGTTCGTCTCGGCGACGATGACGGCGTCGGAACGATCGCCGGCGAAGGTAGCGTCGCTGAAGCGTTGCGGCGTCTGGCCTGCGCCGGCGTCGAGCGACGACAACGGAAGTGGACCGTTCGGAGCGGCCACGCTCCAGGTCTTGACCTGCGTGCCGCCGGCGGTAACGATCTTCTTGCCATCACGGCTAAAGCTCGCGGCGACGACCCAAGCGCCGGTCGAATGTCGCAGGACGCGTTCGCGCGTCAACGTCGCGCCGGGCCGCCAGAGTGCCGCGGTTCCGTCGCGGCTGGCGGTCAGGATGTCACCTTGGCGGTCGACCGCAATCGAATCGATCGATCCTGCGTGGGCGGCGTCCGCGCGAACGAGCGTGCTGGGAGGATGCCACAGAAACAGGTCGCCGTTTCTTCCGCCCGTGACGAACAACGTGCCGTCCGACGAGAAGTCGGCGGCACCGGCGTTCCCGCCGCGCGCGCGCAGCTCCGCGATCGTCTCGCCGTTGAGCGTCCAAAAACTCACCGACCCGTCGGCGTAGGTCGTCGCGATGCAACTGTTCGAAGGGCTGAAGAGCGCACTGACGACCGCAAGCTGATTTCCCGAGTCGCCGATCGCCGCGGAACGAGAGAAGACGGCCTTCGGCTCTCCGCTTTGCGCGTCGTACATGCGCGCCGTTCCATCATCGCTCCCGGCGAGCAGCATCTTCCCGGAGGGATCGAAGGCGACGGCGTTGATCGCACCGCGGTCGTCGCGTCGCAGCCAGAGCCGTTTCTTTCCGGCGAGATCGTACGCGACGACGGTTCCGTCCACAGCGCCCGCGACCGCCGACTTCCCGTCCGGCGCGACGGCGATATGGACCAGCGTCGCAACCTTGTCGAGCGGGGCTTGGCTCGCGCCTGAATCCCATACGAGCTCGCCGGTTGCGGCGGTCCATTCACGCAACGCACCGTCGCTCGCGGCTGCGACGACCAATCGATCGTCGTGCGTGAAGGCGACGTCGTTGACTTGATAGCCGACGTTCTCGACGTGCAGCTGTTTGAGGAGTTTGCCGGTGCTGCTTTGCCAGATTTTGACGTTCCCGTCGCCGCTCGCCGTCGCCAGGCGAGTCCCGTCGTGGCTGAAGACAACGGCGTTGATTCGACGCGTATGGCCATCGAGCTCGAGCGGAGCGGCGGCGGTCTTGGGCGTGATCGCTCGCAAATCGCGAATCTTGACGGATCCGTCGGCGCCGGTGGTCGCGAGATAACGCCCCGTCGGATCGAAGGCCAGCGACGTGATGACGCTCGATTGGTCGGTGAACGTGTGGACCAGATTTCCGGATGCACCCCAGAGCTTGATCGTGCCATCCGCCCCGGCCGTCGCGATCTGCCGCGACTTTGCGTTGGGATTGAATTTGACCGTCGTGATCAGCGCGCCGTGGGCGTGAATCGAACCGGGCGCATGAATCGAGCCGCCGCGAATCGAGAGCTTGTCGAGCGCCTCTCCGAGCACGAGCTTCAGCGCCGGATCCTGCGGCTTATCGGCGTAAGCGGCCGCGAAATAGACCGCCGCCGAGTCGTTGTCTCCACTGAAGAATGCGTCGCGTCCGGCTTGTTGGAACACGGCGGCGCGCTGCCGGATCGCTTCGGCGCTCTGGGCGATCGCGATCCCGCGTTGCTCGAGTGCAACCTTGCGTTGTCCCTCAGCCGCGGCCCGCTGCTGCTGGGCGTCGAACGCCGCCGCGACCGCCGCCGCACTTTGCTTCTCGGCGATCTTCTGCTGCTGGACCGCGCGCAGCCGTTCGCGGTCGGCAATCTTGGTCATCGTCTGAAGACGCGCGAGGTTATACTCGGCGCGCGTTTTCTCGGTCTCCGCTTGGCGCTTCGCCTTGTCGGCCGCTGCGAGCGCCGCCAAGGCTTCGCTCGTCGCGCGATTGGCTTGCAAGCCAAAACGAATGGAGAGGATACCGAGCACGACGGTGATCAGTGCGATCGCCGCCATCGCGATCGCAGCGACTCGCGTACGCGCCACCAGCCGGTGCGCGGCCTCGGCGCGCATGCGCTCGACTTCGGCTTGGTGTTCGAGGCGCTCGCGTTTCGCGGCTTCTTCGGCCTCGATCTTGCGCCGTTCGGCTTCGCGCTCGCGCCGTTCTGCTTCCGCGTCTCGCAAGCGCTGCGCTTCGAGCGCGGCGCGGCTGTCTTTGAAGAGCCGCTCGACCTTGTCGAGGCCGCCGCCGTAGCGCTCGGCCCAGGCCGCCGTGCGGGGCCGGGATTTCCACCAACGCCAACGTTCTTCGACCTGATCGAGCGGCAGCGTGACCTTTCCCGATCCGAACTCGCCTTCCAGCAGGGCCAGCAGGGCGCGGTAAAAACGGCCGGCGCTCTCCTCGTGCTGGAGCCAGCCCATTCGGACCCGACCATCGGTGAGTTCCTCGGTCGTCTCCGAACTGATACGATCCCAGCGCCGCAACAGCGCCTCGTGGCCGACGTCGATTCGCGTGTCGGGGCGCAGTTCGGGGACGGCGGAGAGCGACGGTACGATGAACGAACAGTCGTCCGCGCGGAAGCGATCGAGGACTTGCATCAATTGCTTCCTGGGAGCGCCGGTCTCCGCCAGCAATTGCGAAAAACGCAGCGCGCGCCGCGTCGCGCGACCTTCCTTGTCGACCTCGCTGAGCGCTTGAAAAACTTGCTCGACGATGAGTTCCAAGCCGGGCAAGGACGCCATGACTTCGTCAGCGTGCGCAGAGAGCGCGTGGTCGATCCCACCGACGGCTTGGTAGTCTTCGAGCGTCAAATTCCGCGCAGTCTTCCGGCTCTTTTCGCTCACGGCTTCCCCGACCGCTCCCAAATGCGCGAGAGGCAGTGCTGCAGCACCGGCAATTCGTCGAGCTCGTTGCCGATATCGTTGAGCAGCCGCTCGACCAAGGCCGGTTCGATCGCGGCACCGGCTTTTTTGATAGGCTCGCGAATGACGTCCTCACGCTGGTCCCGCGTCAGCGACGGAACCAGGAATTGAGAGGCGCTCACGGCCTCGGGCAGTCCGTGAAAGCGCGCGCAATCGCCGATGAAGTCGGAACGCATCGTGATCAGGACGTAGACCGAACGGCTGCGCGTGCGTCCGATCTCGAGCAACAGTTGAACGAAGTTGGCCGCTTCGTCCCGCCACACCGCATCGCCAATGCGATCGCCGCCGAACCGAAATAGCTCTTCGAATTGGTCGACAACGAGCAGCAGCGACGTCCCGGCAAGATTCGGTATCTCGTCGAGGGCCTCGCCTAGCCCGAAGCTCGACCGGCGCAATGCAAATCCGATCCGCTCGCGCCGGATCTGGCGCTCGTCGGCGAGTTCCTCTTTTGGCGCAAGCGTCAAAAGCGCGTCCGCCAAACGATTGATGGGGGCGTCGCCCGGCGTGAACGTGACCCAGCGCCAGTCGCGCCCGCCCTTGCCTTCGCTCTCCTCTTGAATCAGCGGCAGCAGGCCGGCCCGAACGAGCGACGACTTTCCACTTCCGGAGCTGCCGATGACCGCGATGAAACGGCTGTGTTCGAGCAGACGGTACAGCGCGTAGACTTGGTCCTCGCGGCCGAAGAAATATTCACGGTCCTCGTACCCGAACGGACGCAGTCCGGGAAAAGGCCGCTCCGCCGAAAGGTGCATCTTAGGCTTCGCCGGCCGGAGGCGAAGCGCCGCGCGTCCGCTTGATCAGCGGCTCGACCCCCGCGGTGGTGAGCTCCTCATCCTTGGTCAGATCGAGGACGACGTCGATCTCGCTGCGCGGCGGGAGCTCCATCAGGACGTCCTTGAACTCGCCCGGTGGGGGTCCGGCCAACAGGCCGCGCAGGTCGAATCGTTTTTCGCGGCCGAGTTCGCGCCAATTGCGAAGTTCGTGCGCGCTCGCTTTGACCCAGAGATCGGCGGCGGAGCCCCAGCACAAAACGACCGCGTCGCATTCTTGTAGTTTTTCGCGATGGTACGCGCGGATCTGCGCCGGATCGCCCTGAAATGCCGGCCAGACCGGTTCGATCTCGTGTTCTTGCAGAAGTTTTCCGAAATCGAGCGCGAGCTTGCGATCTTCGGGATGATAGTAGACGTAGAGCCGGCGCGCGTCCGTCTCTCCGAGCGGTGGCGGCGCGGGCGGTAGCGGCGCCGTGCGGTCGAGATGCTGGATCACGAACTCCGCGAACTTGCTCAGTTCGCTGCCCTCGATTTTGTCGCTCTCGGCCTGCTTGTCGAATCGCGACAGTACGACCAGCGGATCGCGTTCGACGGCGCTCGCGGCACCTTGCTCGTCGACGATGACCCGCGGCGCCCAGACGATGCGCCGAAACGGTACGCCTCCGGTGGCCACGGCATCCGATTTTGAGACACGTTCCGCCGCCAGTTGCAATTGCAGCTTGACGATGGGCTCGCTGTCCTCCGGCGTGTAGCCGGCCTTCTCGCCGAGCACGTGGATCGAAGCCTCGGCTTTGGCGAGCTCGCTTCGGACGAACGCCGGCGCGCTGCCGTCGTAGGGTATCTCCGTACCGCGCTCCGGGACGACGCGGTAGCCGCGCTGTTCGAGTTCGTCGACGAGCCGCAGATATGCCGAACGCATGTCGGCGGCGGGTTTTGCGAGGTAGACCGTGCGAGCGTCATCGGCTTTCGTCTCTTTCTCGGCACCTCCGCCTCCCTTCCCCGGAACCGGCGGCGTCTCAGACTGGGCGCGGCGCCACAGGTCGACGGCGAGCCGCTTGACCAAGTCGTAGTATTCGCCCTGAGGCTTTCCGCCGCTGAAAAACTCCTGTTCGATCCCGACGCCTTCATCCGCGTCGCGCCGGTAAAACCAGTAGCCTTCTTGGCCTTGTAACAGCGCCGGCCGATCTTCGAACTCGATGTGCTGTTTGGCGACGACGACGATGCGTCGCTTTATGCCCGCCTCGCCTTCCTTCGCCCAGCGCTGCTTGAACAGTTCGAGCTCCTTGCGACAAAACTCGCGCGACAGCCAATTACGTGAGAGAATGACCAGAAAGAGGTCGGAATCGCCGATCGCGCCTTCGATGATCGGATCGAATTGATCGCTGCGCCCGATCGAACGCGTGTCGCGCCACAGGACCGGCATCGGCGGGCCGAGCGCCTTGAATTGATAGTTGAGATGGCCGTAGAGCGCCGTTACGAAGCCCTTCGCGTCGCTGGATTCCAGCGGCGGGAGATCGTCATTGCGCGCATATGAAACGAAGATCTGCAACGGCCTAACCTTGAACCCAGGCTCCCCAACAGAAAAGTCCCGCCGGCGGTCTCGGAACTGCCGCCGGGACGCTCGTCGAGCAAGCCAGACTTGGGCGCACGGCGGCGGTTCTCATGCCGCCCGCTCAGGTCGGGCGCCGGTTCAAGTGGCCCGCGCAAAGGCGGACGCTACTTGCCGACGAGTTTGTGCAGCGCGGCCAGTGTGTTCACCACGTGCTGGCTGTAGTCGAGCGCGCGATAGGAATAGACGATTTTTCCGTCGGGCGCGATCACATAGGACGTCCGATCGGAGTACGTCTCGTCCCCTCGCGTCAAGACCGCGTCGTAGGCTTTCGAAATGTGATGGTCGGCGTCCGAGGCCACCGCAAACTTGCTGCGACACTCCGAGACGGAGAACTCGTTCAACTTCTCGATACCGTCGCCCGAGACGCCGATCAGGGTCGCGCCGAGTTTTTGGTACTCGTCGATATGCTCCGCGAAGTCGTGCGCTTCGAGCGTGCAGCCCTTCGTGAAAGCCGCAGGGTAGAAATAGAGCACCACCGGCCCTTTGGCCAGCGCCGCTTTCAAGTCGAAGTCGAAAACCTTGCCCCCCAGCGTCGCCTGGGCATCAAACAACGGAGCCTCCGCTCCCGGTTTCAGCTCGGCGAGCGCCGGCAGGCTCACAAGCCCGAACAACGCGACCAAAACTCCAAAACGACGAATTGCTTTCATCCGAATCTCCTCTGCGTGGAACCCTTAGACGAATGAGCGCACAACTCGTTCTATCTCTCCAAATTCTCAGGTGGGTTAAAGCTCTTCGGCACTTACCATTCCACCCAGCGAAGCGGCTCGACGTCCGAACGAAGGATTTCCGACGAGGCGCGAAGCGCTGGAAGCGCGAGAGCGCCGAGCGGAGAAGCAGCGATTTTCCCACGAAGGGGAAAATCGTAGCGGTCCTGAGGAGGATGTCGAGTCGTTGAGCGTCCTCCACCGCGGCGGCGACTTGCAACGCCCCTCGGCGCAACGCCGGCCGGCCTCCATATCGGAGAGATGCGAGAACCGAAGACTACAACCCCATAAGACGAGCGATGAGCAAGCGTTGGATTTCGTTCGTTCCCTCGCCGATCTCGTTGATCTTTTGATCGCGATACATGCGCGAGACCGGATATTCGTCCATGAAGCCGTAGCCGCCGTGGATTTGAACGGCCTCGTTGACCACTCGGCGCGACATTTCGCCTGAAAACAGCTTGGCGAGGCTGGCGCTCATGGCAAAATCGCGACCGTTGTCCTTTTCCCAGGCGGCTTTTAAGACCATCAAGCGCGCGTGCTCGATCTCGCACAACATGTCGGCCAATTTGAACTGAATTGCC
Source organism: Candidatus Zemynaea palustris (assembly GCA_003134695.1). GTDB lineage: Bacteria > Vulcanimicrobiota > Vulcanimicrobiia > Vulcanimicrobiales > Vulcanimicrobiaceae > Zemelea > Zemelea palustris. Next base: position 42,016 of record PLCB01000013.1, on the reverse strand, counting down.
TGGAATTTCGCGATCGCGCGTCCGAACTGCTGCCGTTCCTTCGCGTACTTGAGCGCTTCGTCGTACGCGCCTTGCGCCAGCCCGACCGAAAGCGCTGCGACCGAAATCCGGCCCCCGTCGAGGACGGTCAAAAACTGTTTGAGTCCCTTGCCGCGCTCGCCAAGCAAGTTTTCCGCCGGCACCTTCGCGTCAACGAATGACAGCTCGCGCGTGTCCGATGCGCGCCAGCCCATCTTGCGGTATTTTTTCGAAAACGTGAAGCCCGGCGTATTCTGCGGCACGATGATGTTCGAGATCTCGGGGCGGCCCTTCTCGTCGGTGCCGGTGATCGCGGTGATCGTCGTCCCACCGGTCATGTCCGTGCCGCTGTTGGTAATGAAGGCCTTGGTCCCGTTGACGATCCACGAACCGTCGCGCAAGTCGGCGCGCGTGAGCGTCGCGCCGGCGTCGCTGCCGGCCTGCGGTTCGGTTAAGCCGAACCCCCACAACATCTCGCCGCGCGCCAGCGGCACAAGATATTTCTGCTTCTGCTCTTCCGTTCCGAAGAGGAGGAACGGCGTGCTTCCGAGCGAGACGTGCGCAGCGAGCGTGATCGCGGTCGAGGTGTCGGCGCGCGCGATCTCAGACACCGCGAGCGAGTACGAAACCGTGTCCCCGCCCGCACCGCCGTATTCTTCGGGGAAGGGTAAACCCATCAAGCCCAACTCGCCCATCTTCTTGACGAGGTCGTACGGGAATGCGGCCTCGGCGTCCATCTTCTCGGCTCGCGGCCGCACCTCGTTTTGCGCGAACTCGCGGCACAGCGACTGGATCGCCTTCTGCTCTTCGCTCAGCTCGAAATCCATCAATGGTTTCCCTGCGCCCCGGCGAAGAAAACTCCTGTGATATCCTTGCGCGAGGTCGGCCTCGTCTATCCCAACGGCACGCGCGCGCTCGACGGGATCGACCTCGAAATCGCAAAAGGCAGCTTCGTCTTCCTCGTCGGTCATTCCGGAACTGGGAAATCGAGTCTCTTGCGACTGTTGTACCGCGAACAAAAGCCGAGTAGCGGTATGGTCGTGGTCGACGGAGTCGAGATCGGCAAGCTCAAGCGTTCGAAAATCCCGGAGCTGCGCCGGAAAGTCGGTGTCGTTTTTCAGGATTTCAAACTCTTACTCGACAAGACCGTCTGGGAAAACGTGGCGTTCGCGCTCCAAGTCACCGGGGCTCCGACGCGCGACGTGATGCGCCAGGTTCCACGCGTCCTCGATTTGGTCGGCATGGCGCACAAATCACGCGTCTTTCCGAACGAGCTCTCGGGAGGCGAACAGCAGCGCGCGGCGATCGCGCGCGCGCTCGTCAATAATCCCAAGATTCTGCTGTGCGACGAACCGACCGGAAACCTCGACCCGGTCAACGCCAACGAAGTCGTCGACCTGTTGCACCGCATCAATCTCAAGGGCACCACGGTCGTCGTCGCGACCCACAACGCGCTCGTCGTCGACCGGATGCGCCGCCGCGTGATTCGTCTCGAGCACGGGAAGGTGCTCGCCGACGACGAGCGCGGCCTCTATCACGGCATCGAATCCGACATACGTCCCGACGCCGAAGATCTCGCCCTCGCGGCTCGCGTGCGCAGTGGACTGGGGTAAGGTCCAATTCTTTCTGGGTGAGGTTTGGCGTAACTTCACTCGGAACGTCATCATGCAAGTCACGGCGATCGGAACGGTCACCGTCATGATCCTTTTGCTCGGAACGTTCCTGTTCGCGCAACAGACGCTGGGGCGAGTCGGCGGCGATCAGATCGCGAAAATCGAGATCTCGGTCTTCATGACCGAAAAGGCGTCCCCGGCGGACGCCCAGCGTCTGATGGCGAGGCTCAAATCCGATCCGCGCGTCAAGAGCGTGACGTACATTCCCAAAGCCGAGGGCTTGCGTCAGGTGCGCGAACGGCTCAAAGGCCAACTCGACACCTCGCTCCTAACGAGCAACCCGCTGCCCGACGCGCTGCGCATACGCGTCGTCGACCCCAACCAGGTCCATGCCGTCGCGGCGGCCGTCGGCAAGATGCCCAACGTCGCCAACGTCGAGTACCAGCGTGACTTCGTCGAGCGCCTCTTACGGCTCTACGACGTGATGAGTAAGGTGGGGTTCGCGTTCATCGTGTTGCTCGTGGTCACCGCGGCGATCATCATCTCGAATACGATCCGCCTGACCGTCTACGCGCGACGGCGCGAGATCGCCATTATGCAATTGGTCGGAGCGTCGAGCATCTACATCCGCCTGCCATTCATCTGCGAAGGTTTCTTGGACGGCCTGATCGGCGCCGTACTGGCCGTGCTCTTGCTCGGCATCGGCCGCTGGCAACTCTGGCCGAAGTTCGTCAGCTCTCTGCCGTTCTTTCCGCTGCGAGACGCCGGCTCTGATTTTGGGACCTTCGCGCTCCAATTGCTCGGCGTCGGCGCGATCGTCGGGATCGTCGCGTCCTGGGTCTCGGTCGGGCGGTACCTGCGCACATGATCCGCGGCGCCGCCGCCGCCGCGTTCGCCGCTGCGCTGCTCTGGAGCCCCGTCTCGGCAGGCGTTGCCGCGCCGAGGCATACCCCGGCACCGTCGTCGCTCGGCGAACGCATCAAGCAGCAGCAGCAACAGGTTCATCAGATGAAGCTGAAACTGCGGTCGGCGCGTGCGCAGCTCCGCTGGCATCAACTGCGTTCGCAAGATCTGCAGAACCAGCTCTCCGAGACGAACCACTCGATCAATCGCGTCAGCGCGTCGCTACAAGAATTGGGCCTGGAGATTCGCTCGAACACCCAACGTTTGAGCTGGAATACCAAGCAACTGGAAGCCGCCGAAGCGACCTTGGCACGCCACAACGCTGCGCTCAACCGGCGCATCGTCGACGCCTACGAGCGCGGCGACATGGGCTACCTCAACGTGCTGCTTTCAGCAACCTCGTTCAACGATTTCGTCGAGCGCTGGGACGACATTCGGTATCTCATCGCCGCCAACGAGCGAACGGTCCGCGAGCGCCAGGCGGCAGAACGGCAGGTCGCCTCGGCCCAGCGTCAGCTCGAAAGCGATAAGATCGTGCTCAGCAACGCGGTGCAGCGGCAGCAGCAAAATCGCTTCCAACTGGCGGGGCTCGCCGATCGTCGCGCGCAACTGGTCGCCGTCGCCGAAGAGAAGAAGCGGGTCGTCGCGCAAGAGGTCGCGCAGCTCGAGGACTTGACGGCGCAACAAGAGTCGGCGCTGGAAGACTTGATCCGTGAAGAGCAGCGCATCGAGGAATCGCGCCGTGCCGCCGAGCGACGCGCGGCGCAACTCGCCGGCAAACCGATTCCGCCCGAACTCGGCGCGCCGTCGTCTTTCAGCTGGCCGGTCTCGGGACCGATCACCTCACCGTTCGGGATGCGCTCCGATCCGTTCGGGCACGGCTTTACGATGCATACCGGCCTCGACATCGGCGCGCCGATGGGCGCGACGATCACGGCCGCCGCCGCCGGACACGTCATTTTCGCCGATTGGTACGGCGGCTACGGCAAAGCGATCATCATCGATCACGGCGGCAAGACCGTCACGCTCTACGGCCACTGCTCGCAGTGGTTCGTCTCCAAGGGGCAGGACGTCCAGCGTGGCCAGGCGATCGGAGCGGTGGGGTCGACCGGCAACTCGACCGGCCCGCATCTTCACTTTGAGGTCCGCGTGGACGGCGTTCCGGTCGATCCGACGGGCCGATTGCACTAATGAGGATTCCCCCAGAGACTCCCCAGGCTGCTTGGGTAGGATACTCGCTGTGAGCTCGGCCGATCCAAACGCGGGCTCGCTCGAACCAGAGGGCGACTTCGGAGAATTCCAGAAAAGCAAGAGTCCTTGACCAGCACATTCCGCGTTCTCGCCGCAGCCTTCCTGATCGCCGTCGCATCGCTCGCCGGCGCTCTTTATCTCGGGCACGCGCGCAACAACAGCGACGACTCTCTGTTCGGCGGAGGAGGCGTTGCCACGCTCGATCTCCATGCGTTGCTGGAGAGCCCACGCAACTCGGATCAGCGCATGCTCGACAACGCGTTCCGGCAAGTCGAAAAAGCCTACTACCGCCCGGTCAACGCTCAGGTCTTGCTCAACGGCGAGCAACGCGAACTGGTCACTTATCTGCGCAAGCACAACGTCCACGATCCGGCGATTCCGGCGGCCCTCGCCACCGGCGATGAGATCCACGATATCGGCTTGCTCAACCACAACCTCCAGCTGGCGCAATTCCAATACGGCAAGCTGACCTCGAACGCGGAACTGACGCAAGCGGCGATTCGCGGCATGATGAACGCGCTCGGCGACCCGTACACGACGTATCTCTCGGCCAGCGAAATCAACAGCCTCGAAGAGTCGCTGCGCGGCGGCGACTTCGGCGGCATCGGCGTCTACATCGTTCAGGATCCGCAGACCAAGCGCATCCTCGTCGAACCGATCGAGGGGACGCCGGCTTACAAGGCCGGGATCAAGACCGGCGACCAGATCGTCGCCGTCGACGGCCATACCGTTACTGGGCTCAAACTCGACGAGGTCGAGCGGCTGATTCGCGGTCACGTCGGAACGGTCGTCGAACTCTCCGTGCTCTCGCACAATGCGCGGACGCCGCGCGCGGTCGCCGTGACGCGTCAACAGATTTACGTCCCGTCGGTTCACGCTAAGGTCGAGAACGGCTTCGAGTACGTGCGGCTCACTGACTTCGGTCAGACCTCGTATGACGAAGTGCGGCGCGCGATGCTCGCCGGAAAAGCGCGCGGCGCGCGCGGCTACATCCTCGACCTGCGCAATAACGGCGGCGGCCTGCTCGACGCGGCCGTCCAGATCTCGAGTCTCTTCATCCCACAGGGGTCGATCGTCTCGACGATCGACCGCGCCGGAAACCGTGAAACCAAGGGCGCGACGCACGAATCGATCGGCGTCGCACCGCTCGCGGTGCTGGTCAACAAATACACGGCCAGCGCCTCCGAGATCACGGCCGGTGCCATCCAGGATTATCACGTCGGCGTTCTGATCGGAACCAAGACGTTTGGAAAAGGCGTCGTTCAAAGCATTTACAACCTGAGCGACGGCGGCGCACTCAAGATCACGACGGCGCGATACGTCACGCCGCTCGGACGCGACATCCAGCATCGCGGCATCGAGCCGGACGTGGTCGTCACGCAACCGGTCGAAGCTCCGATCATCGATACGCCCAAAGACCAACAACTCGCGGCCGCCAAGGCATACTTACGCCGCATCTCTCCTTAAGGTAACCCTGCTTGAAAAAACGCATCCTGACCGCCCTGGCCGCGACGCTCTTCCTGTCGGCCGCAACCAACTTCCCAACGAGTGCCGCCCCAGGGCTCTCGAGCATCGAGCGCGACGAACTCCAGATGAGCTACGCGCTCGTGACCGCCGAGTTTTATAAGAAGGTCGATCCGCAGACGCTTCTCGACGGCGCGCGTCTGGAGCTGATCGCCTACCTGCAAAAGAATGGCGTACCGAAGCCCAACGTCCCGACGCTGAAGGCGACCGAGGATACGACGCTCAACGTCCGCGCGCTGGAGCGCGAGGTTTCGAACGTCGTAACCCTTTACGGGACGAAGCTCGGCGCGCGCGAGCTCACCTATCAAGCGATCGCGGGGATGCTCTCCTCGGTCAAGGACAAGTACACGACGTTCTTGACGCCAAAAGAATTCGCGCAGCTCAACGAAGGGCTTGACGGCGGAAACTTCAGCGGCGTCGGCGTCTCGATCGCGATCGACGACCCAACCAAGATGTTGCGGGTCAACGACGTGATTACGGGCGGACCGGCGGAGAAGGCCGGCCTCCAACCCGGCGATCTCATTACGGCGATCGACGGGAAGTCGACCAAGGGGCTGACCACCGACGACGACGCGAAACTTCTTCGCGGCAAGGAAGGGACGGTCGTCCGCATCACCGTCGAACGCAGCGGAGCGGCGCTCGCACCGATCGCGGTCACCCGCGCCGTCATCCATCAGCCGAGCGTCTACGCGAAGATGCTCGACGGCGGGATCGGCTACGCGCGCCTGACCGTCTTCGGTTCCACGACGGCCGCCGAACTGTCGCAAGCGCTCGACCGCCTCGAGGCACAGCATGCCAAAGCGTACGTGCTCGACTTGCGCGACAACGGGGGTGGCTATCTGAACGCGGCCATCGAGGTCAGCTCGAAGTTCATCCCGTCGGGCCCAATCGTCTCGGTCGAGTCGCGTGGCGGAAGCAATACCCAGTACGATGCCGAGGACACCGCGATCCCGCCGCGTCCGCTGGCGGTGCTCGTCAACGGCTTTACGGCGTCGGCCTCCGAGATTACGTCCGGCGCGATCCAAGACAACGGCGTCGGGGAGCTGGTCGGCGAGAAAACCTACGGCAAGGGCGTCGTTCAATCGATTCACCCGCTGCCGGACGGCTCGGCGGTCAAGATTACGAGCGCGCGCTACCTGACGCCGCGCGGGCGCGACATCAATCAGGTGGGAATCACGCCCGACATCATCACCGCCGAACCGAAGAACGCGCGCTTCGGGGAGCCGGCCAACGATCCGCAATTGCAGTCGGCGATCACGTACCTGCAAGGCCGGCTCGCGAAGCTTGGTACGTAGCCCACCGAGCGTCACCGAGTCGTAAATAAGGAAGAGCCCGCCGCCCGGCGGGCTCTGTTCGTCCGGGCCGCGGTCCGGGCTAGAATTAGACGATCGTCGTCGTGCGCGGCGCTTTCTTCCGAGTCCGCTTCGGTTTTTCGGCCGCCGCCTCTCCATCGACCGACGCGGCCGCGGTTTTCCGCGGACGGCCCCGGCGCTTGGGAGCCTCGGCCGCCATAGGCTGCGGCAAAGGCAGCGCGGCTTGACTCGCGCCTTCGAGCGATCCGCCGGCACTCGCGCGCGGCCGGCGGCCGCGTGCGGGTTTGGCGAACTTCGCCGGCTCTGTGGGGAGGGAGAGGCTCGGGGGCGGCGGCTCGACCGCTACCGACGCTGGGCGGCGCTCGACGCGCGCGATCGCGTGCGACGGTTCCGGCGGCGCGGTCCGGCCGGTCGGTTCCGCTGCACCGTCGGCTCCGACGCGGAAGATCGTACGATCCGGAGCGGCTTCGCCTCCGGTGCCACCGCGTCCGCGACGGCGACGACGCCGGCGGCGACGGCGACCGCCGCCCTCGGCTGGAGGCGTCGCTGGATGCTCTTGGTCCGCATGGCCGCGCTCGAGGCCCGGCGGCATGGGCACGCCGGCCGCGGCCGCGATCGCGGCCATCGTCGCGACGTCGCCGCCACCACCGGCTCCGCCACGCCGGCGCCGCCGCCGCCGGCGACGATGCGTACCGTTCCCGCCATACGATGCGTAGGCGCGGTGCTCGCCGTCGGGTTCGACCGCGGCGTAATCGGGGACGTGAATCGGCGTGACCGTGGCGAGCGGCGGCGCGGTCGCCGCGTGCGCGCGCACTTCCGCCTCCTCGGCTTCCGCTTCGGCGGTCGTCGAGATGCCGATGGCGGTCCGCTCGCCGATGCCCTTCGCGGCCTCCTCGGCGAGTTCGCGCAATTGCTCTTCCTGCTCCGCCGGCGTGAGCTCTTTCTTCCGCCCGCGGCCACCGCGCCGGCGGCGTTTCTTTCCTTCGGCCGGTGCCTCGACCGGCGTGCGTGGCTCGGCGAGGATGTTGCCGTCTTCGTCGACGTCGATGACCTTGATCCTGATGGTTTGACCGATCGCGTTGGCGGCGTTCTCGACTTCGATCAAGCGATCGCCGACGATCGCCAGCGCCGAGGTCGGATTCGGCAAGCGCGCATGCAGCAATTCAATTTCGATCTCATCGCCGACGCGCACGTCGGGCGGCGCCGAGAACATTTTCGGATCGTCGACCAGGCTGATCTTGGTTTTCTCGGGCGGCAAGGTCGAGTCGACGCGAACCGCGACCTTCGTACCGATCTCTTTTTCGAGCGCCTCGCGCTCGTTCTCATACCAATACTCGATCTGCGCGCCGACGGTCGGCGCCGAGATCACTTCGATCGGCCTCACTTTGGCCTTGCCGTTGTCGTGTTCGTGACCGAGACGGCGCACCGTGCGGAAGGCCTCGATCGCGACGGTCTCGGGCGACATCACCGAGCCGAGTCCACTGCAGGTCGGGCACGAACCGCGCAATTGGCCGGAAAGATCTTTTCCGACGCGCTTGCGGGTGAATTCGAGGAGTCCGAGCGCCGAGAACGATTGAATCGTCGTGCGCGTGCGGTCCTTGCGCAGCCCGGTTTCAAGTGTCGCCAGCACCCTGTTGCGCGACGCCTCGCTTGACATGTCGATGAAGTCGCAGACAATGATGCCGCCGATGTCGCGCAGTCGCACTTGACGCGCGATTTCGCTCGCGGCCTCGATGTTCGTCTTGACGATCGTGTCTTCGAGATTCTTTCCGCCCGTGAACTTGCCGCTGTTGACGTCGATGACGGTCAGCGCTTCGGTCGACTCGATCACGATCGAACCACCCGCCGGTAGGTTGATCTTGGGCCGCAGAAGCTTTTGGACTTCTTCGTCGACCTTGAAGTCTTTGAAGAGCGCCCGGCCGTCATTGTAGTGCTGGATGCGCTCGACGTACTGTGGGCCGAGCAGCCGCATGAAGTCGCGAACCTTCTCGTATTCCTCGGCGTCGTCGATCAGGACCCGTTCGACTTCGGGCGTGATGAAATCGCGCGCGGCTTTGTAGACGAGATTCATGTCCTTGTGGATCAGCGACGGCGCGGGTGCGCGCTTGTAGCTTTCGAGAATGCCGTGCCACATGCGGATCAGGACGCCGAGGTCGGCGAGCAACTCGGCTTGGCTGACGCCGGCGGCGGCCGTGCGGACGACCGTCGCCATCCCTTCCGGCCGAATCATCTTCATGATGTTCTTGAGGCGGTTGCGCTCTTCGGCGCTTTCGATCTTGCGCGAGACACCGGAGTACTTGCCGGTCGGCATCAGGATCAGATAGCGGCCGGGCAAGGAGATGTTGGTCGAGATACGCGCGCCCTTGAGCCCGCGTGGTTCTTTGACGATTTGGACGAGGACGTCGTCGCCTTTGGAAATCTTTTCGGTGATCGTCCAGCCGGAGCGGCCTTGCGTGATCTCGACGTCGCCGATGTTGAGCGGCGTCTTATTGATGTCGTCGACGTACAAGAAGGCGTTGCGGCCGAGGCCGATGTCGACGAAGCTCGCTCCCATTCCGGGGAGCACGTTCATCACTTTGCCCTTATAGATCGACCCGATGACTTTTTCTTCGCGTTCGAAGTAGATTTCGGCCAGTTGGCCGTCCTCAAGGATTGCAACCCGATTTTCCCAGGGGTCGCTGGATATGAGGATTTCTGTTGGCATGTAGCCTTTCGCTTGGAGCGGCGCGATGGCGCCGCATGAATTCAGTTTTGCCTGCTCCTCGGTGGAGCGGCGGTGCGGCCACCTCGTTCGTCCTGAGTCCTGGCGCCGAAGGCGCGGTCCCGAACGAACGATGAGACCAAATTTGTCATTCCGATTGACGGAAGTGCGTCCACGGAAGCGCCGAGCGCTGCGACGCGGTACGCTATAACTTGAAATCGGATGTTCTCTAGGGTTCCTGAAGGGCGGCAGGAGGTCCTTTTCGCGTTTAGCGAGCCGGCGCGGCGTTGCAACCGAGGGCGTCTACGAGGAGCGAAGCCCGGAGGGCGAAAGCGACGAGTAGTCGAGACGCACGAGGTTCCACGGAAGGAACCGAGTCGTCGTCCCGAGGGGGCTATGTCGCGCCGGCGAGCCCCGGAGGGCGAGAGCGACGAGCAGTCGAGACGCACGAGGTTCCACGGAAGGAACCGAGTCGTCGTCCCGAGGCGGCTATGTCACGCCGACGAGCAACAACCGCTAGAACACCAGGCGGTCACGCTGCATGTGGACGTTGAGCAAGATCCCGATCGCCGCGAAATCCGTGATGATCGCGCTGCCGCCGTAGGACATGAAGGGCAGCGGGATGCCGGTGATCGGCATGATCCCGACGGTCATTCCGATGTTGACGACGACGTGGAACGCCAGCAGCGCGACGATTCCGACCGAAAGGAGCAGCGCGAACCGATCGCGGGAAGCGAAGACGGCCCCGACCGCGCCGAACAAGATGATCGCATACGCGCAGATGAGCGCGATGGCGCCGACGTACCCGAGTTCCTCGCCGACGACGCTGAAGATGAAATCCCGCGAATGTTCCGGCACGAAATCCAGTTGCGTCTGCGTCCCGTGGGTGAGGCCCTTTCCGAAAAGCTCGCCGCTGCCGACGGCAATTTTCGACTGGCTGAGACTCCAGCCGGCGCCTTGCGGATCGGAGTTCGGGTGCAGGAAAATCAAAATGCGACTTCGCTGGAACGGCTTGAGCACGGCATTCGTGCCGACGACGAACGCGGCCGCCGCCGCCACGAGCGCCGCGTACACGGCAAAATAGCCGGTCCGCGAAACGCCGAAGAATAATTGCGCCGTCAGGATTCCGAAGATGACGAGCGTCGTCCCGAGATCGGGCTGCTTGAGGATCAAGAACGCCGGCAGCGCGACGGCCACGAGCGTGTAGAACATCTCTTTGAACCCAACGATCATCGTCCTCGCCAACAGCGACGCGATCACGATCGCCAGCACGAGTTTCGCCGGCTCCGACGGCTGAAACGTCCCGATCGGCCCGAGCGAAATCCAGCGCTGCGCGCCCATCGCGCTATGGCCGCTCTTCCATACCAAATACAACAGTCCGAGGTTGATCGAATACAGGTAGACGGCCCAACGCTGCCAGCGCCGGTAATCGACCCACGCGCACCACGCCATCACCACGACGCCGATCGCGATATAGACGAGTTGCTTGCGCCATTCGTTCGATGCGTCGGGATTGTGCAACGTCGCCGAATGGATCACGACGTCGCCGAACAGCGCCAACGCGACCGTCGTCGCGGCCAAGAGCCAATTGAACCGGCTGTACCAGGGGCGTTCCACCGCCCGAGGTCCTTACTTACGAACGGGGTCTACGCCTGGGCCGAACTCTCGAAGGTACCGGGCGGCGCGAGCAACGTGCCGTCCGATGGAGCGCCGTTTGGGGGCGCGGCCGGGCTCGGGCGGCGGCGCCGGCGACGCCGGCGCGGCGGCTGATTGAGCGGCGCGTGCGCGCGTCCGTTCGCGGTGCGTTGCGCCGGCGCCGAAGGGCGGTCTTTGCGAACCGATTTGATCGGAACGCTGGCCAGCATCGCGAGTTCGCGCTCGCGCTGCTCGAACGTGACTTCGGCCATCTCCGGATCGATGTCGACGTAGCGCGCGATCACCTCCAGCAGTTCGGCCTTGAGCGCGTCGACGACGTCGGGTGCGAGCGCGAGATGATCGGAGAGCAAGACCAGCCGCAAGCGCTCCCGCGCGGTCGCGCCGGAGCTTTCGCGGCCGAAGAGCGTCTTGAAGACCTCGGTGTTCTTGAAAAATTCAAACATACGCTAACTGCGCCCTCCGAATAGCGCGCCGAGTTTCGAGAAGAAACCGCCACCTTCACGCTCCGTCGGCACCTCCGCCGGTGCCGTTTCCTCACCCGTGATGCGCGCGGCGATGGCGCGATACGCCGCCCCGAGTCGCGAGTTGGGATCGAACGCGGGCGGCTCGCCTTTGTTGGTCGCGACGATGACGGCGGGCTCGTCCGGAATGACCCCGAGCAGCGGAAGCCGCAGGATCGCGTTCACGTCGTCGACCGACAGCATCTTGCCCTTACGCACCAAGGCCGGCCGCAACCGGTTGACGATCAGTTCGGGCGACCAATCGTTAGGCAGCAAGCCGACGACGCGGTCGGCGTCGCGCACCGCGGAAACCTCCGGCGTGCACACGATGATGGCGTGCTGCGCGCCGGCCACAGCGTTGCGGAAGCCGAGTTCGATACCGGCCGGGCAGTCGATCAAGACGTACTCGAAACGCTCGCGCAATTGCTCCATCAAGCGCTGCATCTCGTCGACGTCGACATCTTCTTTTTCGCGCGCCTGGGCCGCCGCGAGTAGATAGAGATTGGCGCTGCGCTTGTCGCGGATGAGCGCCTCATCGAGTTCGACGTTGCCTTCGATGACGTCGAGCAGATGGTAGCGGACCCGGTTTTCGAGGCCGAGGACGATGTCGAGGTTGCGCAAGCCGATGTCGGCGTCGACCAGGACGACTCGCTTTCCCAGCGCGGCCAGCGCGGCGCCGACGTTCGCCGTCGTCGTCGTCTTACCGACGCCGCCTTTCCCTGAGGTGATCACAATCGCGCGGCCCAGCGCGACCGCGGCGGGCGCCTCGACGCTCGCCGCTTCGAGCGGCGCTTCTTCGAATGCGTGCATCAGGTCAGTCCCTTCCACATTCATCGCCGCTAGCCGGCCTTCCACATCGTAAAGAACTTCGAGAAGACGCTCGGCGGATCGAGATCGGTCAGCGGCAGATCCTCGCCTTCGAGCCGGCGTGCGATCCGCCCATAAATCGCCGCGAGCTTCTGTGTTTCGTCGAGCACGAGCGGCTCGCCGCGATTGGTCGTGTCGATGACCCCTTCGTCATCGGGGATGACCCCCAGAATGTCGGCGCCCAGGATCTCGCCGACGTCCTCGATCGACATCATCTCACCGGCCTTGACCATCTCCGGACGGACGCGGTTGATGATCAACTGTAGCGGAATCTCGCGTTCGCGCAGCTTCCCGACGACGCGATCGGCGTCGCGAATTGCGCTCACCTCCGGCGTCGTCACGACGATCGCCTCGCGTGCTCCCGCGACGGCGTTGCGAAAACCGTGCTCGATGCCGGCCGGACAATCGATGATCACGTAGTCGTTGGACTTCGCCAGCTCGCCCATCAGTTTGTCCATCTGCTCTTCGGAGACGGCGGTCTTGTCGCGCGTTTGCGCGGCCGCCAAGATCTTGAGCGATTCGAAGCGCTTGTCGCGGATGAGCGCTTGACGTAACTGGCAGCGTCCCTCGACGACTTCCACCAAATCGAAGACGATGCGCTTTTCGACGCCCATCACCAGATCGAGGTTGCGCAGCCCGATGTCGGTGTCGACCAGGACGACGCGGCGTCCTTTCTTGGCAAGTGCGGCGCCGAGATTGGCCGTCGTCGTCGTTTTTCCGACGCCACCCTTCCCTGAAGTCACGACGATGCGGCGCGCGCTCATTTGTGTGCACCGTGTCTTGCGTACGGAGCGATTGCAATCCCCTCACCTTTGATAAACGCGACCTCCGGCTCGCGCGGCGCACGCTTGCCGTCGTCGGCCGCGATGAAGGTCGCGATGCGCAATTGCGTCGCGGCCAACTCGAGCGCGAGAACGCGCGCCTTGCGATCGCCCTGCGCGCCGGCGTGTGCCGTCCCGCGCAGCGCCCCGAACACCACTATGTCACCGCTCGCGACCAGCTCCGCGCCGGGATTCACGTCGCCGATCACGACGATGTTGCCGACCTGCTGGAGTGACTGTCCGCCGCGCACGGTCCCGCGATGGTAGAGCGTCGACGGCCCCGGCGCGACCGCCGCGACCCCGCGCGGAGTCCGCGCCTTGCCGTTGGCCGGGGCGTCGGGCGGGGTGAAGTCGGGACGCCGCACCGACGCTTCGCCGCGCGAACGGCGCCGCGCGATCTCGGCGCGCGCGCCGGCAAAATCGGCGTCCAGAGAGAGCGCCTTCTCGGTGAGCCTGACCTCGCTCTCGGCCTTGGCGGCGCGCTTGCGCTCGAAGCTCGCGACGGCGGGTGCCTGGGGCGGACCTAAGTACTCGAGGCCCTGCCCGCGCGCGAGCTCGGCCAGCGCTTCGTCGCCGAAGAGGCCGTACAACTCGATCCCGTGCCCGCGGACGGCTTCGAGAAAGCCGGCGACGGCGGCCGCCTCCGGGATCAGCTCGACGAAGATGGCGGTCGCCCGGCTCCCGCGATAGAACTCGGGGCGCTCCTCGAGACGCGCGGCCATCTCGTTCCAAGCTTCCTCGAAGCTTTTTCCGGTAAAAACGAACTCGAGGCCCGTCTTAGTGCCGCGCAGCATCCCGCCCCAACTGCCACGGTGCCCCGAAACCGACCTCCGCCCTCCACACCGGACTCACAGGTATCTCCGGTTACTCACACGATTATCCCCATTCGGCTTCGCCGAATGGGGCCCCAACAAACGCATGGAGCCCCGACACATTCGGCATGAATCTTTCGCCCGACCGGAGTTTCCACGTCGAAGCCCGTCGAAGAGAAGTCGACTTGCCCCGAGGTATCCGATGATCTTCCGCCGCCTGACCCACGCTACCCTCATTCTCGCCCTGCTCTGTGCCAGCATCCCGGCACCCGCGCGCGCGGTCTCGACGCAAAGCGAGATCCTGCAAGCCAAGGGCAGCGACAAGGCCGTGCTCGAGCAGTACAACGTCGTAACCGATCCCTTGCTCAATCAGTGGATCAACGACGTCGGAAACAGGCTCTGGGCACAGACGGCACGCCACGACGTCCCGTACAACATCAAGATTCTCGATTCGCAGGACGTCAATTCGTTCACGATCGGCGGCGGCTATATCTACATCAACGAGGGCGCGCTCGACTTCGTCCAGTCCGACGACGAGTTGTCGGGTATCATGGGCCACGAGACGGGCCACAACGAGCGCCGCCACACCGTGACCTTGCCGGCGAAGGCCAACGCACTCGATCTGCTGTTCGGCATCGCGTCGATCTTTTCGCCGTTCATCTACCGCTTCGGACAGATCGCAGAGGCCGGCATCCTCGCCAAGCAGTCGCGGCAAGACGAGTTGCAAGCCGATCAGTACGGCCTCTTGCTGATGACGCGCGCAGGTTACGATCCCGACGCGATGGTCTCGTTCATGAGCCACCTCGGCGCGCTCGAAACGCAGACGCCGAGCCTGCTCGACAAGTATCTCGCCGATCATCCCGGCTTCCCCGATCGCGTCAAGCATCTGGTCGGCTACGATCAACTCGATCCAAAGAAGCGCACGACCGAGCAGCTTCTGGCGCAAGCGATCCATGACGAAGACACCGCCCGCTACAACTACGCGGCACTCAAGTTCCAGAAGATTCTCAAGGGCGATCCAAACAATGCCGACGCGCTCCTCCACCTCGGCGAGTCGCAGATCGCGCTCGGCTTGACCGAGAAGGGCCAGCAGACGCTGGCCGAGGCGGCCGAAAAGGGGACACCCGAAACGCGGAAGGTCGCGCTTTCCAACATCAAGGCGCTGCGCGACAGTCAGAACAAGTTCACCTTAACGCGACCGAATCTCGCGCCGCTGCGCGCCGCGCTCGAGGACGCCAAGGGACGCGAAGCGCAATCCGTCACACTGATCGCCGCGCGCCGCGACGCCGGTCGCGACCAGATCAAAGCGATCAACGCGCGCGTCCAAAATATCTCGTACGGCGTTCCCGACCTCAGCCGCATCCAGATTCGCAACGGCGGACGGCTCGAGTCGGTAGTCCGCAACCTCAACGCGATGGGTCGTTCGATCGACGCCGCGTTCAACAAGTCGTCGCTCGTCATCAACGGCACCGGATCGCTTGAACGCAACAAAGAGAGCGGGCTGGTCAAGGAAAATAACGAGATCTTCAAAGAGCTCGCGGCGCCGCTCGCGCTCGATCCCGTCCCGGCGCAGTCGCTTTCGGTCCTCTCGAGCTATCCGCGGATGTTCGAGGATCTTCAATTGAGCGATAGCGACATGATTCGCGGACTCGACGCTTCGCGGACGTCGCTGGCGCTACTCGACGTCGCGCTCGGCGACCTCGACGAGTTCATCAAGCGATTGACGCGGGCACAACTCGACTTCGGCGGCGATATTTCGATGGCGGATTATAACGCGCTCGTCCCGCTGATGCGGCGCGCCGGCGACAACCTGTCGCGAGCGGCGATCGCCGGGTCGCAGGCGCAACAACTCTACAACCTCGCACGCGCGCGCCAATTGCAGACCCGCATCACGATGCTCGGGATCGGTTATCCTGAGGACCGCTACGCGACGCTGCAGCATTCGCTTCAGGCCCGCGTTCACAACGACGGCATGGATTTCTCGACGATGACGCACGAAGATCTCACGCCCGGCGAAGTCGCCGCAGCTGCAATCGTCGCCGCCGATACCAACACCACGCCGCAAGCGATCGTCGCCGAGGCGAAGGCCGGTAACCGGAGGATCGTCGACGTCGCCAACGCGCGCGGGATGCACGGGGAGGCGCTCGAGATCTTCCTGGGCCTGGTGTATCTCGACTACACCGACGACCCGGAAAAAGAGGCGAAAGGCCACTAGGGCGCTTTTCCGCTAGTGGGGCATTATGACGAGCGCGGGAGAGTTATTCACCCTAGTCCGTAAAGGCGTCGGCGCGACCCACGTCCACGCCGACGCGCACAAGCCGTTTCGGTTTCTCTTATGCGGCGATCCGGCGCTGCTGGCCGACTTTCGGGCGCTGTTGCTATTTGGTCACGGTCAAGAGATTCCGTTTGACGCGCCCTCGACGCTCGAGACGATCGACCCCGCGCGCGGCGCGACCGTCGTCGGCCGCGACGCGCGAGCGGTGATCTTTCTCGCGCGAGCGGGTGACCTGCCGGGCGCGCGGCTCGATCTCTTGCAGGCACTGCACCTACCGATCTTCGTTTTGACGGTCGATCCGTCGGTGACCGTGGAATCGCACCCAAGCAGCGCGCCCGGACCGGCCGTCATCGGCGAATACATCGTTCCGCAGATCGACCGCGAGACGCTTCGCGTCCGGTTTTTCCCGCATCTCATCGAACGCTGCAAGGGAATCGAGGTCGCGGTTGGCCGTCGCTTCCCGCCGCTGCGCGAAGCGGTCGCGGCGAAGTTGACGCGCGGCGCCGCGAGCTCCGCGCTCAAAGTCGCCGTCGCGAGCGCGGTCGTCGATCACGTTCCGGTCTTGGGAATCGTGCTCGGGGCCGTTGCCTCGGCCGGCGACATGGTCGCGATCACCGGAATCCAAATCGTGTTGATGATGCAGATCGGCGCGACCTACGGCAAGGACCCCGACATGCAGCGCATCTGGGAGCTGCTCCCCGTCGTCGGCGGCGGCTTCGGCTGGCGTGCCCTATCACGCGAGCTCGCCGGTTTCGTGCCCGTCGCCGGGATTGCGATCAAAGGCGCCATCGCCTACGCGGGGACGATCGTCGTCGGCGAAGGTGCGGCGTTCTTCTACGAGCACGGAAGACACATGACCGCGCCCCAAGCGGCGCAACTCTACGACGAGAAAAAACGCAACGCGATGCTCTACGCCCGCGAGATGTTCGACCGCTTCAAGCGCTTCGGAAGGTAGCTCGAGGCCCTTCTCGTCCTCTAGCTCAGCGCGTTTTCAGCGAGAAAGACCAGCAGTGAGTCGTCGTCGAGATGATCGTAGGAGGCGGCCAATTTCGGTCGCACGGCGCGGGCGATCTTCTTGGCCAAACTCAGCCGGGATTCCGTATTGAGCGCCGTTCGTCGTTCGGCGTATTGCCGGATCAATTCGCGCTCGCGCGGCCCGACGTCGCGCACGACCGGATCTTCACGCCGGTCGGCAAACGGAAGCGCTTGCGCGCGCTCGTACCGCTCGTCGCGGACGACGATCGTGCCGGCGGCCAAGTCGCCGAGGCGCCGGTTTTGCGGTGACAGCAACGCGCTGATCGCCGAGACGGCGTAAAAGCCGAGTGCCGCTTCGAGAATTCGCACGACGTTACGGATGATCGAACTGATGAGATCGACGGGAAAGCCGCCATCGCGCACGACGCGAATGCCGAGCAGTCGTTTCCCGGGCGTGCGCCCCTGCCCGAGCCACTCGAAGAGAATGAAGTACCCGAAGAACAGCATGAAGAGCGCGAAGATGAAGACGCCCATGACGATCGCATCCATAATCTTCTGGATCTGCGGCGAGGCGGCCGTCGTCTTGCCCTGCGGAAAGGCGGACCCGATCCACGCGAAGATCAAGAGCGTCCCGATCAACACCAGCACTTGAATCGTGAGGTCGATGAAGACCGCCAGAAACCGGCTGCCGAGCCCGGCCAACTCGTAGGAGAAGGCGACGCTTTCGCCGGTCGCGACGTCGATCGTGCGTTCCACGCTGCCGCCGTGTCCGGGGAGGCGTCGGTCGAGTCCTGCGAAAGTGCTGCTGCGATGCGTGAACGCGTATTCGTGGCGCGGCGACAGGACGGCTGGGAGCAGCTCGAAGCGCTACTGCGTCACGCCGACCGGTCCGGACTGCGGCGCCTGGAGGCCGACCAGCTTCAGGAATTGGCGCTGCGTTACCGTTCGGCGACGACCGATCTCGCGGCGGCACAGAGTCGTGACTACTCGGAGTCGACGCGCGGCTATCTCAATCGGTTGACCGCGCGAGCCCACGCCTACGTCTACGCCGGAAGCGCGCGCAACGGTTGGTCGCGGCTCGTCGAGTTTTTCGGCGTGACGTTTCCGTCGGAGGTCCGGCGCTCCGCCGGCCCGATCTTGGCTTGCACCGCCGTCTTCGTGATCGCGGCGGTCATCGCGTACTGGCTCGTCGCGATTCGGCCGCTCAACGTCTACGCGCTGTTGAGTCCCGGAATGATCCCGATCGTCGAGAAGCCGCTGCACGACTCGAATTTCGCCTTCGACCGGTCGTATTCACCCGCGGTCGCGAGCGCGATCATCACCAACAACGTCATGGTCGCGATGTACGCCTTCGCCGGTGGGATGACGCTTGGGTACTTCACGATCTATTCGATCCTCGAGAACGGCTTGATGGTCGGCGGACTCGGAGCCCTCTTTGCCTCGAAGGGGTTCGGTTTGGATTTCTGGGCGACGGTCGCGCCGCACGGGGTCATCGAGCTGACCTCTATCCAGATCGCGGGCGGCGCCGGGTTGCTGCTCGCGCAAGGGATCATCGCGCCCGGGAGGTTGCGGCGCATCGACGCACTCAAAGCCAACGGGCGGAGGGCCGCCACCCTCGCAGGCGGCGTGATCGTGTTGCTCTGCGTCGCCGGCACCATCGAAGGCTTTATCTCGCCGCAACGCACGTCGATCGAATTCCGGATCGCTTTCGGTGCGCTGACGACGGTTCTCTTGGCGGCGTACCTCGGCTTCGCCGGCCGCGGTCGCAGAGCGGTTGCATTGCTGGCCGCCGTCGCCTTGCTTGCGATGCCGGCAGTCCCTGCCTCGGCAAAAATGGCCAACGAGATCGATCTCTCGATGCCGGCGATTTTCGCACCGGTATTGCGTCAGATCGTCGCGGCGTTTGAGGCGGTCAACTCCGACGTGCCGGTCCTCATTCGCGAAGGTTCGTACGCGGACGACCTGCGCGACCTCGACGCCGGGACGGCCGACGTGGCGATCCTCGACCGAGCGCCGGGCGGCGCGAACTACCTCGACCACCCGCTCGCCATCGTTCCCTATGCGCTGATCGCCGATCCGAACGCCGGTGCCGCATCGCTCACCTCGGCGCAAGTAACGGGTATCTTCGCCGGAGGCATCACGAATTGGTCGCAGGTCGGTGGCGCCGACCTGCCGATCGTCGCGATCGAGCGTCCCGCCAACTCTGGAACGACGGCACTCTTCGTCTCGACCTTCGGTTCGAGGGCGGCGGGCAGCGTCGCCGTCGACAATACCTCGAGCGCTGTCGTCGATGCCGTCCGAAGTCAGCGTGGTGGTATCGGGTACGTCGGAATGCCATACGCGAAACTCGACGGCGTGCGGATCCTCTCGATCGACGGCGCGCAGCCGACCGCCGACGCCATGGCCTCGGGCTCGTATAGATTCTACACGGTCATCCATGCGGTCACCATGGGCCCGCCGCCGCCCCTCGTCTCGCGCTTCCTTTCGTTCGCCGAGTCGCGGCGCGAGCTGCTCCACGCCGCCGGCTTCTACACGATCTTCGAAACCAAGAGCCGCTAAGCTCCCGGCGTTACAGCAGGCCGCGGGTCTTGACGTCGAGGTAGGCATCTAGCAATGCGACGGTCAAGCGCGGGGCCGGGACGTCGATCACGATGATGCCGCGCCCGCGTAAGAGCGCGATCGATTTCTCGCGTTCGGCGGCGAGCGACATCGCGACGCTCGTGCGGTAGGCCTCGCGCGCAGAGCTCGGAGTCGTTTCGAGCGCCGAGGCGATTGCTGNNGATCGAAGATATCCGTGAAGAGAACGATCAGGCTGCGCTTGGAATATCGCTGCTTCAACTGCGTGAAGGTCGTCTCGTAATCCGGTTCTTCGAGCCGCGGCTGCAGATCGTACGACGCGCGCGTCAGCGCATCGACGTGCTTCGCTCCGCGACGCGGAGCGACCGAAAGGAGGGGCTTCGCCGCGAACGCCGTCAATCCGACGTGGTCACCGGCGGCCTGCGCGATCGAAGCGACGGACAGTCCGGCCGTCAGC
Organism: Candidatus Zemynaea palustris; assembly: GCA_003134695.1. GTDB lineage: Bacteria > Vulcanimicrobiota > Vulcanimicrobiia > Vulcanimicrobiales > Vulcanimicrobiaceae > Zemelea > Zemelea palustris. The sequence continues at coordinate 21,753 of PLCB01000013.1, read as the reverse complement.
GCATAGTCGAATTTTCGTTGCAGACCGATGCGCGGCATCATCAGGCGGCCTGCGTCGAGCAGGACCAGGACGTTTTGACTGCGCTCGACCTCGTATTGTTCGACCATCATTCGCCCGCGCCGGGCGGTCGCTTTCCAATTAACCGAGCGGAAGGCGTCGCCCGGGAGATACTCGCGTAGACTTTCGAACTCGGCGCCGGCGCCGCGCAACCGCAATTTTCGCAAACCGAGATCGAGTAAGGTCGAGCGGCGCGCCAATTTGCCGTAGCGCTCGATCGCCGAAAGATCGGGGAAGACGCGCACCTCCTCGGGCGCCTCGATGCAATATCGCCGTCTGAGCATTCCAAGCCGGTTTTCGATCCAGCAGTAGACGGAACCAAGCTGGACCAGACCGCGCTCGCGCGGTTCGAATTCGGATTCGACCTCGACGAACGTGTGAGGGTCGACGTCGCTCTCGATCGTGTCGCGGGCGAACGCGAAGGTCGCGATCGGCGACTCGAGGATTCCGGTGCGGATGCCGACCGCGCCGCGGTTCTCAATCACGTAACGCAGCGTCGCCGGATGGCGAAGGGAGATAAAGCCGGCGGGCTTGCGGGTCAAGCGAATGCGGCCGGCACGCGGCCCGAGCGCGACGTCGGCGGCGAGGAGTGCCAGATAGGCTGCGCCGGCGACGACCGCCACCGGCACCAAGGCCGGGACGACGCTCGCGAACGCGATGACCAGCGCGACGCCGAGCAACACCCACACGCCGCGTGTCGAGAGCCAAATCGCCGGAAAGACGGGATGCATCTTGCCGGCTCAGCCGGCAGTAGCCGGCCGCGCCACGTCCTTCGGGACGTCGACCGCTGCGAGGATTCGCGCAAGGATCGTCTCGGCGTCGAGTCCCTCGACTTCGGATTCCGGCCGCACGATGAGCCGGTGCGGAAGGACCAGCGGCGCGACGGATTTGACGTCATCAGGCGTCGCGAAGTCTCGGCCTTCGATGGCCGCCGCCGCTTGCGTCGCAATGACGAGCGCTTGAGCGGCGCGCGGGCTTGCGCCGAGCGTTAGATCGTTCGAGGCGCGCGTGCGCGCGACGATCTGATAGAGGTACGCCTGGAGCGCATCCGCGAGATAGATCGTGCGAATCTCGGCTTGCGCCGCAAGAATCTCGGCGACACCGGAGACCTGCGTCACGCCCGCGCTCGCGAGATCGTGCGCGTTGAACCCCGCGACGGTACGAGCCAAGAGTTGGCGCTCTTGCGTCTCGCTCGGGTATTCGGTACGCGCACGCACGAAGAAGCGGTCGAGTTGCGCTTCGGGCAGCGGATAGGTTCCCTCGAATTCGACCGGATTCTGCGTCGCGCAGACCAGGAAGAGTCCCGGCAGCGGGTGACTTTCGCCGTCGATGGTTACCTGACGCTCTTCCATCGCTTCCAGCAATGCCGACTGCGTCTTCGGCGGCGTTCGATTGATTTCGTCGGCCAACAGCAGCGTCGTGAAGATCGGACCCTGCCGCAGCGAGAACTCGGCCGTCTGGGGGTTGAAGACGGTCGTCCCGACGACGTCGGCCGGCATCAGGTCCGGAGTGAACTGGATGCGGCGAAACGGCGCACCGAGCAGTGCGGCCAGCACGCGAACGAGCAGGGTCTTCGCGGTGCCCGGAACGCCCTCGACCAGCACATGCCCGTTGCCGAGCAGTGCCAGCAGGAACGCGAGCGACGTGCGTTCGTTGCCGACGATGACGCGCGCGATTCCCTCGCGCAAGCGGGCGGCGAGTTCAGTAGCGCGGGCGGGCATGAGTGGCGAACCCCTTTCGCAGGCGTTGAGCGCAGGCGACCAAACCAACGAGCCGGCTTTCTTCGACCTTCGGCGCGTCGGCGGCGGCGACGAGTTCGAGATATGCGTCGCGCAGATCGGGCGCCTCGATCCGCTTCGCGATGGAAGCCGGCGGCGCATCGTCGGGGACGCCGAGCGCGACGGCGACGATACGTGTCGTCGAGCGGGCGACTTCTTCGAGCGCCTTCGTGGCGGCGCGTCCACGTTCGAACAATGCCGCGAGTGAGTCGATGAATTCGGCCGACGTCGCGTCGGTGCGCGCCGGCGGCGTCAGCGGTGGCCCAAGCCGGATGGCGGCGCCGGTAAAAGCGACGACGAGCGCGACGACCGCGATGGCGAGCGCGATCAAGAGCGGGCGCGGCATGATCTGCCACCATGTCTCGGGGACGAGATACCCGTGCGCCGCCTCGTCGAAGGCGACCAGGGCGCCGGCGCGGCGTGGGTTCGCGAGCACGAACGCGAGACGCGCGTTGTCGGCGCGCGCGATGCGCGTGTTCTCGAAGGCGGTTTCGTCAAGGACGGCGACGACCTGGCCCTTTCCATATGAATAAGAAAGCGCCAGCGGCCCGGCCGCATCGGCGACGAGCACCGTCGCTCGTTTCGGGGCCTTCCAGCGTAGATTGGTATCGAAGGCGACACGCCCGACGCCCTCGCTGCTAAGCTCTGCAGCAATCGTGAGGTTCTTTCCGTCATCCTTCGCATTCTTGAGCGCCTTCGTCCGCGGTAATTTCAAGACACCTTGCTTCGCCGCGTTTTCGTCGTGGCCGAGGTAGACGAAACGGCCTCCGGCTTTGACCCAGTCTTGGAGCGCACGAATGTCGGCCTTGGTGTTGGATGTCTGGCGCGGATCGAACTCGATCGGTTCCGACCAGACCAGCGTGTCCAGCTTGCGATCCAAGAATGCCGGACGCTGCTCGAAACGCTCGACGCCGATCTTTTCGCGCTGGAGCAACTCGTACCAGGCGCGATAGCCGCCGCTTGCGGCGTCATAACTCGAATACGAGTCGAGGCTTTGGGCTTGCTCTTCTCCATTGTGCGCGCCCAGCAAGTTGAACGTCGTGATAAGCGCGATCGCAACCGCGAGAAGCGCGATGTCGCGTAGCGGCAGCCCGCGCAGTCGTTCCCTCATCCCCGCGCGACCAATGGCCCGAAGGCACCGAAAGCGGCGGAGGCGGCCTCGAAGTCGCCGCGTTGCGCGACGGCTTCCGCAAAGGCCGCCCAAACGAAACGCTCGCAGAGGACGTCAAAAGGCGCCGCGATCCGCTCGCTCTCGCGCCGTACGAGCCGCCGGTATTCGCCGGGCGTGCGCGAGGAATCGAAGGGCACGAGAGCGCTCTCGTCGAGCAACGCGAGAGCAGCGCGGAAGAGCGCCGCGATCGCGCGCGCGTAGTCGCCGGCAGCGGCACGTTCGGCGGCGAGGGCGCGCCACGCGTCGCCGTCCATGCGCTCATCTGGCGCCCCTACGGCAGCGAGGCGCCGCGCTTCGACGACCGGCTTGGCGAATGCGAGGACGATTCGATAGATCAAGAGCACGAGCACGAGGATCGTCACGACGACGATGACGACCACAAGGATCTGCGCCGTGCCGTGCCCCGACGAAAGCGTGTGATCGAGCCATTTGCGGAAAGGGCTGAACAGATGGTCCAGCCATTGCCCGAGCTCGTACCAGAAACGCAGCGTGGGTGAGTCCGCGTGTGTCGGCGTCTTTTGGTACGCCGGCTGCGCTAGGACCTGCTTAACGACCGCGTTCGGATCGCCGTTCGGCCAATGATTCACGCCGAGCCGCTACCGGTTCCAGCCAACGCGACGCAGGGCAATCACGGGGTGGGCGGGTCGGCTGAAACCGCCTGCGCCGCGAGTTGCAGATCCAAGCCTTCTTCACGGACGCGTAGATCAAAATAGAAGATCGTCATAAAAGCGGTCGTGAAACCAGCAGTCACGAGTGACATCACTGCGCTGAAGGCGGTCCCGAGAATCTGACTGCGAACGAAACCGTAGAGGACCGCTTGGCCCACGACGATGACGATCCAGATGCCGATCGCGATGGCAAGGAATGCGAGTCCGACCAGCAACGAGCGGCGCAGACCGACGCCGCCGAAGACGCGCTGAATGCCCGAGGCGAACGCGTCGATGAAACCGCGGCGTTCGAGAACGCAGGTGAAAACACCAATCTCGTACGCGACGGCGACGACCAGCGCGAAGGCGACCACGACCAGAAAGAGCGCGATGCCCAAGACGATCGCGATAGCGACACCGACCCCCTTCAACGCAGTGGCGAACGCGGCGAACGTCAAGCCGATGATGATCGCGATGAAGATTACCGCGAGATAGAGGATCGAGGCGCTCACGATCCACATGAAGTTATACGCGAGAAGGTGGAAGTAACGGGCGAGCCCGGTTCGATAGGCGCTCGTAAAATCGACGCGCTCGCCGCGATAGAGCGCGCCGGCGGCCGCGATCATCGCGCCGCTCGGCAGCGGCGCGACGAAGAGGAGCATGAAGAAATACGCGCCGGTCCATCCATTGAGTACCGGTTTGCCTTGCATCGCGGACAAGATCGTGTTCGAATCGGAGGTTTTCCCCGAGTTCGCCGACTTGAGGACGTCGGCGAGCGCTCCGAAGATCTTGGTTTGATCCTCGGTTCCGAGGAATTGACAGAGCACCAGCGGCAGCACGAACACGACCCAGATCAACGCGAAAATGACGAAATGACGAACGCACAAAGTGACCGCGCGATCGAGGATCTCACCGAGGCCGAGAGGCCGCAAGGTCCGAGCTTCCAAGACGCCGGATGGTTCGGCGATGGAAGCAAGGCATCCGCTCGGGACGCTCATCGGATTGTGGCGCTATCCGGTCAAGAGTCTCGCCTTCGAAGCGCTCGAGCGAGCCGACGTTCGGGAAGCCGGCCTCGCCGGCGATCGCCGGAGCGCGCTCTTCGTGATGTCGTCGAACCACGCGCGTCACGGAAAGACGTTCCGTGGGAAGGAACACAACCTGCTGCACACGCTGCGAGAACCCGCCGCGGCGCTCGCGCTCGCCGAGCGTGACGGCGTCCAGCTCGAGCGCTGCAGCGAGGGGCCGTACTTCGACGCGCGTCCGGTGTCGCTGATCTTCGATCGCTGGATCGCCGAACTCGAGGGCGTCCTGGAAACCAAAATCGATCCGCTGCGCTTCCGGCCGAACCTTTTCGCCAGCGCGCGCGCCTCGCTTCCGGCGGAGTCCGAGCTCGTCGGCGCGGTCCTGAGCGTCGCAGACGTCGAACTCCGCGTCGTCGAGCCTATCCAACGCTGCGTGACCCCGTCGTACGACGTAACGAGCGGCGAACGGAACCCACATTTTCAGCGCGCCGTCGTCGAAACGCGCGACAACATCATGGGCGTCTACTGCACGGTCGAACGTCCCGGAACGATCTCGCTCGGCGATGCGATCGTGTTCGAACGCGCGTGACCTCGCAGCGCTCAGCAGCATGAACGCCGTCTGGACCAACGCCCGGCTCGCGACGATGAACGGCGCACTTTACGGACTCATCGAGGACGGCGCGCTCGTAGCTCGCGGGAGCGAGATTGCCTGGCTCGGACCGCGCGCGTCGTTGCCGGCAGAACTTGCACGCGACGCCGAGATTCACGACGCCGGCGGACGATGCATCACGCCGGGATTCATCGACTGCCACACGCACGTCGTCTATGCCGGCGACCGCTCGCGCGAATTCGAATTGCGCCTCTCGGGCGCGTCGTACATGGAGATCGCGCGCGGCGGCGGCGGGATTCTCGCAACGGTTCGCGCCACCCGCGCAGCATCCGACGACCAGCTCAGCGCCGCGACCGATGCGCGCGTCCGCGCGCTGCGGCGCGACGGCGTCACGACGCTCGAAGTGAAGTCCGGCTACGGCCTCGATCGCGAGACCGAATTACGGTTGTTACGCAACGCGCGCGCGCTGCCGGATCGCCACCCGCTTCGCGTGCGCACGACGTACTTGGGACTGCATGCGCTCGGTCCCGAGTGGACGAACGCCGACGATTACGTCGACTTCGTCTGCGACGAGGTCTTGCCGGCCGTCGTCGCCGAGAATCTCGCCGACGCCGTCGACGCGTTTTGCGAGGCGATCGCCTTCTCGCCGGAACAAACTGCGAAGTTTTTCAAACGCGCGCAGGCGCTCGGGCTGCCGGTAAAAGTTCACGCCGATCAACTTCTGCCCGGCGGCGGCGCGGCGGTCGCGGCCCGTTTTGGGGCGCTCTCCGCCGATCATCTCGAGTACGCCGGCGAGGACGAACTTGCGGCGCTCAAGGAAGCCGGCGCGGTCGCGGTGCTGCTGCCGGGAGCGTACTACTACCTGCGCGAGACGCATCCGCCGCCGGTCCAGCGCCTGCGCGAGCTGGAGATCCCGATCGCGCTCGCAACCGACTGCAACCCTGGGACGTCGCCGCTCGTCTCCCCACTCTTGGTGCTGAACCTCGCCTGCACGCTGTTCGGCCTGACGCCGGCTGAAGCGCTGCGCGGCGTCACCACGAACGCGGCGCGGGCGCTCGGTCTCGCCGGTGAGATAGGGACGCTCGCGCCGGGGAAAAAAGCAGATTTCGTGATCTGGGACGCCGAGCATCCAGCGCAATTGCCCGCGACGATCGGAATCAACCCGGGAGCGAGCGTCGTTTTCGACGGGCGCCTCACCTAAGGTGGCGCTGGCACCGTCCCGCATCGTGCGCGCACCGCGCGGCAGCGAGCTCTCCGCCAAGAGCTGGCAGACCGAAGCGCCGCTGCGCATGCTGATGAACAACCTCGACCCCGAAGTCGCCGAGCGTCCCGACGACCTTGTGGTCTACGGCGGACGCGGGAAAGCGGCACGCAATTGGGCGTGCTTCGAAAAGATCGTCGAAGTGTTGCGCCGCCTGGGCGACGACGAAACACTCTTGGTGCAGTCCGGCAAACCGGTCGGCGTCTTTCGGACGCACGCCGACGCGCCGCGCGTCTTGATCGCCAACTCGAACATCGTCGCGCATTGGGCGACGCTCGAGAACTTCAACGAGCTGGATCGCAAAGGCCTCACGATGTACGGCCAGATGACGGCCGGTTCGTGGATCTACATCGGCTCGCAAGGCATCGTCCAAGGAACCTACGAGACCTTCGCCGAGTTGGGCCGCAAGCAGTACGGCGGCGAGCTCGCCGGCAAATGGATCTTGACCGCCGGCCTCGGCGGGATGGGCGGGGCCCAACCGCTGGCCGCAACGATGGCGGGCGCGTCGATCCTGTGTGTCGAGTGCGACCCGACGCGGATCGAACGACGCCTCGCGACGCGCTATCTCGACCGGCGCGCCGATTCGCTCGAGGAAGCACTCGAACTCATCGCGGCATCGTGCCAAGCGCGAACCCCGTTATCGCTCGGCCTCGTCGGCAACGCCGCGGAGGTCTTGCCGGAGCTGCTGCGACGGAACGTCAAGCCCGATGCGCTTACCGATCAAACGAGCGCGCACGATCCGCTCAACGGATATTTGCCGGCAGGTTGGACGCTCGAGCGTGCCGCCGAGATGCGCGTGAGCGATCCAAAAGCGGTGATGCGCGCGGCACGCGACTCGATCGCGCAGCACGTGCGTGCGATGCTCGAGTTTCACCGACGCGGAGTTCCGACCTTCGACTACGGCAACAACATCCGCCAAGTCGCTTACGAAGAAGGCGTCACCGACGCGTTCGCCTTTCCGGGCTTCGTCCCGGCGTACATTCGGCCGCTCTTCTGTCGCGGCATCGGGCCGTTTCGCTGGGTCGCGCTCTCAGGCGATCCAGACGACATCTTCAAGACCGACGCGAAGGTCAGGGAACTCTTCCCGCACGATCGTCATTTGCATCGCTGGCTCGAGATGGCTCGCGAGCGTATCGCCTTCCAAGGCTTGCCGGCGCGCATCTGCTGGCTCGGTCTCGGTGAACGCGCGCGCGCCGGTCTCGCCTTCAACGAGATGGTGGCGCGGGGAGAACTGAAAGCGCCGATCGTGATCGGCCGCGACCATCTCGACGCCGGGTCGGTCGCGAGTCCCAACCGCGAAACCGAGGCGATGCGCGACGGCTCGGACGCGATCGCCGATTGGCCGCTGCTCAACGCACTGCTCAACTGCGCGAGCGGCGCGACGTGGGTGAGCATCCATCACGGCGGCGGCGTCGGGATCGGCTATGCCGAGCACGCCGGGATGGTCGTCGTCTGCGACGGCACCGAGGCCGCGGCACGCCGCCTCGAGCGAGTGCTCACCAACGATCCGGCGAGCGGGGTCATGCGCCACGCCGACGCCGGGTACGACGAAGCACTCGCCTGCGCGCGCGAGCACGGCCTCGACCTCCCGATGTCATAACCGATAGGAGCGAGCTCTTTACAGGACGACGGGCTCAACGTATCCCGTCAGCTCCACATACCCTTGGCCGAGCGTGCGCGACGTCGCCGCGTCGCGCACGTCGACCGAGCCTTCCCAGTACGACGGGCCCGACGTCAGCACGATTTCCTGAGCATCGAGAACCGGCATCAGGCTAACGTCGAGCTTCGCCTCTGCGACTTGCACGCGCCAACCGCTCGGGTAATCGGCGTGCGTCTGCGGGCCGCGCCAGCGTCCCTTCGCCGTCACCGTAAAGCGATCGGCGGACAAGGCGCGGACGCGTCCGTCACGCTCGATGAGGCTCCCCGCCGACTGCGGAACGGTCCCGCCGTCGCGGCGTCGCAGGATGTAGAGCATCAACTCGCGGCCATCGTCGAGTTGGAGAGCTAACCAATCCCATCCGGCCTCGTCGGAGGCCAATTCGTTCGTACCGAACTCGTGATCCATCCACGATAGCCCCTCGACCTTGAACTTCATCCGTTCATACGTCAGCACGCCCTGGGTGCCCAGCCGAGTGTACGAATAGTAGTGCGAAGCGCACGTCCCGCAAGCGGCCTTGCGAAAGACCCCGCCGCGACCGTGAATCGCGGGCGGCTTGAGCGGAATCTGAACGAGGTCGACCTGATTCCCTCCGGCGGCGGCATGTAAGGTCAGGCGCTCGCGAGCCGGATCCGACATCGGCCGGCCCACGAGCGACCAGTCATCGGCACGCACCGCGAGCTGTCCCGCCGACGCCGCGCCGAGGCCAAGCGCCCCGCGCGCCAGGCGCTCGGCATGAAAGAACTTGCGCCCCGCGTCGTCGGTGATCGCGAAGTGTGCGGCGTAGACTTGATCGCCGCGCCAGCGGCTACGCCCGGACGTCTTCGGTTCCGGCACGACGTCTTCGGGTCGAAGCCGGAATCGAAAGAACGTGAGTTCGTAGCCGAAGCGCCGGCCGTTGGCCGCGCGAAGATGGCCCGTGAAGTACCACCATTCGCTTTGGTACGCGGGATGCGCGGCGTGATCGCCTGGAAAGTGGAAGACGTAGGGCGCCTTGGCAACGGCGAACGGCGCGGGTGTGGTTCGTGTCGCCGCGCCGGTCAAGACGACAGCTGCGATCGCCGCGACGGCCGCGCGTTTCACTCGGTGCGCACCGCGTCGGCGGTCTGGATGCGCGCGGCCACGTGCGCCGGATAGATGCCGGCGACGATCGCGGCGCCGACCACCAGGAACAGCGACTCGGCGAGCGACGCGTACGGCACGTGCACTTGCATCGGCCAGCCGAAGGCCTGGCGGTCGATCACGAAGATCAGCACGAGCCCGAGCAGCATCCCGGCGCCGAGTCCGAAGGCGACTCCCAACGTACCGATCAACGTTGCTTCGTAGAGCACCATGCGCCGCACCGCGCCGGTCGTCAATCCAAGATAACGAAGCACGCCGATCTCGCGCTGCCGCTCGAGCACCAACGCGAACAGCGTGCTCACGACGCCCATCACGGCGATCACGATCGCGATGACGTTGAGCGCCTCGGTCAGCGCGAACGTCCGATCGAAGATCGAAAGAATAAATGCTCGCAGCTCGCGGGTCGTCCGGACCTCGACGCGCAACGGCGCAACGCCACGCAGGATCCGCGTGCGAAGAACGGTTAAATCGGCGCCGGGTTTTGCGTAGATGGAAAACATACTGACCGAATCGTCGTGATAGAGCCGCGCGAAGGTACGCGCGTCGACGACCGCGCTTCCGGCGTCATTCGAGTAATCCTCGTAGATCGCCGCAACCCGAAACGACACCGGCCCGGACGGCGTGTCCAGCGCGAATTCGTCGCCCACAAGCAAGCCGAATCGTTCGGCGAACGGCGTGCTCACCACGACGCCGGTCGTCCCGGGAAGCGTCCGCGCCAGCGTCCGCGCGTCGGCGCCTTTCACCAATCGTAGCCAGTCGCGTTCGGCGATCGTCCTAAAATCGATCGTTCCGAGGGTCATCAACGAACCGCGAAACGGGACGGAGACGCCGCGGAACGTGTCGACCGCGGCCACGCCGGGCAACGACCGCATGCGCCGCGGGACCTCGGGGGGAATCCGCGCGTCGTAGGTCTCGCCCGAAATCCCGAGTGGCCGAACGAAGAGATCGGCCTTCAACGTTTCGTCGACCCAGATCGCGACCGTCGCACGAAGCGAACTGATGCTGACCGCGACGCTCACGATCATCGCGACCGCGATGCCGAGCGACGCGACCGCGATGCTGTTGCGGCGCGGCGTGCCGCCGAAGTTGCTTGCGGCCAGCATCGCCGAGGACGAAAAGCGATAGCCGAGTCGCTCCACCACGTGCGCCGTCGCGATAACCGCGAGCGGCACGCCGAGCGAGGTTCCCAGGATGATGCAGAGCGCGGAGCCGTAGCCGAAGAGTGGGAGGCCGTCGATCGCCGGCGCCCGCGACGCGAGCGCGGCGAGCGCGAGCAAGAGGATTCCCCCGAGCCCGAGCGCGATCCCCAGGCGCCACATGCGCAGCTCGAAGCCACGCGAACGCATCGTCCGAGCGGGCGGCGTCGCCGCCGCTTCGACCGCGGGCGCAACCGCCGACGCCGTCGCGACGACGATGCCAAAAACGAGGGCTTGCAGCATGACCAGCGGATCGTAGAAGACCCGGTCGACGTGCGTCCCGACGTACAGCGTATCCACGGTATGCGCCACCGCACCGACCGAAAGCCGCGCCAGCAGCGCGCCGAAGGCCAGCCCAAGAAGCGAACCGAGGAGGCCGAACGCTGCGCCTTCCATCAGGAAGGTCCAGAAAATCTCAGCCCGCGTCGTCCCCAACGCCCGCAGCGTTCCGATCTCCGCGCGACGCTGCACGACCGAGATCGCGACCGTGTTGTAAATGAGAAACGCGCCGACCAGCAGCGCGATGTACGAGATCGCGACGAGGTTCGCTTGAAAACTGCGCAACAGGCGCCGGATCTCGTCGGTCCGCGTCGCGGGCTCGACCGCACGCGTCCCCGGGGGAAGCACTCGCGCCAAAGCCGTCTTCGTCTCCGCGAGCCGATCCGGTGCGACGACGCAATCGATCCGGTCGATCAAACCGACTTTGTCGAACAGCTCTTGCGCCGTGACGATGTCGACGAAGACGACGCTCGAGTCGGCGGCGCCGACGCTGAGAGGCAAAATTGCCGCCAAGCGCAGGCGGATCGGACGACCGTCGGTCAAGGCATCGATCGGTCCGCCGACGCGGAGGTGATAGCGTTCGACGACGCGTTGCGAGACGATCGCGCCGCGTCCTGCGATCAGTCCGTACGGATTCGGTCCGGTACCTTGCGGCATGAATCCACCGGGCAGTTCGGTGCGCTGTTCGACGCCTTCCGGCAACGCTCGCAGCAGATCGACACCCAACACGCGCAGGATTTCGCCCGAGGTGGGATCAGCCTGGCGTGCTCCGATCACGATCGAGGCCTCGATGATCGGATCCGCCTGCTGGACGTTCGTCACGCTTTGCACTTTGAGCAGCGTGCGTTCGTCGAAGCCGCTACCGATGCCGAGGACCTGAAGGTTGACGCGACTCGAGACGACGTTGACGTTCGATGCAAACGAAGCGATCGCGGTCGCGTTGGCGAGATCGATTGCGACGAAGACCGCGACGGCCAGACCGATCGCGAGCAGCGTGACGAGCGAGCGCAGACGGTTGGCCCCAAGATAGCCTAAAACGAGGCTCCGGAAGAGGACGAAGGCGGCGCTTATCGTCACGCGACGATGCGTCCGTCCTGCAGGCGAATCGTGCGGTCGCACCATTCCGCCGCCTGGGGCGAGTGGGTCGCCAGCAGGATCGCCTGACCACCATCGGCGACCTCGCGCAGCAATTTCAGGACCTTCGCTCCGCTTTGCGAGTCGAGATTGCCGGTCGGCTCGTCCGCCAATACGATCGCCGGCCGGTGAATCACGGCGCGCGCCAGCGCGGCGCGTTGCGCTTGTCCGCCGGAGAGCTGTGCCGGATACACATCGGCTTTCTCGGCGATGCCGACCGCAGCCAGCGCGCCGGCGACGCGTTCCTCGATCTGACGCGCCGGGCAGCGCTGTAAGATCAACGGCAGCGCGACGTTTTCGGCGACCGTCATCGCCGGCAAAAGGTTGAAGAACTGGAAGACCGTGCCGACGCGGTCGCGACGCAACGCGGTCAGCGCGTCGTCGTCGAGCGCGTGCGTTTCGCAGCCGTCGACAAACACGCTGCCGGCGGTCGGCACGTCGATGCAACCGATCAAATTCAGAAGCGTGCTCTTTCCGCAGCCGCTCGGGCCGACGAGCGCGACCATTTCGCCGGGGCGCATCTCGAGTGAAACGCCAACCAGAGCGCGCACCGAACCGCCGCCGCTTGCGTACGTCTTCGAGACCTCTACAGCCCGGATCGGGAGAACGGGCTGCATCCTAGCGAAGATTTTGGCCGAGCGAGCGTTCGGCGGCGGCGGTCAGTGCCCGCGACGCGATCAGTTCGCGCGCGGTGGCGATGTCCGGAGCATGAATGCGATCGCCTTCGAGCGGCGCGATCCGTTCGCGGGCGACGTCGTAGGCCGCCTGCGTTCCGGCGCCGGAGCGGAGCGGTCGCCGAAAATCGGTCGCCGCGAGCGCGCAGAGCAGTTCACAGGCGAGCGTCCCTTCCACGAGATCGAGGATCTTCTCGAAGGTGCGTGCGGCGATCGTCCCCATGCTGACGTGATCTTCTTGTCCGGCCGATGTCGGAATCGAATCGACGCTCGACGGAAAGGCGAGCCCTTTACTCTCGCTGACGAGCGCGGCGGCGGTGTATTGCGCGATCATCAGACCCGATTCGAGTCCGGGTTTGCGGGACAGAAAGAGCGGCAAGCCGCGCTCCTCACCGTTGAGTAAGAGATACGAACGCCGCTCCGAGATGCTCGCCACGTCTGCCATCGCCGCTTTGAGAAAATCGCAGACGACGCCGACCGGCTGACCGTGAAAGTTGGCGCCGGTCAAGAACTCATCGTCCTCAGCGAAGATCAGCGGGTTGTCGGTTACCGAGATCGCTTCGATCTCGAGGACCGAGCGCGTGTGCGTCGCAGCGTCGCGCGCCGCGCCGTTCACGACCGAGATGCAGCGGAACGAATAGGGGTCTTGGACGCGGCCACAATCGCGGTGCGATTGCATGATCTCCGAGCCGTGCAAGAGATCGCGCAGGTTGTCGGCGACCTTGGCTTGCCCCGGATGGGGGCGTAGCGCGTTGATGCGCCGATCGAACACCGCGTCGGTGCCGAGGAACGCCTCGAGGGAGAGCGCGCCGATGACGTCGGCCGTCGCCAAGAGCCGCTCCGCTCGCAAGAGCGCGAGCACCGCGATGCCGGTCATCACTTCGGTACCGTTGATGAGCGAGAGCCCTTCCTTCGCGCCGAGTTCGATCGGGTGGAGTCCCGCGCGCGCAAGGGCTTCGCCGCTCGGCAGACGCTCGCCGCGGTAGAACGCCTCGCCCTCGCCCATCAAGGTCAAGGTCATGTGCGCAAGCGGAGCGAGATCGCCGCTCGCGCCGACCGAACCGAGCGCGGGGACGACCGGCGTTACGCCGCGATTGAGGATCTCGGCGAGCAGATCGAGCGTCTCGAGTTTGATCCCCGAATGGCCCGCGGCCAGCGAACTCAGGCGCAATACGCCGGTGGCGCGGACTTGGTCCTCACGCAGCGGCTCGCCCGTGCCAGCCGCGTGACTGCGCACGAGATTACGCTGCAACGTCACTGCGTCGGACGGAGCGATCAGCACGTTCGCCATTCGCCCGAAACCCGTCGTCACGCCGTAGATGACGGCGCCCGCTTCGAACTGGCGCTCGACGCAGGCGCGCGCGGCCTTGACGCGCTTGCGCGCCTCGGCCGTCACGGCGACCGGCGCACCGCCCACCGCGATCGCCTCGATCTGTTCGAGTGAGAGGTGTCTTCCATCCAGGACGACATCTCTCATCAGATTATTCCCGGGCATCTACTCAAAGGATGCGGCGGCCTTCGAGCGCCTTCGCCAGCGTGATCTCGTCGGCGTAATCGAGGTCACCGCCGATCGGCAGGCCATACGCGAGCCGCGTCACCGGGACGCCGCTCGGCCCGATCAGCCGCGAGAGGTAGAGCGCCGTCGCTTCACCTTCGGCGTTGGGATTGGTTGCGACGATCACTTCCTTCGGCTCCTCGCGCGTGATGCGTTCGATCAACTCTTTGACGCGCAACTGCGCCGGACCGATCCCGTCCATCGGCGAGATGAGACCGCCCAAGACGTGATAGCGTCCGCGATACGCGGCAGTCCGCTCGAGGGCAAAGATGTCCTTCGCTTCGGCGACGACGCACAAGAGCGTCGCGTCGCGCCGCTCGTCGGTGCAGATTGCGCACGGGTCGTCTTCGGTAAGCGAGAAGCAGCGCGAGCAGAGCCGCACGCGGTCTTTCACCGCCAAGATCGCTTCGGCGAGCGCCTCGGCTTCGGCGCGCGGCCGGTTGAGCAGAAAGAAGACCAGACGCGCCGCCGTCTTTGGTCCGACCGTCGGCAGCTTCGAGAACTCGTTGATCAGGCTCTGGATGGGGCCGGCGATCGCGTTCGTGACTAGAACATCCCGGGGACGCGCAATCCCCCGGTGACCGCGCCCATTCGTTTGCTCGACGTCTCTTGAGCTTTGGCGACGGCGTCGTTCACCGCGACGGTGATAAGATCTTCGAGCGTCTCGCTGTCGTCCGGATCGATCGTCTGTTTGTCGAGCCGTACCGCTTTGACGCGATAGTCGCAGGTCATCTCGACGGTCACGAGGCCGCCGCCGGCCGTGCCCGAGACGACGGTCGCGGCCAGCTCTTCCTGTGCCTTGGTCATCTCGGCTTGCATCTTGCGCACTTGCGCCAGCATCTGCGTTTGGTTCATGACGTCTCCGCTTCATTCGACGCGCTCATCAGCTTGTGACGTGCGTACGCCAAGAGATCGGATTCTCCGTCGGGCGCGCTCTTCGCGGCGCCGGGTGTCCGCCCGCGCGCCGCAACCGGCGTCGAGCGCAACTTGACGCGCAACGGTACCCCGACGACGTCGGCGATCGCCACTTCGATCGCGGCCAATTTCGTACGCACCAAACTCTCCTGGACGTCGTCGATGAAACCGATCGTCACCAGGTCGTCATCGACCGAGTCGACCGTCGCCCGCGACAGAGGCGCTTTGAGCGGCATGTTTTGCTCGTAGGCGCGGAGCCGGATCTGGTCCCACAGGGAGCGGACCTGCTGCAACGACGGCCGGGTCGCCGGCGTTTTCGTCGCACCGCGCTCGACCTTCGGCGGCGGCGCGGCCTGTTTCGACGCGGCGGCCCGGCTCGGGGGGACGGCCCCCTGTTCGAGCAACGCGACGCGGGTCGCCAGCGCTTCCAGCGAGGTGTCTTCGGCCCCGATCACGAGGCGCAGCACGGCCGTCTCGAGTTCGAGCCGCGGATTACCCGAGAGGCGCCCCGCCCCGAGTGCATCGCCCAAGAGTCGCAGGCCGTGTACGATCCGAGGCTGTGGCGTGGCCGCCGCGTTATCGCGAACGCGCGCGGCATCCTCCGCCGCGAGGTCGGCGGAGAGCAAGTCCGGGTCAATTCGCGCGACCAGCAGGTTTCGGTACTCGCCGATCGCCGCGCGGATGAGACCGCTCATCTCGACGCCGGCATCGCTCGCCTCGTCGATCGTGCGTAGGCTCGTCGGGGCGTCGCCCGCGAGGACCGCGTCAACCAGAACCCGCGCGTAGACGCGACCGCTCGTCCCGAAGGCGGCCTCGACCGTCGTCGCGTCGATCGGTGCGCCGCCCGCAAACGACGCCGCCTGCTCGAGCATCGTCAGCGCGTCGCGCAGCCCGCCGTCGGCGCGGTAGGCGAGCGCGCCGAGCGCAGCGTCGTCGATGGGGATGGCTTCAGCCGCCGCGATCTCGCGCATCCGCTCGATCATGACCGGAACCGGGATGCGTCGGAACGCGTATCGCTGGCAGCGCGAGAGAATCGTCGGCGGCAGTGCTTCGGGCGCGGTCGTCGCCAGCACGAAGATGACGTGAGCGGGCGGCTCCTCCAACGTCTTCAGAAATGCGTTCGCGCCTTCGCGCGTGAGCATGTGCGCCTCATCGATGATGAAGACTTTCGAGCGCATCGAAGCCGGCGCGAATTTGACCGATTCGCGCAGCGCGCGAATCTCGTCGATCCCCCGGTTGGAGGCGGCGTCGATCTCGATGACGTCGAGCGCCGTCCCTGCCAAGATCGCCCGACAATTGTCGCAGGTGTTGTCCGGATCCGGCGTCGGGCCGCGCTCGCACTCGATACAGCGTGCCAAAATCTTGGCCGCCGAGGTCTTCCCGCAACCGCGGGGTCCCGAAAACAGGTAGGCGTGCGCGATCTTCCCGGAAGCGAGCGCCGTGCGAAGCGTCCGAACAACCGAGTCCTGCCCGACGAGCTCGGCGAACGACCTCGGGCGCCACGTCCGGTAGAGTGACACCTGTCAGACTTTGTGGGTCGCTTCGGGCCGGCCCTGTTTCACGAAACCGAGGCCCGGGTACAACGCGTTGTAGTATTCGTAGGGCGTCCATTTATAGGAATGGGCACCGCTTGCTTTCCTAAAGGAGACGACGAGACCATGGCCGGGACGGCCGCACTGGCGGCACTTTCGGAGCCGGCGTTACCGGCAGAGCCGGCATTGGCGGGCTCCTTGGAGCCGGCAACGACGCCGGCCCAGACCGACATCAAAGAGCGTATCGAAGCGGCTCTGCTCGAGCTGTTCGGCTTCCAACGCTTCCACCAGGGCCAAGAAGACGTCATCATGCGCGTCATGGAGGGCCAGGACACGCTGGCGATTCTGGCGACCGGAGCGGGCAAGAGCTTGTGCTATCAGCTCCCTGCGCTCTTGCTCGAGGGTACGACCGTCGTCGTCAGCCCGCTGATCGCGTTGATGAAAGATCAGCTCGACATGCTCGCCGAACGCGGCGTGCACCAAGTCGTCGCGATCAATTCGACGCTGAGTGAAGACCAAGAAGCGGCGGCGCTCGGGCGGATCGGACGCGGCGAAATCAAGATCGCGTTCGTCACGCCCGAAAAACTCGAGAACGAATCGTTCATCTCCCTGCTCAAAACGATCCAAGTGCCGCTGTTCGTCGTCGACGAAGCGCACTGTATCAGCGCCTGGGGCCACGACTTCAGGCCGGCCTATCTTGCGCTCGGCCAGGTCATCACCGCGCTCGGCCATCCGACGGTGTTGGCCCTCACCGCTACCGCGACGCCGGCGGTACGCGAGGACATCCTCATTCAACTCGGCATCCCCACCACGCGCACGATCGTGAAGGGCTTCGATCGACCGAATTTACGCTACGAGGTGATTCGCTCCGAGAACGAGGCGGCCAAACTCAAGAGCCTCAAGGAGCTCTTCGCGACGGGCCTCGAGGGAACCGGGATCATCTACACGGCCACGATCAAGAACGCGCTCGAAGTGCAGCGCTACCTCAACGATCAGCTGGGTGTTCCAGCGGCCGTCTATCACTCGAAATTGCAGAAGCACGACCGGGTGACGGTCCACAACCTCTTCATGGACGAGGCGATTCGCGCGGTCGTCGCGACCAATGCGTTTGGCCTCGGCATCGACAAACCGAACATCCGCTTCGTGATCCACTACGATCTGCCGGGATCGGTCGAAGCCTATACGCAAGAGGCCGGTCGCGCCGGGCGCGACGGGCTCCTCTCGCGCTGCATCCTCCTGTACCGCATGAGCGACACACGCGTTCAGAACTACTTCTTGACCGGGAAGTATCCCGACATCGAAGACGTGCAGAAGATTTTTGGGACGCTCGAGTATTTCGGCGGGCAGAAGGACGGCGTCTCGCTCGCCGACCTGCGCAAGATCTCGCAACTCCCGCTCACCAAGCTCAAAGTCGTTCTGGCGCTGCTCAAGAAGGCCAAGTTCATCGAGATGCGCGCGCGGGCGCGTTACGGGCTCTCCGAGGCCGCGCTCGAGAATCGCGAGCTCGTTCTGAACCTGACCAACTACGAAACCAAGAAGGCCTACGATCAGAGCAAGCTCGCGATGATGCTGCAGTACTGCGAGACGCGCTCCTGCCGGCGCAAGTTCATCCTCAACTACTTCGGCGAGGACTATGACTCGGGCGCTTGTGGCGCGTGCGACAATTGCTTGAAAGTGCAGACGCCCGCAGCCAGGAAGATCCGCGCGGCCGAAACGGGCTCGGGCTTCCGCATCGCCGACGTCGTCGTCCATCCGAAGTTCGGACAAGGCACGGTCGAACGCGCCGAGAAGGACCTGGTAACGGTCCTGTTCCCGAACGTCGGGTACAAGACATTGCTCGCTTCGGCCGTCAAACCGGAAGCGAAGATCGCCTAACACTCGGAGGTCCGTCCGGCACCGATGTACCGGCAAAGCGCCGTTGGAGTGTTTCTCTTTGCCGCCGTCGTGGCTGCGGCCGCATGGCTGCAACCCGTCTTCGCCCAATCGCCGCAACCTGCGCCGACGCTGAGCGCGACGCCGCAGACGCCCTCTCCGGGCGAGTCGCCGGAAGCGAACGCCTCGCCCGCCCCGTCGGAGACGCCGGCATCGTCGCCGACACCAGCGCCTACCCCGACGCAGCCGCCGATCATCGTCGAGCCGCCCGGCGCGGCGCTTCCGCCCGGCAGCACGCAGGTGCTGCGCCTCGTGCAAGTCGCCGGCAACGTCACCGTGACCGTCGCCGATCCTTCGATCGCCGAAGCGACGGTCGATCAAGCGGCTCGTACCGTGACCGTCGTCGCACACGCGATCGGGCGAACCACGATGACGGTCCAAGACGACCGCGGCCTGACACGCGACGTCCCGATTCGCGTCGCCTATCTCGCGGGAAGCGTCGCGGGCAGCGCCGCGCTACGGATCACCGGAAATCCGGCGACGTCGCTCTTCGTCAAAGAGCAGGCGGTGCGCGCCGCGATCAGAGCCGCCGTGCCGCGCCCGCGGGCAACGATCGTCGCAACGCTTGATTCGATCAACTACTCCAAGCCGCTACGTGTCGATGACGTCGTCTCCGTCGACGTCCCGGTGATCCTGCAAGGCGAGGACTATCTCACGGTCCAGGGGACGACGCGCGTTCGGATCGAGAACTTCGCGCAACCACCCGTGCGGCCCACATGGCTTCTGGTCAGCGATTATCCGGAGACGTTGCGCGAAAACGGCATCCTGTTCACCGTCGATTTGATCGCTAGCGAAGCGGAGCGCTTTCTCTATTATCACTACAACCCGCCGAACCAGCCCGATCGCCGCATCCTGCTCAAGATCGAAAACGCGTCATCGCAACCGGCGCTGCTGCAGTTCATCTCCGGCCGAGCCGGGGGCCTCAACGAGATGGAAGTCGGCCATCTTTCGACCCAGCGTTTCTTGGTGCGCTTGACACAAAACGAAGGCACCGTTCAAATGATCCCCGGCAACACCGTCTTCACGATGGTCGACCAACTCTTGCCGGCCGGCAACACGGTCTCGAATCTCTTGCAGTTGCACGAAATCTCGGGACCGCCGTTACACCTGACGTTGCTCGCACAAAACGCCGCCGATCCGGTCGAGGGGCCTGTGCCGCAATCGGCGCTCCTGAGCGGCGGCGTCCCGCATGCGCGCGGGAAATACCAGATTCCGGAATTTTTCTTCCCCTATTATGGGTACGACGCCGGCGGCGACGACCTGGAAGTTTCGATCGGTCAGATTCCGCTGCCCAATCTGCTTCAAGGTCAAGCGCTCTCCGGCGATTACGGCGTGCTGCAGCAGGTCACGATCCAGATGACCAATCATTCGGCCAACGCGCGCGACGTCGCCCTCTACGCCAACCCGCGCGGCGGCCGGGCGACGGGGACATTCCTGATCGACGGGGTCCTCGTGCAAGCGCACGCGCTGCCCGCGTTCAGCCACTACAAACTACGCCAATACACGATCCCGGCGCGCAGCTTCATCCGCACCGAGATCGTCACCATGCCCGAGGGTGGCTCGTCGTACCCGCTGCGGTTGATCGTCGGCCCCGACGACGGCAGCGCACCGCCGGGCGCCCCCGACTCGCTCATCTACTAGCCTTCGGTTATTCGCGCGCCAGCGCGGCGCGATACATCTCGGCGATTGCCGCGGCGCTCGACGCCCACGAGAAGCGGGCGATCGCGCCCGGGCGCACCGCACGGGCGTGCCGTTCCGCGCCGTCGCGGTCTGCGAGGAGTTCGCGCAGCGCCTGCGCCCACGCGCCGACGTCGTCGGGCTCGAGGAGCAACGCGTCGCCGGCGACGACTTCGGGCAGCGACGACGAGCGCGCAGCGAGCAGCGGAACGCCGCCGCACAACGCTTGCGCTGCGGCGTAGCCGAAGCCCTCATAGCGCGACGGCACCACGACGACCGTGGCCCGCGCGTAGAGATCGAGCAGTCCGTCGCGCCCGACGTAACCGCGAAACTCGATCCGCTCGGCGACGCCCGCGTCGCGCGCGATGCGCAGACAATCTTCGCGATACGGCGTCGCCGGACCGACGGCGACGAGCCGCAAACCGGGCACGAGCGCCAGCGCGCGAAGCGCGACCTCGAGGTTCTTGCGCCGTTCGATCGTTCCGACGGCGAGTGCAAATGCCGCCGCGTCCGGCTTCCGTTCGAGGGACGCGACGTCGGAGGCGACGCCCGGAGAGACGACGGCGACGCGACCCGCCTCGAAACCGCCGAGCGACAGGAGTTCGTCGCGCGAGAAAGCCGAGTCGACGGCGATGCGCCGAGCGCGGCGATAACGCGACAGCTGGAACGGGCCGAAATACACGCGCGCATACGCCCGCGCGTGCCGCTGAACGCGAAGCCACGCGATGTCGTGGACCGTCGCAACCAGCGGGGTCGCGACGAAGAACGGCAGCGTCCCTGCAGCGCAATGCAACAGGTCCGCTCGAGCGCGCCGGGCTGCGAACGGAAGCAGCACTTGATCCCACACGACGCGGCGATCGAAGCGCCATGGATCGAACGCCGGCGCGTCGAGCGAGACGACCTCGAGATCGCCGCGAGCGCGCAGGGCCGGGATCAGTCCGGCGAGATACTCGCCGATCCCGGTCGCGCTTCCGCGCGCCAGCTGCGCATCGATCGCGACCCGCACCGTTTGAAAAGCCTACTTGATCTCGGAGGCGAGACGGCGAACCGCCGGCGCCGAGGCGTTCATCTTCTGCGCCTCGGCGAGATACGCGCGCGCTTGATCGAGGCGGCCCCGGCGATAAGCGGCGTCACCAAGACCAGCGACCGCATCGACGCTGGTCGGATCGACGTCGCGCGCGCGTTCGAAATACCGCTCCGCGCGATCGAGGCCGCCGAGATTGAGCTCTTGATTTCCGGCAGCGATAAGATACCGCTCCGCGAAAGGCGCGAGCGCGACCGCCGACTCATAGGCTTCCAGCGAGCGCTGCTGATACGGTCCGCGCCGAGCGATCGGCAGCGTGTAGGCATAACTTTGTTCGAGCAAGCCGAGGCCATAATACGCTTCCGGGAGCGCGCCGGACGCGGTCCGATCGCCGCGCAGTCGCTCGACCGTCGCCTGTTGCAAGCGCAGTGCAGCACCCACGTCGCCGCCGCGCTCGACCGCGGCGATGTGCCGCTCGAGATCGTCGACGGCGCCCGCTTCCAGGAAGGC
>PLCB01000016.1:90536-108366 GCA_003134695.1 Candidatus Zemynaea palustris | reverse complement strand
TTGATATTCTCTTGCAACTTCGCGATGACGCGCGCGATCACGACCGCCATTTCATAGCGCGTGAGCGGGCGATCGCCCTTGAACTTACCATCAGGGTAGCCGTCGATGATGCCGTCGGCCGCCAAGCTCTGGATGTACTGGTAAGCCCAATGGTTGGCAGGAACATCCGAGAACGGGGTAGCGGAGGCAGCCCGGCCCGACATGAGTATCGTGCCGAGCACGAGGCCCGACGCGAGGACCAGGCTAGCGAGACGCTTCATAAATCCTCCAGAGAAGTAAAGGAAGCCACAGCTTCGTTGCAGGCGTTCTCGTGGATGAACGTACCCGTTCGAGCGATCGTGAGAGTTGCCTAGTTTGCCTTCAAGATCGATTTGAACGAACGTGGCCGGCCCCTGCGGGAACGGACACGGAAAGTACGCCCTCTTTGGAGCGCATGCCGAGGTTCCGATTACGACCGGATGGGTGCGACTCCTTCCCCAATCCGAGCAAGCGTCGGAGTGGTTTACTCGGGGGGGCGGCCCGGCAGCCCCCCNNGAGCTTGCGCCACCCCGATGGCGGATTGACCTCGAAGTAGCGGCGCCGGGCGAGCAGGGTCGTGTCGCGCTCGTCGATCACGTGGACCGGCACGCCGAGGGCGCCCAGCAGCGAGGCGACGGCGCCCGTGTGCGTCCCGCCGCCCAAGGCGACGGCGCGCAACGGGAGCCGCGCCGCCAATTCCGCTAGCCGCTCGGCCAACTCTTCGGTCGGGACGATTCCGAGCTCCAAGGGCGTCGCTCGCGCCGCCGCCACGGCGGCGTAGCCGCACTTGCGCGTCCCGGGGTCGATGCCGAGGACGGCTCCGACGAGCCTTCCGCTCACTTGGGCGTGCGCTGCAGCTCGAACCCGATCGGAATCGCTCCGCTGTGCGGGTAGATGTCGATCGCCGCCTTGGCGACGATGTAGAAGCGGCCTCGCCCTCTGCGAATCGCCTCGCGTATCTGGCGGTCGTGGTCCGGCGTGAGCTCCGGAAGCGCCCGCGCAAATGGTCCCGGCATCCCGATGACGATCGCCTCGTCGCCGACGGCGCCCTGCAGTTGCCCGTAGGCGATCGTCGGCACGACCGACGTCCCGCCGTCGACTTGGATGCTGGCCAGCGTCTGACGGGCATGAAACAGCAGCTGATCGGCATACGGCTGGAAGCCGAAGTGGATCTGATCGCCGACGAACAGATTCTCCTCGGCGACCGCGATGACGATCACCGGCCCGCGCAGCAGAAAGCCTTGGATGCGCTGGTCGGCCAGGATCTGCGCGAGTTTCGGCTCGACTTCGGCGTCGGTCGAGCGCAAGCGGTTGGGCTTGAGCCCCGCGGGGACGTAGCGCCGGTTGAGCGCCTGCACGACCGTGTCGAAAAACGTGCCCAGCGCCTTCATCCGCTGCTGGTTCGACATTTTCGGCGTGATGAACAGGTACTGTTCGTACAGCAGGTCGCCCCGATTGACGACGACGTCGGTCTCCCGCGCGTGTTTGCCGAGCTCGTTCGCTTGGGCTTGCAGTTGGTTGACCCGAGTGTTGATCTCGTCGAGGTGGAAGAACGCGGCGCGCGCGTAGGCCGAGAACGCGAGTGCGAGGACCGTGGCCGCCAGCGCGATCGTCATGCCGGTTCCGACGGCGATGATGGTCGACGTGTACTTCGGGCGCAAATTGAAGAGCGTCATGCGCTTGCGGCCGATCTGATGGCCGACGCGGTCGCCGAGATACGCGATGATCCCCGCGATCGCGACGATCGCGACGATCAGCGCCAGGCCGCCTAAGGTTCCCATTAGTGAGGCACTTTAGTATCTGGCGGCGCGCTGCAGCAGCCACGCGCCGATGATCGTGAACAGGAGGTTCGGCGTCCACGCGCCGATCGTCGAAACCACGTAGCCGCCCGGGAGGCTCGTGGTGATGGCCGAGACCACGCTCGCGATCACGAAGTAGACGAAGACGATCGCGACCGCGAGCCCGAAGCCGAGCCCGGTGCTGCCGCCGCCGCGCGGCGGGCGCAATCCGAACGGTACCGCGATCAAGGTGAAGACGAACGACGCGAACGGGCGCGCCAGCTTCTCTTCGTATGACGTTTGGAAGGCGCGCGTCTCCTGCGGACTGAGTTGCCCCGCGCCGATGACCTCGCGGATTTCGGCGCGGCTCATCTCCTCGCGATTCTTGTTGGTGACCGTTTGCTGGATCTGGCTCGGTTTCTCGCCGACGTCGATCTGCTGCTCCGGCGCCTCCGACAAGTACGTCGTATGGTCCGGATTGAAACGGTATTCCTTCGCGTCGGTGAACGTCCACGTCGGCATTTGGTATTTCGCGCGTTCGGCGAAGACGATCACTTGCGGTTGGTTCTGAGCGTCGTACTTTATGACGGTGACGTTCAACAGCGTTTGCGTCGCCGCATCGTAGCCGCCGAAGAACGTCACTTGCTTCCCGCCGCCCGGCAGGCCCGTGGTCACCGTGTGGCTGCCGCCGCCGAACGGGCCCACCTGCTTGATCACCTCTTCGCGCAGATACGTCGCCCGGTCGTTGGCGAACGGAACCACGCCTTCTTGCAACGCCAGCGCGACGAACGAGACGCCCAAACCGACCAACAGGAGCGGCGTGACCGCGCGAACGAGGCCGATCCCGCCGGCCTTCATCGCGGTGATCTCGCTCTCGCCGGAGAGTCGCTGCAGCGCGAGCAAGACGCCGAGCAGCATCGCCATCGGGACAACGGTGATCACGATCTGCGGTAACTGCCACAGAAAATACTCGATCGCCGAGGCCAACGGCGCATGCTCTTCGGCGACCAGCCGGCTGATCGCGAGGATGTCGGTGGCCGCGAAAATCAAGGTGAAGGCCGACAGCCCGAAGGTGAACGGGCCGCCCAGCTCCGAGACCATGTAGCGATCGAGGATCGTCGGCAGGGGGAACGTCGCGGCGAGCGACGGCACGGCACTACGCAAGCGCACCATCAGAGCCTGAAGCTCTCACCAAGATAGAATTGGCGCGCGAGCGGCGAGCTCAAGACTTCTTCCGCCGACCCCGAGACGACGATCTCGCCTTCGTTGAGGATGTACGCTCGATCGACGATAGCGAGAGTCTCGCGCACTTGATGATCGGTGATCAAGATGCCGAGGCCGCGTTCGCGCAGCTGCCGGATCATCTTCTGAATGTTCTCGACCGCGATCGGATCGATGCCGGTGAACGGCTCGTCGAGCAACAGGAACGCCGGTTCGGTCGCGACCGCGCGCGCGATCTCGACGCGCCGCCGCTCGCCGCCGGAGAGTGAGTCGCCGTGTTGGTCGATGAAATCCTCGAGCCCGAACTCTTCGAGCAAGCCGGGCAGCCGGCGTTCCTGCTCGCGGCGCGACACGCCGTTCATCTCCCAAATGAGGCGAATGTTGTCTCCGACCGAAAGCTTGCGAAAGATCGAGTTCTCCTGCGCGAGATACCCGATGCCCTGACGGGCCCGCTGAAACATCGGCTCGCTGGTCAAGTCGACGGCGATGCCGTCGGTTTCGAGCGCGACGCTGCCCTCGTCGGGTTTGACCAATCCGACCACCATGTAGAACGTCGTCGTCTTCCCGGCGCCGTTCGGCCCGAGCAAGCCGACGACTTCGCCGGTGCGCACGTCGGCGCTGACGTGATTGACGACGGCTCGGGCGCCGTAACGTTTAACCAGCCGCCGCATGACGATGCGGCGACTGACTTGCGTCCCGTTCAGGCGCCTTCTCCCGTCACGCGCATCTCCGTCGTTCGCAGATCGTAGTCGAAGTGTCGTCCGCGCAATTCTTCGCCCTTTGCGGTGACGATGACGACGTTCCCGTCTCCGTGTAACATTTCGGCGCCGTCGTCGTAGCGTAGGGTGTCGCTCTGCAAGGTCGTCCCTTCGCTGTTGTGCGCGTGTACGCCCCCGTCCATCAGGATGCTGCGATCGCGCTCTTCGGCGCGCGCGTGCGGTGAGTCTGCGACGAGCGTCCCCTTGTTTTCGTAGAATGTCACGTGCGGATTGACGAAGTCGCTGTGGCCGCTCCCTTGCGAAAGCCGGATCGACACGTTGGAGTCTGCGCGGATCACGTACACCTTGCGGTTCTTCTTTTGTTCGGTCAGGTAGATGAAACGCGAGCCGACGTGCCGCTCTTTGATCGTGATCGGAACCGCGCTCGGTCCCGAACCGCCGAGCGGCTTCGGCGCCGGCGTCGCCACCGGTTTTCCGCCGCCGCACGACGCCAGCACGAACGCGAGCACGAGCGCGTAGCCTCGTCTCACGCCGGCTCCGCCGGGGCGATGCCCGCCTCCGCCGCGGCCAGCGCGAGCGCCGTATACGGGATCCAAACGAAGGTCATTTGCACGATGCCGATGGTGTCGAAGATGCCCTGAACCAACGTCGCCGCCAACCCGGCACAGACCGCGAACGCGAGCCGCGGGTCCGGTCCACCCGGCGCCCGACGGCCCAGCGCGCGCGCGAAGGCCACCCATCCCAGACCGAGCGCGAGCAGCCCGGTGAGTCCAACTTCGCCGGCGAGCGAGAGATAGACGTCGTGCGGGTGGAGCGCGCCGAACGACCCCGGCTCCGCGGCGCCGGGCGGCCGAATCGACGGATAGACGCGCCAATACGACATCGGCCCGACCCCTGTCAGCGGAAAGAGCATTGCGGCGCGGACACCCGCGGCAAGCGTGGCAACCCGGTTGAAGGCATCGGCCGGGTCGTGCCGTGCGACCGGAATCGCCGCGAGTGCACCCAGCGCGGCGACGAACGCCACCCCGGCGACGAGCGCCGCCATGCGGCGGCGCAGCAGCATAAAAAGGAAGACGACGCCGGCGGCCGCGCCGATCCAGCCCGAGCGCGAGAAGGTTGCCAACAGCGCGAGCGCGGCGACGGCGGTCGCCGTCCAGGCGAGCCCGCGCAGCAAACGGTCGCGCGCGACGAGCGCGACGCCGAGCGCCACATATGCCATAAGAAGGAGATACGTCGCGAACTGGTTCGCTGTTACAAAGAGGCCCGCCGCCCGCCCGTGATTGAGCGCGTACAGCGCGACCGGGCGGTGCGTCGCCAGCATCGCGAGCCCGGCGAGCGAAACGACGATGCCGACGCCGAGATAGACAACCCAGAGCGTGCGCGCAACCGGCGGCTCGGGATAGAAGCGCACGAGCGCAACGTGAAAGATCGCCGCGACGCCCATCATCCCAACCACCTCGAGACCCGAACGCGGGTCGAGCCCGAGGAGCGCCGCGCCGAATGCCGTCCCGATCCACGCGCCGAGGATCAGCCGCGAGGCGAACGGGACGGCCGCACGCGCGCGCAGGAGTTCGACGAGCGCTACGAGCGCCGCAGCGACCATGAGGGCGATCAACCCGCTTGCTCCGGCGCGGTTCAAGAAAACGTAGCCGACGGGTGGCGTCGGCGAGAGCGACGCCAGCGACGTGTAGAATTGGACGGCGACGAAAAACACGGCCAGCGCTACGGCGAGGTGTACGGACGCGCGCGGACGTCGCTGCGTCACGCGCCGGCCGCCCCGTAGCGTGCGGCTGCAAGCGCGAGCGCCATGCACGGCAGCCAGCACGCAAGGATAACGACCTGAACGAAATCGACCGAGCCCTGCACGAGGGTCGCGATGAAGCCCGCCGTCAACGCGAGCGAGAGCAGGCGCGCACGTGGCTCGGCGCCGGCGATCGCGCTCCACAGCCGGCGTCCGAAACACCACCATAACCCAAAGGCCGTCGCCACGCCGACGACGCCGGTTTCCGCGAGTGCGGTCAGGGGATAACTGTGCGCGTGAAACGCGAAGGCCAGCCCCGCCGGCGGCCCGATCGCTCCGAAGACGTGGCGGAACGAGCCGGGCCCCGTCCCGGTCAATGGGAAGAGCGCGACGGTTCGTAGCGCCGTCTCCCAAATCGGCAAGCGAACGAACTCTTCGCCCGGATTGTGATGGTCGTTGAAACCGAATAGCCAACGCGCTTCGAGCGCGAGCGCGACCAGCAGCGCGAATGCGACCGCTGGGCGGCGCCGCTGCATATAGACGAAGAACGCCGCGCCGACGGAAAGCCCGTAGATGCCGGCNNAGCCACGGCTGTCGCGCGGCAAGTGCGACTCCGGCTCCGATCGGAACCAAGAAACACAAGTACCCCGCAAACTCGCCGGGGACGATGAAGGTCGAGACGGCGCGTCCGTTCACTTCTCGATACAGCAGCGAGTCGTGGCCGACGGCGAGCAGCGCGACGCCGAGCAGTGCGACGGCGAGGCCGCTCGTCAAGAAGGCTGAATACAGGACCGTCGCCACGTGCGGCGAGCCATAATAACGCGCGACGGCGAGGTGCAGGATGAAACTGAGAACGCCGGCGAGCACGAACAGCGCGCCCGTGAGCGGGTCGAGTCCGGCCAGCGCCGCGACCGTCCAGCCGGCGAGATAGATGGCGATCGGCCGCGACAGTTCCGAGCGCAACGCGCCCACGCGCAGCAACGTCCAGAAGAAGAACGCGCTGCCGGCGAGCGCGAGAATCAACACGACGAGTGCGACCTGCGTCGGCACGAGCGAAACGCCCGGCGGCGCGACGGACGCCAGAAAGATGAGCGACGGATAGAGCGGGATCGCCGCAAATCCGAATGCGATGGCGGCCAACCTCACGCCTGTGCCTCCGCGGCGCACGCGAGTTCCACGATCGCGTTCGCGATCGCGCGCGAACCGCCGCGCGGTCCCATTCGTTCGCGTCCGGCGACGCGCATGCGTTCGAGGCGCACGGAATCGGCGAGCAGTTCGGCGATCGCAGCGGCGGCGAGCCCGGGTGACGGCGGAACGAGCGCGAGCGCGTCGCCGAGGAGACGGCGCTGCCGCATGCGGTACCACTCGTCGCCCGGCGCGCGCGCCGCCGGCCGTTGACCGGCATCGAGCGCGACCACCGGGAGCCCCGCGGCGGCGGCTTGTTCGTTCGCCGTTCCGGCTTGACCGAGGATGAGCCGCGACGCCGCAAGCAACGTTCCGAGCGGCCCGCGCCAACCGATCAGCGTCGCGCCACCCGCGCGGGCCCGAAACGCGATCGCGTCGCTCGAGACGGCCGGCTCAAGGATCCAACCATCTTCCGCCAGCGCGGCGGCGAACCGCTCGGGTCCCAGCGACGGCGCGATCGAAAGCAGCGCATTCGCCGGCGTGACGCGCTCGCCGAGGGCACGAATAACGCCGCACAGCCGCACGGCGTCGAGATACGCACTCGCACGGCTGCCCGGTAAGATTCCGATGAACGAATTGCCCGCGAGCTCTTCCGGGAGCGGCGGTGCGCCGTCGGCCAATTCGACGATCGTGTTGCCCGGCGCGGCGGCGGCGACGCCCTGCGCGCGCAAGCGTTCGGCCGTGGCGGCGTCCCGCACGAAAACGCGCGCGGCTCCACGCAGGAAGCGGCGCTCCAGCGGCCCGTACGGCGCGACGTAGACGCTCTTGGCGGTGCCGACGAAAATCACCGGACGCCGCGCGAAGCGCGCGAGCACCAGCGCGTAGACGTCACCCACGGCGACGACACAGTCGTATCGCGCGCCCTCGCGGCGCAAGAAGCGTATTTGTGACGCGAACAGTCCCATGAAGCCGGCGCGAAGGTCGCGCGTCAACGCGCGCACGTTGCCCATGGCGACGAGGCCGCCGCTGGGCAGCGTGCGGCGCGGCCCGACCGTTGCGAGGACGCCGTTCGAAGGCTCGCCGACGAGCGCCAAGTGATCGAGGCCGAACGGGACGCGCGCAATCGCGCGCAGCTCCCGCGCGATGCGTTCGGCGATCGCGTTCTCGCCGTGACCGTTGCTGACGAAGAGGATGCGGCGCATGCTTACCGAGATTCCGCGGCGCGCAAGAGCGGCAGCAGCTCGCCGCTTTTCAAACGAGTGCGTTC
Organism: Candidatus Zemynaea palustris; assembly: GCA_003134695.1. Classification (GTDB taxonomy): domain Bacteria; phylum Vulcanimicrobiota; class Vulcanimicrobiia; order Vulcanimicrobiales; family Vulcanimicrobiaceae; genus Zemelea; species Zemelea palustris. Next base: position 100,497 of record PLCB01000016.1, on the reverse strand, counting down.
GCCGTCGCGTTCGAGCTCGGTGCACGAGACGAATCGTCCGTACGGCCCGGCATGGACGATCGGGACGCCGCCGACGACCTCGGGCGCCGGCAACGTGTCGTGACTGTGACCGCCGAGGATCAAGTCGAGGCGTGGAACCTCCCGCGCTAGCCGGCGATCGTCGCGCAAACCGAGATGCGAGAGCACGATCAGCGTCTCTCCCGGCGCGGTTTCCGCCGCGACGCGGCGCGCCGTCGCAAACGGATCGAGGAAGCGCCAACCGAAGACGCGTTCCCACGGGCTGCCCGCCGGATATTGGACGACGAGCAGTGCGAAGAGCCGGACCCGCCAGCCGCCGCGCTCGAGCGTCAGACTCTGCAAGAACGGCAGCGGGCGCTTGCGCGTGTCGATCAAGTTACTGCAAACAAGCGGATGCCGCATCGCGCGCGCGCGCGCCGCAAGCAGCGAATAGAGATAGTGGAACTCGCGGTTGCCGATCCCTTGCGCGTCGTAGCCGGCCGCGTCGATCTCGGCGAGGATCGGCTCGCGCCGAAAGTACATCGTCTGACTTCCGCGTAACGAGTCGCCGCAATCGAACAAGAGTCCCGGAGCGGCGGCGCGCAACTCGCGCAGGCGCGGCGCGAAACCGCGGCGATCGTGCAGATCGGAGGTGTGATAGATGCGCAAGCTCACGCAAAAACCGGCGCTTGACCGCGCGCCAGCGCGAGCGCGAACTCCGCCGCGCGATCGAGGGCGTCGGGCGGGCCGAGTCTGGCGCGCAACTCGTTCGACGCGGCACGTTGCCCCGATGGATCGCGCAGCAAGTCTTCGAGCGCGGCGGCGAGCGCCTCCGGCGAAGCGGCGTCTTGCCAGAACTCCGGGACGACCTCGCGTTCGAGCAAGAGATTAGGGAGCGTAAAATGGCGTCGCTTCCAGACGCGGCGGCCGTACCGTGCGGCGGCCGGCGAAACCACGTAGAGTGCGACGCACGCGACCTCGCGCAGCATCGCTTCGAGCACCGCCGTTCCGGAGGCGATGAACGCCGCATCGGCCTCGTCGAGCGCGGGGCGCGCGCCGCGCAGGACGCGCGCGGAGATGCCCGCGCCGCGCAGCGCGGCCTGCACGATCCGTTCGCAGCCTCGATCGGCGGCACTCACGATCATCTTCAAGTGCGGCCGCCGCGCACGTAAGAGTTCGCAGGCGGCGATGAGCCGCGGCATGTGCCGACGGACTTCGTCGTAACGGCTTCCGGGAAGCAGCGCGACCGTGCCGCCGTCGGCGGGCGCCGGGAGCCGCGGCGTGCCCGGTCGGACGAGCGATGCGAGCGGATGACCGAAATACGCAATCGGGAGTCCGAGCGAACGATAGAAGTCGCGCTGGTGGGCGAAGGCGGTGAGCGCGACCGCGTTCCGCGCAACGGCGCGCGCTTGCGACGGGCGATCTAACCACACGCCGGGCGGTACGAAATAGAGCACCGGTCCGGCGTACCCGACGCGGCGCAGCGCTTGCGCGAGACGCAGGTTCAACGCGCCGAAATCGACCAGCACGACCAAATCGACCGGCCGCAGGCGCAAGCGCGCAACGTGGGCCGCACCGATCAGCACCATCGGCACGATCTTGACGAGCGCCGCCCAGAGTCCCATGCTCGCCCAACCATCGGTCCTGATGGTCAACTTGAATCCGGCCGCCGCCATCCGCTCGCTGCCGATTCCTTCAAATTCGATGTCCGGCTCGCGCGCGCGCATCGCTTCGGCGAGCGCCGCCGCCAGCATATCACCCGACGCTTCGCCGGTCGACACGAAGACGCGCACCGAACCGGCCGATTAGCCGGCGAGCGACTCGGCGTCGTCGAGCGACTCGGCGTCGTCGAGCGCCGCGAGTTCGCCGCGCGGACGCATCGTGCGCGCGACCTTCGTGATCCCGCGCTTCGAGGCCGCGACGAATTCGATCATCTCGCGGCCTTCATCGGTCTTGACGATCGCCCGCATCGCTTCGAGCGCCTGCGAGGTGTTGAGGTGCGAGCGATAGAGGAGTTTGTAACATTCCTTGAGCTCCGCCATCACCTCGGCCGGAAAGCCGGCCCGGCGCAGACCGATCAGGTTGAGGCCGCCGGCCGTCGCAGGACCTCCCGCCACCAAAAGAAACGGCGGGACGTCGCGACCGATCTTCGACGCTCCGCCGACCATCGCGTGCTTACCGATGCGCACGAACTGGTGGACGCCGGTCATCCCGCCGACGGTGGCGTAATCGTCGACGATGACGTGACCCGCGAGCTGAGCGGTGCTCGACATCGTCACGTAGTTGCCGATTTGGCAGTTATGCGCGATATGCACGTAGGCCAGCAGTAGCGAGTCGTCGCCGATCGAAGTGACCTCGCCTTCGCCGGTGGCGCGATGCACCGAAACGAACTCGCGCAAGGTGGTGCGACTTCCGACCTTGGTGTACGAGAGCTCGCCGACGTACTTGCGGTCCTGTGAGGGCAGGCCGAGCGTGACGAACGGATAGATCGTCGAGTCTTCACCGATCGTGGTGTGGCCGTTGACGACGACGTGCGCGAGCAGTTTGCTCCGCGCACCGATCGCCACGTGCTCGCCCACGACGCAGAACGGACCGATCTCGGCTCCATCGCCGATGATGGCTCCCGGATGGACCACGCAGGAAGAGTGAAACGAGCGGCGCTTCACTCGTGCAAAACCGTGGGATCGAGCGTGAAGTCGGCGACGGTAACGAGCGAAAACATCAGCCCCGCCGAGCAGACGAGCTTTCCGTCGACGTGCGCCGTGCCGTTGACCCAACCCATGCGCGAGCGCATGCGCACCATCGTGACCTCCATGTCCAGCCGGTCGCCGGGAATCACCTGGCGGCGAAAACGCGCGTTTTCGATGCCGGTCAAGAGCGGCGTGAGCTGATGGAATTCGTCGGGTTCCAAAATGAGCGTCCCACCGAGCTGCGCCATCGCCTCGATCATGTACACGCCAGGCAGGACCGGATTGCTCGGAAAATGCCCTTGGAAAAACGGTTCGTTGATCGTGAGGTTTTTGTAACCGACAGCGTGTTGCATCGCTTCGAAGTCGGTGATGCGATCGATGAGGAGCATCGGGTAGCGATGCGGCAAGATCTCCATGATCTCGCGGATCGAAATCGTCTTCGTTGCGCCGCCCTGGTCGGCTCCGGGCGCTTTGTCGCCTTCGATCATGCCCGCGAGCCTACGCTTTGGGCCGCGCGCGACGCGAGGAGCGCACGCAGATTCGCAAGCGCGGCGGCGTGCAAGCGGTGGCCGCTCTTGATCGCGATCACCTCACATAGCGGCCAGGCGCCGAGGAGCGCGAGGTCGCCGATCAGGTCGAGCACCTTGTGTCGCACGACTTCATTGGGCCAGCGCAGTTTGGTAATCGGCCCTTCCGGTGCAAAGACCAGCGCATTGGCGAGCGTCCCGCCGCGGGCCAGACCGTTTGCGAGCATGGTTTGATACTCGTGAAGATAGCCGAACGTCCGCGCCGGCGCGATTTCGTCGCGATACGTTGCCGGATCGATCGCGCCGTCGAAGTATTGCGCGCCGATCGGCGCGTCGTAGTCGACCGCGAATTTGACCCGAAACTCGTCGGCGGGCAGGATCACGAAGACCGCTTCGCGGTCGCGGTGGAAAAACGGGCGGTCGGCGACGAAGCACTTGCGCTCGGCCGCTTGGATCGCGAGCCCGACGCGTTCGATGCTCGCGACGAAGGCCGACGCACTGCCGTCCATCACCGGGATCTCGGGACCGTCGACCTCGATCAACGCGTTGTCGACTCCCATCCCGAAGAGTGCGGACAGGAGATGCTCGACGGTCGAAACGCTGTGCGTTCCGTCTCCCAGCGTCGTCGCCAGCCGGGTTTCGACGACGTTCTCCGCGACCGCCGCAACGATCGGGCCGCCGGCACCCAAGCGCAAGAGCAGGCCGGTTCCCGCCGGCTGCGGCTGAATCTTCACGCGCGTGGTCGCGCCGGTGTGCAACCCGACGCCCTCGAACTCCAGCACGTCGCGCAGCGTGTGTTGCTGCATCAGTTAGGAACCACTGCGCTTCTCCAACGCGCTCACGCGCTCGTACAACTTACCGAGGTTTCGCAACCGAACCTGCATGCGGAGTTCGTCCTGATGGTTCTGCGCGGGCTGCCCGCTGACGGCGGCATCGTCGGGGATGTCGCCCCAGACCATCGTGTTGCCGGCGATGCGCACGCGCGAACCGACCGTGATGTGACCCTTGAACGCCGATTGCCCGCCAACCATGACGTAGTCCCCGATGACGGCCGAGCCCGCCAAGCCCGTCATTGCGGCGAATGCCGAGCCCTTTCCGATCCGGCAGTTGTGTCCGATCTGCACGAGATTGTCGATCTTGGTCCCGGCGCCGACGCTGGTCGATCCGGTCTGCGCGCGATCGATGCAGGTGTTGGCTCCGATCTCGACGTCGTCGCCGAGCGAGACGTTGCCGACTTGCGGAATCTTCGTGAAGCGTCCGTCGAGAAAAACGTAACCGAAACCGTCGCTGCCCACGACTGCGCCCGCCTGTAAGATCACGCGCTCGCCGGCGACGCAGCGATCCAGCAGCATCGCGCGCGGATGTAGGAAACCGCGCCGTCCCAGGCGCGCGTCCGCGCCGACGATCGAACCGGCGAGCAACACACTCTCGGCGCCGATCTCGGCGCGCGGTCCGACGTAGACGTGCGGCCCGACGTGGACATCGGGGCCGACGCGCGCGCTTTCTTCGACGACCGCGCTCGGATGGCGAAATGGAGCCGTGGGACGCGGAGGCTCGAGCGCCGCGAGGAGTTGCGCGAGCGCCGCGCGCGCCGAGGGCACGATGAGCAGCGGCTTGCGCGCCGCTCCGACGCGCTCGGCCAGAGGCGCTTCGGTCAGCACTGCGGCGGCGCGCGACGCCAGCGCGTTGCGCAGATAACGTTCGTCGGTCGCAAAGGTCAGCGAACGGTCGTCGACGTCCTCGATCGCCGCGATCCGATCGATCTCGACCGAGCCGTCACCCGAGACGCTTCCGCCGACTTGCGCCGCGTACTCGGCGAGTGTCACGTGGTTGGAGCGGGCGATTTTTCCGTTATCTTGAGGATCTTCTCGACGTCGGTCGTGATGTCGGTCCCGCCGTAGCCGACGAACTCACGGGTGATGACGAGTTTGAAGTGCCGCTGGTTCGCGACCTCCTCGGCCGCCACGCGGACGTCGTTGGTCACTTCCTCTTGCATCTTGACGAACTGCTGGCGCAACCGATCGAGTTGCCGTTGCTTGTCCCGCGGCGACGCGCTCGAGCGATTGATCGCGTCCGTGTCGGACGCGAGCTGGTTGTTGTAATTGATGAACTTCGGCCAGTTCTGGGTGATGCGCGTGATGTTGACGGTCGCAACCTGCGATTGTTGCGACGCGCAACCGGCGAGCACCGCTGCGAGGGAAGCCATTAGGCCTGCTAAGATCGTGCGTTTCACTCGTGTAGGCTCTCGATGTCTTTCTCAGCGTCGGCGGTCAGATCGATTCCGCCGGCAGGGGCAACGACGTCGCCGAAGACGACGTTCACGCCGCGTCGTGCGGCGATCACTTTGACCTCACGCCCGATCTGCGTAACAATTTGATCGTAGAGGTCGCGGCGCTGCTTCTCGAGCGCGCCGAGTTGGCGTTGTCTACCGCCGATCGCGACGGTGTCGACGCCTTGCAGAAGCGCGAGCCTCTGTGCGAGCGCATCGCGCGTCTTTTGGAACTGCTCGATCGTCGTCTTGGCGTCCGCGTTGAACTCATCTTGATAGCGCTTGTGCAGCGCGTCGATCTTGCCGCGCATGTCAGGGGAGAGGTTTCTCGGAACCACCGCCCCGCCGGCGGGCCCGGGTCCTGGGAGCGTGGTCGAGGCGAGCTGCTGGCGAATCTCGACCTCGCGCTTGTTGATCTTGGCGAGCGTCCGGCTCTTCATCGCGTCGGCCTGCCGGCTCAGCTCGCCGGCCGTCCGGTCGCGCAGGTCCTTTTGCAGCGCGGCGAGCGTCGCGCCGTCGCGGTTCTTCAGCGTAGCCATCGCGTCGGACTCTTTGCGGTCGAGCGCTTCGAGCTGCTTGCGGGCGTCTTCGCGTGCCGCCTCGTCCAACACGAGGTTCGAAAGTTTGGTGCGCAGCGAGAGGCGTTCAGGCGAATCCTCTTGCGCCAGTTGCAGCGCGTAGTCGGCTTCGTTCTTCTGCAGTTCGCTCACTTTGGCTTGATAGCTGCGCTGCGCACTATCGTTGAGCGAGCGGCGGAGCGCCTCGAGGGCGCTCGAGTCCTGCGCGACCACTTGCCGCTTGTAGACCTCGAGATTGCGTTGAGCGCCCGCCGTAACGGCCTGCGTTTGCGCTTTCAGCTGGCGCTCGATGTCGGCGCCGATCGCGGCGCCGCCCGGCGCTCCGGCGGTAGAACCAGCGGCTCCCAACGCTTGGCCGATCGCTTCGGCCTCGCGCTTGCCGTACTCGACCTGCTTCTGCTTGAGCGCTTCCTGCGCGCGCTTCGAAGCCGCTTCGAACTCGCGTTGAATCGCGGCTTGCTCCTTGCGCAATTGATCCGGGGGAAGGCTTGGGCCGCTCTCGCCGCCGACGCTCTTGAATTGCAGCGCGGCCACGTCGTCGTCGAGCCGCGCGAGCTCCGCATACAGCGGGTGGCGCCGCACGAGGTCGTCCATCCGAACGTACCCGACCGCGCCTTGCGGCTTGGTCGTGCCCGCGACGCCGCTCGCGGAATTCTCAACCTTGGCGCAGGCGCAGAGGGCCAGCGCGGCCAGCGACGCCGCGATCAGCGCGCGCGCGCGCTTACTTGAGGCCGTTTGCGACATCGCTCGTGATATCCGTCCCGCCGTAGATGAGGTTGGTGCGATCGATGACGAGCAGCAAGCCCTTCTTGCGCGCCACGTCGCCGATCACGTTCCGCATCTGCTCGACGACCGGGTCGAGGATCTGCTTGCGTTTGTCGCCCAGCGTCTTTTGAAGATCTCTGAAAATCTGCTGGCGGTCGGCGTCGGTTTTCGCCGAGCGCATCTTCTGTTGGGCGGCGCTCGATTGCTCTTGCTGAAACTTGAGGAAGTCGTCGTTGGCCTTCTTGACCTTTGGAACTTGGTTGATCACGTTCTGATCCACGAAGCCGACGCTCGAGGGCGGGGGCGTGTTCACCGGCGGCACCGGATCGCCGACACCGTTGAACAAATCGACCACGTTGCGCGTGACGTCCTGACCGCCGAAGATGACGATCCGCTTGTCCACGACCACCGAGAGATTCTTGGTCGATGCGACCGAAGCGATCGCCACTTGAGCGCGGGCGATGAGCGGTCCTACCACTTCGCGTTGCCTAGCGATGAACTTGTTCTGGAACTCTTGCGCGATCCGCGCTTGATCGTTCGAGTTCTTGACGCCGCGCATGCGGGCGGTGAATTGACGATCCAGCTCGGCCTTGTACGTCGCCACCTGGCGATTGGCGGTGACGAACCGCGGCAGGTTGGAAAGCGCGACCTGATCGATGTAGCCGATGTCGACGACGTCGGCCGCCAACGTCGCCGGCGCAAGCGCGACCACGATCAGAAGAACGGCACCGACGGCGGCAGCGACGCGCTGCTGAAGCCTCGTTACTCGCAAGCTAGATACACTAGAAACTCTGTCCTATTCCGAAACTCGTGTGATTGGAGCCCTTTCCGTGCGCGAAGTCGAGCCGGATCGAGCGGAAACCCAGTTGCTTGACGTCGAAGCGCAGCCCGGCCCCGATGTCGCCGTGGTAGAGCCATTTGTTGTAGTCGACCACGATGTTGCCGAACGTGTCGAGGATCGGGTCTGCGCCACGAATGCGCAGCGATCCGTAATCGGCGAAGAGAGCAAGGTTGAAGCTCCGGTCGGGCGACACCGGGAGGCGCAGTTCCGATTGCAGCAAGAGCGCCTCCGTGCCGTAAAATACCTGGCTATACCCACGCAATTGCTGATCGGAGAAAACGAACAGCTTGTTCGGAGGAACCGCACCCGTGGTCGCGCCGACCAGGGCGTGGAAGCCGAGCGTCGAGTTCTTCAAGACCGGGAAGAACTTCGAGCCATCGAAGGTCGTGACCGTATACGTGAACTGCGAGCCAAGCGCATGGGTGCTGACCTCTTCGGTCAACGTAACGTTGTTACCGCGGCGCGGGTTGAAGACGTCGTCACGCGTGTCGTTTTGGAGTCCGAGCGAGACGCTGCGCAAGTTGAAGGCCTGACCGCTCGCCGTATTCGCGATCGACGTCGCCGTGATGCCGAGCGTGCTGCCGGTGACGGTTTGGCCGAAGGGCGAAGACTGAATCGGCGCGTTGAGCAGCGTGGTTTGACCCGCGAGAAAATACGGCAGCGGCAGGTCGACGCTGGTCGCGAGCCGCTGCACGTTGACGCCGCCGGTCACCGTGACGTAATCGCTCAGCCGCCGCCCGAGGTTGAGCGAGATGCCGTTCGCGCGATTGGCATAATTTGCAGCCACCCCGCTCAGAATGTCTGAATTCGGCGTCAACACGACCGGAATGGTCCCGGCCGCGCCGGAGGTCGTCCCACCGCTACTTCCACCGGGCGAAGGCGTCGAGACGATCGGGTTGGGCGAAACCGCCTGCGCCGTCGACGCGCCGTAGACTTGGTAGAAGTTGTTGAGATTCTGTGTGAAGATCGTCGTGGCGAGGCTGTACTTCTGCGAACGCTGCGTGTGACCGAGATACGGAACCGTGAACGTCAGCGAAGCGTCGGAGACGCGCGCGCCGTTCTCGAACCGCAGCGAAGCGCCGTTACCGGTTCCGCCGATGTTGTTCTCGGAGTAGGAGAGCGTCCCGGTCAGACCTTGACCGTTGGGACCGCCCGAATAGCCGGCGCCGATCTGCGCGGTTCCGGTACGCTGCTCTTTGACGTTCCAGTCCAGCGTCGTCTCCCAAGGCTTCTTGGGATCGGGCCCGGGCTTCGCGTTGAGCTCGACTTTTTCGAAGAAGCCGAGGTTGTTGAGCCGGTCGTAATCGCGGTGCAGAAGCCCTTGGGTTACAATCATTCCCGGCCGCAAGCGTAATTGCCGACGGACTACTTCGTCTTTGGTCTTGCTGTTGCCGGTAATCTGCACCGCGCCGACGACCGCGACGTGGATATTGTAGATGAGGTCGGCCGTGCCTTTGTCGACGTTGACCGAACTCGGATCGATGCCGGCCTCGAAGTCGCCGATCGAGAGATCGTACTTTTCGTACAGCTTTTTGAGTGCTTCGAAGTCTTTGTCGCGCGTGTCCTCGGAGTACGGCTGCCCTTCCTTGGTGACCAGCGCTTTCTTGAGGACCGGCGGCGTGAGGATCGGCTCGCCGGTGAACTTGATGGTCGCAACGGTCAGGCCTTCGCGCACCGAGAGACTCAGCACGCCGTCCTTGCTGATGTTCAGCGCCGAGACGTGGGACGGAAGTTGTCCGCCGTAGCCGATCTTGTCGTAATACGAGTTGATCTTGAGCACGTCTTGATGGAAGGTGTTGGTGTTCAACACCTGGCCGACCGAGGTGTCCATCAGTGCGAGCAGCGTGTCGCTCGAAACGTGATCGTTGCCGGTAAAGGTGATGCGCTGGATGACCGGGTTTTCGACGACGCGGAAGGTGACCGCGATGCCGTCGGGCCGCTGGCGGATCAGCGGCGGGACCTGATCGGCGAAGTAGCCGAGGTCGAAAATCGCCTGGATGTCCTCGCGTACGAGCTTCTCGTCGAACGGCTGACCGGCTTTGGTGCGGACGACGGAGAGAATTCGGTCGCTGGGCACGTGCGCGTTACCGGAGACGTCGACGCTGACGACGAGCGGCGCGGCGGGCGCGGCCGGTGCTGCGAGGAGCGCCGAGGGAGTCAGCAGGGTGACGAGGGAGACGAGCATGGCGAGGCGCCGGCAACCGCGGCCGAGTGGAGAGTTCAAAGCTCCCTGCTTTTGGGGACGCCCCGGGTCTTACCCTCCCCGCCCAATCTCAGATAAAATTCTGAGAACA
>PLCB01000016.1:0-90523 GCA_003134695.1 Candidatus Zemynaea palustris | reverse complement strand
GCGGCACGAGTTCCACGGAGGGAACGAGTCCGCCGTCCCGGCCGAGGCAACGTCGCTGCGCCGAGCTCACGGCTATCAAAACAATTTTTGAAGCGAGAACGAGAAACCCGCGCCGCCGCTGCTCGGCTGCGCTACGAGCGCCCGCAGGTTGGTCGGTTGGGTCGGGTTGATGTTATTGGCGGGCGTAAAATACCCGACGCCCTGAGAACCGAACGTTTGAAAGACCGTAAATTGTGCGGCGGTCGTCGCATTGGGTTTGATGGCGAAACCGAGCGTTTGGCGGTACGGATAGGTGAAGCTCTGCGCGTAGATCAGGTTGGTCTGCTTGCCAAGGACTTTCCGCGCACTCACCCCCAGCCCGCCGGTATAGTCGACGTTGAAGGCGAGGCTCGAGAGTCCGAGCGCGCCGCCGACCTGCGTCTCGATCGGTGAGAGCAGGTTACGCGTGAACTGGGCGTTGAGGATACCGAAGGCTTCCTGTCCGACGGAGAGTTCGCCGGTGCTCCGCTGTTGCACGAGGACGCCCGGCGGTACGGCGGCCTGGCCCGGGACCGAGGACGCAAAGAGGTTCGTCGCGCCGATCGCCGGCGCGTTGAGCAACAGGCCAAGGATGGTCTGCCGGTCGTACGACGGATCCGACGAGAGCTGCAGGCTGAGGCTCGTGACCGGACCCGTCAGGTCGAGCGTGATGTCGGCGGTCCCGGTCGGGTTGCGAAACGCGTTGGGATCGGGATTGATCACGTGCGTCGTCGCGACCGCGTCCAGCGACGGGATCACGCCTCGATCGAGCGAGAAAGTCACGCTCCCGCTCTGGACTCGAAAGACCGTGTTGAAGTAGCTGAGCGTCCCGCCGGTCGAGTCGAAGCCGCCGCTCAGTTGCGGCGCGGCCAGCGTCCCGCCGACCTGCAATTGGCCGCGCGCGCCGATGTCGACGTTGCCGCTGCGCACGCGCACGTTGTTGCCGGCGATCAGGTTGAGATTGAACGCCACGTTGTTCGCGCGCGGCTGCGGCGCCGGCGCGCCGGCGGTTTGGATGACGGGGCCGCTCGCGCCGATTCCGCCCGCGAACAGGAGCGCGGAGAACGGAATCACGGCGTTCTGCGCCGTCAGGCTCCCGCTGATCAGCGCCAGTTGTTCCGGTTGGTGCGCGAGCGAGAAGGTTCCGTCGATTTGACCCTGTCCGTAGGCAGGGAGATTTAGTCGTAAACTTTTGGCGTTCCCTTTGAAGGCGTAGGTCGCGTCGGCGCCGGGATGGACGAGATCGGGGAACTGCGCGTTGCCGCTGAGATCGAGCGTCCCGCCGCCGCCTTCGGCGTGGAACGATTCGAGCGTCACCGTTTTCGACGTGAAACTCAAGCGGGCGGCCAGGTTGGTGAGCGGCACCGTCTCGTATTGGCTTTCGACCGTTCCGCCCGAGAGGGCTAGATCGCCGACGAGTTGCGGATTGCCGGCGGTGCCGCCGAGCGATACCCGTCCGTCGAGCAAGCCGTTGAGCGTCGAGTTCTTCCCGAGCAGCGGCTGGAAGTCGCTCAGCTCGATTCCCTTCGCCGCGATTTCGAGCGCGAGCGGCGCTTGCGGCGGACCGAGGCCGAACGGAGCGAGTTGCAGCGGGACCGAGCCCGCTAAATACAGCGTCCCCTTCACGAAGACGACTTCGGCGTCGCTGAGCACGAGGTCGCGTCCCTGCAACTCGACTTCGCCGAGTGCCCGCGGCACGCCGACGCCCCGGATCGATCCCTTCTCGATATCGAAACCCCCGTACACGTGCGGTTTCGCACGCCGCCCGTCGACGTGAATGTCGGCCTCGGCGGTACCGCTCAGCGGGAGCTGCTCGCCGAATAATTTCTGCGCGAGCGCGCCGACGTCGGGGCTATTGGCATGCAGCGCCAGCTGGAGCGGCGCGTCGCTCCCGAATCCGAACGTGCCCGACGCCGTCAACAGCACGCTCGGCAAGTCGAGTTCGGCATGCCGGATGGTCGCCTGCGTGGCGCTGGAATCGAGTGAGAGCAGCGCACGGCTGACCGGAAACTTTCCGAAATTTCCGCCGATCAAGGTGACGTCGGTGTGCACCGTGGGATCTTGTAGGGGGCCGCGCAAGGTTGCGTCGGCGTCGATCCGCCCGGTCACCGGCACTTGGTAGCCGAGCACCGGCAGCCACACACCCAAATCCAAACCGCGCACTTGCGCGGTTCCGTCAAAACTCGAACGCTGCAATAGGCGTTCGACTGGGGCGCGCGCCGGCAAGGTCAACGTTCCGCCCGCCGCAAGCCGTCCCGAGACGCCGCCGAACGCGACTTGCGCGTCGACCTTGCGGCCGACGCTCACCCAGTGCGCGGTCGCGTCGCCGAGTTCGAAAAGGCGGTAGCGCAAGCGCTTGATGTCGACGTCGGCGTTCGTGACGACCTCGCTGCCGCGCTTGACGAAGTGGCCGAAGACGTGGCCCTGTCCGCCGAGCGTGTCGCCGGTGTCGAAGAGGTTGTCGAAGTCGGAGAGTTCGGCGTTGGGCGCAGAGAGATCGAGCGACGCGTCGGCGCCGCGCAACGTCGCGCCGAATTGCGCGCGCGTCGTTCCGACCAAGATCGACCCGTTCTGCGCGACGAACCCACTGCCGCCGGCGCCGACGTGAGCGCGCGCGTCCGCGAATGCCAGACCGTTGAACGTCCCTTCTGGGACGACGACGTCGCCGCTCACCGACGGCTGAGCCGATCCTTGCCCGACGATCGAGAGCGTCGTGTCGAGCATTCCGCCGATGTCGTGACGCCGCGGCACGACGAGTCGCGCAATCGGCGCGATGGGAACGTCGCGCGCGGCGACCGAGAGCGCATAGCGCGGCCGCCCGCCGCCGAAATTCTCGATGGTCCCGCCGACGACGCCGTACGCAGGTCCGACGAGCGCCGACGTTTCGTTCAGCGCGACGCTGCTCGCGTTCGCGCGCACGTCGCCGTTCAGTGCGACGGCGAGGCGTTGAACGCTGCCGCCGTCGACCGAAACCCCGCCGTCGAAGGTCGGCACCGCTCCATCGTAGACGACCCTGCCGATCGCGGTGACGTCGCCGCGATCGAGGGGAGAACCGGCGGCGCGCAGAGCGCGCGCGTCGGCGCCGGCGAGCGAGACGTCAAGTTGCCGGCGGTCGCCGAGCGCCCCCTTCGCTGTGAACTCACCACCCGCGACGCTCGCCGTGGCGGCGTAGACGTCGAGACGTCTCCCCGCGATCGCCAGCGTCCCGCGCAACGCGTCGACCGGAACGCCGTACACGCGCGCTCCGGGTGATGACGCCCCCGTCGTCTGCACGAGCGTTCGTTTCGAATCGATCAAGAGCGCGACCGGACCGTCGACCGCGCCGCTCGCTCCCAGGTTTCCGGTGAAGCCTTCGAGCAGCTGAAAGCTTCCGTGGTACGTGCCTTCGAGCGCGAGTCGTCCGTCGCCGTAGCCGCCGCTGCCGTCGAAATGCCCCCAGGGACCCGTCGCACGCACAGCGCCGAAGCGCAGATCGCCCGGCGGGCCGGCGATCGCACCGGTCACGTCGGCGATGTGGAGGCTGCCGTAGATGACGTTGTGCGCGTGCACCCGGCCCGCGACTTGGAAGTTCGCGGGCGTCCCTTCACCCGCGAGCGCGCCATCCAGAACGCCGTCGAATTCAGGCGGCGCATAGCGGGTCAAGCCCGGCAGGGTCGGATGCCGTGGATTGCCTTTGAGCAAGAAATTGTGAGCGTCGAGCCAAAAGCCGCTTTCGTTCGTACTACGGCTTTGATAAAACGCGCCCGCGAGCGACGTCCCGTCGGCCCGGGCGACCTCGAGTGGCCCGAACATTCCGTCGCCGTGCTGGTCGACGTTGAAGAATCCGGCGATGCGGTCGCCGCCGCCGCTGCCGCTGAAGACGCCGCGCGTCGCGAGGAGGATGTCCGCGCCGCCGACGACGCCCGTGACGTGCAGCGGAACTTGCGGCAACGATTGCGCGACGTAGGGCAGCGAAGCCGGTGGCGCGCTCGCGTCGTAGATCAGTTGCGATTTTGCCGACTCTTGGATGTCGACTTCGCCTCGCACGTTGACCGCGAGCGGACCATAGTCGAGCTCGAGCGGCGCGAGCGTCACGGCGCTGTCGTAGAAGAGAACCTCACCGCGCGCGTTGCGAAAGGGAATATTTCCGTACGTCAAGCGCGGCGCGTCGATTCCGACGACGACCAGCGGCCTCACGACCGGACCTTCGAGCCCGATCCGCGCCGTGAGGTCGCCGCCGCCGAGTGGAAGGTTACGCGAGAAGTTGAACAGCGTCCGCGCCGAGCTCAACGGCCCACGCGCGACTGCGTTCAGTTCAAAGGATGGGGCGGACCAATCGAAGATCGTTCCGGCGAGGCGCGTCGGAACTCCGGCGAGCGTTCCGTCCATCTGCGGTGCTGCGAGCCCGTTGTCGAAGACGTTCATCCGCCCGCGCAGGTCGCGCAGCGGACGCGCCAACCCCGGAATGTAGAGCACGCCGCCGTCGATTCGCGCACTCCCGGCGAGGTGATACCCGGCCGGATGCGGCGACGCCAGATCGAGCGCGTAGGCGCGGAGGCTGAGTCCGCTCGCTTCGCCTGAGAAGAGATGCGCGGTTGACGAGTTGAGCACGTAGTTGACCAAGTCGCGCAAGGGAAGGCGTCCCACGACCGTAAGCCCGTGCATTCCGAAGCCGCGCGCTTGGTCGACGGTACCGGAGAGGAGAACCGGAACGGGTGCTCGCGCGGTATCGAGGGTGACGAGCTGCCCGCGCGCTTCGTAATGCGTGTAGCCCGCGCTGTCGACCTTCGCCAGCCCGTGCAGGCCTTCGAGCGTGATCTTGCGCGAACTCTTGTACACGCGATACGGATCGATGATGTTGAGATGGGCGTCGTCGATGCGAGCGGTGAATTGTAACGGCGGCGCCGCGCTGGCTGGAGCGTTCGGGTTAGTCGCCGGAGCTTGCGGCGTCACGCCGCCCGCGACGTTGAAGGTTCCGTCGCGCCGGCGAATCAGCCAAAAGGTCGCGCCGCTCAGGCTCAGATCACGGAGTCCGAAGCGGCGCTTTCCGCCCGGAAACACGTCGCGCAGCGTATACTGCAGCGTCACACGATCGGCGTCGAGTACCGGATCGCCCGAACGTCGAACGTGCAGTCCGAGAATCACGACGCGGCTCGGGCCCAGTTCGAGCGAATCGAACGCGACGCGATATCCGGTCGCGACGTCGATCGCGAACGCCAGGACGGCCCGCTCGAGCGGCGCGCGAAAGGCGAACGCTAGCCCGCCCACCAGGGCTAGCCCAATGAGCACCAAGCCGGCCCGCCGCCGTCGCACCATCATCTTATCTATCAACGTTGTCGGCAGCGGGAGCCTTTCCGGCGCCGCCCTTCCTGTGGAAACGCTTCGTAGGTCACCATCTTCTGGTACCCTCGAGTCCGAAAACCAGGCAAGACGCAGCCGAACACGCCCGAGCGCGAACTCGCGGCGGGGCGAGTTTACAGATCCAGGTTCTTGACGCTGCGGGCGTAGGCTTGGATAAACTCTTTGCGCGGCTCGACTTTGTCGCCCATGAGCGTCGTGAACATCTCCTCGGCGGCGACGCCGTCTTCGACCGTAACCTGTTTGAGACGCCGGCTCGAGATATCCATCGTCGTATCGGCCAGCTGCTCGGCGTCCATCTCGCCCAACCCCTTGTACTGTTGCACGACGAACTCTTTGGGGTCCGCGTCGCCGATGATCGCCTTGAGCTCCTCGTCGCTGAAGGCATAGTTCTGTTTCTTCCCGCGGCGTACGCCGTACAACGGCGGCTGGGCGATGTAAATGAACTTTTCTTCCAGCAGCGCCCGCATCTGCTGGTAGAAGAACGTCAGTAACAGGGTGCGGATGTGCGAACCGTCGACGTCGGCGTCGGTCATGATGATGATCTTGTGATAGCGCAGTTTACCGATGTCGAAGTCGGCGGCGATGCCGGTGCCGAGCGCCGTGATCATCGTGCGGATCTCTTCGTTCGCGAAGACCTTGTCTTCGCGGGCCTTCCAGACGTTGAGGATCTTCCCGCGCAGCGGCAGGATCGCTTGCGAGCGAAAGTCGCGGCCCATCTTCGCGGTCCCGCCGGCCGAATCGCCTTCTACTAAGAAGATTTCGCTGGCCTTGGGGTCCGCATTGGTGCAGTCGACCAGTTTGCCGGGGAGGCCGCTCCCGTCGAGCGCGTTCTTGCGCCGCGAGAGGTCGCGCGCTTTCTTCGCGGCTTCGCGCGCGCGCGCCGCCTGCATGCACTTGTCGACGATCGCGCGCGCATACTTCGGATTCTCTTCGAAGAAGAAGTCGAGCCGTTCGTTGACCAAGCCGTAGACGATCGTACGGACCCGCGTGTTGCCGAGCTTCGTCTTGGTCTGACCTTCGAATTGAGGCTCTTCGAGTTTGACCGAGACGACCGCCGTGAGACCCTCCATGCAGTCGTCGGTCGAAAGCGACGGGTCGGACTCTTTGAGCATCCCGCGCTTGCGCGCGTACGAATTCACCGCGTTGCCGACGGCTGTGCGGAAGCCCAAGAGATGCATCCCGCCTTCGGTCGTGTTGATGTTGTTCGCGAACGAAAAGATCGTCTCGCTATAGGCGTCGGCCCACTGCATCGCGACCTCGACCAACACACCCTCGCGTTCGCCGTTGGTCGAGATGATCGGGTGGATCGGGTCTTTCTTGTCGTTGAGGTGCTCGACGAACGAGACGATCCCACCCTCGTACATGAAAACGCGTTCCTTGAGCGGGTCGACCCGTTCGTCGCGCAGCGTGATCTCGAGCCCTCGGTTGAGAAAGGCCAGCTCGCGCAGACGCTTCTGTAAAATGTCCCAATGGAAGTCGAGCGTCTCGAAAACGCTGCGGTCGGGGAGAAACCACTGCAGCGTGCCGGTGCCCTCGGCCTTGTCGATCGGCTTGAGTTTTTGGACGGTCTTGCCGCGCTCGAACTGGATTTCCCAAATCTTCCCGTCGCGCTTGACGCGCGTGATCATCCGCTCGGAGAGCGCGTTGACGACCGAGATGCCGACGCCGTGCAGCCCGCCGGAAACTTTGTAGCCGCCCTTTCCAAACTTGCCGCCGGCGTGGAGCATCGTCATGACGACCTCGACGGCCGGCATTCGCTCCTTCGGCATCACGTCGATCGGAATGCCCCGGCCGTCGTCCTCAACCGAACACGAGCCGTCCTTGTGAAGGATGACTCGGACGTGTTTCGCGCAGCCGGCGAGCGCTTCGTCGACCGCGTTGTCGACCGCTTCATACACCAGTTGATGCAACCCGCGCTCGGCGGTATTGCCGACGTACATGCCAGGCCGTTTGCGAACGGCTTCGAGTCCCTTGAGCACCTCGATCTGTGCGGCGCCGTAGCTCGTTGAATTCTCGACGATCTCTTTTTCGTGTTTAGCCATCTGCCGTTCTAATTCGCCGCTGACGGCCCGCTCAACTGCGCCGCTAACTCGTCGCCGAGCAGGTTGCGCACGATCGCCGGCGTGATGCGATCGGGTGCGAAACCCGACTGCAGCAAGACGTACGAAGTCGCGATTTGGCGCTCGCGCCGCGTCAGGCTGCGGCCCGTGCGGCGAGCCCGCTCGAGTGTGGCCCACCAGCGCTGCAAGAGGTTGCGGCGCACGCGTTCGTACCGCTCTTCGTCGATGCCACCGACGAACGTGCGGATTTCCTTGAACGGCAACCACGGCATGCCGAAAAGCATGCGCTCGAGTTCGGTGGAGCGCGCCGCTTCGGCGGCGCTGCGGCACGGGGCGCAGAGGTCGGCGCGTTCGATCGGCGCCCCGCAGCCTTCGCACGTCGCGACCGCGCGGCGCCGCGCGACGCCGACGCGCCGGCGCAACCGATCGAGGGCTTCGATCTCATCGAGCGCGGGGTCCGGCGGGATCGTGCCCGGCGCGCGAAAGGCGGGCTGAGGGACCGGGGCACGGACGCTGCGCAGACGGCGCGGCAGACCGCTGCGAAAGCGCAGCGCGAGCAGCTTGCCGCCGGCGTCGAACTCGCGGAGCCGTTCGAGGATCTGGGGCGCGAGTAATTGCAGTTGTTGACTCCACGCGCTCGAACGCGTCGCGACGACCAGCGCGTCGCCGCTGATTTCCAACGGCGACGAATGTTGCGCCGCACGCGAGCCGGCGATGTCGGGCCAGGCCGCTGCGATCGCGGATAGCGGATCGCCCGGTCGAGCGTGCATCGGACGCCAGCCGTCGACGGCTGCACGCAGGGGTCGCAAGCTCATGCCACTCGTTCCAGTTGCGCCGCCTCGATCCGATAGGTGGCGGCCGCTCTCGCGTCGACCTCGCTCGTGGTCGTCACGAAGACCTGCTCGACCGTCGCCACGCCGCGCAAGAACGCCGCTCGCCGCTCGCCGTCGAGTTCCGAAAGAACGTCGTCGAGCAGCAAGATCGGGGCCTCGCCACCGTAAGCGAACAGCGTCTCATACTCGGCGACCTTCAGCGCGAGGACGGCGGTGCGCTGCTGCCCCTGAGAACCGAAGGCGGCGAGCGGCCGTCCGCCCAGACGAAACTCGACGTCGTCGCGATGCGGCCCGACGAGCGAGGTCTTGCGCACCAGTTCGGCGGCGCGTTGCTCGTCGAGCCGGGCTGCAAACGCCGAAGCGACGCCGTCGTGCGTCGGAACCTCGACCGCGACGTTCGCGGCGTAAAGCAATTCGAGATCGCCCTCGACGTCGCCGACCCAGGCGTGGTGGATCGCGCTGGCTCGCGCCTCGAGCTCGGTGACGAACGCGCGGCGCGCCAAGATCAATTCGGTGCCGCTCTCGATCAGGCGCTCGTTATAGGTCGTCAGCAACGCCTCGTCCGCCGCGACAAGCCCGCGCAAGAGCGCGTTCTTCTGAGCGAGGTGCTTTCCGTACGACGCGAGTGCCGCATAATACGCGGCGGATTCTTGCGCGAGCGCCGCGTTGACGAGCGCACGGCGCAGCGCCGGCGGACCCGTGACGAGTTGCAGGTGCGCGGGGACGAACGTGACCACGCGCAACTTTCCGAGGTAGGTCGCGTAGCGCACGCCGCGGCCGTTAATCGTGTAGCGTTTGCGCGTCCCGCCGGCGCCGAGCGCGATCGTGCACGAGAGCCGGATCGGTCCCGGCTTCACCACGGCTTCACCGGCGACGCTTGCGGTCGGAAGCCCGGTCGTTACGATCTCGCTTTCACGCGACGTGCGGAACGACTTGCCGGTGCCGAGCAAGCCGATCGCTTCGAGCAAGTTGCTCTTGCCTTGCGCGTTCGCGCCGATCAGCACGTTGAGACCCGGCGCAGGTGCGAATTCGAGCGACGCATAGTTGCGCACGTTGGCGAGCGTGAGCCGCGTGAGGATCACGCCCCGCCCGCGCCTATTGACGCAACGGCATCAAGACGTACATCTGACGCACGCCCTCGGGCTCGTCCGACGGACGAATCGCAGCCGGCGAGAGCGGGCCGAGAAACTCCATCTTGATCTGCGGCGCGTCGACGTGCGTCAGGATCTCGACCAGATAGCGTGCGTTGAACGCGATGGTCAGATCGTCGCCGGTCTGCTCGACCTCGAGCTCCTCATAGGCGTTGCCGGTCGTGTCGCTGTTCGCGGTGATGATGAGCTGCTGGTTCGCGACGCTCATCTTCACCATGCTGGCACGATCGCCGGCGACGAGCTCGGCCCGGCGCAGGCCCGCAATCAACGCGCTCGTGTTGACCGCGACCGAGCGATCGAATTGCGCCGGGATGACTTGACCGTAGTTGGGATACTGGCCGTCGACGAGCCGCACGACGATCGAGGTTTGCGCCGCCGCGAAAGCGAGTTGATTACCGGCTGGTCCGAGCGCGGTGACCTCGACCTTCTCCGCTCCGCCCAGGTTGCGCGCCACTTCCGCCAAGGCACGGGAGGGAACGATGTACTTGATCGTGCCTTCCTCGTCGGCGCTGCGCACGAGGTTCGTCTGCCACTTCGCGAGACGGTACCCGTCGGTCGCGACCATCGTGATCTGGTCTCCGGATACTTCGAGGAGAGTCCCCATCAGCACGGCACCACGTGCTTCCTCGCTCGAGGCCGCGAAGATCGTCGCGTTGATACCCTCTCGGAAGCGTTTCCCGTCAACCGCGAACGAACGCCCCTTTTGCGACGCGGGTAGCGGCGGATACTCGTCCGGCGGGAGTGCGTGAAAGTCGTAATTGGAACGCTGGCACTTGACGCTCGCACGCGTCGGCGTCCCGCTCAACTCCATGATCCCGGCCGACAGATTCCCCAAGTATCCGCTGAATAACCGCGCTGGCACCGTCACGCTTCCCGGCTCCTGGATCTCGCCGGGAAAAACGTGCTCGAGCGTAAGTTCAAGGTCCGTTGCACGAACGCGAATCGTATCGTCACCCGCGCTCAAGAGCACGTTGGAAAGTATCGGAACGGTAGAGTGTGCGTTGACGATCTTACTCGCCGCGCCTACGGCGCTGGCGATGTCTTTCGTACTACAGGTAAACTTCATGCATCCACCGTCGCCCCATCACCGGCTTGTAAGTATAGATATAGTATATAAAACTCGTCGCCGTAGTAGTAACGAGGTGTAATCTGCGGAGAACCGTTGAAACCGTGATGACAGAAGCGAAAGCGCAAGGGACAACCTGTTTATCTTCGGTTTCTGCTTGTCCACAAATACACACCGGGCGCCGGGTCCGGAAGTTATCCACGCCGGTTGAACCGCCCTGTCCAGGCTATCTGCACAGCGCTTTTAGGCTGGTGGTTCAATCGGCCTGGCAAAGCGCTAGCAGCGAACGAACTTTGTTGCGGTAGGCCTCGTCGACCGTCATTTGGTTCTTAACTTTGTCGCGGGCGTACATGACGGTGGTGTGGTCTTTTTTCTGGAACTCGCGCGCGATCTGCGGAAGCGAGCAATCGGTCAGTTCCGTCGCGAGGTACATGGCGATCTGGCGGGGAGCGGCGAGCCTCTGATCGCGACGCTGGTGATCCATTTCCTTAACCGTCAGCCCGTGAGCTTTCGCCACGCGCTCCTTGATCAGGAGAATCGTGATGCGGCGGGCCGGCGCGCTGGCCACCAAGTTCTTGAGGACGTCGGCGGCGAGTTCGGCGGTGATCGGCACGTTGATCAGTTTCGCGAACGCGACCACCCGGGTCAGGGCCCCTTCGAGCTCGCGGATGTTCGAGGGGACGACCTTGGCGATGAACGACGTAACTTCGTTGGGGACCGATGTTCCCTCGGATTCGGCCTTCTTCTGTAAGATCGCCTGGCGCGTCTCGAGATCGGGCGGCTGGATGTCGGTGAGCAGCCCGCACTCGAAGCGCGAGCGCAACCGGCTCTCGAGCGTCTGAATTTCTTTCGGCGGGCGGTCGCTCGAGATCACCAACTGCCGCTGCGCGTGGTAGAGCGAGTTAAAGGTGTGGAAAAACTCTTCCTGAGTCTGTTCCTTGCCTTCGAGAAACTGGATGTCGTCGATCAGGAGGACGTCGACGTGCCGGTAACGGTTCCGGAAATCATCGGTCTTGTTGTTTTTGATCGCGTTGATGAACTCGTTGGTGAAGGTTTCGCTCGAGATGTAAACGACCTTAGCTTTGGGATTTGCCGAAAGCACGCGGTGACCGATCGCGTGCATGAGGTGCGTTTTCCCCAGACCCACGCCGCCGTACAAGAAGAGCGGATTGTAGGCGCGGCCGGGCGTCTCTGCCACCGCCTGCGCAGCCGCGTGCGCGAACCGGTTGCTCTGGCCGATGACGAAGGCTTCGAACGTATAGCGCCAGTTGAGCTCGCCCGGGCGACGCTCGGCGGAGCCGAAAGGCCGGCCGGCCGCGGTTTCGAGCGGCTCGTCGCCGCTCGGCTCGACGACCACGAAGCGAAGCGAAATCGGCTCGCCGAGGATATCGGAGAGGACCGCGGCGATGTCGGTCTTGAGGCGGTTTTCGACCCAATCCTTCGCAAACGGCGTGTGGACGGAGAGGACGATCTCGGCGCCGTTGAGTTCGAGGAGCCTCATGCGTTTCAGCCACATCTCGAAAACCGGCTTTGAGTATTTCGGCTCGAGCGCGTTCAGTGCCGTGAGCCACAGTTCGTTCGAGATGCCGGCTGAACCGACCGCGAGACCCATAACTTGACCGCCTTAGTTTTCGAGCGCTCTGGAAAGCGCTGTTGGATGCCGCCTTAGCGGCACCGGAGCGAGGTCAGTCGATTGGTCGGCCGACCCTCGAATCCTCCGGGTTTTTTCCACCAAGTTATACACTTGTCCACAGGCTATGCGCAGAGACGCGCGCTTGGAAAATAAAGGCTTTTCGGCCTTAGCGGGGAGGCTCTTCACACGTCGCTGCGACCCTAAATCCGCGACCTGACGGGCTTTTAAGGTCCTTAACGCGCGGCTCTTTCCACAAGCCTGTCCACAGATGTGGAGAAAGTGGGAGGGATTCGCAAGTGGGGCGGGCGCCGGGAGGCGGAGCGAGCGCTCCGCGAAGCGTGAACGTGGCGGCCAGACGCTTGATTTAGCGTGCGGAGGGGCCTCGGGAGTAGGCCGACCTTCGGCGGGGGCCGCAACCGGATCCCTCGGCTTCGGGGTATTTGACGATACCGACGGTCGTTGTCTATACTTGGGGGTCGTTATTCCCCATCTCGCCTTCGCGAAATGGGGCCCCCACCAACTCGGAGCCTCATTGTCGTGAAGCGCACCTATCAACCCCACAACCGCCGCCGCAAGCGCGTCCACGGCTTCCTCGAGCGGATGTCGACGAAGGACGGCCGGAACGTCATCGCTCGGCGCCGCAAGAAGGGCCGCAAGCGCCTGACCGTTTAAGCGCGCCCGGGGTTTTCGAGTGCGTTGGTATGATCCTCTGCGGCGGCAGAGCGAGATCGCGTATGTGCGTCGCCGCGGGCGGCAGGCGCGGTTCGCGACGCTTTCCGCCTTCGGGTCCGAGACCCAAGGACGGCGATCGCGCATCGGGATCACCGTCTCCGGACAGGTCGGCGGCGCGGTCGTTCGCAACCGCGTGCGGCGCCGCATCCGCGGCGCGCTCGACGCGCAGCCTCCGCTCCGCCCGCCGCAGAGGATCCTGTTCGTCGCGCGCTCGCCGGCCGCCAGCGAGCCGTACGCTCGACTCGCCGCCGACGTCGAGGCCGCCCTCGCCCGGCTCGGGGCGTAGGGTGCAAACGATTCTGGCCGCGCTAATCGCCGTCTATCAAAAGACGATTTCGCCGCTCTTGGGCTCGCACTGCCGTTTCTATCCGTCGTGCTCGCAGTACGCGAAGGATGCAGTGTTGAAGCACGGAGTTCTTCGCGGCACACGTCTTGCCATCGCGCGCATCTTGCGCTGCCATCCGTGGAATCCGGGGGGCGTCGACCTCGTCCCGTAACGGTTTCTGAAAGGCTGTCCCTTGGAGTTCGTCCTCGTCCCCTTGCTCGCCGCCAGCGTCCTCGACCCCATCGTCGGGGCGCTGCATCAATTGCTGACGTGGCTCGCTCAGCATCTCGGAAACTACGGCTGGGCTCTGGTGGCGTTGGCGGCGATCATCAAGGCTTGCCTCTGGCCCCTCAACACGATGCAGTTCAAGTCGATGTTGAAGATGCAATCGCTGCAGCCGAAAGTCAAAGCGATTCAGCAACGTTACAAGAGCGATCGCGAAAAACTGAACGAAGAGACGATGAAGCTCTACAAGGAATCAGGGACCAACCCACTCGCGGGTTGCGCGCCGCTGCTCCTGCAGATGCCGATCCTCTTCAGTCTCTATTGGGTGGTCATCAGCGACAAGCCACTCTTCGCGCAGTCGACCTGGCTTTGGATCGGCAGCCCGATTTCGTTCAACTCACCGTGGCATGTCCTCGCCGCGAACCTGGCCCAGCCCGACTACATCTTGCTGGCCGTCTACATCATCTCGATGTACGTCAGCGTCCGTTTCACGAGCCCGGCGATGGACGAACAACAGGCGCAGCAGCAGAAACTAATGGCGCTGATCTCACCGGTGATGATCGGCTACGTCAGCTTCCAGTACCATTGGCCGTCGGCGTTGATCTTGTACTGGCTGTCGTTCAATCTTTTCCAAATCGCGCAGCAGCTCTACCTCATCAATCGCTTCCATCGCAACCCGGCACCGATCGGGCCGCATCCCGAACGCGTTCTTGAAACCGGTGCGTCGAACGGGGAGTCGTCGAAGCCCGCCGCGCTTGGTTCGGGCGCCGCGGATCCGAGCGCGACCAACGGTTCCTCCGGCTCGCGGCGCAAACGCCGCCGGCGTTCGAAGCGCTGAGGACGGCCGAGCGCAACTTTGTTTTCTTTTTTCAATAAGGAGCAACGATTCGATGGCTGACGAGCTAGGAAGCCAAAACGGCGAGAATTCAGAGTACGGACAGCGGCGGCGCGGCCGCCGCGGTACGGGATCGAACGGCGACCGGCCGCGCGGGCGGACGATCGAGCGCGCGCCCGAACCCCCCGCCCCGCCGCGCGCGGCGCAACCCGAGCCCGAGACGGTCAAGCCGGCGCGCGAGCTGCTCGAAGCGATCCTTCAGAGGATGGGGATCGCTGACGTGCGCGTCCGTTACTACGCGCGCAGCGAGGGCGAGTACCTGGAAGTCGACGGGCCCGACCTCGCCAACTTGATCGGACGCCACGGCCACACGCTCGAAGCGCTCAACTTGATCTTCAACAACATCGTCAACGCCGGCGTCAAGAAAGATCGCCACTACTTCACGATCGACGCCGAGGGCTATCGGGCACGGCGCGCCGACATGCTCAAAGGTCTGGCGCTCGCGACGCTCGAGCGTGCGATGCGCGAGAAGCGACCGATCATGCTCGAGCCGATGCTTCCGTCGGAACGCAAAGTGATTCACCTCGCGCTCGCCGACAATCCGTTCGTGACGACCGAATCGAGCGGCGTCGAGCCGGAGCGGCGCGTGGTGGTCTCGCCGCGCGGCACGGGTTAAGCAGCAACGTCGACTGCCGAGACGATCGCCGCGATCGCGACACCGCCAGGGCGCGGTGCGATCGCGATCGTCCGCATCAGCGGGCCGGCGACGCTCGAGATCGCGTCGCGGATCTTTCGCAGCGCTCGACCGCTGCGCGCGCGTCACGCCACCAACGGCGAGATCGTCGATGACCGCGGCGGCCGTATCGACGAAGGTCTGGCGCTCTACTTTCCGGCGCCGCACAGTTACACCGGCGAAGACGTCCTCGAACTGCACGTGCACGGCTCGCCCGCCGTCGCGCGCGAGACGTTGGTCGCAGCGTTGGCGGCCGGCGCGCGCCTCGCCGGTCCGGGCGAGTTTACGCGGCGCGCGTTCTTCCATGGGAAAATCGATCTCGCGTCGGCGGAGGCCGTCGCCGACCTGATCGCCGCCGAGCATACCGCCGCGGCGCGCGCAGCCGCCGCTCGCCTCTCCGGCGGATTGGCGCGCGAGGTCGACGCACTCCACGCCTCGCTCGATGAGATTCTCGAAGAACTGGCGGCGGCTATTGATTTCCCGGATGAAGTCGAAACGCCGCCGGCGGCGCGGCTCGTCGAACGGATCGCCGGCGTGCGCGCGCGGATCGCCGAACTCGCAGCGACCTGGGAGCGCGGCCGGATCGTGCGCGAAGGCGTCGCCGTCGCGATCGTCGGCCCTGCGAACGCCGGGAAGTCGTCGTTGCTCAACGCGCTGCTCGGCGACGAGCGCGCGCTCGTCTCCGAATTGCCGGGGACGACGCGCGACACGATCGAGGAGACGCTCGCGCTCGACGGCACGCCGTTCCGCTTGATCGACACCGCCGGGATTCGTGCCCACGCCGACCGCCTCGAGGCGGCCGGGATCGAACGCAGCGAACGCGCGCTCGACCAGGCGCGCGTCGCATTGGTCGTCGTCGACGCCTCGACTCCGATCTCGCGCGAAGCCCGCGACCTGCTCGCGCGGACACGCGAACGCGAACGCGTCGTGCTATTCAACAAGTCCGATCTTGGACGCGCCGGGTATGACCAGCGCGAGGCGCCGGAACGCGGCGCCGTCTTCGGTTCGACGGGCCACGGAACGACGCTGAACGAGGTCCGCGCCGCGCTCTCGTCGCTGGTCGTGACAGGCGAGACGATCGATCTCTCGCGCCCGCACCTCGGCACGGCGCGTCAGGCCGACGCGCTGCTCGAAGCCGATCGCGCGCTCGCGTACGCGCAAGAGACCCTCGCCATCGGCGATCCGGCGGACCTGATCAGCGGTGACGTACTGCGCGCGGTCCGCGCGCTCGGCGAGTTGACCGGCCGCGAGGCCGACGAGCGACTGTTGGACGCGATCTTCGCCCGCTTCTGCATCGGCAAATGATCACGTGAGAAGCGAAGAGATGAAGACCGCGCTCACGACCTTGGCCCGAATTGGCGGCGGGGCGTTGCTCGGCGGGTGTGCCGGTGCGCTCTCCGGCTTCGTCATCGCGGTTCTCGTGCTGGCGAAAGTCCCGGACCTCGGCCTCGGTCGGGTCATGTACGCCTTCATCGGCAACGGTGC
The DNA here is from genome assembly GCA_003134695.1 of Candidatus Zemynaea palustris. Lineage (GTDB taxonomy): Bacteria > Vulcanimicrobiota > Vulcanimicrobiia > Vulcanimicrobiales > Vulcanimicrobiaceae > Zemelea > Zemelea palustris. The sequence goes on along the minus strand of PLCB01000016.1, from coordinate 74,087 downwards.
GACGTTCGGCGCGATCGCGGGGTCGGTCGTCGTCCCGATCGTGGTCGCCGGCCCGCTCTTCGCGATCGCGGTTCGGCGTTGGGCGTTTGCCGCGGTGATCGTCACCGCACTTTGTACCGACGCCGGGCTGCTTTTCGGCAATTTTCTGGAAGAGCGCGCCGCCGCCAACTCCGGCCAATGGCCGGCGGCCGCGACCGGCGCCGCGCAGACCGGAGTCTCCCAACGAGTCATGCTGGTATTGCCGTCGTCGCCTGAATTGGGAATCTTGTTTGCGCTGATCTTCGGCGTCGCCGGCTTTGTCGTGCTTGCGCTCGCGGTTCGCGCGCGCGAATCCGCCGCAAAGCGGCGCTCGCTGCCGCGGTAACTCCATCCGGCTCGCGGCGTGGTAGGATGGTCGTCGTGAGCGGGAAGCGGAGCGACGAAGCCGGCGTGATCGTCGTCGGCGGCGGACATGCGGGGCTGGAAGCGGCTCTCGCGTCGGCGCGTCTCGGCGTCGAGACCTGGATGGTGACCGGCGATCCCGAGCGTATCTGCACGCTCGCCTGCAATCCGTCGGTCGGCGGCAGCGCGAAGGGGCAGATCGTCCGCGAGATCGACGCGCTCGGCGGCGAGATGGCGCGCATCATCGATCGCTGTTCGGTGCACGTTCGCTTCCTCAATGAATCGAAGGGACCGGCGGTTCGCGCCTTGCGCGCCCAGGCCGACAAGGCCGCGTACGTTCGCCTCGCGACCGACGCCGTGCGGGCTCAGCCGAATCTGCGCGTCGTCGCCGGAATGGTCGACGACCTCGTGGTCGAGGGCGGCCGCGTCCGCGGCGTGGTCACCTCTGCCGGCGAGCGATACTTCGCGCCGTCGGTCGTGCTCGCGACCGGGACGTTCCTCGGGGGCAAGATCTTTCGCGGCGAATTCAGCGAACCGGCCGGCCGGGTCGGCGAAGCGCCCGCGCTCAGCTTGGCCGACGCGCTCCGGCGCTTGGGCTTCCCGACCGGCCGGCTCAAGACGGGGACGCCGCCGCGCGTCGCGCGTTCGAGCATCGACTTCTCGCCGATGCGCGCCCAGCCGCCGAGCCCGGTGCCGCTGCCCTTCTCGTATCGCAGTGCGCCGGTCTTCGCCGGACCGCAGCTCGCCTGTCACATCGTGCTGAGCAACGAGCGGACGCACGCGCTCGTGCGCGACAACTTGCATCGCTCGCCGCTCTACGGGCTCGATCTCATTCGCGGCATCGGACCGCGCTACTGCCCCTCGATCGAAGATAAAGTCATTAAGTTTTCGCACAACCCGCAGCATTTGATCTTCATCGAACCGGAGGGCTGGGAGAACGAGTCGATCTACATCGGCGGGTTCTCGACGTCGCTCCCCGCGGAGGTCCAACTCCAGATGCTGCGCACGTTGCCGGGCCTCGAAGCGGCCGAGATGCTGCGGCCGGGATATGCGGTCGAATACGACCACGTCCCACCGATCGAGCTCGCGCCGAGCCTCGAGACGCGCCGCGTCTCAGGACTGTTCCATTGCGGTCAGCTCAATGGCACCTCGGGCTACGAAGAGGCCGCCGCGCAAGGTCTCGTCGCCGGCATCAACGCGGCCCGCAAAGTGCAAGGCAAAGCGGCGCTCGTGCTTTCGCGCGCGCAGGCTTACATCGGCGTCCTGATCGACGACCTCGTGACCAAGGGGGTCGACGAGCCGTACCGGATGATGACCTCGCGCGCCGAGTATCGCATGACGCTGCGCCACGACAACGCCGATCTGCGGCTGTCGCCGCTGGGTCACGAGATCGGCCTCCTTTCGGACGAGGACTTCGCGCGTTTCGAAGAGCGGCGCGCGCGCCTGGAGCGCGCCACGGCGCGCGCCCGAAAGATGCGCCTCCCGATTGACGTGCCGGGCGGCCTCGGCGGCTCGAGCGTCGCCGAGGCGCTGCGCCGCCCGAGCGTCGGTTTCCCGGACGTCGCTGGAGCGTTTGCGGGCGCGGGCGACCCGGTCGATGCCGAGACCGGCGAGCGGCTCGCGATCGAGATGAAACTCGAGGGTTACCTTCAGCGCCAAGTGCTCGACATCGCGAAGGCGGCGCGGGCCGAAGCGATGCACTTGCCCGACGACTTTCCGTTTGCCACGATCGGCGCGCTCTCGCGCGAGGCGCGCGAAAAATTTGCGCGACACCGGCCGGCTTCGCTCGGTGCCGCGGGACGCATCCCGGGGATCTCACCAGCCGACGTCGCGGTACTCTCCGTCTATCTGCAGCGCGAGACGGCACGGCGCGAAACCGCCGGCGCTGCGGGATGATCGGCTCGCTCGACGCGGCGGTCGCGAGGCTCGACATCGCGCGCGAAGCGCAGCCGCGTTTGGCGCGCTATCTCGAGTTGCTGCTCGAACACAACGCGCGCGTCAATCTCACCGGCGCGCGCGATCTCGCTGCGCTGCTCGATCACGTTCGCGACTCGCTGACGATCGTGCCCTGCGTGCGCGATCCGCTGGTCGATATCGGCAGCGGCGGCGGTTTCCCCGCCGTCGTTCTTTCCATCGTGACCGGATGCGCGGTGACGCTGATCGAGGCGACGCTCAAGAAAGCCCGCTTCCTCGAACTCGTCGCCGCCGAGCTTGAACTGAATGCGCGCGTGATCGCGACGCGCGCGGAAAGCGCGGCGCACGAACCGGCACTGCGCGAACGTTTCGCGTGCGCGACGGCGCGCGCCGTCGCCTCGGCCCCGGCGGTGCTGGAGTTGACGTTGCCATTTCTCGCGATCGGCGGCGTCGCAGTCTTACAACGCGGGCGATTCGACTACGACGAGCGCACCGCCGCGCAGGACGCCGCGCTCATCCTCGGCGGAGGCCTCATCGAAGAGCAGGCCGTCGACGGCGCGCACCGGCTGTTGCTCGTCGCGAAGCGACGGCCGACGCCCGATGGCTTTCCGCGCCGGATCGGCCTCCCGGAGCGACGCCCCTTGGGCACGAACGGCCGCCCACCGGCGAACGACTTCAGCCGCTAAGCGCCTCGGCGAGCGGTGCGCCGCGGCGCGCCGAGAACCAAAATCCGAAGGCTCGGGACTGATCGACAATGAACCGCTCTTCGGTGAAACAGTTTTCATGAGCGATCTCGACGTCGCCGCAGTCGATCGCGGGGTGGCCGGGGTCCTGCCGCCAGGGACGCTCTACGCCGTCGGCGGGCGCGTTCGCGACGAAGTCCGCACCTCGCTCGACAAGGTCTCGCGTCCGGCGAAAGACCTCGATTACGTGGCGACCGGGCTCGAGCTCGACGAGCTCGTCGAACGACTTGGCCGGCTCGGACGCGCCGACGTCGTCGGCGCGTCGTTCGCCGTCGTGAAGTGCACCTTCGACGGCATCACCGTCGACGTCGCCCTCCCCCGGCGCGAACGATCGACCGGGGTCGGCCACCGCGATTTTGTCGTCGAAGCCGGCCCGGCGATTTCGATCGAAGACGATCTCGCGCGCCGCGACTTTCGGATGAACATGCTCGCGCGCGCGCTGCCCGACGGCGACCTCGTCGATCCGTACGGCGGAGAAGCCGACATCCGGGCCCGCCGCATCGACCTGCTCCGCGCTGAGGCGTTCGAGGAAGACCCGCTGCGGATGCTGCGGGCCGCCCAGTTCGCCGCTCGGTTCGAATACGCGGTGACGCCCGAGACGATGGCCGCGATGCGCCGCGCGGCGCCGCTCATCGAGACCGTCTCGGCGGAGCGTCTCCACGACGAACTCGTCAAGCTCCTCGAAGAGGCGCGCCGCCCGTCCAGCGGGCTCGAGGTCATGCGCGAAGGCGGCCTGCTCGAGCGCGTCCTTCCGGAGATCGCCGAGGGGATCGGCGTCGAGCAAAACGAATACCACGCCCACGACGTATACCGCCACACCCTGGCGACGCTCGACGCGACGGCCCCCGGAAATCTCGCCGTGCGTCTGGGCGCGCTCCTCCACGACGTCGGAAAGCCGCGGACCAAAGATGGCCCGCATTTTTACCGCCACGAGATTCTAGGCGAGGCGCTCGCACGCGACATCCTGGGCCGGCTGCGCTTCTCGAACGAGCTCATCGAGCGCGTCGCGGCGCTCGTCCGGCACCACATGTACAGGGCCGATCCGGCACTGGCCGACGCGACCGTGCGGCGCTTCGTGCGCCGCATCGGGGTCGACCATCTCAGCGACCAATTCGCCCTGCGAGCCGCCGACATTGTCGGGAGCGGGCTTCCGAAACGGGGCGAGGACAACGAGGGATTCGAGGCCCGCGTCAGCCAGGTCGTCGCCGAGAAGCCGGCGCTCAGTGTCAAGGATCTGGCGATCGACGGGGCGGCGGTCATCGAGGCAGCGGTCGGTCGCGGCCTCCTCCCCGCCGGCTCGCGGGGAGGTCCGATCGTCGGCAAAGCCTTGCAAGCGCTGCTGGAGCGCGTGATCGAGCAGCCCGAGCTCAACGAGCCGGCGGCCCTCCATGCTGAGCTAGCCCGGATTTTGGAGGCGCCCTAGGCCACCCCAGGAGGGGTAGGTTCCACGGGGAACTTCTCAGAGTGAAACAAAATGACGAGCGTGCGAGGATGGATACCGAAGAGGCGGAGCGCAAGCAGTTCGAGCTGGGCCTGATTTTGGGCGTGCTCATCGGGGAGGGGCATTTTGGCGGGGACCGAGTGCAACCCCAAATCAACCTGAAGATGCACGTCCGGCACCGGCCGTTATTGGAGTGGCTCTTGGATCGGTGTCCCGGCTCGAGACTCTACGGCCCGTACGTTCACAGCGGACGCCACTATTGCCAATTGATGATTCGCGGTAATGCCCTGCGCTACCGATTCATCCCGATGCTCGACCGCCTGCCCTGGGCTGAAATCGATCCCCACAGCTATGCACGCTACCGCTTGATGAAGGACACGTACGGACTCGAAGATTTCACCGATGACGTGGCGCCCAGCGATGCCGAAGCCTGATTCGCGCCGCGTCATTGCGATCGTCAATCAGAAAGGCGGCGTCGGAAAAAGCACCACCGCCGTCAACCTCGGCGCGGCGCTCGCGCTGATGGGCCGGCGCGTTCTGCTGGTCGACATCGACCCGCAAGGCAATACGACGAGCGGGCTCGGCATCGACAAGCGCCAGATCGGTGACGACATCTACAGCGTGCTGTTGTCTGACGTTCCAGCTGACCGCGCCGTCTTGCCGACCGCGATCCCCGGGCTCGAAGTGATTCCGGCGACGATCAATCTCGCCGGCGCGGAAATCGAGTTGGTGTCGACGCTGTCGCGCGAAACCAGATTGAAACGCGCGCTCGAATCGACCGTCACGCGATACGATTACGTGTTCATCGATTGCCCGCCGTCATTGGGTTTGCTGACGCTCAACGCCTTGACCGCGGCCGACGAGGTGCTGATCCCGGTTCAGGCCGAGTACTACGCGCTCGAAGGGCTCTCGCAATTGACGACGGTCGTCCGACGGATTCGCGAAGCGCTCAATCCGCGTTTGACGATCGCCGGCGTTCTGGTCACGATGTTCGATGCACGCACCCGACTGGCGAGTGAGGTCTTGAAGGAAGTGAACGATTATTTTCCGTCGCAGGTTTTCCGTACGCAGATCCCGCGCAATATCCGGCTCTCCGAGGCGCCGTCGTTCGGCAAGCCGGCCGTGCTCTTCGACGTGAAGAGCCGCGGAGCGCAAGCCTATCTGGCGCTCGCGCGTGAAGTGGCCGGCGTATGAGCGCGGCGCGGCGCGGACTCGGGCGCGGCCTCGGTGCGTTGCTGGGCGACGAGCGCAGCGGTTTGGGCGAGGGCGGGGGGCTGCGCCAACTGCGCGTCGACGCGATCCGACCCAACCCGCAGCAGCCCCGTCAGACCTTTGATTCCTCGGCGCTGGCGGAATTGGAGCAGTCGATCCGCGAGCTGGGTGTCCTCGTGCCGGTGCTGGTCCGGCCGCTCTCGGGCGATCTCTTCGAATTGATCGCAGGCGAGCGGCGCTGGCGCGCCGCAGCGGCCGCGCTGCTCGAAACGATTCCGGCGATCGTGCGCGATGACGACGACCGCTCCAGTCTCGAACTCGCGCTCGTCGAGAATCTCCAGCGCGAAAATCTCGATCCACTCGAAGAAGCGATGGGTTTGCAGCATCTCATCGACAAGTACGGCCTCACGCAAGAACAGCTCGCGCAGCGCATCGGCAAAGGCCGCCCGACCATCGCCAACGCGCTGCGGCTGCTCGCGCTCTCCGATCCCATCAAGGCGCAAGTGCGCGCCGGCGCCATCAGCGCCGGTCACGCGCGCGCTCTGCTCGCCCTCGATCCGATCGAGCGCGAGGCGGTCGCACAGCGCATCGCTCGCGACGGCCTTTCGGTGCGTGTCGTCGAACGGCTCGGCACCAAGAAGATCGCGCTTCCCAGGGACATGCGCTCGGCGACGCGCAAAGCGCCCGACGTCGAGGCGGTCGAGAGCCGCATGCGTTACCGGCTCGGCGCGCCGGTCGCCATCGTCAGCGGTCCGTCAGGGGGCGGACGCATCGAAATCCGTTTCTCCGACGACGCCGACCTAACGCGCATCGTCGACGTCATTCTGGAAGAGGGCACATGATCAAGCGGTTGTTGTTTTTTCTGCCGATCCTCGCGCTGATCGGCGCCGCTCCGGCGCCGCCCGCGCTCGACAAACTGCAACGCGACGTTCTCGACCGTTACATCACGGCGCTGGGAAGCGGCAACTATCCGGCGGCATTCGCGCTCTTGAGCGGAGACGAGCGGCGCTACTTCGTGACCGCCGACAATTACGCGTCGGTCTTTAAGGCCGACCACTTTAAGATCGGTCGCTACAAAGTGCTGCGCACGTCTAGCGCCGGCGCGCGCGGCGTCCTCGTGGTCGTCTCGGAGAACATCGAGTTTTTCGATTACGCGCACCAATCGCCGGCGACGGCGACAGCCCGCGTCGACTACGGTCTCTTGAACGAAAACGGTTCGGTGAAGATCAAGGATCCGTATCATCCCTGGCGGGTCGTCGTCCCGAACAACGCGACCGCCGACGTCGAGAAGCTTCGTGTGACCGTCCGCAAAGTCTCATTCTTTACCGGCCGTGCCGAGTTCATCGTGAATTTCGCCAACTACGGCGACGAGACGGTTACGCTCTTGCCCTACGGCCGGTCCGTCCTGAAGGACCAGTCGGGCGCATCCTACCATTTGATCGCGACCAAGCTCGCGTCGCTGACCGACAAGAACCTCTACCTCGGGCTCCGCCTCGCGGGCAGCGGCCAATATACCGGAGCCTTGACGTTCTTCACCCCCGACCGGTTCAGACCGAAAAGCCTCAGCCTGACCCTCGCGCCCGAACTCCGCGACGGGGCGGACGCGCCCTTCAGCGTCGACCTCCCGGCGATCCCCGTCGGTCCCTAGCCGCGGGGGCCGGTCGCCTTCTGAGGCCCCGAGGCGAGCCAGCGCTTCGGGGATTCACCCCGAGAGGAGACCGAGCGCGCCGAGGCTAACTCGCGCCACGTACTCGGCGGCGGAACTTTCAGAAGGCCGTCGGCTCTTTTTACGTGTCAACCGGGAGTTTTATATGCGTCGTCTCGCCCCATCGCTGATCGCCGCATTCGGTATCGCGCTATTGGCCGCGTGCTCGGGTGGCGGCTACGGATTTAACAGCGGCGGCACCAACAACCCGCAAACACCGACTTCGATCCTCTTCGAAAACGGCGCCGCGGGTGTCAACGATTTCTTCGTCGATCCGACGGGGAACGCGCCGCTCCAAGTGTCGGCAATCGCCATCAAGGGAAGCGGCTCCGGCTCGGTCGTTGTCCCCGACGCGACGTTCACGTGGGCGGCCGTCTACGCGCCGGCCGGCACGGCGTACCTCAAAGGTGCCTCGCCGAACGGGAGCGGTACGTGCGGCGCTCCGCCGTCGCCTGCGTTTCCGATCAACTCGCTCTTGGAGCAAGGGCCTGCGCCGACCGCCTTCAGCACCTATCCGCTGTACAGTGGTGCGTATAACCAACTGCTCGCGCAGCCTCCGCCGGGAAGCGGACCGGTCGGGACGTTCCCGACCTACACCGGACAGGCCCAGCAGATCTTCATCGGCCCGCCGATGACGCCGGCCGCCGCAACGCCGTTCGCGCCGACCACGATCATCGCGCCGGCCGTCGGTGCGAACTACTGCATCCGCGTCGTGGCAACGCATACGGTCAGCGGCGTCATCGGCTCGGTTGTGGTCGTCGTTTCGCAGGCGCCATAGCAGCTCGGTTCTAACGGTCTCGGCGAGGAGGGTCGCGAAAGCGCCCTCCTCGTTTCTTTGTATGCAGCTCACGGGAATCTACGCGATCGTCGACGCCGACGCGGTCGAGTCGCCGCTCGCGCTCGCCGACGGTATCTTGGGCGCCGGCGTTCGGCTCGTTCAGTACCGCGCGAAACGCGGCGTCGATCGCGCGCTCGTGCGCGCCTTGCACGAACGAACGCGGCGCTGCGGCGCGGTGTTGTTGATCAATGACGATCTCGAAGCCTCGCTCGACGCCGACGGCTTGCATGCGGGTCAAGAAGACATCTCCCGGCTCGGCGCACAAGCCATTCGCGCGCGGCTCGGGGGACGATTGCTCGGTATCTCGTGCGCGACGCAGCATGAAGCGCGTGCGGCGGAGGCGCTCGGCGCCGATTATCTCGGCGTCGGTCCGTATCATGCGACCGCGAGCAAGTCCGACGCGGGCCTCGCGATCGGCGCGGAGGGTGTCCGCGCGGTGACGGAAGCGACAGCCTTGCCCGTCGCCGCGATCGGCGGAATCGAACTCTCCGATCTCGACGCGGTGGTTCGCTGCGGCGCGAAGATGGCGGCCGTGATCTCGGCGATCGCGCGCGGTCCCGATCCCGCGGCGAACGCGCGCGCGCTCGTCGCGCGCTGGGCGTCACTGGTGCGATGACGAGACGCGAAAACGCTCCGCTCGTGTGCGCGATCGGAACGACCGATCCGTGGAACGCGGCCGGACTCGGCCTCGACGTCCGCGCGTTGGCCGAGTGCGGCGCGCGCGCGGCGCTCGTCGTCGCCGGCGTCTCCGCGCAAGATGCGCGTGGCCTCCACGCGCTGCACGAGATTCCGGCCGAGACGATCGACGCGCAGTTCGACGCGCTGGCCGATGCGCCGATCGCCGCGTACCGGATCGGTGCGCTGCCGGGCGTCGCGGCGATCGCCACCGTCGCCGCGCGCTTGCGCGACGTCGGCGTCCCCGTCGTCTACGATCCGGTCTTCGGCCCGAGCGGCGGCGGCGCGTTCGTCGACCACGCCGGCGTCGCCGCCATCGTGCGTGAATTGATTCCGCGCGTTACGATCGTTACGCCGAATCTGGAAGAGGCGCGGCGCCTGGCAGGCCTCGAGCGCTGCGACGACGTCGAAACCATGGCCCTCGCTGCGCGGACCATCGTCTCCGACGGCGCCGGGGCCGCGCTCGTCAAAGGCGGCCACCTCGCGGAGCGCGCCCTCGACGTCCTTTTTGACGGCGAGTTGCGCGTGTTCGAAGAGTGTCGCATCGATGCGACGATGCGTGGGACCGGTTGTCTCTTGGCGGACGCGTTGGCGGCGGCACTTGCGAACGGTCAGTCGCTCCGCGAGGCCGTGGCGAAAGCGCGCGCCTACGTTCGAGACAAAATCGCGCGCGCGCTAGAGCTTGGCTCGATGCGCCTCGCCGATTAGCGGTACGATGGGCGTTGTGGTTGGCGCTGCGCGAAGCAATCGCGGCAATACACCGGCTTGTCCCCGCGTGGCTGGAACGGAACCTCCGCGGGCTGTCCGCAGCCGGTGCACGTTACCGTGTACATCTCGCGGTTGCCACCGTAGCCGCGTCCAGCGCCGCCGCCGCCACCTTGGCCGCGCGCAGCTTTGCGCACGGCGCGGCAGTCGGGACAGCGATTGGGCTTATTCTGAAAACCCTTGCTGGCGAAGAACTCTTGTTCCCCACTCGTGAAGACGAACTCCGCGCCACAGTCGGTGCAGGTCAGCCGTTCGTCGGTATACAAAGCGAGCCACCTCGTTCTTGATTCAGGATCGGTTTCGACTCGCTACGTTCGTGACCAACGGATTGGTAAGGCGCCCTAGCCAGCGAAGCCCTCGTATGCGTGGATACTAGCATAGGGTTAGGGGTGGTGCAAGAGACGCAAACCGCGCGGCGGATCATGTCGGGCAATCGGCCCACGGGCCGGTTGCACATCGGCCATCTGTTCGGCGTCTTGACGCAATGGGTCGAGTTCTGCCGGACGAGCGAGGCATTCTTCGAGGTCGCCGACCTGCATGCGCTGACGACGTCGTTCGAGCGCACCGAGTCGATTCGGCGAAACACCACGGAATTGGTACTCGACTGGCTGGCGGCCGGCGTCGACCCGCAGAAGTGCGCCATATACGTGCAATCGCACATCCCCGAAATCAGCGAGCTGCATCTGTTACTCTCGATGATCGTGCCGGTCGCGTGGTTGCAGCGCGTCCCAACCTACAAGGATCAGATCGCCGAACTGGGACCGGAGATCGCGACCTACGGTTTTCTGGGATATCCGCTGATGCAGCTCTGCGACATCGCAATCGTCCGCGCGAACACGGTCCCCGTCGGCAAAGATCAGCTCTCGCACCTCGAGATCGGGCGCGAGATCGTTCGCCGCTTCAATCATCTGTACGGCGCGACGCTGGTCGAACCGCAGCCGACGCTCAGCGAATTCCCGGACGTCCCCGGCACCGACGGACGCAAGATGTCGAAATCGTACGACAATCAGATCGAAATCGCCGACGACGAACCGACCACCACCCAGAAGGTTCGCTCCATGGTGACCGATCCGCTCAAGATTCGCCGGCACGACCCGGGCCGCCCCGAGATTTGTCCCGTCTTCGCGCTGCACAAGATCCTCAACGAATCGCGCGTTCCGTGGATCGAAGAGAACTGCCGCAGCGGCGCGCTCGGCTGCGTCGACTGCAAAGCCGAACTCGCCGAGAAACTCAACGGCTTCATGAGGCCGGTTCGAGAGCGGCGCGCGAGCCTCGATGAGAATGCGGTGGGAGCGATTCTGGATGCCGGCGCCGAGAAAGTGCGGGTCATCGCGAAAGAGACGCTCGCCGACGTCAAGTCGGCGATGAAGTTACCCTAACGCCAGCTAATCCCGAGCGCGAGATTGCGCAACGTCGCGCGAATCGAGCGCGAGGTTGACGGCGCGCCGACGCGTGCGGCTGGCGCTCGGTTGGCGTCCCCGGCCAGTAGATTTGGGAATAAGCTCGTTACCATGAATACGAACGTTTGCAAGTTCATCTACGGCGCGCTCGCGATGTGCGCGCTGACCCTTCTCGGCGCTCCGCAGAGCGCGCGCGCCGAATACGTCAACAATACGGCATGCTCGGTGGCGCCGGCCATTGCGCCGATACTGCTTTTCCCGACCGATGGCGCGATCGGAGTCGCACTCCAGGGCACGTGGGTCGAGATCGCCGTCCCGGTTCCGCGCGGCGGCCCGGCGATCGAGGAGCAGCGCGTCGTGCTGACCGACGGTACGCCGTACGCCAATGACGGCGGGACGCTGCAACTCGACACGAGCGGATATCTCGCGCCGCCGAACATCAGCCTCGACTCGATGGAGATCGCGAAGGCCTGGCTGCCGCCGCTGCGTCCGGACACGCGTTACACCGTTCGCATCCAACTCCCGGGTCAGGCGAACTGCCTCTACGCGACGCTCGGTTCGTTCACAAGCGTCGCGCCGGGATAATCAGCTACACGAGGTCGCGCAGGTACGAATAGAACTCGTCGTCGCGGCGCCAGCCGGCAGCTTCGTAGACGCGTTGCGCCGTCCGGTTGTTGACGTGCGTCGAGAGCATGAGGCCGCGCGCGCCGGTCTCGCGCGCGAGGTCCTCGCCGCCGCGGATCAGCGCACGCGCGACCCCGCGGCGGCGCGCCGCGGGAACGACAAACAGATCGTTGAGCAGCCAAAGCCGCGCCATCCGCTCGGAACTGAACAGCGGGTAGAGTTGTGCGAAACCGAGCGGCTCGCCGCCGGCCGGATCACGCGCGATGAGGATCACCGACTCGCTCTTCTCAAGCCGCTCGCGTAAGAACGCCGCGGCGGCGTCGCCGCCCGTTGGCCACCGGTAGAATGCGCGGTATGCCTCGAACAACGGGACGAGCGTCTCGACGTCGTTCGTTCCGGCACGCTCGATCGTTGCGGGTCCGGCGGCGGCTCCCTTAGTCAGAGAAGTTCGCCAACGCCGCGCGCATGCGGTCGAGCGCGGTGCGAATTTGATCGAGTGAGTTGGCGTACGACATGCGCAGATAGCCGCGGCCCGCCGAGCCGAAATACGTCCCCGCGAGCGCGGCGACGTTAGCCTCTTCGAGGAGATACGAACCTAAGCGACGATCGTCGGGCGTGATGCCGCTGACGTTGGGGAAAACGTAGAACGCGCCGTCGGGTGTCGCGCAACGAATCCGCGGTATCGCGTTGAGTCCGGCCACGATCGTGTCGCGCCGGCGGCGGAATTCTTCGACCATCGCCTGCACGGCCGCGTCGGGCCCGTCCAGCGCGGTGATGCCGGCCTGCTGGACGAACGAGGCGGTACAGGAGTACGTATTTTGCCCCATCAGTGCCACCGCGCGCGCGATGTGCGCCGGCATGATGCCGTAGCCGAGCCGCCAGCCGGTCATCGCGTAGGCTTTCGAGAAACCGTCGAGGACGACGGTGCGCTCGCGCATCCCGGGCAGCGCCGCGATCGAGAAGAACTCCGAACCGTAAACGTTTCGGCTGTAGATTTCGTCGGAGACGATGGTGACGTCGTGGCGTTGCGCGAGCTCGGCGATCGTCTCGAGGTCGGCGCGCGTCAACACGCCGCCGGTCGGATTGTGCGGCGAATTCAAAATGAGCACGCGCGTCCGGTCCGTCATCTTTGCCGCCAGCTCGTCGAGGTCGAGCCGGAAGCCGGTACGTTCGAGCAAGGGCACCGGGACGGGTTTGGCCTGCAAGTACGACGTGCACGAGGCATACGCCGGATACGCGGGATCGGCGAAGACGACTTCGTCGCCCGGATCGACGAGCGCGCTCAGCACGTTCCAGATCAACGGTTTGAGGCCGGGGCTGACGACGACCTCGCCCGGGCCGAACGGCGGCGAGATCCCGCGAAAGCGCGACGCGTGCGCGGCGATCGTTTCACGCAGCGGCGCGATGCCCGCCGAGGGCGTGTAGTGCGTGTGGTTGGTCTCGATCGCCGCCATCCCGGCACGCTTGATGTGCTCGGGCGTGTCGAAGTCGGGCTCGCCGATCTCGAGGTGGATGATGTGCCGGCCCTGCGCCTCGAGCTCGCGCGCGCGTGCCAAGACCTCGAAGGCGCCTTCGCTCGAAAGCCGGGACATCGCCGCCGACGGGCGGATCGCGTTGACCAGCATAACCTCGACCCCTTCGGCTCTAAGGCGTGAGGTTCTTGTGGAAGTACTCCGCGAGGATGCGGCGCGCGACGGGAGCAGCGACCTCGGCGCCGTAGCCGCCGGTCCGCTCCATGTAGACGGCGAGCGCGATCGTCGGATGATCGCTCGGCGCGTACGCGATGAACCAGGTCGTGTTGGGCCCGCGGCCGCCGTCGGTCTCGACGGTCCCGGTTTTTCCGCCGAACGGTAACCCGGGGACCGCCATGCCGTAGGCCGTCCCGCCGGGGTCGGTGACCTTGTCCATCCCGGCACGCACTTCGCGCAACGCTTCGCCGGTGACCGGGACGTGACGGATCACCGGCGCGTCGAAGCGCTTGACGATTCTTCCCGACGCGTCGCGCACCGCTGCGACCAGGTGCGGTTTGTAGAGCGTTCCGCCGTTGACCACCGTCGCCGCGACGTCGGCGATCTGCAGCGGCGTCGCTTGCATCGCGCCCTGACCGATCGCGAGTTGACACACGTCGCTCGGCTCGAGCGGGAGACCGTAGGTCTTCATCGACCACGCGTTGGTCGGCCAGTTGCCGGGATATTCGCCGGGGATGTCGATGCCCAGCTGCGAGCCGATGCCGTACTGCGTCGCGTAATAGCGTAGCCGCTCGTGGCCGAGCCGGTCGCCGAGTTGATAGAAGTAGCCGTCCGACGACGCGGCCAGCGCGCGAATGAAATCAACCGAGCCGAGTCCGCCGGCGGCGACGTCGGTGAACATCTGGCCGTGACAGTACCACGAGCCCGAATCATAAAGGACTTGATCTTTGCCGATGACGCCGCTCGACAACGCCGCGCTGCCGGTGACCATCTTGAAGGTCGAGCCGGTCGCGGTCGCGGCGCCGATCGCGCGGTCGTATAAGGGCCGCAGCGGATCGTCGAGGTACCGGCGATAGTTCTTTTCGGTGATACCGTTGGTGAAATCGTTCGGGTTGAAGTTCGGGTACGAGACCAGCGCCAGGATGCCGCCGTCGCGCGGATCGATGGCGACCATCGCGCCCGCCAGCCGGCGCGCGTGCGATCCGCCCCACGCGCTCAAGCCGTCGCTGACCGCCCGCTCGGCGATCGTTTGTAAGCGCCAATCGAGCGTGAGCACGAGGCTGTGGCCCGGTATGGGATCGACCGGGCCGAGGCGGCGCACGAGCCGGCCTTGGGCGTCGACTTCGATTTGCTCGCCGCCCGGCGTTCCGCGCAAGAGCTCGTCGTAGTATTCTTCGAGTCCCTCTTTCCCGACAACGTCGTTGGGCGTGTAGCCGCGGTTCTTCAGTTCGCGATATTCGTTTTCGGTAATCGCTCCGACGTAGCCCAGGACGTGCGCGCCCATCTTTGCGTAGGGATAATCGCGCACGGGTTGGGCCTCGAGATCGACGCCCGTCAATTCCGCCTGTGCTTCGGCGAGCCGTGCCATCTGCGCCGTCGTCAAATTCGGCGCGAGGATGACCGGCCCGTAGGGTTCGTACTCGGCAACCTCGTCGAAATTCTTATAGTTGATGCCGTGATGGTGGAGCAAGCGCTGCCACAGCCGGCTTTCCGGAATGCCGAGCGTTTTCGAAAGCAGGCTTATCACGCTCGCCGGATCTCGTACTTCGGAGGGCACGATCGCGCAAACGAAGGACGGTCGGCTGCGCACGATCAGCGTGCCGTTGCGATCGTAGATGCGTCCGCGCGGTGCGGCGACGGGGATGCGCCGAATTTGGTTGGCGCGCGCGGCCAGCGCGAACTTCGGTCCGTCGACCAGTTGGATCTGCGTCAACCGAAAGACCAACCCGACGAGCGCGAACGCTACCGCGCCGATGAAGAAGTAGAGCTTCCACGGCTTTTGGAGGTGAAGCCCGATGCGGCGCGGTTCAGCGGAGGCCGACACGCGAAACCACCGATTTGGGGACGAAGGTGAGGACCAGGTACGCGATCAGGCCGTTGAGGAGCGCTTGCCAGAACAGCGCGTGCGCGTGCGTCGCCGGCAGTGCGACCACATGTCCCTCGGCGCGTAACACGACCGCGTAGATGCCGTAGCGCACCACGGTCGCGAGCGCAACGTACGGCATGAGCCACAGACGCGACTCGGTCACAAACGTTCCGGCGGTTCTTCCCGCGAGCGCGCCGACGAGCGCACTCGAGATCGTCCAGGCGGCGCCCGTCCAGCCCGCGAGCGCGTCTTCCAGCGCGCCGGCAATCGTGCCGAACAAGAGTCCGGCCGCGAAATTGGTGCGCAGGCCGTACCAGAGCACCAAGAGCAAGACGAGGCTCGGCGTCGCGCCGCGGATCGCGAGATACGGTGCGATCGTCGTCTGAACGAGCAGCGCGATGACGAGCGCCAGCACGACCTTCCACCATGCAGGCGGGTCCAAAATGAGTGCCGGCGGCGCGCCGCCGAAGGGCCCGACCGCTCGAACGCTCCGGCTCATCGGTGCGCGAGCACGAGGACGCGGCTCAAGCGGCCGAACGCGACGACCGGTTCCACCAGTGCGGTCTGGTAGAGAGCGCCCTCCGAATGGAAAATCTGGACGACGCGGCCGATCGGCAAACCGGCATGAAACGATCGGCCTTCGCCGGTGACGATCAGATCGCCGCGCTGCAATTTTGCATCTTGCGAGACGTACTGGAGCTGGACGCGCGTGTTGGTGCCGGTGGCGATCCCCCACCAACGCCCGCGCTGCACGACCGCCGGAACTTTGCTCGTCGCGTCGGTCAGCAGCAAGACTTTGCTCGTGAACGGCTCGACGACGACGACCCGCCCGACGACGCCCGCTTCATCGATTACGCCGGCGTCGAGCCGAACGCCGGCCTGCGAACCTTTGTTGATCGTCACGATGCGCGATTGATTTTCCGGATCGAAGCCGATCGTCGCAGCGACGATTCCTCCGGGCTCGTGCGCCGAGGCACGCTGGATCGAGGCAACGTCGGGTTGCGTCGACAGCGCTTCGCGCAGGCGAACGTTTTCCGCTTCGAGCGCGAGGTTGCGTTCGGCGAGCGCGGCGTTCTCGCCGATCAGATGCGGCGCGCTCAAGAATGCGCCGACGACCGAGATTCCGCTCTGCAAAAATCCGAACACCGACGTGGCCCCCGAACTCAGAAAGCTCGGTTTACCGGAGCGGGCCCCTTCGATTTGGACGAGAGCGATGAGCGCCGCGACGATGATCGCGCCGATTACGGCGAATAACTTTCTCTCATCCCGATACGTAAAGATTGGTACCACCTGGTGATCTTGTCCGCGTGTGGACGTAACCGTTCGAGCAGCGGCGCCGAGCCGAGAATTTCACCGGCGCCGCGGGCGACGCAGAGAAGCGGTTCGGGCGCAACCGTCGTCGGCACGCCCGTGCGGCTGCCGATTTCGTGTGCGATTCCCGTAATGCACGCCCCGCCGCCGGTCAACGTGATTCCGGTTTCGATCAGGTCCGCCGCAACGTCCGGGGCGGTTCGCTCGATCACCGAGACGATGCCGCGCACGATACGGTCGATTCCGTCACGCATCCCTTCGCCGATGAGCGCCTCCGACACTTCACGCGCGCGCGGCGCGGCGGCGTCGAGATCGATTCCCTTGACGATCGCGGGCGCACGGCCGGGGGGCCGGCCGGCGTAGCCGAGTTCGATCTTGAGTCGCTCGGCCGTCAGCGGCCCGACCAAGAAGCGTTGCGCGCGCAGTTTTTGGCGGATGGCTTCGTCGAGATCGTCCCCGCCGGTCTGCAACGAGAGCATGCGGATGATGCCCATTTGCGCGATGATCGCGATCTCCGTCGTGCCGCCCCCGATGTCGACGATCAGCTGCGCGGGGATCCGCATGATGTCCATGCCGGCGCCGACGGCGGCGGCGATCGCTTGCGGGACGTAGGTGCACGAACGCGCCCCCGCCGCACGCACGGCGGTCTCGACCGCCTTGCACTCGATGTCGGTCGCACAGCCCGGGATCGACGCAACCAGACGCGGCGCGACGCGCACGCGCGCCGTCATTGCACGCTCCACGATTCGACCGACCAAGGCGTGCGCACCGCGAAAGTCCGAGATCGTGCCGCGCCGCAGCGGGCGAACGATCCTGATGCGGCCGGTCGCGCGGCCTTCCATCTCCTTCGCGGAGTTGCCGATCGCGATGACCGCGTCGGTTCCGGTATCGTACGCTACCACCGACGGCTCGCTGACGATGACGCCGGCTCCACGTTCGTAAGCGACCGTGTTCGCGGTGCCGAGATCGAGCCCGATATCGGGTCCCGAAAGCGTCGCGCGCATCGAACCGATGAAGGGCTTTATCATTCGATCGCTCGCGTTCCCGGAAGGGCGTAGCCGAGACTTTCCAAGCCGCGGACGACCCGGCCGAGCGGCAACCCCATGACGGTATAGAAATCGCCGTCGATTCGCTCGACGAGTGCAGCGCCGCGGCCTTGAATCCCGTAGGCGCCGGCCTTGTCGAGCGGGTCTCCGGTCGCGACGTACGCGTCGATCTCGTCTTGGCCGAGCGGGTAGAAGCGGACGCGGGTGGTGACCGTCTCGGCAAGCCGTCGCCCGCCAGGCGGGTCGACGAGCGCGTAGGCGGTGTGGACGAGGTGCTCGCGGCCGGCCAGACGGCCGAGCATCGCGGCAGCCTCAGCGCGGTCGCGAGGCTTCCCCAGCGAGACGCCGTCGACGTCGACGACCGTGTCGGCGGCGAGGATCACGTGGGCGAGCTCGCGCGCGGCGACGGCCTGCGCCTTTGCGTCGGCATGGAGCTGCGCCAATTCGGGGGGACGAAATCCTTGCCGGTGGCCTTCATCGATCTCACTGGGGACGACGATGACGCGCAAACCGAGCGACGCGAGCAGTTCGCGTCGCCGGGGTGAGACGCTCGCAAGCACGATCTCATGAAGTTCACGCATTGATGAGTATAGAGATTTCAAGACCGATTTGTATAGGGAGCCGCATCGCGATCGTGGCGTGCGGTGGTCTTTCAGACTGTATCGGTGGCTTTTCAGCTGTAAACGAGGCTACCGACGCGGACATACCCGCCCGAATGCGTCCCACGCGGGTCGTGATGCGTGAAATGAATCAGGCCGCCAAGCTCGTCGTAGATGTATTCGCCGCGCACTTCGACGTCGTTCCCCGCCGACAGCGGAATCAACCCGGTAATATCGACGTTGGCCTCGACCCGGACCGTCAGGCCGTGCCCGGCCGCGCCGCGCAAGTGGACGAGGAAGCCTTCGTGACGGCCGCTCGGGCCCGAACGCGTCCCCAGGACCCGGGCGACGCTGCCGGTCGCCGTGACCTCGACCCGCGAGCGGTGCGCCGCCCAGGCTTGGTAGACCGCGCCGTTGCCCGAGTCGCCGCCGGCCGGCGCGCAGGCACCCAGCGCCGCGAGCGCGGCAAGCGCCAGGCTACTCGCCCGCGACATCGTTCCGCACGAGATCGTCCAGCGACTCGCGTCGCACGACGGCGCGGTGTCGGCCGCCGCCCGCGAACACGACCGGCGGCCGCGGAAAGCGGTTGTAGTTGCTCGCCATGCTGAACGTGTACGCTCCGGTACTGTGCAGCGCGAGCAGGTCGCCCGCGCGCAGATCGAGCGGTAACGGCGCCACGACCAACTCGTCGTTTTCGCACGAGCGTCCGCACACCGTCGTTTCCTCGAATTCGGCTGCGAAAGCGCGGCCGACCGCAACCGGATGATGGTACGCGCCGTAGATCGCGGGGCGCGGGTTGTCGGCGAGGCTTCCGTCGACGATCGCGAAGCGGCGCATCCCTTGACGCTTGACCGTGACGACGCGATAGAGACTCGTTCCGGCTGCGGCGACGATGGCGCGGCCGGGTTCGATGCCGAGACGAGGTGCGGCGACGCCGAGCCGTCGCGCTTCCTTATGAAGGTGCGCGACGAGCGCGTTCAACGTCGCCGCGAGATCCAAACGTTCGCCGTTCGGATGTGAGTCGACGCCAAAGCCGCCACCGACGATGACTTCCCGTATCGGCGCTCCCCGCCCGGCGGCGCGCGCGCAAACCTCGAGTGCGATGCTGAGACTGGCCTCGTACGGCGTCGCTTCGAAGATGTTCGAGCCGAGATGACTGTGCACGCCGACGAGTCGCAACGCCGGTGCGCCAAGCGCACGTTCGATCGCGGCGTCGACGTCGCCGAGCGCGAAGCCGAACTTCGAATCTTCGCCGCCGGTGCGAACGTAGGCGTGCGTGTGCGCCTCGATCCCGGGATTGAGGCGCAACAGAATCTCGACCGGCGCCGCACGCTGGGCAATCTCGGCGAGCCGCTCCAACTCTTCGCGGTGATCGACCACGACCCGCGCGACGCGGCCGCCGGCGGCGGCGGCTAGTTCTTCATCGGTCTTTCCGCAGCCGTGCAGCACCATGCGAGCCGCCGGAAAACCGGCTCGTTCGGCCGTGTGCAATTCGCCGAGCGAGCAGACGTCCAGGCGCAACGGCGTTTTCTTCAAACGCTCGGCCAGCGCGACCACGAGCAAGGCCTTCCCAGCGTAGGCCACGTCGATCTCGAGGGCCGCGCCGAGTTCGGCGAAGCGCGCGACGGCTGCGTCGAAGACGTCGGTGTCGAGGGCCAATAACGGCGTCGCGTAAGCGCTCGCGAGCGCCGCGACGTCGACTCCGCCGATCGCGTGCGCGGCGTTCGTGCTAGCTTGCATACAGTCCGTGCTCGGCGATGTAGCGATCCACGGACTCGGGGACCAGATATCGAATGCTTCCGCCGCGCGCGAGTTGGGCGCGAACGAGCGTCGCGGATCCGTTCAGCGCCGGCAGATCGAGCAGAACCATCTTCTCGCGCTGGTTCGGCGTCAACGCTTCGAGCAAGAGGTCGAGCCGTTCGGGCGCGCGTTCGGCGCGCGGCGCGATGGCGAAGCGTTCGAGGTTGTCGAGGACGATGTCGAAGCGCTGCCAGGGCGCTTCGAGCAGCGAATCGCCGCCGACGATGAAGGTCAAGTCGTCGTCGGAATATTTCGCGCGCAGGCGCGGAACGAGATCGGCCGTGTAGCCGGTCGCCGCCGCGTCGAGATCGCTTTCGTCGATTGCAAAATGCACGTTCGACGCGATCGCGCTGCGCAGCATCGCGAGCCGATGTTCGGGCGATGCGAGGGGACTTGTGCGATAGTGCGACGTGCGCGTCGGAAGGAAGATGATTCGCTCCAAGGCGAGTTCCGTGCGCGCCGCTTCAGCCACGAACAGATGCGCGTTGTGGACGGGATCGAAGGTTCCGCCGAAGAGTCCGAGCTTCACGAGTAGTCGAACTCGTGACCGGCGATGCGCACGGTGTCGCCGTCCTTCGCGCCCAACTCGCGCAAGCGTTTGTCGACGCCCATCTTGGCGAGGATCGCCTCGAATCTGACCAAGCCTTCGTCGCTCTCGAAATCGGTCAGCGCCGCGAGCCGCTCGATCCGCTCGCCGCTGACCACGAAGGCACCGTCCGCGCCGACGGCGATCTCGAACGCTTCGGGCGGCGTCAAGACGAAGCGCGGAACATCGGGCTTGGCGACGACCGGCGGCGGCGTCGCTTGGATCGTTTGGTATGCGGCGAAGAGCAAGTCGCGCACGCCTTCACCCGTCGCCGCCGAGATTCCGCGCAGATCGGGGATCGTCGCGCGCAATTCCTCGAAGCGCTCGCGCGCCTCGGGGAGATCGAGCTTCGAGATAACCGAGAGCGCCGGGCGCTCGGCCAGCGCCGGATTCCACAAGCGCAGCTCGTTCTCGATCACGGCCTTGTCGCGCAGAATCTCGTCGGCCGGGCGTGCGCCGTCCATCAGGTGCACGAGGACCCGCGTCCGTTCGACGTGGCGCAAGAATCGGTCGCCCAGACCCGACCCCGCGTGCGCGCCTTCGATCAAGCCCGGGATGTCGACCATCACGAACGATTCCTCGGGGCCCAGACGCACCACGCCGAGTTGCGGTTCGAGCGTGGTGAACGGATAGTCGGCGATCTTTGGACGCGCCGCGGAGACAGCCGCGAGCAGCGTCGACTTCCCAGCGTTGGGCAGGCCCGTGATCCCGCAGTCGGCCAGCAACTTGAGTTCGAGCCGCAGGCTCGCCGTTTCTGGCGGCTCACCTTTTTCGGCGAAGCGCGGCGCTTGCCGGGTGCTCGTCGCGAAGTGCTGATTCCCCAAGCCGCCGCGACCGCCGCGTGCTACGCGGATGCGCTGCTGCGGTTCGCCCAGGTCGGCGATCAAGGCTTCGCGGCCCTCGGCTTCGAGCCGATAGACGAGCGTTCCGAGCGGGACGCGGACGACCAGGTCGTCGGCGCTCCTCCCCGACTTGTTCGAAGTCCCGCCTGCCTTGCCGGCCTCGGCCGCGAAATGCTTCTTGAAGCGAAAATCGATCAGCGTGCCGAGCTCGGCGTCGGCTTCGAGGATCACGTCGCCGCCGCTGCCGCCGTCGCCGCCGGCGGGGCCGCCTTTCGGGACGTACTTCTCACGCCGCCACGCGACGATGCCGTCGCCGCCGCGTCCGCCGGCTGCCGTGATGGTCGCTTCATCGATGAATTGCATGCCGCCCTAAAACAAAAAGAGCCCGAAGGCTCCTGGGGCGGTCATCGTTTCCTCTGAACCGTCAGGCCTCCGCAAGTACGTGGACGTGCTTGCGGTTGCGCTTTTCGATGAAGCGGACGGTGCCGGCGACCAGCGCGAACAGGGTGTTGTCCCTCCCCATTCCGACGCCGTCGCCGGGATAGAACTTCGTGCCCCGTTGGCGTACGAGGATGTTTCCGGCCAAAACCGACTCACCGCCGAAGCGCTTGATGCCCAGGCGCTGGGCATTGGAATCGCGGCCGTTCCGGGTCGAGCCGGCGCCCTTCTTCGAGGCGAGGAGTTGGAGGTCAAACCGAAACATGACGGGCCTCAGTATACAGGGGCCGTTGCGGGCGCGCAACCCGAGGGGCCGGATCGGCCTTGGAGACGGGCGTCCCGCGACGGGGCAGGCCCCTCACCGGCGCGGGTGGCAACAGCGGCGGGGAGAATCAGTCGGAGATTTTGGTTAAGAAACGGGTCGTCATCACCGGGCTCGGCGCCGTCACGCCCCTGGGGAATACCAAAGACGAATTCTGGCGCCGGCTGGTCGCCGGTGAGAGCGGCGTCGCGCGGGTTACCGCCTTCGACCCCGTGGCCGCCGGCTTGCGCTGCCACATCGCCGCGGAAGTCAAGGGCTTCGAACCCGACGTGCTGCTCGGTCGGCGCGACGCGCGCCGGATGGATCGCTTCGCGCAGTTCGCGATGGTCGCGGCGGGCGAGGCGCTCGCCGATGCGAATTTTCCCCAGGACGACGAGGTGCGCAAGGACACGGGCGCCATCGTCGCGAGCGGCATCGGCGGCATGATTACGATTCAAGAGACCGTCACCAAAGCGCGCGAACAAAAGACCGCCGGCCGCATCAGCCCGTTCTTCGTCCCGATGCTGATGAGTAACGCCGCGCCCGCGCAGATCTCGATGCGGGAACGGCTGCGCGGGCCGATGTTCGCGGTCTCGAGCGCCTGCGCGAGTGCGAACGATGCGCTCGCGATCGCTTACGACTCGATCGCGCACGGCAACGCGATCGCGATGGTCAGCGGCGGTTCTGAGGCTGCGATCGCCGACATCGCGATGGGCGGCTTTGATTCGATGAAGGCGTTTTCGACGCGCAACGACGAGCCGACGAAAGCCAGCCGTCCGTTCGACAAAGAACGCGACGGGTTCGTCCTCGCCGAAGGCGGCGCGATCTTGATCCTCGAGGAGCTCGACTTCGCGCGCAAACGCGGCGCGCGCATCTATGCCGAGTTTTTCGGCTACGGTCAATCGGCCGACGCCTACGACCTCGTCGCGGTCGATCCAACCGGCCACGGCGTCGAACTCGCGTTGTCACGTGCATTCGAAAGCATCGGGATTCGTTCCGACCAAGTCGATTACGTGAACGCGCACGGAACCTCGACGCCGATGGGCGACCTGGCCGAGTCGCAAGCGCTCGACCGCGTCATCGGTGCTGGCGGTCACAAATTCGCGGTCAGTTCGACCAAGAGCATGCACGGGCACGCGCTCGGCGCGGCTGGCGCGCTGGAAGGCGTGGTAACGGCGCTGGCAGTTCACCACGACATCATGCCGCCGACGATCAACTACGAGTTTCCGGATCCCGAGTGCACGCTCGATTACGTTCCGAACGTCGCGCGCAAAGCGAAAGTCGACATCGCGCTTTCCAATTCGTTCGGTTTCGGCGGGCACAACAGCGTCTTAGTGTTCGGAAAGTACAAAGAGTAACTTGGCGGGCGAGAGTCGACGCCAGCGCCTGCGAGCACTGCTCAAGCGCGTCGCGCTGCGCGGCGTCGATCCCGCGGCGCTCGAGCCGGCCTTCGTGCATCCGAGCGCCGTTCACGAGGGGCGCGCGACGTCGTCGTACGAGCGGCTCGAATTCGTCGGCGACGCGATCCTCGGTCTGGTCGTCGCGCGCTGGCTGTACCAGCGCTACCCCAACGCGAGCGAGGGCGAGTTGTCGCTGCGCAAGGCGTCGCTCTGTAGCGACCTCGCGCTCGCGGAGACGGCCGAGCGGCTCGAGTTCGGCGAACTCGTCGTCTCCGGCGGGGGCTTGAGTTTGGTGCGCCGCCGCGTCTCGGTCTTTGCCGACGCGCTCGAGGCTTTTATCGCGGCGCTCTACTTCGAAGCCGGATTCGAAAAGGTCGCGGCGTTCGTGGTGCGCGAGCATCTGACCGAGCGCGAGAAGAGGCTCACGACGCTCGACGATCCGAAGACGATCTTGCAAGAATGGAGTCAGCGGCGCTATGCCGTCGTCCCGGCGTATCGCGAGCTATTCGAAGGCCCGGCGCACGACCGTACTTTCCATGCCGAGGTCGCCGTCAACGAAGAAATCCTCGCGAGCGGCAGCGGCCCGAGTAAGAAAGCGGCGCAACGCGCCGCCGCCGCCGGCGCGCTCGACGTCCTACGCGCGCGCGACGAAGACGTGGCTCCGCGCGCGCTCTCGGCGCCGGTCACGCGAGTCGCTCGGACTCGGAAGCGTACCGCGTAATGAAACTCAAAGAGCTGCGCCTCTTCGGTTTCAAGACGTTCGCCGAGCAGACGATGCTTTCGTTCGAACAAGGCATCACCGCGGTCGTCGGACCAAACGGCTCAGGGAAGTCGAATCTCGTCGACGCGATTCGTTGGGTGCTCGGCGAACAGAGCCCCAAAAGCTTGCGCACCGGCAAGACCGAGGACGTGATCTTCGTCGGCAACGAGCGGCGCAAGCCGCTCGGGATGGCCGAGGTCGCGCTGACGTTCGACAACGCCGACGGGGCGCTGAAGATCGACGCCCTCGAAGTGCAGATCACGCGTCGCGCCTATCGGGCCGGCGAGAGCGAATTCTTCATCAATCGGCAGGCGGTTCGCTTGCGCGACATCATCGATCTCTTGATGGGCACGGGCCTCGGACCGGGTTCGTATTCGATGGTTTCGCAAGGTCAGATCGACGCGATCCTCTCCTCGAAGCCGACCGAGCGTCGCAGCCTCTTCGAGGAGACTTCCGGAATCAGCAAATTCTTGGCGCGCAAAGCCGAATCGCTGCGCCGTCTGGAGCAAACTGAAATTAACGGCATCCGCATCAACGATCTCTTGACCGAGATTCGCGCGCGGGTCCCCGAACTCGAGACGCAAGCGCGCCGCGCGCGCCGTTACCGTCGTGCGTCGGCGCGGCTGCGCGATCTCGAGATCCTTTCGTATCTTCGGGCTAGTGCGTCACGGCGCGCCGAGCGCGCGCATCTGCAAACCGATCTCGAGCAGCTCGAAGCCGAACGCGCCGGAGCCGCCGGAAAGGCCGCCGCGGTCGAGGCCGATCTCGCGGCGCTGCGCGGACGATTGCTCGAACTCGAACGGCGGCTCGACGCGCTGCACGCCGAGTCACAGCAGACCCGTGCCGAGCTCGCCGAACTCGAAGCGCAACGTGCGGCACTCGGCGCGCGGCGCGAGGCGCTCGAAGGCCAGTCGTCGCTGATCACCGACGATCGTGCGCGAGCCGAGACCGAGCAAGCCGAATTGCGCCGGACGCTCGAACGCCTCGAAACGGAGATCGAGCCGCGCAACGTGGCGCTCGAAGCGCAGCGCGAGCGCGAACGGCACGCGCAGGAAGCGCTGGCGACCGCGCGCGCCGCGCTCGACCGTATCTTCGCGGCACTGCGCGCAGTCGAAGCGTCGGCGGCATCGCATGCCGCGAGCGAGGCCGAGCGGCGCGCCCAATTCCAAGCGACGCAAGCCGAATACGAGCGGCTCGAACGCGAGGCGTTCGAACTTCGTGAGGAGGCCGAACGGAAGAGCGAGGACGCGGCGGCGCGGGCGCACGAACTCCAAGCCGCACAAGCCGAACTCGACGATCTCGAGCGGCGGCTGGCGGCCGCGGCGAGCCAGGCGCTCGAAGCCGACGCGCGCGCCGGCGCGGCGACGGAGGCGCTCGCCGACGCGCAAGCGGATTTTCGCGACGCGACGAGCGAACTCGCCGGCACCGAAGCGCGCCTCCACACGATCGAAGAACTCGAAGCGAATCTGGAAGGCCACGCGGCCGGGACGCGTGCGGTCCTCGAAGCGCACGCCGGCGGCGAGTTCCGCGGCGTCCACGGCGTCGTCTCGAATCTGATTCGCGTCGACGAGCAATACGCGCGCGCGCTGGACGCGGCGTTTGGGCCGGCGCTCTCGCACATCGTCACCGAAACCTCGGGCGACGCGGAAAGCGCGATCGCCTTCTTGCGCGAGAACGAACTCGGCCGCGCGACGTTTTTGCCGCTCGACGCCCTCGGCACGCGTCGCGGCCGCGAGCCGGCGGCGCTGCCGCGCGTCCCCGGCGTGATCGGGTTCGCGCACACGCTGGTCCAAACCCAACCGCGCTACGCTGGAATCGTCGCGTTCTTGGTCGGTCACACGCTGGTGGTCGAAACGCTGGACGTCGGGACGCGACTCGTACGCAGCGAGGGTTTCCGCGACACGATCGTCACGCTCGATGGCGACCAGATCTCGGGTGGCGGCGCGATGACCGGCGGTCGCGTCCAGCGCGAGCGCGCGATTCTGTCGCGCCGCGCGCAAGCGCTGAGCCTTGGCGAAAAGCTTCCGTCACTACGTCAGGCTCTCGTCTTTGCCGAAGCCGCCACCGCCGCGGCGACGGAAGAGAACGCGGCCGCGACGCGGATGCGCGACGAGGCGCATTCGGTCGAAGCTGAGTTGGCGATCGCGTCGCGCGGTTCGCGCTCGCGTGTCGAGACGATTCGCAACGAGCGCGCGCGCCTCAACCAAGAAATCGCTGCGCTGCTCGAACGCGCGAGCGAGCGAGACGCGCAGACCAACATCGCTCGCGAGCGGCTCGCGCTCCTGGAGCGGCCGGCCATCGATCCGAGCGTCGCGCTGGCCGAACGCGAACGCCTCGAACGGGCGCTGGCGGCGGCGCGTGAGACCATCGCGCGCGCGCAAGACGCCGAACGCGCCGTCGCGTCGGAGATCGCGAGCGTGCGAGAGATGGTCGCGGCCCTGGTTGCGC
The DNA here is from genome assembly GCA_003134695.1 of Candidatus Zemynaea palustris. Classification (GTDB taxonomy): domain Bacteria; phylum Vulcanimicrobiota; class Vulcanimicrobiia; order Vulcanimicrobiales; family Vulcanimicrobiaceae; genus Zemelea; species Zemelea palustris. Next base: position 47,303 of record PLCB01000016.1, on the reverse strand, counting down.
GGCGCGACGGCGCCGGGACCCGCTTGGCGTTGCTCGATGCCGATCGCGAGCGCGCCGCCCTAGCTCGCAGGGCGGTCGGCGAAGAACTTGCGACGCTCGGCGCGCGCCTGAGCGAGAGCGAATCGGCGGCGGTCGGGCTGAAATCCCGGGTCGAGCGCGTCGACGCCGACCATCAAGCGGCGCGCCTCGAGCGCGAAGAACTCGGCGCGCGCGCAAACGGACTCGAAAGCGACGCGCAATCGGCGCGCAACGCCGAGCGCGAAGCGGCCCAGAAGAGCGAAGGCGGCCGCCTCCGTCTGGCCGAGATCGACGGCGAGCTCGGCATGCTGGCGGCCCAATTCGCGCAGCATCCGGCGACCGCCGAAGAGTGCGCCGACGTTGAGGCACGTTACGCGCGTGAGGAAGGCGAGTTCGTGGCGGAGACGGCCCGCTTGCGCGAAGAGCTGGCGCGCTTGCAGAACGTCAACCTCAACGCCGAAACCGAGATCGCCGACCTGGTCGAGCGCGAGCGCTTTCTGGTCGAGCAGGTCGAAGATCTGGCGCGTGCCCGCGAGACGCTGCTCGATTCGATTCGCCAGATCGAAGCATCCTCGCAAGCGATCTTCAACGAGACGTTCGAATTGGTTCGGCGCGCTTTCGAAGACGTCTACGCGCGGCTCTTCCCGGGCGGCCAGGCGAAGATGTGGCAGACCAATCCCGAGTCACTTTCGGAGACGGGCATCGAGCTCTCGGTTCAGCCGCCGGGGAAGAAGATGATGCCCCTGGCCACGCTCTCGGGCGGGGAGCGCGCGATGTCGGCGTCGGCGTTGATCTTTGCCCTGATTGCGGTGAAGCCGTCGCCCTTCTATCTACTCGACGAGGTCGACGCGGCGCTCGACGACGCCAACATCGACCGCTTCTCGGCGATGGTGCGCGAGCTGGCTTCGAACGCGCAGATCATCTTGGTCACGCACAACAAGAGAACGATGGAGCTGGCCGCGCGCATGTACGGCGTGACCATGGCCGAACCCGGAATCTCGAGCGTCATCGGAGCCGACCTCACGACGCTTGCGCCGGAGACGGCGCTTGCCGGGTAGCGAACCGCCGGCCGAGCGCGAAGCGGCGCTGATCTCGGTCTACGACCGCACCGGCGTCGTCGGGTTGGCGCGCGCGCTCGAAACCCGCGGGACGCCGATCTACGCGACAAGCGGAACGCACAAGCACTTGGTCGAGCACGGCATCGCGGCGCAAGAGGTCGCCGAACTCACCGGTTTTCCCTCGCTCTTCGACGGGCGCGTGAAGACCTTGCATCCGCGCGTCTTCGGCGGGATCTTGGCGGATCGCAACGATCCGGTACACCAACGTGAGCGGGTCGAACACGGCGTCCCGCGCATCGGGATCGTCGTCGTCAACCTGTATCCTTTCGAAACCACCGTGGCCGACGGGAGCGCGACGCTCGAGGAGGCGATCGAGCAGATCGACATCGGCGGCGTCGCGCTGATTCGCGCCGCGGCAAAAAACTTCGAGCACGTCACGGTCCTGGTCGATCCAAGTCAGTACGCGCAGGTCATCGACGCGCCGCAGCGCGTCGATCGAGCGACGCGCCGGACGCTCGCGACCCGCGCGTTCGAACGAACGGCCGAATACGACTCGGCGATCGCGCGCTACTTGGAGGCCGGTTTGCTCGCGACCGACCTGCCCGGTTCGCTCGCACTCACCCTCCCGCTCGCGACGTCGCTGCGCTATGGCGAGAATCCACAATCGCGCGCCGCGTTCTATCTGTCGCGCACGGACGTCCTCCCCGAGCAGCTGAACGGCAAGTCGCTTTCATATAACAACCTGCTCGATCTCGATGCGGCGCTGCGCCTCTTGGTGCGGGCGCCGAATCCCCATGCTGCGATGCAGCAGGTTGTCGTGCGCGCGGCCGTCGTCAAGCACACGGTTCCGTGCGGCGTCGCCGAACGACCGAGTGCCGCCGAGGCGGTGCAACTCGCCATCGATGCCGACCGCATCTCGGCATACGGCGGCATCGTCGCGCTCCGCGGAACCGTGGACCGTGCGACCGCCGATGTGCTCCCGGGCGTGTTTCTCGAGATCGTCGCGGCGCCGTCGTTCGACGACGACGCGCTCGCGAGCCTGCGCCGTAAGAGGGACCTGAGGATCATTCGCTACGATCCGAATCTTCCCGAACGGCTCGCGCGCGAGTTACGGGTGCGTAGCGCGCTCGGCGGCGTGCTCGCCGAAGACGACGATCCGAGGGCGGCGCCTGAGCGCTGGCGCGTCGCATCGCAGCGACAACCGGCCGAGGATGAACTGCGCGCGCTCGGCTTCGCGTGGGACGTTGTGCGCCATGTGAAAAGTAACGGTGTCGTGATCGCGCGCGACGGCGTGACCCGCGGCATTTGCGCCGGTCAAACCAACCGCGTCGACGCCGTGCGCATCGCCACCGGTCGCGCCGGCGAATTCGCGCATGGAGCGGCGTGCGCGAGCGACGGCTTCTTTCCGTTCGCCGACGGCCTGGAAGCGGCCGCGGACGCCGGTTGCACCGCGGTGATCGCGCCGCAGGGTTCGATTCGCGACGCCGAGGTCGTCGCCGCCGCCGACGCGCGCGGCATCGCGCTCGTGTTCTCGACGCACCGCTACTTCCTACACTAAACGGCAGTGCGTCGGAGTTCGGCTCTTGGAGCCGCGTTGGCGATTGGCGCGGGGATCGGATGGGGAATGCTCGCTCCCGCCGCCAAGCTGCTCTTTCTGGCGCAAGGCGGAACGTTGTTCGACGCGTTTTCACTCTCGGTTGCGCGCGGTTTTTGGGCGGTCCCGCCGTTTGTGGTTCTCGCGCTGCTGACGCGCCCTCGCGCCGGAACGATCGAGCGCGGCGACGCGTGGCTTTTTCTGGCCGCCGCGCTCCTGGTCGGCTTCGGCCTGAATTTCTTGTACCAACTCGCCATTCAGCACACGAGCGCCGCGCATGCCGTGCTGCTGCAGGGCCTCGCGCCGCTGGCGGTTGCAACCTTCGAAGCGGTCGTGCTGCACCGCCCGCTCGACACGCTGCGTCGCGTCGCGCTCGGCGTCGGGGCCGCCGGCGTCGCCTTCATCGCGTTTGGAAAGGCGAGCGGCGGGACATCGCTTTTCGGCGACGCGGTGATGTTCGGCTGGCTCGCCGTCTTCGCAACATACTCCTACGTCATGCTGCGGCTCACGAGCCGCTATCCGACGCCGTTCGTCACGGCGATCGCGTGGGGTGGCGGCTTCGCGCTGGTCGCGCTTGTCGGCGCGCCGCTTATCCCGACCGCGGTCGCCCATTCGCTCGCGACGCCCGACGTCGCAATCAAAGTGCTGGTGGCGCTGGTCGTAATTTCGGCGCTGCTCGCACCGGCGGCGCACGCCGAGGCGATCAAGCGGGCCAACGTGACGATTGCGACCGCTGGGAGCCAGTACGCTGCGATCGCGACCGGAACGACGCTCTCCATCCTCGTGGTCCACGAATCTCTCGGGCCGGTTGCGATCGTCGGCGGCGCGCTGCTGGTGCTCGCGCTGGCGTTGACACTCGTCCCAGCGCATCGGGCCTAGCCGTTCTTGCAGCAGATGACAAATTGGTCGATGCGCCAACCGCACCGAATAGGCAGGCGCCGTCTCTCTCGCCCCGATAAGAAGCGCTCATGCGGCCTTCGCGCAAACGCACCCTTCAGGATACTGGGCCACGCAGAGACGTCAAGCAGCCCACCAGTCTCCCCGAGTTCGTCGATCTTCTGCAAAGCTATTTTAGCCCGGACGACCATCCGCAGAAGTACATCGAGGAAGCTCGCTACATCGAAGGGGTCGAGTTCGATCAGAGCAAGTGCTTCGGTTGTCCGCAAAACTGCTGCACGATGATCGGGCCGGGGGCAAAGAGCGCGTGGGTCACCTTCGCCGAGGACGACCTGCAAGCGATCTACGAACGCTATCCTGACGCGCCGCGCATTCCCAAGAGCAAGATGCTCCGCGGCAGAGACGGCCGGCTGCACTATTACGAAGACAAGACGCAGTGCGTCTTCCTCGGCGACGACAATCTCTGCACGGTCTACGAGGCGCGGCCGCGCTGGTGCCGCGACTGGCCGAAAACCGAGTATTTTCTTCACGGTTTCGAAGACTTGAAGTACACATTGGCCGCCTGTCCGGGGGCATCGTACTCGAACCCGGCGATCGTCCTGAATTCAGGTGGCCTCGATAGCCTCGTGACGATCGCATGGCTCAAGGCCAACGGCTATAAACCGCATAGCGTCTTCATCGACTACGGGCAACCGGCCGCCGCCGAAGAGGAAGAGGCGGCGCGCAACATCGCACGCCACTACGACGGCGAGTTCTCGAAGGAGACGATGCGCCTCGACCTCTGGAAGCGTTTTCCGTTTTTCTACCCGGATGCGGCGAATTCGAAGTACGCGCTCAACAGCTGGGTTCCGATGCGAAACTTCATCTTTTTCGGGATAGCGGCATCATATTGTGACGGGCTCGGGGTTCCCAAGATGGCCCTGGCTTGGCGCGGCCGGCAAGACACGAAGGGCGTGCCTTCCGCGGGCTCGTACGGCGACCACCCGCGGTTCGTCGATCTGCTGGGGAAGGCGTTCGATCAATCGAGTGACCTGCGCTGGACCGATTTGAAGAAGCTCGAAATCCTGACGCCGCTGCGCAACCACACGCGGTTTCAAACGGTGCAACTCGGGAAGCGTCTCAAGGTTCCGTTTGCGCTGTCGCGGTCATGCGAAGAAGCCGGCGAGCGCGCTTGCGGCGCGTGCGCCAAGTGCCGCGTTCGCGACGACGTGCTCGCCCGCGTCTACGGCGGCCGCAAGCGCACCAAGCCGGAGCTCACCTCGCCGTCGTCGGCACGAACGTAAAACGGAGCGTCCCGTCTTTGTTCAAATACGCCATCAAGCGCACGAGCCCATGATCGAGCGTGAGGCTCGTTCCCACGTTCTCGAGGCGGCGCGAATACTCGAAGAGCGTCTGCTTCTGGCGTGTCCGGACGACGTGAACGACGTACGGCTGGCCTAAAGCGGCCCCTTCCGAGAAAAACAGCAGTGAATCGCCGTCGCGATACTTGATCTTGGCGCAAAGATCGGCCTCGCCGCAATGGTCGTATCCGGTCGCGATCGCGCCGTCGCTGAAGCTTACGCTCGTTGCCGGATCATCGGCCGCCGCCCTCGAGACGGCGGTCGCGCAGAGCGCGAGGATGACGACGGCCAACAGGGTGTGTTTCATGAATCTCCTCCGCGGGCCACGGAAAACGAATCGGGCCGAGCCCGTGCAGTCAGCGTATGTCCGGCTGTTTAGACGACGCTGAGATGGGACTGGGAATTCGACGGAAAAGTCGAACGGAAGACCCATGCCGCGCTATTTGCACACGTCGATCTTCGTCAACGATATGAACGAATCGATCGAGTTCTACACCAAGAAGCTCGGGCTCAAGCTGCTCGATGGACCGAATCATTTTCCCGGAAACGCCGACATGGCGTTCGTCGGCGCCGATTGGAGCTCGTACATCGAACTCGTCTACGATCTCGAAAAACATCCGCCGTACGAGATCGGCAATCGCTACGAGCACCTTGCGGTCGAGGTCGACGGCGACTTGCCGGCCTTCGTCGAGCGCCTCCAGGCCGGTGGCGTGAAGGTCATCAAGGGGCCGAAGAAGTCGCCGGGCGGGACGCGTTGGATCGCCTTCGTCGAGGATCCCAACGGCATCCCGGTCGAGTTGCTCGAGCCGCGAACTCGCTAGCTCACAGGTAGAGGTACGGGTCTTCCGGCGGCGTCACGACGCGGGCGCGCTCGACACGCAGGATGAGGTTTCGTGCTCGCGTCGCGGCGATGCCGCGCACGTCGACCCACGCGCCCACTTTGGCATCCAAACGGCGATCGAGGGTCAGCGAGAGTTGTTGCGCGTCGGCGCGGCAGCAAAGGATGGCCGAGCGAACTAGCGTCGTCGAGGACGAGTTGCTGCGCGCGATTCGACCCATGAACGTGACGCTTCGGCCCGGATAGAGGTCGACCGGGACGGTCGCCGTCGAATCGAGCGGCGGCGGCGAACCGAGAACGAGTGCACTCAGCACCATAGCGGGAGCGGCGAATGAGGCGATGCTTCGCGTCGGCGTTCGGCGGATCGCGGCGATGCTCGCCACCAGAGCGCCGGTTGGAAGGACGAGCGCGAACCGTGGATTGAGAAACCCGTGCGTTCCGCACGACCACACCATCAGGCAGGCAAACCCCAAAAGCCCGAACGCGAACCGCGCATCGCGCTCGTGCGGCGCGGCGATGCGCGGAGTGTGGAGCGAGAAGATGCCGCTCGTCGCCAGCAAACCGAAGGTCGCCCAGGGATCGGCCGCGTGCAACGCGATCGCGGCACCGATGCCGGTGGTCGCGCAGGGGGCGATGATTCCGATGAACGCTCCGAGCGAAAGCGATGCGGCGGCGCCTACGAGACCATGCGCGAGAACGACGTGTGCGCGGAAGAGTTCCGCCACGAGCGATGCCGAACCCGACGCCAGCGCGAGCGTCGTCAACTCGGCCAGCGGATCGCGTTCGTCTGCCGCTGCGAGGCGCGGCGCCGACGGGCGGCGCAGTCGTACGAAGACGACGCTCAGCGCCACTGCGGTGCGCGCGACGGCAACGACCGGGCCGAATGAAATCCACGTCAAAGCCAGCGCCGGCAACGCGAGCGCCGCCGGCAAGACCCCGCCGCAACCGCACGCGAGCGACGGCAGAAATTTCAGCAGTCGCACGCGCGGGAGCAGCGCGGCGCCGACCACAAACGGCAGCGCTTCGAAGAGCGTCCCCGCCGCTGCGGCGAGCGCGCCCGCGAGCGAGACGGGTGGGACGATGGCGATGAGCGCGAGGACCACGCACGCTGGGACGAGGGTCCCGCGGGTCGGTCGAGGCATTTCGGGCGGCCGCCGTCAAAGAAGGACGAGGTGAGCAAACTCGCCGCCCCGCGGGGGACGGCAGACGTCTATCCCCCCGAGAGCGCCCGCTGGCAAGCTCTTGAAGCGCGCATCCACGCGATCGCGCGTCGCTTCGGGTATGGCGAGATCCGCACGCCGGTGTTCGAGGCTACCGAACTCTTCGTGCGCGGCGTCGGCGATACGACCGACATCGTCGAGAAAGAGATGTACACGTTCACCGACAAGGGGGGCCGCAGTCTCACGCTTCGGCCCGAGTGGACGGCGCCGGTCGTGCGCGCGCTGCTCGAGCACAACCTCTTGTCGAGCGGTCCGCAGCGGCTCTACTACGTCGGCTCGTTCTTCCGGCACGAACGTCCCCAGAAAGGGCGCTACCGTCAAGCGCATCAGTTCGGTGTCGAGTGTTTCGGTTACGGCGAGCCCGAAGCCGACGTCGAAGTCATCCACCTCGCCTACGAACTGCTGCGCGCGTATCGCATTCCAGGTATCGTCTTGCGGCTCAACTCGATCGGCGACGAACGCGATCGTCCGGCCTATCGCGAAGCGCTCCTGCGCCATTTCGAACCGCACCGCGACGCGCTATCCGAGGACTCCCGGCGCCGGCTCGAGCGCAACCCGCTACGCATCCTCGATAGCAAAGCTCCCGAGGATCGTGCGTTCATCGCGAATGCGCCGACATTTCTCGACCTGCTCTCCGCCGAGAGCCGCGCCCACTTCGATGCGGTTCGCGCGGGGCTCGATGCGATCGGCATACCGCATCAGGTCGAACCGCGGCTGGTTCGCGGTTTCGACTACTACACGCGCACGGTCTTCGAGTTCGACTCGGAATTTCTCGGCTCGCAGAATGCGATCTGCGGCGGCGGACGTTACGACGATTTGGTGCGCTCGCTCGGCGGCCCGCCGACGCCGGGCGTCGGGTTCGGCCTCGGTCTCGAGCGTTTTCTGATGCTGCTCGACGAAATGGGGGCGAGCGCGGCGGCGGAGCGCGAAGGGATAGCGGTCGTGGCCCTCGGAGCGCGTGCGCGAAAACTCAGCCTCGAGCTGCTCGCGGCGTTGCGCCGGCGCGACGACGCCGGAGTGCCGATCATCCAAGATTACGGCGAGGCGAAACTCGAGCGCCAACTCAAACGCGCCGACCGGGCCAACGCACGAGCGGCGGTGATCCTCGGCGACGACGAAGTGGCGGCGAGCGTCGTCGTCGCGAGAGATCTGGTCGCGCGCACGCAGTCCAAACTCTCGGTGCCGCTGGCTTCGGCCGAAGTCACAGCCGACGAAATCCTGCGCTGGTATCGCGAATTGCGACCCGCGACCGCCTTTCCCGAGGCCGTATGATCGAAGAACGCGAGGGACTCGAGGGGATGCTCGAGATCATGCGCGACAACGATCTCGACGCACTGACCGTGCGTTCCGGCGAGCGGACGTACGAATTGGTCCAGCGCGTCGAAGGGACTCCGGCTACGCCGGCGGCTGCAAGCGAAGGAAACGTGTCGGCCGCTGCGTCGGCCGAAGCCGTTGCGGCCGCGAATTATAAGAAGGTTACCGCGCCGATCATCGGCGTGTTCTATCTCGCTTCGGCACCTGGAGCCGAGGCGTTTGTCGAGGTCGGCGATCGCGTCGAGGTCGGCCAAGTTCTTTGCATCCTCGAAGCGATGAAGCTGATGAACGAGATCACCAGCGACTATGCGGGCGTCGTCCGCCGCATCTTGCCCGAGAACGGCGCGCTCGTCTCGCTCGGCGAGGAGATGTTTTGGATCGAACCATAATGCGCAAGCGCAGCTTTCGGCAAATCCTGGACGACCGGCGCGGTTTGCTCGATCCCGATCGGTACGAAGCCGTCGTCGACCGCATCGCCCGCACCTTGACTGCGGCGTTCGCGGCGGGGCGGAAAGTCTTGTGGTTCGGCAACGGCGGCAGCGCCGCCGACGCCCAACACCTCGCCGCCGAATTCAGCGGGCGGTTCTTGCGCGAGCGTCGCGGTTTGCCGTCTGAGGCCTTATCCGTCAATCCGTCGGCGGTCACGGCGATCGCGAACGACTACGGTTACGAGCGCGTTTTCGCGCGCCAGGTCGAAGCGTTCGCGCAGCGTGGCGACGTCGTCGTCGGGATCACGACCAGCGGCAACTCGCCCAATGTCGTCGCGGGCTTGGAAGAAGCGAAACGGCTTGGCGCGACGACCATTGCTTTTACCGGCAACGGCGGCGGAAAGGTCGCCGCCGTCGCCGACATCGCGCTCGTGGGGCCCGACGGTCACTCGGCGCTCATCCAAGAGGTGCACATTACAATGGGACACGTCGTTTGCGAACTCGTCGAACAGGCGCTGTTCCAGACGCGCGAAAGCGAAGTCTAGGGACCTTTGAGCGAGCGAGCGCAGACTGCCGCGAAGCCGGCGGCGTTTCTGGATCGTGATGGGACGTTGATGGAAGATACCGGTTACATCGGCACGATGGAACGCATCAATATCCTCGCCGGGGTCCCCGAGGCGTTGCGCTTGCTTGGCGAGGCGGGTTTCGAACGCGTCGTCGTCACCAATCAATCCGGCGTCGCGCGTGGGATCTTCGGCGAGCCGGACGTCGAGCGCGTCCACCGCGAACTCGCCGTGCGTCTGGCGCGGCACGGGGCAGCCGTCGACGCGTTTTACTATTGCGCGCATCTCGAAGACTGCGACTGCCGCAAACCGCTGCCGGGGATGGCGCACCGTGCGGCAGAGGAGCGCGGACTCGATCTGGCGCGCAGCGTCGTCTTCGGCGATCGCGGCGGCGACATGGCGATGGCAGACGCGCTCGGCATCCCCGGGATCCTCGTCAACGAGTTCGGCGTCTACGACGGTCCGGAACCGCTCTTTCGCGTGCGTACGCTGCTCGAAGGCGTGAAGCTCTTCTTGGAGCGCGTCCATGCCTGAGACGTTGCTGGAACGCGGCGCGCGCCGGTTGTTCGAGCGCATGCGTGACAAGAGGATCCTCGTCGTGGGCGACGTCATGCTCGACGAGTGGGTTTGGGGCACGGTCTCGCGCATCTCGCCCGAGGCTCCCGTTCCAGTCGTCGCGGTCAACGATCATTCGTTCACGCTCGGCGGTGCCGGGAACGTCGCCAACAACCTGCGCGCGATCGGCGCGCACGTCGCCTTCGCCGGCGCGGTCGGCGACGACGCCGAAGGCCATCGCGTGAAGAAACTTTTCGACGACATCGAGGTCAATCACGACGCGGTCGTCATATTGGGCGATCGTCCGACGACGCGCAAGACACGGATCGTCGCGCACAATCAGCAGGTCGTGCGCGCCGATTGGGAGTCGGTCGAGTCGATCGCAGCGGTCGATTCCACGAACCTGTGCGAACGAGTTCGCGAACTCGCAGCCGAGTGCGACGCGGTCGTGCTCAGCGACTACGCGAAGGGACTCTTCACGCGCGAACTGGTCGAAGCGGTGCGTGCGGCGCCGATCGTCACCGCCGATCCGAAGCCCCGCAACATCGCGCTGTTCGACGGCGTCACCGTGCTGGCGCCGAACGCGACCGAGGCGGTGGCGGCGACCGGCATCGCCATCCGAGACGACGCCTCGCTCGAGCGCGCCGGTCGCGCACTGCTCGAGCGCCTCGGTTGCCGCTACGTCGTCATAACGCGCGGCGAGCGCGGGATGGCGTTGTTCGGCGGCGACGGGACGCGCGTGCTCGTCCCGTCGGTCGCCCATACGGTCTACGACGTCAGCGGTGCCGGCGATACCGTGATCGCGGTGCTCACCGCCGCGCTTGCCGCCGACGCATCGATCGAGATGGCCTTGCAACTGGCAAACTTTGCGGCCGGCGCGGTCGTCGAAAAATTGGGGACGGCGACCGCGTCACCCGACGAGATCGTCGCGCTCGTGGGAGGTGACGGCGATGCCTGAGCGGTGGTTCGCACCGATCCTCGAACTCGAGGCGGCCGTCGCGTGGCGCGAGCGTCTGCGCACCGAAGGGAAACGCGTCGTCTTTACCAACGGCGTCTTCGACATCGTGCACGCCGGTCACGTCGCGTATCTGGCGTGGGCGCGCGAACAGGGCGACGTGCTGCTGCTCGGCGTCAATGCGGACGAATCGGTGCGTGCGCTCAAAGGGCCCGAACGCCCGCTCGTCCCGTTCGGAGATCGGGCCGCGGTGCTCGCGGCCCTACGCAGCGTCGACGCGGTCATCGGATTCCCGCAGCGCACGCCGGAGCAAATCTTGGATCGGCTCAAACCCGACGTCCACGTCAAGAGTGCACAGTACCGTCTCGAGGATCTGCCGGAGCGCGCCGTCGTCGGCCAGCACGGGGGCGAGATCCGGCTCGCGCCGCACGTCGCGCACAAGAGCACGACCGACTTAATAGCAGAGATTCGCCGGCGCTACGGCCCCTAGCGTGCTGCGGTCCTTTTTGCCGATTTCTTCGTCCCTCGTCGCTTAAATGGGTCTCACCATTCTGCGCTCCTCGGTCCTCGAACTCGGCAAAAATGACTCGCAGCTGTAATTCATGCGGATAGCCATCACCAGCAACGGCCCCGGTGAGTTCTCGGGCTGGGTGCGACCGCTCGTCGCGAGCCTCAAACGCATCGCGCCTGAATCCGAGGTGACGCTGTTCTTCGTTCCCGACGATTATGCGACGGGCCGCGAAGCGGACGTGGCACGTGCCTATTTTCCGAACGTTTGCGTGGTCGCACCGCGCGACTACGTACGCTTCGCGCTCGGCCGTGACGTCGCCGGCGTCCCCCCTGCCGCCGACGCGGTGCTCTACCTCGGCGGGGATCTCTTGCATGCGGCGCGCGTCCACGCGCGTCTTGGCGGCGCGGCCGCGACCTACAAGTTTGCGCGCCGCCGCGCGGCACGTTCGCTGGCGCGCGCCTACGCGGTCGACGAACCCAACGCCGACAAGCTCGCCGGCAGCGGCGTCCCGCGCGAACGCATCGAGATCGTCGGAAACCTTGCGGTCGACGGCGCGCTGGGAGAAGCCGCTGGGGCGTTCGCGTTGCGGCCCGATGACGACAAGCGGATCGCTCCCGGCGGAGTTCTGATCATGCCCGGCGCGCGAAAAAACGAAATTACGAGCCTCATCCCGTTCTTTCTCGCCGCGGCCGTCAGGCTGCGTTCGCTCGCGCCGGAATTTCCGGTGGCGTTCGGAATATCGCCGTTTACGGATGAAACCGAGTTGGAACGCGCGCTCGCCGGGGGCGGTCATCCCAACGTGTGGGGGATGCGCGGCACGCTCGTGCGCGAACCAGACGGGCTCGTCCTCCAGGCCGAAGGCGATCGCGCGCGATTTCCCGTCGTCCGCGACGCGATGCGCTTTGCGGTACGCGCGCGAATGGTCGCGACGATCCCGGGGACCAAGTGCGTCGAACTCGCGGCGCTCGGCGTCCCGACGGTCGTCTGCGCGCCGAGCAACGTCCCGGAACAGGTCGTGATCAATGGCCCACTGCAGTACATCGATCGCATCCCGCTCGTAGGCGTCGCGCTCAAACGGGCGGCTGTCCTCGCCGTCGACGCGCGCTTCACGTTCACAGCGCAGCCGAACATGGATGCCGGCGAGGCGCTGATGCCGGAGTTGCGCGGGACGCTGACGCCGGGGTACGTCGCGCAGCGCATCGCCGAGTACGCGCGCGACGACGCGGCACGCACCGCCGCCGTCGCTCGCCTGCGTTCGCTCTACGCTCTTCACGTCGGCGCCGCAGAACGTATGGCCGGCTCGTTGCTGGGGCTCGCACGGTGCTGATCTCGATCGTCATCGCGACGCGCAACCGGGCGGAGTTTCTGGCGCGTGCGCTCGACTCGCTCGGCGCGCAGCAGAACGCGCCGCCGTTTGAAACGATCGTCGTCGACAACGGTTCGAGCGACGCGACCGCCGAAGTCGCCGCCGCGCGCGCGAGCGAGACGTTTGCGGTGCGTCGCATCTTCGTCGCCGAAGCGAACCGCGGCGCCGCACGTAACGCCGGCATCGAAGCCGCGCGAGGCGCGCTGGTCGTCTTCGTCGACGACGACGTCCGGCTACCGTCCGGCTTTCTCGAGGCCCACGCGCGCGCCCATCGCGACTCGGCTCCGCTGGCGGTCTCGGGTCCGATCCTCAACGTTGCGTCGTATGAGGCGCGCTCGAAACCATCGTTCTTGAACTACTCCAACGCGTTCTTGTGCACGTGCAACGTCTCGATTCCGCGCGCGGCGCTGCTCGCCGTCAACGGCTTCGACACTCGTTTCGATCTCTACGGTTGGGAAGATACGGAGCTCGGCCTACGCCTGCGACGCAGCGGCGTGCGGCGCGCGTTCGCGTGGGACGCCTACCTCTATCACATCAAACCGCCCGAGAGCGAGACGCTGGCGACGCTCGCGACCAAGGCCGTCGAACGCGCGCAGATGGCGGCACGGTTGCTCGAAAAGGATCGCGGTCTGCGCATCAGGCTTGCGACCGGCGCGTACCTCCCGAACCTTTGGCGCGCCGCGCTGCTGGCGCCCGAACGGCTCGCGCCGGCATACCGCCGCGCCGCCGAGAACCCGAAGCTCCTCGCGCCGTTGCGCGCGTTCGCTCGCGGGCAGTATCTCGACGCGGTGTACACCGGTGCGCTGCGGCGCGCGCTCGCGGGGCTTCGCCATTAGCCGCATCCTGCTGGTTCGCGTCGACGGCGTCGGCGACGCGCTCGCGTGCGCGCCGCTCGTCGCCGCGTTGCGCGACGCAGGTCACGAGCTCGGCGCCGTCTTGACGCCGCGCAATCGTGACGCGTTTGCCAGGCGCGTCTTCAGTCACGTTCACGTTGTCGAACGCACGCCGTGGCCGCGACACGGGATGACGCCGGAATCGCGCGAACGCGCGTTGAGCGAGGCGCGCGGCGTGGCATACGATGCCGCGTTCGTCGCATCGGAAGAGCCCGACGCATACACGTTTGCACGCGATGCGGGGATTCCGCAGCGCACCGGCTTCATCAACGGTTGGGAGAAACCGTTCAAGACCGTGCGCCTTCGCGCGCTTCTGACTCGCGCCATCGTCCGTCCGGCCTCGGCGGCGCGCGTCCGCGAGCACGAGGTCGAGACGCTCTTTCGGCTCGGCGACGGGTTCCACCATGAAACGGAGCCGACGCGGTTGCTCGCGCGGCTGCGCCCGCTCGTCCTCGACGCCGAACCCGAGCGCCACGGCGCGATCGTCGTTCAATTGAACGCCAAGTTCGTCGGTTCCGGGATCGATATCGCTGCATTTGCCGCCATCGCTCGCGAACTCTCAGGCCGCGGTCACGCGGTGCTGGCGATGACCGACGACGACATCTTCGGCGCGGCCTTTGCGGCGCGCGCGGCGACGCCGTTCGTTCATCCCCCGAACCTAGGTGAATGGAAGGCGCTCTTGGCCGGAGCGCGCGCCATCGTGACCCCAGATTCAGGCGCGTCTCACGTGGCGGGGATGCTCGGCATCCCGTCCGTCGTGCTGTTTCCGGCGGGTGCGCAGGCGCCGAGCGACGTCGCGCGCTGGCGGCCCTGGGCGGCGCCGGCGCGCGCGCTCATCGTCGAGGACCGTTCGAGCGTCGGCGAGCGGGTCGCGCGCGAGCTCGAGAGTTTGCTCGCGACCGGCGATCTCGGCTCGCTATCGTGAAAGCCCTGGTCATCTGCGCCGGCGGTGGGATCGGCGACGTTTTGCTGGCGACGCCCGTGATGCGAGCACTGCACGCGCGCTACGAAGACGTCGTCGCGTTGACCGCACCGGCGCACCGCGAGGTTCTGTCGCGCCAAACGATGCTCGCCGACGTTTGGGTCGACGATCGCAACTTCGCCGCACAAGCCCGGCGGATCGGCGCCGCCCACTTCGACGCGGTGGTGGTGACCTGGGCGACGTTACGGGCGGCGGCCTTGCCGTTTGCGGCACGCCTCCCGATCCGTGTGGGGCAATCGAGACGTTTGTATTCGCGGCTGTTCACGCATCGCGTCCTCATACGCAGCGAACTGGGAGATCGAACGACGCATTGGACGCAGATCTTGCTGGATTTCGCGCGCGCTCTCGATTGCGACGTCGCCGACGCGACGCCGAGTTTTCCGATCGACGACGCGGAGCACGCCGAAGCCGAACGCTTGCTCCGCGAGCACGATGTCGCGGAGCCATTCCTGCTCCTCCATCCGACGCGCGCGATCGCCTCGATTCGCGCGCGCTGGCCGACTGCCGGCCTCGTCGCACTGGCTCGTTCGCTACGCGCGACGACCGGCGCGGCGCTCGTCGTGAGCGGAACGGCGGCGGACGCCGAAATCGCCGCTGAGATCGCGCGCCAATCCGGCGGCATCTCGCTCGCCGCGAAGACCTCGCTCGGCACGTTCGGTGCGCTCGCAGCGCGCGCGCGCGCCGTCGTCGCGATGGACAGCGGACCGATGCACGTCGCGGCCGCGGTGGGCGCGCCGACGGTGGGGATCTACGCACTGCAATCCGACGTACCCGATCGTTGGGCGCCGCTCGGGCGGCGGACGGCGACGGTCCGGGCGAACTACCCTTGTCCGCCGGGTCACCGCAAGGAGACGTGTCCCGATTTCGCCTGCGTCGCTACACTCGACGTGCCGCGCGTCCTCAGTGCCCTGAGCGGGCTGCTCGCCGCGCAGGCCGAAGCGCCCGGCACCTAAGATGGCGATTCGCGCGACGATTCAGCTCTGCACCTACAACCGTGCGCATCTGTTGGGACGCGTCCTCGACGCGTGCTTCGAACAGACGTCGCCGTCCGAACAGTACGAGGTCGTGCTCGTCGACGACGGATCGGTCGATGACACGGCCGCCGTCATCGAAACGGCGAAGGCTCGTGCGACCTGCGCCTTCACCGTCGTGCGCCAGCCCAACGCAGGGCTTGCCCGCGCGCGCAACGTCGGGATCGCGCGGGCGAGCGGGGCGCGCATCATCTTCATCGACGACGACACGCTGCCGATACCCTCGTTTGTCGCCGAACATCTGCGCTCGCACGACCTTGCGCCGCAAGCGATCGTACGTGGCGCCGTGATCAACACGCAGAGCTTCGAGCGCCTCCCGCTGCCGGTCTGGACGCCGCTGAACTACAGCGGCAACTATTTTTGGACGAGCAACGTCTCGCTGCCGCTCGCGAAGTTGCGCGCGCTCGGCGGATTCACCGAAACCTTTCGCGAGTACGGCTGGGAAGACATCGAACTCGGACTACGTTTGCGTTTCGCTGGGACGCGATCGATCTTCAACAAGAAGGCGATCGTCTTTCACTACAAACCGCGGCCGACCGCCGCAAACGTCGATGGCATGATGCGCCAAGCGCGGGCGCAGGCGCGCACCGCCGCGCAGTTGCGCGCCCTTCATCCGCATTGGCGCGTGGTGTTGGCGACCGGGAACGATCCGGTGCACCGCGCTCTGCATCGAATCGCGCGCGTCGTCGGCGTACCGCATTTGCTCGCCGGAATCGTCGGCGAGCGGAGCACCGACCGGCAGCTCTCGGCGCGGGCGCTGTTCGCCGCGCGGGCGTTGGCGCGCGGAGCCTATTACGAAGAACTGGATTCGGCTCGGCGGCCGTGAACATCGTTCTGAGCCGGCTCGATCGCATCGGCGATCTGATCCTCTCGACGCCGGCGATCGCCTCGGTGCGCCGCTCCTGGCCCGACGCGCACGTTTCGATCGTGTGCAGCCGCTACAATGCGGCCGTCGTCGAGCGCAATCCGGACGTCGACGCGCTCGTGGTGGCGCCGGTTGGGCGCGGCGTCGCCGAAATTGGAAAGAAATTTCGCGGAAAATGCGATCTCGCGATCGCGCTCGCGCCGTGCGCCCCGGACTTCATGCTCGTCGGCGCGACGCGAGCGCCGCGTCGCGTCGGCTATACGTACGTGCGCCGCTACTTCACGCGCTTGACCGCGCCGCTCTTTCTCAATCGCGTCGCGATCTCCGAGGCCGATCCCGAGATCTGCGAACGGCAGCCCGGGGTGAAGGTCCGGCACGAAGTCGATCAGATACTCGAGCTCGTCACGCTGGCCGGCGGTGGCGAGTTGGTTCGCGACTTGGTCGTTCCGATCGTCGAGATCGATCGGCATGCGGTCGATTACGTTCCGGGGGGAGGCATCGCATTCCATCTCGGCCGCCGCTGGTTCGAAAACGGCAGCTCCTTCGAGAGTACGCTCGCGCTGCTCGCCGAATTGCGCCGCTTCGGTCTCCCGATCGTCGTGACCCACGGGATCGACGTGATCGAAGAGGCGCGCCGCTTAAGCGCCGGCGGCCAAGCCGACGCGATCGTCGGCGGGCTCTCGTTTCAACAGTGGGCCGCGGTTTTCGAGAAAAGTCGCATCGTCGTGACGGTCGATACCAGCGCGACACATCTTGCGAGCGCGCTGCGCAGGCCCACCGTCGTTCTGTTCGAACACCGCTACTTTCATCTGAGTTCGCAAGAGTGGGCGCCCTACCGCGTCCCGTCGGTTTGTCTGCGCAAGCCTGCCGGCGAATCGCCCCGAGAACTCGCGGCTTCCCGCGCGGAAGTCGTCGCCGCCACCGAATCGCTTTTGCATGCCGCCAAGACCTGAACTCTCCGTCGTCATTCCGACGTACAACCGCCTCGAGACGTTGCGACACGTCGTGCCGTCGTTGCTCGCGAGCACGCTACCGGCCGAGCACTACGAAATCGTCGTCGCCGATTCGAATTCGAACGACGGCACGACCGCGTACCTCGCGCAGGTCGCCGCCGAGCGGTCGAACGTTCGCCATCTTCCCGGAGCGTACAACGGACGCGCGACGGCGCGTAACGCGGGGATCGGTGCGGCGCTGGGCGAGATCGTGCTCTTCACCGACGCCGACATCATCGCGTCGCCGGATCTGCTCGAGCGCCACCTGGCGCACCATCGCTCGGGGCGCGACGTCGCCGTCGTGGGGATGGAATTGCAAGTGCGGTCGCTCGACGAGTACGAGCACTTGCGCGACCGTCCCGGGCGGCGCCGGCCGCTCCACCCCGCCGGACGCAGGCGCCTGTCGTGGCTCTACTTCCTCACCGGAAACGCCTCGGTTCGCAAAGGTGACCTCGAGCGCGTCGGCTGTTTCGACGAGAGTTTCACGGGCTACGGTCACGAGGATCTCGAGCTCGGTTACCGCCTGCAGCAGGCGGGTGTCAGGATCTTGTACGAACCGCGCGCCGTGAACTATCACTGGCATCCGGTTCCCTACGACGAACAAAAGGAAAAAATGAAGCTCGCCGGCCGTTCGACCGTCCGTTTCTACCGCAAACATCCCGCGTTTGGCGTCAAGGCGCGTCTGGGGATGACGCCGCTGTCGCTCGTCCTGCACAGCGTGGTCCAAAAGAGTCCGCGGCTGCTCGAGCGGCTCGAGCGCACCGGCGCCGACCATCCGGGGTTTGCGCGCAACGTCGTCTACCAATATCACTACGTCAGCGGCATCAAGGACGCACTGGAGCACGACCGTGCCTGATTTGGGAAGGCGTTCCTGCGGCGCCTTGACCGCGAGCGACGTCGGTGCGACCGTCCAACTCGACGGTTGGGTAAACCGGCGGCGCGATCACGGCGGTTTGATCTTCATCGATCTGCGCGACCGAGACGGGATCACGCAAGCGGTCTTCGATCCGTCGCAGGCGGAGGCGTTCGCCGTCGCCGAGACGCTGCGCAACGAGGACGTGGTGCGCGTGCGCGGACTAGTGCGCCGCCGGCCGGCCGGGACCGAGAATCCGAAACTTTCTACGGGCGAGGTCGAAGTCGCCGCCGAGGGCGTGGACGTTCTCAACCGTTCGCTCGTCCCGCCTTTCCCGATCAACGTCGAGGCCGACGTCGACGAGTCGCTGCGCTTGAAGTATCGCTACCTCGATTTGCGGCGCCCGCGGCTGCAGCACAATCTCACGGTCCGTCACAAGATCCTCAAGGCGATCCGCGATTTCTTCGACGCGCGGGATTTCCTCGAAATCGAGACGCCCTGTCTCATTAAGTCAACGCCCGAGGGCGCGCGCGACTTCCTCGTGCCCAGCCGGCTCCATCAGGGAACGTTCTACGCGTTGCCGCAGTCGCCGCAGATTCTCAAACAGCTCTTGATGATCGGCGGGCTCGGCCGCTACATGCAGATCGCGCGCTGCTTCCGCGATGAAGATACGCGCGCCGACCGGCAGCCGGAGTTCACACAGCTCGACGTCGAGATGTCGTTCGTCGACGAAGATGCCGTGACGGCCTTGATGGAAGAATGCATCGTCTACACCTGGCGTACGGCGATCGGGGTTGAGATTCCACAGCCGGTTCCGCGGCTCGCGCATGCCGAAGCGTTGCGCCGCTATGGCAGCGATAAACCCGACCTGCGTTTCGAACTCGAACTCGTCGACGTCGCCGAGGCGTTTGCCGGGACGCCGATCAAGTTCTTGCAGGAACACGCGGCGAGCGACGCATCCCGTATCGTCGCGGTTCGCTATCCCGGCGGCGCAGCGCTGTCGCGGCGCGATTTCGACGAGTTGACCGAGACGGCGAAATCCTTCGGCGCCGGCGGACTGATTTGGCTCTCCTACGCCGCCGATGGTTGGAAGGCGTCGATCCAAAAATTGTTGGACGACGCAACCGTCGACAAACTCCAAACGGCGACGAGTTCGCAAACCGGCGACGCGCTGCTGCTGGTCGCCGGGCCGAGAGATCTCGCCTCCGACGTCGCCGGGAAGTTACGCCTGCACGTCGGCGAGCGGCTCGGCCTGCGCGATCCGGAGAAGTTCGCATTCTGCTGGGTCGTCGGCTTTCCGCTGTTCGAGCGCGATCCCGAGACGGGCGCGCTAACGCCGACGCATCATCCGTTCACTTCGCCTGCGCCGGGACAGGAGGCGCTGCTCGACACCGATCCGCTCTCGATGCGCGCCCAGCACTACGATCTCGTGCTCAACGGCTCAGAACTCGGCAGCGGCTCGATTCGCATTCATGACCCGGAGTTCCAACGTCGCATCTTCGAGATCTTCGGCCTTTCCGACGCGGAAATCGAAGCGCGCTTCGGCTTCTTCATGGAAGCGCTCCGTTACGGTGCGCCGCCCCACGGAGGGATGGCCTGGGGCATCGACCGGCTCGCGATGCTTGCCTGCGGCGAGACGTCGATCCGCGACGTCATCGCCTTTCCGAAGAACCAGACGTTCCGCGACGTGATGATGGACGCACCCTCTTCGGTCCCCGTCGACCTCTTACGCGACCTCGGCCTCGCGCTTAAAACAAAACCTCCCGGCTAGGTTCGGCGCCTTCGGCGGAGCCCGGCCGGCATAGCGTCTCGGGTACGTTCGCATTTTCGCATCCATGCGAAAATGCTACTCGGCAGATCGCCACCGCGTATGCCCTCCGGGCCGCGGCGGCGACTTGCAACGCCCCTCGGCGCAACGCCGTCCGGTCTCCATACCGAAGGCGCGCGAGAGAGTTTGCTTTAGCCTCTGATTCCGGTCCGGAGCATCGACTGCACGAAGTAGCGCTGCATGAAGAAGAATAGCAGCAACATCGGCGCGGAGACGAAGATCGACGCCGCCATCAAAAGGTTCCAGTCGGTGGTGACTTCTTGACCGATGAACATCCCGAGGCCGATCGGCAGGGTGCGCACCGCGTTGTTGTTGGTCACGATCAAGGGCCAGAAATAGTCGTTCCAGTGCGCGACGATCGCGACCAGCGCGAAGGCGAGGACGGTCGGGCGTGAGAGCGGCAACAGGACGTGCCACAGGAAGGCGAGGCCGCTGCAGCCGTCGAGCCGGGCCGCGTCTTCGAGCTGGCGCGGCACCGCGGCGAAGGCCTGGCGCAGGAGGAACGTGCCGAAAGCGCTTGCCGCGTAAGGCGCGATGAGCGCGGCGTAGGTATTGAGTAAACCGAAGTGCGCGAGCGTCATGAAATTGGCGATGAAGGTCACCTGCACCGGGACGATCAGGGCCGCGACGATAATCCAGAAGATGATGCGCCGGCCGTGAAACTCGAAGCGCGACAGCGCGAAAGCCGCGAGCGACGCCAGGACGAGTTGCAACGCAACGATCAGCGCCGTGACGACGGCGCTGTTGAAGAAAAACCGCGCGAAGGGCTCGGCGGTCCAGGCCAGCAGATAATTGTCCCAGGCGGGATGTGCCGGCAGCCATTGCGGCGTCGCGGTGAAGATTTCTCGCTTCGGCTTGAGCGACGTAACGGCCATCCAATAGAACGGCAGCAGCAGCGGGACGAGGCCGGCCACGAGGACCGCGTAGGACGCGGAGCGGCGAATCATCGGTTGAGCGCCCCTGCAACCAGGCCCAAGATCCCCAGCACGAGCGCGAACATGATCAGACTGATCGCGGCCGCCATCCCGAGCTGCAGGTATTCGAAACCGTTTTGGTAAGCGAAATACACCAGGACGTTGGTTGCGTTGCTCGGACCGCCTTGCGTCATGAGGTTGACGAAGTCGAAGACTTGGAACGAGCCGATCAGCGCGACGACGGTGATGAAGAACGTCGTCGGGCGGAGCAGCGGCAGCGTGATCGTGAAGAAGCGCATGATGGGGCGCGCGCCGTCGAGGCGAGCGGCGTCAAGCACGGCACGAGGCAGCGACTGAAGCCCTGCGAGATAGATGATCATGTAATAGCCGACGTTCTTCCAGACCGCGATCAGGATCAGCGTCGGCAGCGCCCACTTGCTTTCAACCAGCCACGGCACGGGCGCAATGCCGAGCGAGCGCAGAAAATAGTCGACGATTCCGCCATTCGCGTTGAACATCCACAAGGCGAGGGCCGCAACCGCGACGGTCGGCATGACGACCGGCGTGTAGTACAAGACGCGGAAGACGCTGAGTCCGCGCAGCGGCTGATCGAGCAGCAACGCCAGCCCGAGCGCGAGCGCCATCGCGATCGGGACGCTCGCGAAGACGAAGAGTATCGTCTGTCCGAGAACCCGCCAGAACAACGGGTTTGCGAACAACTTCGCGTACGCCGAAAGTCCGATCCACGGACCGAGCGAGGTTCCAACGCTGGGAGCGCGCAGGCTCATTTCGGCGAGGCGGGCGATGGGGAAATATGTGAACGCCGCGAGCACCGCGAGCGTCGGAGTGAGATACAGATACGGCCGTGCCGCTGCCATGACTCGCGGCGGCATCATCAAGCCGACCTAAAGTGCGCGACCGCGACGCCATCGTCGCGATCGAAGAGGTGAACCACGCAACCCGCCGGGACGACGCCCAGACGTTCCGCCTTTTCGGGGACGGCATCCGCCGGAACCGAGATCGTCACATCCGCGCCGTCACGCTCGGCGATGGCCAGAACCTGGGAGCCGAGCGGTTCGAGAAGCCGTATGGCTAGCGACGGCTCGCCCTCGCGGAGGGCAAACGAAACCTTGATCTCCTCCGGACGTAGACCGACGCGTACCGCCGTCCGCCCGCCGAGCGCGCTCGGCGGGTTCGGCGATCTAAAGGTCCCGATCGCCGTGCGAACCAGAACGGCGCCATCGACGCGTTCGATCGTTCCGTCGAATAGATTCAGTTTCGGCGTGGCGAGGAAACTCGCCACGAATTCGTTCGCGGGCGCGCGGTAGACGTCGAGGGGCGGACCGACTTGTTGGATGCGGCCTTCGTTGAGTACCGCCATCCGGTCGGCCAAGGTGAGCGCCTCGATCTGATCGTGGGTGACGTAGAGCGTGGTGACGCCGAGCCGTCGTTGCAGTTCCTTGATCTCGGTCCGCACGCCGGCGCGAACCTGCGCGTCGAGATTGCTGAGCGGTTCGTCCATCAGATAGAGCGCCGGATCGCGGACGATCGCGCGGCCGAGCGCGACGCGCTGTTGCTGTCCCCCACTCAACTCATGCGGCCGGCGCTCGAGCAGAGGTTGGATTCCCAGCAGAGCCGCGGTCTTGCGGATGCGCGCGTCCGCCTCGGCTCGGCCATGGCCGTGGCGCCGCAAACCGAACGCCATGTTGTGATAGACGGTCATGTGCGGATACAGCGCGTAATCCTGAAAGACCATCGCGATGTTGCGCCGCTCCGGCGGTACGCCGGAGAGCGGGTTGTCACGCAGATAGATTTCCCCGCGGTCGACGGGTTGCAAGCCGGCGGTCATACGCAGCACCGTCGTCTTGCCGCAACCCGACGGCCCGAGCAACACGAAGAATTCGCCTTCGGCGATCTCGAGGTTGAGATCGTCGAGGATCTTGGTCGCTCCGTACGATTTCCCAACCCCGGCGAACCGAAGCGCGGGAATCGTCACGGATTGTTGGCCAGCAGCGCGTTTCCCTTAGAGTTCACGGCGTTGAGGCCGTCGCGAACGGAGATTTTATTTGCCAAGATGTCTTGCGTGGCGTCGTGCAGCGCGTCGCGCACTTGCGTGAAGTTCGGCGCGCTCGGCTCGAAGTACGCCTCGTCGAGCTGCCTGACGGTGCTCAGGACTTCGGGATGTTCGGCGACGACGACTTTCAGTTCGGGGAGATTCCATGCGGAGCGGTCGACCGCGATGTAGCCGCTGCGGGCGCTCCAATGCGCTTGTTGCGCCGGTTCGATCATCCATGACAAGAACTTCCAAGCGGCTTCTTCCTGGGCGGGCGGCTTCTTGAACAGCGCGATGTTCCCGCCCCCGACGGCGACGCCGGAGCGCTTCCCCTGAGGCATTCGCACCAAACCCCAATTAAATTTTACCGATTGCCTGAAGAAAGCTTGCGCGCCCGACGAGTAGACGATCATCGCCGTTTTCTCGCCGGCAAAGTCTTGCGGACCTTGCGGCCAGGGCGTGAACGGCGGCATCACCTTGTACTTGTTGACCAGGTCCCACCAGTATTGCATCGCCGCGTTCGCCTGCGGACGATCGAGATAGAGGTGCTTGAGGTCGCGGCTGATGACCTCGCCTCCCGCTTGATAGACGAGCGCGTAGTAGATCCAATTGTACGCTTCGAGCGGAAACTCTGCGCCCCAGCGGGTGACGTCGTTGCCGTTACGGACCGTCAGTTTCTGCGCGTCCGCGACGAACTGGGTCCAGGTCGCGGGTGGTTCGGCGATACCGGCCTTGGCGAACGCGTCCTTGTTGTAATAGAGAACAGGGACGCTGCGTTGAAACGGGAGCGAGTAAAGTTTCCCGCCGGAATAACTATTGAGCAGCAAGCCCGGGAAGAAACGAGCGAGATACGTGTTTCCGCCCGCTTTGCGCGCGAACGCGTCGAGACTTTCGAGAGCTCCGGCCGGCGCGAGCACCTGCGTGTGATCGTTGACGATCACCGCGACATCGGGGAGCGTCCCCGCAAGCGCCGCAGCTTGGATTTTTTGGAACGTCAGGTCGTAGTTGCCGGTGTAACTCGCGGTAACGTGAACGTCGGAGTGGCCGGCGTTGAATTCGTCGACCAGCGATTGCATGACGTTTGCGAGCCCGCCGCCGAGGTCGACGGGATACCAAAACGTGACTTGCACCGGCTCGGCGGCGCGCGACGGCGGCGCCGGCGCCACGAGCAGCGCAAGCGTCGAGACGAGTGCGAAAAGAATTTTCTGAGAGCGCGAGCGCATGCGCACCTCCTGGTGGGCTCCGGCGCCGATATAGGCGGCTCCGGTTGTTCGGATGGTGGCGCGAGCCCTGCCGGACGCGGCGCGAGAGCCGTGCTAACAAAGAGAGAGGCGCCGCCGCTGCGACGCCCCTCTTTGAGGCTGGTAACGATTTACGTCAGAATTTTATCCCGAGGCCAACATAGCCACCGTTATGGCTGGCATCGCTGGGCGAGAGACTCTGACCGCGGATCGTGTCGCCGAGGAAACCGGCATCGAGGAAGAGACCGCTGTTTCCGAGGTTCAACGTTCCGCCGATTTGGTACTTGAGGAAGCGCTGCTGGAATTTGTCGGTGGTACCGACCAACGCCGGGGGCGCGCCCGCCGGGAAGGTGAAGTTCCCCGAGATGGTCGGGTAATACCAGACGCTGCCGTACACCGACACCGTGTTTTCGAGATCGGGCAACTTTTCGATCCCCGCGCCGATGCCGCTCAAGGTGAAGTTCGTGGCATCGGACGGGCTCACCAAACTCGAGATACCTTGCAGCTCGCGGACGAGATAGCCGACGCCGATGTAGATCCGCGGCTGGGCGATCCTGAGGCCGAAGCGCGCATCGAAATCGCTGTCCCTCGCGGTGAACGAGGGGACGGCGGTTTGGCCATAAGCCCCGATGACGGTGACGCAGCCCGGGTCACCTGCCGCTGGAAAGGGGCCGACGCCGGGATGCGGACACGGGTTCACACCGCCCGCGAACAGCGCGGGGTTGATCTCGCTGTTGTGCGGATAGCTGTACGACCGGTAGTCGCCTTCGAGCATCCAAGGCAGTCCGAATAGCGGAAACTCAGCGGCGCCGCGTACGGCATACGATATTCCCTTTCCGGAATTGCCCGGACTGAGCTCGTTGTAGACCTTCGGTGCGAAGATGTAATCGCCGACGATGAAGTGTTCGTACGGATTTCTGACTATCGGCGCCGGGGTGGGCGTCGGCCGGGGCGGTGGGGGTGGCGGCGGTGGTGGCGGTTTCAGGATTGGCGGAGGAGGCGGCGGCGGTGGCGGAGGCGGCAGAGTCGCCGGCGGCGCCGGGATGTACCGAACCACGACGACGCGCTTGTCGGGCACCCACTGTACGTACGCGCCCATCCCCTCGGAGATGACGCGAATCGGAACGACGACGACGCCGTGATAGATTTCAGGCGGAACGTCGAGCGGACGGGTTTCGCCGTTGATGACGACTTCGGGCCGGCCTACCGTGACCTTGACGTCGGCGCCGGTCTTTGAGACGTCGGCGGTTTGCGAGGCCGGATCCCACGTCACCGTCGCGCCCATCTGTTCGAACATCGAACGAAGCGGAACTAGGATGGTGCCGCCGCGGACGAGAGCGGCCAACGCGCGGTTGGCTTTGATCTTGTCGGGCCTCGCGTAGACGTGCTGGTCGTTATAGAGGATGGGAACTTGGCCGGACGGAGGCGTTCCGAAATTCTGTGGCGGAGCGCTGTCGGCCAGCGCTGTGACGCCGCCGCTTGCAAAAGCGGCCAGGAACGCCGCGAGCGAGAGCCGACCGCGTTGCGAACGAACGAATGCGATCACGATTCTTCTCCTGCTGGTCATGGCGTGCGAAGGGTCAAGGGTATTGCTTCGCACTTGCCCACCGCTAGGGCGCGGCCCTTTTCCCGGCGTCCTCACGGTCGTTTATGAGAACCCTCGTCCTGGTGAAGATCGCGTCGAACATCGTTTCGGTCAGCACGCCGGTGTTGGTATTCTGGCGGCTCGGATGGTAGGAAGCGATGAGGATGACGTCGTGCCGGTCCGGCGGACCCTCGGCGACGGCTTCCATGCCGTGTGCGAACTTCGGTGGCCGCTCGAAGCGATAGCCGGCGCGCCGAAGCGCCTCGGCGGCGGCCCGCGTCCCGATCGCGCCGAGTCCGAGAACCGCCTGCAGATCGGGCAAGAGGGAAAGCTCGTGATCCAAGTAGGGCGCGCAACGCCGTAACTGCTCCGGCGTCGGCTTGTTGTGCGGCGGCGCGCACCGCAGCGCGGCCGTGATCAAGACGTCGTGCAGCACGAGTCCGTCGTCGCGCTCGCGCGACACCGCCCGATCCGAGTAACCGGCGCGATAAAGCGCGCGATACAACCAAATCCCCGATGCGTCGCCGGTAAACGGGCGCCCGGTGCGATTCGAGCCGTGCGCCCCGGGTGCGAGCCCGACGATCAGCAGACGCGCTCGCGGATCGCCGAACGCTGGAACCGGACGCCCCCAGTACGTTCGCTCGCGATGTTCGCGTTTCTTGATGCGTGCAATTTCGGCGCAGTACGCGCGCAGCTCCGGACAACGCCGGCATGCGACGACGCGTCGCTCGAGCGCGGCGAGCGTGAGTTTCATCAATGCAATCCGGGGAAGCCGAGCCGTCCGAGCGCCGCGTACGTGACGATGCCGACCGCGGTTGAGAGATTCAGGCTGCGCGCAGCGTCGGGCCGCATCGGAATGCGCAGGGTGTGCTCCGAGCGCGCGTCGAGCAGCGCCTGCGGCAAGCCGGCGGTCTCTTTGCCGAAGAGCAGCACGTCGCCGAACGCGAAGGGGGCGTCACCATAATGGCGCGTCGCGCGCGTGCTGAACAACCACATCGTTCGTATCCCCATGCGTTGCACGAACGCGTCGAGTGACGGGTGGACCGTGACGGCGACGGAGTGCCAGTAGTCGAGGCCGGCGCGCTTGAGCTCGCGGTCGTCGATCGAGAAGCCGAGCGGTTCGATCAGATGCAACGCGCAGCCGGTCGCGGCGCACAGCCGTGCGACGTTGCCGGCGTTCGGCGGTATCTGCGGCTCGTACAGCGCGAGATGGAGCGGGGCGCTCGGCGGGATCTCGCCGACGCGATCGCGCGGCTGCGGACTTCTGCTACTCATTCCTCGCTCAGTTGCGCGATGAGTTCTCGAACCTTTCTGTATACGTCGTCGCGGATTGCACGAACCCGCTCTAAGACTTGGCCCCTCGGATCGGGCAGGCCCCAGTCGTCGTCGATGCGAGGTACGCCTTCGACGTCGCATCCCATCGTGATGATGCGATCGGCGCGGGTCATCACCTCAGGGTCGAGGAGCTTCGGTCGGGCGCGCGAGATGTCGATGCCGAGCTCGGCCATGGCGGCGACGACCCCGGGGTCGGGCCGATCGGCTGCGATGGTCCCGGCCGAAGCGACGTCGATCGCTTCGCCCCCGAGCTTGCGCACGAACGCTTCAGCCATCTGGCTGCGACCGGTGTTGTGACGGCAGACGAAGAGAACGAAGGGTTTACGCCGGGCTTCGGTCACGCGCGACGTTCTTCAACTTCCGGCTCGACCAGCCACGCGAAGAGATACGTGGCGGCGAGCGCGCCGAGCGCCTGGGCGACGACGAACGGAAGCACGTCGTTCGGCAGAATGCCCGTGAACGTGTCGGTCAGCGCACGCGCGACCGTCACCGCGGGATTGGCAAACGACGTCGAGGGCGTGAACCAATACGCGGCGACGATATATGAAGCGACGGCGAACGCGGTGAGATTCGGTGTCCGGCGCGCGGAGCCGAGAATCGTCAGCACGAGTCCGGCGGTCGCGATGAACTCGCTGAGCATCAGGATCGGGCCGCTTCGACCGTGGTGTGACATGACGAGCGGCGGGAGTCCGAACAAGAGGTTAGCGAGCGCAACGCCGGCGAGCGCGCCCAGAACCTGCGCGGCCACATACCAGAGCGCCTCGCGACCCGCGATGCGCCGTCGCGCGAACTCGACCAGCGTGACCACCGGATTGATGTGCGCTCCCGAGATTGGTGCAAAGCAGAGAATCAATGCGACGAGCGCGCCGCCGGTCGCGACCGCGTTAGCGAGGAGCGCCAAGGCGACATTGCCCGATGAAAGCCGCTCCGCCATGATTCCAGATCCGACGACGGCGATCAGCAGGAAGGCCGTGCCCACGAACTCGGCCACGACTCTGCGCGCGAGGGGCGCCCTTACGTTATTCGCGATCGTATCCGCACTTTCGTCGGAAGGACGGTCGCCAGCGCAGTTTCGATCTGTGCGCGCGCGTCGGGCGCGAGCGAGTAATAACCCCACGTTCCACGCCGCACCGAAGAGACCAACCCAACTTCTTTGAGGATCTTGAGGTGATGCGAGATCGTCGACTGGTTCAGAGCGAGTGCCGTCGGGAAGTCGCAGACGCACACTTCATGCTCGTTGCGAATCAGCGTCGCCAAGATGGCCAACCGCGCCGGATCGGCCAGCGCTTTGAAGAGCGCAGCCTCGGCGTCGAGATCCCGCCTGTAGACCGATGCCTCGGGACAAGCACGCTGTATTGACATTCATCGATTTTAGCAGTAGAATCGACAACCGTCAATACAGGAGAGCCCCATGAAGGTCCATCTCAACCTCGCCACCCACGACCTCTCGAAGAGCGTCGCGTTCTATCAAACGCTGCTGGCGGCGGCGCCCACCAAGCACTTCGCCGACTACGCGTTGTTCCTCACCGAGAAACCGGGTCTCGAACTGGCGCTCGACGCGGATCCGGCGGTCAAGATTGCGGAAGGCGCTCACTACGGAATCGTGGTCGATTCGCTCGACCAAGTCGACGGCGCGATCGCACGGCTCCAAGGGTCCGGCTACCGGGCCGACGTCGAACGCGACGAGACGTGCTGCTACGCCAAGCAGACGAAAGTGTGGACGACCGATCCCGACGGGCGCCGTTGGGAGACGTACTTCGTCATCGAAGAAGCCGAGACGCGCGACGCCGAAGCGCCGGCCTGCTGCCCGACGTAATGAGCCGGCGAAAAAGACGCGCAGCCTAAATATCCCATTCCCATGAGTTCCAGTAGTCGGTGATATACTCGGCCGGTTTATAGTTAAGCAAATCGCTGTTGTAGGCCGTCGTCGTTCGCTCCCAGTAGAAGAAGATCACCGGGACCAGCGCGTGGATGCGTTCCTCTTCTTTCTGATAGAGCGCCTTGCGCCGCTTGCGATTGAAGGTCCGAATCGCCTCGTCGGAGATTTTCGTGAGCACGGAATCTCGCAAGAAGCTCGTGTTCGCGCCGTGCGGCGGTAGGAAATCGGCACTCCACGATCCTTGGTTGTCGGGATCTGGGCCGTTGGTTTCGATCGACCATTCGAGGTCGTACTTGCCGCCGTAGAGCGGGCCGTTTTGCGCGAAGAGCAGACTGCTCGGATAATTCTTGATCGAGAGCGCGATGCCGATCGCTTTGAGTTCTTGTTGCATCACGACCTCAGCTTGCTCGTTGCCGGGCGCGTTGGACGAGGAAATGGTGAGCGTAAGCGGCTCGCCGCTCTTCGCGCGCATCCCGTCGGGTCCGCGCCGCCACCCGGCGGCATCCAGCAGGCGTTCGGCGTCGGCGACGTCGTGTTTGTAGAACGGAATCTTCGGCGCGGCCCAAGAGTCGGGCGGAATGTCGCTCCTGGCGCGCAGGTTGTAGCCGTGATAGATCGTCGCGTTCATTCGATCCCAGTCGATCGCTTCGGCCAGCGCCAGGCGCACGCGCACGTCGGACAGCACCGGCTTCCCGCAATCGATCGCAAGCCGGCGCCAACTGGCGATGAGATGCCGTTGCGTCGCGATGCCCTCGATCGACGCGAGCCGAGCGACGGCGGTCTCGGCGACGTTTTGAATCACATCGATCTCGTGGGTCTGCAACTCCTCGACCAGCGTGTCGGCGTTCGGGACGATTTTGACGCTCAGCGCGCGTAACGTCGGCGGCCCGCGCCAATAGCGCGGATTCGGCGCAAACTCGAAGCCCGAACCGTGCTTCCAAGCGGTCAGTAGCCACGGGCCGCTCGAGATTGGGTGTACGTTGAACGACGCGCGATTGAGGTCGGGGAGCGCGCCGAGCAGATGTTCGGGCAGCGGCGGATACGCGCTGCCGCCTCCGCCGCCGAAGATCCCGAGGACGTCGGCGTTGGGCCGTAAGAGACGAACGACGGCCGTATAATCGTCGGGCAGATCGATCGAGGCGACGTCGTCCCAGCCGAACGTGGCTTTGGTCGAGTTGCGTTTGTTCATTACCGCGCGCCAGGTGAAACGGAGGTCGCGTGCGGTGAGCGGCGCACCGTCCGACCACTTCACGCCGCGCCGCCAATGCAACACGATGGTCTTCGAATCGCGCGAGATTCCGCCGTTTTGGTAGGTCGGAACTTCGGTTGCGAGTTCGGGGACGAATTCGCCGCGCGGATCGTAGCGAAAGACCGGCGCGAAGATCAGCGCGTCGATCTGATCGGTCGCATCGGTATGGGCGAACATCGGGTTGAGGTTGTCCGGCTCGTCGGGCGCGCCGATGCGCACGTGACCCGGGATCGTCCATGGGTGCCGTCCGCCGGGGCCGCTCGGGCCGGCGGTCTTCGTGCAGCCGGCGAACGCGAGCACGAGCAGCGCCGCGGCGATCCGCCGAATCATCCCGAGGCCCGTAGCGCTTGCGTCTTCGCGGCGAACGCCGGCGCCATCGCGTCGAAGAGCGCCAACGCTCCGAAGCGAACGACGTCGTCGGCGGGCAGACCGGTTTCTTCGCGAGCGCGTTCGAGGGCCGCGCGCGCAGCGGCCTCGTCGAGCGCGCGCGTGTTGAGCGCGACACCGACGACGCGCGCGGGCTTCACGCCGGCGCAGAGCCCTTCGTAGGTTCGAATCAGTTGCCGGTACGAGAGCAGTGGGGTCTCAAAGCCGCTGACGGTCTCGCGCTTCGGTTCGTGCACGAGGACGAGCGCGTCGGGCGCGGCGCCGTAAACGAGGGCGAGCGTGACCGCCGCGAACGCGGGATGGTTGATCCCACCTTGACCTTCTACGAAGATGAGGTCCGCGTCGCGCGCGGCGTCGACGACGATTCGCTCGGCTGCGCCCGACGCGAAGTCGCTGATGACGCGATCGATCGCGATCCCAGCCCCGGCGATCATGATCCCCGTTTGACCGGTCGCGACGAACTGCGAGCGGACGCCGCGTTCGCGCGCGGCTTTGGTCAACTCGAGCGCGACGGTCATCTTTCCGACCGCGCAATCGCTGCCGACGGTCAAGACGACGCGTGCCTCGACACCGTAGACTTCGCCCGAGAACAGCGGGACCGGCGGCGGGATCCTTACGTCCCAGATCGTCGCGCCGCCGCGCCGAGCCGCCCGGGCGAACTCGGGATCGTCGCCGAGCGTTTGGTGCAGGCCGCTGACGACTTCGAGGCCGGCTTCGAGCGCGGCGATGATTTCGCCGCGCCACGCGTCGGGCAGCCCGCCGCCGGGCGGCGCGACGCCGACCAGGAGCGAGGTCGGGCCGAACGCGAGCGCGTCGGCGACGCTCGCGACGATCGGCGCGTCGCTCTCCAAGTACGGCAGCACGTCGCGCACGCGCTTCCCCGAATGTTCCGGGTCGACGACGGCGATGGTTTCATCCTGCGCGTACGCGATCACACCGTGCGCCGTCTTCGCGCGCGTGTCGTCAAAGTCACCGGGCGTGAGGATCGCGTAACGCCGGCGCTTGTTCGTCACGCGGCGCTGCGCGAGCGCTCGCGCACGCCGAGCCCGGCACCTTCCGGTAACACGATCTTTCCGCGCTCGTACGTGATGCCGGCGAACGGGTCGTCTTTGGTGAGGAACGGGCCGTCGAGATCGGCCCAGTCGACGAGCGGTGAGAGGTGTGCCGCAGCGGTCGCGAGGATCGCGCTCTCCACCATGCAGCCGAGCATCACGTTCAGACCGAGCGCTCGTGCCGTATGGATCATCGCGAGCGCTGCGCGAATCCCGCCGCACTTGACGAGCTTCACGTTGATGCCGTCGACGCAGCCGCGCAATGCTGGGAGGTCGCTCGCGGTGACGGAGTCTTCGTCGCTGACGATCGGAATCTTGACGCGCTCGCGAATCCAGCGCAAGCGTTCGGGCTTTCCGGCGGGAATCGGCTGCTCGCAGAACTCGATATCGAAGCGTTCGAGCTCGCGCAGAATCTCGACGGCACGTTCTGGCGTCCATGCCTCGTTGGCGTCGATGCGGATCGTTCCGGCATAACGTTCGCGAATCGCCGCGAGCAATTCGAGGTCGTTCGGCGTCCCCAACTTCACTTTGAGAATCGGGTGATCGCGGACCTCGTCGATCTTCGCGAGCATCGTCTCGACGGTGTCGATGCCGATCGTGAACGACGTCACGGGCGTTTTCGACGGATCGAGACCCAAGAGCCGCCAGAGCGGCCGATCGACGTCCTTTCCGATCAGGTCGTGCAGGGCGAGATCGAGACCGCAGCGAGCGGCCGGCGGGATCCCTTCGAGCAAGGCTTCGAGCGCGTAAGGATCGTCGCCACGCGGCGGATGCGCCGCGAAGAAGGCGCTCACTGACTCGACACTTTCGTCGTAGCGCGCACTCGGCGCCGTCTCTCCGAGGCCGACTAGAGCGCCGTGCTGCAAGCGGAAAATCGCGGTCCGCGCGACCGACGCCGAGCCCCGCGCGATCGTGAAGGTGTGGACGAGCGAGAGAGCGAGCGGCTGAACCGTCAGATGCACGGCTAGCTCTTACATCTATAGTTGGCTCCGGTCCTCGCGCGCGGCCCCGCTCACAGTTCTTGGAAAACATCGTTTGTCAAGTCTGTTAAAACCGAGGCTGCGGTGGCATAATGCGCGGTAGACGACGACTGCGCTCGCGCGCGTACCTTCCCTTGGTGTAGGACCAACGTAACAACAAAGGGAGCACAAGCTCCGGACACGACGGTTGGAGGGGGCGGCATACCCCGAACCCTCCCCGGCGCCCGGGCCGCACCCACCTGAGAGAATCAGGTTTCTACCAGGGTTCGCAGACGGCAGTGCGGTTGTCGTCCCTTTGTTTGCCGGCGGCCCTACGCGAGGGTCTCGAGTTCGATCCGCGCCAGCAGCCCGCGTAAGCGCCCGATCGCGCGATGAAACGTGTCGCGCTCTCCGTCGGCGTCGCCGCGATCGACCGCGACGAATCCGCGAAATCCGCGCAAGGCGTCGAGCAGGCGCCGCGCTTCGGCATCGTCATCGCGCGCGAACGTCTCGAGGTTTTCGATGGCGTGCGTCGCGAGGACGGTTTTTGTCGCGAGCTCTTCAATCTTGTCGAGTGCCCCGAACGCGGTCGCGTCGGTTGCGAAGCGCAGCCAGGCGCTATCGACGTCTTTGGCCAGCCGCTTGCAGTCGGCGGCCGAGGCGCACAGCGTCGACGAGCCGTTGCGCACGGCGACCGTGACGTTGAGCCGTTTTCCCACGTTGACGGCCGGCTTGAGCGCCGCCGTGAACGCACTCCACGCGGCCGGATCGTCGGCGGCGGGGGGCGCGTCGGCGACGACGATCGGGGCGCCGAGCGCGAGCGCTATCTCGAAGGGCGCTTCGCCGGCGCTCGGGAGATCGGGCGCGACGAGTCCCGCGACCGCGAGACCCAAGTCGACCGCGGTCTTTTTGAGCTGCGCGAGATAGTCGGCGTCGGTGCGTGCGAAGTGGCGAGTGTCGAACAGCACGCCGTCGAGGTCGAGTTCGGAGGCGCACAGATCGAGCCACTCGAGTTGCGTGAGTTCGCCACGCGCGAGCATTCGCGCGAAGCTCGCGCTCGACGAAGCGATCTTCATTTATGAAACAGGTTCGGCTCTGCGGGCGTCCCTCCCGTCGGCGCGGAAGTCTTGGGTGAGATGAAGATCGCGCTCGCTGCCGACCACGCCGGCTTCGGTTACAAGGACAAGATCGCGGAGCAACTCCGCGCGCAGGGCCACGAAACCCACGATTTCGGGACTCGTGACGCGACGCCGGTCGACTACCCCGACTACGGCTTCGTCGTCGGTGCCGCCGTCGCGAGCGGACGCTACGACCGCGGCATCGTGGTCTGCGGCTCGAGCCTCGGGATCGCCATCGCCGCCAACAAAGTGGAAGGCGTCCGTTGCGCCGCCGTCGTTGAGCCGTATTCGTGCGAGCTGGCGCGCCGTCACAACGACGCCAACGTCCTCGCGCTCTCCGAGCGGCTCACGGGCTGGGAGATGGTCGAGCGGCTTGTCGCGATCTTCATGGAGACGCCTTTCGAAAGCGGCGGTCGTCACTCGCACCGGGTGGCGAAGCTTGCGTTCGGCGTCGCCGAGCAGACGAAGGCCGAGGCCGACCTCGCTCGTGGCTACGTCGAAGGTGCGCAAACGCCGAAGTCCCTGCTATAATCAGCGCAAACGATGAGCGGGCACCACGATCTCGGTGGAACGCGGACGGATGCGCCGGTCCCGCGCGGACAGCACGCCATCCTCCCTTGGGAGATGCGCGTCGACGCGCTGATGCAACTCTTGTCCGACCCGCAGCGGCCCGGCGGAGCGCTGATGAGCGTCGACGAGTTGCGACGCGGGATCGAGTCGCTCTCGGCGGACGAATACCGTTTGCTCGGCTACTACGAGCGCTGGTTGCATTCGCTGATTGCCGTGATGGCTGAGAAAGGCGTGATCGAACGCGTCGCGCTCGAACGGCGTCTGGCCGAGGTCGAGCGCGCGCACGAGCGAGAGCATGCCCGGCGAGGCGAGCGATGACGCCGCGTTTCAACCCGGGCGAACGGGTGCGCGTTCTCGACAAATTTACCGCCGGCCACGTTCGCACGCCGCGCTATATCCGCGGCAAGCGCGGCGTGGTCGAGCGCATCTGCGGCGAGTTTCGCAAGCCCGAAGAATTGGCCTACGGTCGCTACGCCGGCGAGCGCGAGCCGCTCTATCGCGTCCGGTTCGCACAGTGCGAGGTGTGGCCCGACTACGTCGGCGCGGCCGAAGATACGCTCGACGTCGAGATCTACGAACACTGGCTCGAGAAAACCGAGGACAAACGATGAGCCTCGAACACGCTCGCTACGATCGGAACGCGGAGCTGCTGGAGCGGGCCTTCCGTGAACTCCTCGTCGAGAGGGGGGTCGTCAGCGACGCCGCCGTCGACGCGGGGGTCGAGTTCATGTACACCCGCACCCCTGCACTCGGCGCGCGCGTCGTGGCCCGCGCCTGGTTCGATCCTGGCTTCAAAGCGCGGCTGCTGGAGGACGGGAGTGCGGCCGTCGGCGAGCTCGGGATCGAGGTCCGCAGTTTGAAGTTGGTCGTCGTCGAGAACACGCCCATGCTTCACAACCTCATCGTGTGCACGCTGTGTTCGTGCTATCCGCGGATGCTGCTCGGGCTTCCGCCAGATTGGTACAAGAGCCTCGAGTATCGCTCGCGCGCCATACGCGAGCCGCGGGCCGTGCTCGCCGAGTTCGGTCTGCACCTGCCCGCCGGCATGACGGTCCGCGTCCACGACAGCACCGCCGACATGCGCTACCTCGTTCTGCCGATGCGGCCCGAGGAGACCGACTCGTTGAGCGAGGCCGAATGCGCGATGCTCGTGACGCGCGACGCGATGATCGGCGTTGCGCGGGTCGACTCGCTGAAAAATGTGCTATAATTCGAGGCAATTGATGAACGGGCAGCACGACGTCGGCCGCGCACCGGCGACCGACCCGATTCCGCTAATCGCCGGCTGGATGGCAGCCGCGCAGCCGCTGCAACTCTTGATGGGCGGACTCTTCGTTTTTCTGATCAACGCTGCGTTCGAGTTCTTCGACCGGCCGCTGATCGCAGCGGTCTTTTTTGCGATGGCGCTCCTCACGATCGCGGTGATCCCGCTCGAATCGTGGCTCGTGCGGCTTTTCTCGTCGGCCGAACTCGCCGAAAACACCGTGGTACAGATCTCGCGGATCTACCAGACGGCTGTCCTCAGTTTTGTCGTCGGCGCGACGCTGACGGTGATCGTCGGCGGGATGTCCGCCCTGTGGCTCGTCTTCCGGCTCGCACTCGCCCTCGTCGCCGTGAAGATCGTCGGCGAGATCTGGTGGGTCACGCTCAGCCGCCGCATCGCGAAAACTCGCTAAGTTCCTGAGCTGAGCGGTGAGGCTCGCGACGTTGGCTGCCGTGTTCGTCGGCGGCGCAATCTGGTTCGGAGATTTTCTGGCAACGCGAATCCCCGATCACCTCGCCGATCCCTGGTATTGGACGGGGATGGGGATTCTCGTCGCAGGCGTCGCCGTGGGCTCGTTCGTCCGGCGGCACGATCCGAGAGTGCCGCGCCATCTCGTTGACGAACGGGGTGTGACCCTCGGGTTGCGCGGTCTCTACGCGCTTCCCAAGGACGAAGAGGACTGATGCAACTGCTCGACGGTTCCTTGCTCGACACTCAAGATCCCGAAATCGCGGCCGCGATTCATTTTGAAGAGCAGCGCCAGCGCGACAACCTCGAGTTGATCGCGTCTGAGAATTACGCGAGCCGCGCCGTGCGCGAAGCGATGGCCTGCGTGATGACCAACAAGTACGCCGAAGGTTATCCGGGGCGGCGCTACTACGGCGGCTGCGAGTTCGTCGACGTCGCCGAGCAGCTCGCGATCGATCGCGCGAAGCAACTCTTCGGCGCCGAGCACGTCAACGTTCAGACGCACGCCGGGGCGCAGGCCAACATGGCCGTTTTCATGGCGGTCCTACAGCCGGGTGACACCGTGCTCGGGATGTCGCTCGCGCACGGCGGCCATCTGACGCACGGCACGAAAGTCAGCTTTAGCGGAAAACTCTACAACGCCGTCGCCTACGGCGTGCGCCGCGAGACCGAACTCATCGACTACGACCAGGTCCGCGAAATGGCGCGCGAGCACAAGCCGAAGCTCCTGATCGCCGGCGCAAGCGCCTATCCGCGCACGATGGATTACGCGCCGTTCGTGGAGATCGCGAAGGAAGTCGGCGCGACGTTCTTGGTCGACATGGCGCACATCGCCGGGCTCGTCGCGGTCGGATTGCACCCGTCGCCCGTACCACTCGCCGACTACGTGACGACGACGACGCACAAGACTTTACGCGGACCGCGCGGCGGCCTCGTCCTCTGCAAGACCGAGCACGCGCCGGCACTCGACAAGAGCGTCTTCCCCGGAATCCAAGGTGGGCCGTTCATGCACGCGATCGCCGCCAAGGCCGTCGCTTTCGGAGAAGCGTTGCGGCCTTCGTTCAAAACGTACCAGATCCAGGTCATCAGCAACGCGCGTGCGATGGGCGACGAATTGCAGCGGGCGGGCGCGCGGCTCGTCGGCGGCGGCACCGACACGCATCTCTTGCTCGTCGATCTGACGCCGCGCGGCCTGACCGGCAAGGCCGTCGAGGCTTACCTCGACGAGATTCGCATCACCGTTAACAAGAACGCGATCCCGTTCGATCCGCAGAAGCCTATGGTCACGAGCGGCATCCGGCTCGGGACGCCGGCGATCACGTCGCGCGGGATGGGCGAAGCAGACGCGCGCGAGATCGGCAAGATCATCGGCGAGGCGCTCGGCGACATCGCCGACCGCGCAAAGCTGGAACACCTGCGCGGCCGTGTCGCCGAGCTTAGCGCACGCTTCGACGTTCCGTAGTCGCAGACGATCGAGGTAACTTCACGGCAACACGAAACGAGTATTCGGCAGAATATCGGCAGCTAGCGTACCGTTCGCGGAAATGCCGATCATGATTCGTTGATCCGCCGCCAGTCCGCGCGGACAGCGCTCCGCTCGAGGCCGGCCGGTTCGA
Source organism: Candidatus Zemynaea palustris (assembly GCA_003134695.1). Classification (GTDB taxonomy): domain Bacteria; phylum Vulcanimicrobiota; class Vulcanimicrobiia; order Vulcanimicrobiales; family Vulcanimicrobiaceae; genus Zemelea; species Zemelea palustris. The sequence continues at coordinate 9,512 of PLCB01000016.1, read as the reverse complement.
CGATGCGAGCCCGCGGCAGTTTAGAGACGTCGATGTTGCATCCTTGCCAACCGGCGCGTCGCGCAGTCGCGCCGAGCTTATTTCGGGCTTTCACGCGGTCTGCGGTGATGAAGCGGCCTGGAATCGCATCTACGAAGACCACCGTGTCAAAGCGTGGGTCGTACTCAACCAGTACGTATTCCGGCATCCGACCCTCGCGTACAGCTTTGATCGTCGGCGCGTACGCCGCCCCTGGAATTATCGAGGCGAATCGGCCGTCTTTCGCTTTGAGCTGGTAATTGTCGTGGCACGAATTGCACGCGAAATCGGCAACCGGCGTGTTGGCCGGGAGTCGCCTGAGAGAATCTGCCGCACAATTGACACAGAACAGATTTATCTCGGCCCAAGTTTCTAACATGACACGACCAATTTGCGTTCGGTTCGTATAGGCCGCTGCTGTGCGGGGATCGAGCAGAGGGCTGAACTTGGGCTGGGTATCGATCGACTGATATCGGCCACCGCCGAGAAACTTTAATGTGCCTTGGTCGCGAAGGACTTGTAGGCTTTGGCGAATCTTCGCTTCGATGAATCGATTGTCGGGATAATGTCGTTGAAAGTATTCCTTGCGTGCCGTAACGTCAGCCAGCGAAAACGTCTTCGGCAGGCGCAGTACGACCTCGTTGACAAGAGTCTTCCAGGTTTTTTGCGTGGGCACCGCTGTTAGCAACCGTGACCTTGCATTTTCAATCCGTCCTTGCCGAACAGGTTCGCGTCGTCGCGCTCCAGTTTGAGCGTGCAGCGGAAACCTAGCGAAAACGTCAGCGCGATGTCTTCGGGCTTGTACGTGTCGTGCGTTCCATTGCCGGTCACGTTCGCGCGACGCGTGAAGTGGACGATCGCGTACTGGTTGGCGACCGACCACGTCCCTTTTTCGATCTGCGGGTAGACGGCAGCGCCGGCTGCGCTCTTCGTGTAGCCGGGGTAGGTGGTCGTGAGCACGGCGCGTCCACCGGGATCGAGCTCGAGCTTAAGGAGCTGCTGCGCCGAGTCGGCACCCTGGCGTGTCGCGCTGTAGATGCCGACGAAGCGCCGGATCTGCGTCGATTGCGCACCGGCCGGCGGTGGCAGGGCGAACCCAAGCGCCGCGAGGGCGGCGAGCGCGAGCGTGATGTGTTTGAAGAGGGGCATGGGCAAGGCCGCTCCTTTAGCTGGGCGAAGCCTGATACTGATGGAACGCGTAACCGTCATCGATCATCCCGCAGTTGCCGACCGGCTCGCGCGGCTGCGCGACAAGACGACGCCGACGCCGGTCTTCCGGCGCCTTGTTGAAGAAGTTGGCGTCTTCCTCGCCTACGAGGCGACACGCGATCTCGCGACACGCGAGGAAGAGGTCGAGACGCCCCTGGAGGCGGCGACCGTCCGGCGCTTCGCTCGCCGCCCCGTGGTAGCGCCGATCCTCCGTTCGGGGCTCGGGCTCTTATCCGGCTTCCTCTCGGTCGTCGACGACGCGGTTGTCGCGCACCTCGGTTTCTTCCGCGATCCCGAGACGCTCGCGGCCGTCCCCTACTACGCGAATCTCCCCGACGACTTGAGCGGCTCCGCGGTCTATGCGCTCGATCCCATGCTGGCGACCGGCCATTCGGGCGCGGCCGCGCTCGACGTCCTCGCCGCGCGCGGCGCCACCGAGTTGAGCCTGGTCTGCGTGATCGCCGCTCCCGACGGCATCAAGCACGTGAGCGGAAAGCATCCCGGCGCGCGGATCGTCACGTGCGCGATCGACGCACGCTTGAACGATCATGGATACATCGTGCCGGGCCTCGGCGACGCCGGCGACCGAATGTTCGGCAGCGCGTCTTCGCTGCCGGCCGGGTATCGCGAACGGATGAAGCGATAGCTCGTGCGGCCAGGTTGGGATGAATACTTCATGCACGTCGCCGAGACGGTGGCGACGCGCGCTACCTGCCCGCGTGCGAGCGTCGGTGCGGTCTTGGTGCGCGATCATCGCATCTTGACGACCGGTTATAACGGCGCGCCGCGACACGTCGCGCACTGTACCGAGGTCGGCTGCGAAATCCTGAATGACCATTGCATCCGTTCCGTTCACGCCGAAGCGAACGCGATCGTGCAGGGTGCGTTGCACGGCGTCGGGCTCGAGGGCGCGACCGCCTATTGCACGCACCAACCATGCGTCGCCTGCGCGAAGCTGTTCATCAGCGCCGGCGTGAGGCGAATCGTCTATCGGGATCCCTATTTCGATCCGTTCGCGCAAAAGTTGCTCGCCGAAGCGCACGTCGAATTGGCGCCGTTCTCGTGAGCGTCTGGTTTCTGTTCCTGTTCGCGTTCGTTACCGCGACGGCTACCGCAGCGCTCGTCACGCCGCGCATCCGGCGGATCGCGGAAAAGGCCGGGTTCGTCGATCAGATCGACGACCGGCGAATGCATGCCGAACCGAAACCGCGTGCCGGCGGTCTGGCCATCTACCTCGGTTTTTTGTTCGCGCTCTTCGTGTCGATCGGCCTCGCGCTCAAGCTTTCACCGACGCTCTTCCACCGAGCCGACGACATCCATGACGTCCTTGGGCTCCTGTTCGGCGGAACGATGATCGTCATCGTGGGACTGTGGGACGACATCATGGGGATGCGTGCGCGCGACAAGTTCATCGCCCAAGTCGTCGTGGCCGCCGTCTCGATGAGCTACGGTTTCATCGTCTCGGGATTCGAGGTGCCGTTCTGGCACGTCTATGTGAGCGTCCCGCTCTGGCTCGGCGTCCCGCTCACGCTCCTCTGGTATCTCGGCATGATGAACGCGATCAACTTTCTCGATGGACTCGACGGGCTGTTGACCGGCGTCACGGCGATTTCGGGAATGTTCCTGTTCGCGATCGCCGTCGGTCACGGCCATCTCGTCCCGGCGCTCGCCCTCTCGGCGCTGGTCGGCGGAGCGCTCGGTTTTCTCCCGTACAACTTCAATCCTTCGAAGATTATTTTGGGTGACACCGGTTCGCTCTTCATCGGATACGTTTTCGCGACGGTGTCGATTATTGTCACCGCGAAAGTCGCGATTACCGTGAGCTTGCTCGTACCGCTGATCGCGCTCGCGTTTCCGGTTGTCGATGCGGCGCTCGCGATTTGGCGGCGACTCCGCGCCGGTAAATCGATCGCGACGGCCGACCGCGGTCACCTGCACCACATTTTGGTCTTTCGCTTCGGGCTCAACGTCAAGCAAGCGGTGCTGCTGATCTACGCCGTTTCGTTTGCGCTTGGCGCGGCCGCCTACGTTCTGTCGGGTGGCCTCGCGCACGTGCGGATCGCGGGAATATGACGATTGCGACGTCCCCGCTGAAAGTTATGACGGTGTTCGGAACGCGCCCCGACACCGTCAAGATGGCTCCGGTCGTGCGTGCACTCGCCGAAGCGCGGCCTGCGATCGAGCCGCTGGTGTGTGTGACCGCGCAACACCGCGAGATGCTGGACGACGTGCTCGAACTCTTCGAGATCGTCCCCGACGACGATCTCGACATCATGACTGCCGATCAGACGCTGACCGAAATCACGACGCGCGTCCTCGTGGGGATGGAGCGGGTGCTCGCCCAGCGCAAGCCCGACGTCGTCCTCGTTCACGGCGACACGACGACCAGCAGCGCAGCGGCGCTGGCCGCGTTCTACCGGCAGATTCCGGTGGCTCACGTCGAGGCCGGCTTGCGCACGACGACGCGCTGGGAGCCGTTTCCTGAAGAGATGAACCGCCGCTTGACGGGCCGGCTCGCGTCGTACCATTTTGCGCCGACGGCGACCGCGCGGCTCAACCTCGAGCGCGAAAACGTCGAAGCCGCCGACATCTTCGTCACCGGCAACACCGTCATCGATGCCTTCCTGGAAACCGCCGAACGCGCCGAGCGAATCGCCGAAGCGCCGGAACGGGAGTGGCATGGACTCGATCCCGAGCGCCCGTGGATCTTCGTCACCGCGCACCGGCGCGAGAATCATGACGCGATGCCGGAGATCTGTCGTGCGCTCGCCGAGATCGCTGCGTTCCCGCGACATCCACAGATTCTGTGGCCGGTCCACCCCTCGCCCCGCGTCGCGCCGATCGCGCACAAGATCCTCGACGGTGTGGCAGGCGTCCACTTGGTCGCGCCGATGTCGTATTCGGCGACCGTCCGCAGCATCGCGCGCTCGACGCTCGTTCTGACCGACAGCGGCGGGCTTCAAGAGGAAGCGCCGTGCCTCGGGAAACCGGTGCTCGTCATGCGGCGCGAGACCGAGCGGCCCGAAGGCATCGCGGCCGGCACCCTGAAGCTGGTCGGCGCCGACCGAGCGATGATCGTCGCCGAAACGCGGACGCTGCTCGAGGACGAAGTCGCGTACGCCCGGATGGCGCGCGCCGACAATCCCTACGGCGACGGCCAAGCTGCTGGGCGCATCGTCGATTGGCTGCTGGCGCGCCTCCGCGGCGGCCCGCTGCCCGAGGAGTTTCGAGCAGCCTCGGCTGCGGGCCGCAAGACGGTGCGATGAACGTCGAGGAGGGTTCGCCCGGAGGCGGCCCAAACTCGGGAGGCGCTGCGCCGGAGGCCGAGATGCGCGCGTATCACGAGCGCAAGCGGTCGATGGCGATCTGGTCTCTCGCGCTCTCGCTTCCGGTTGGGCTGGCCCTCGTGCCGGCGTCTCCGGTGGCGGCGGTCGCGGAGGTCTTCGGCACCGTCTGCGGCGTCCTGAACGCACTGCTCTCGATGTGGGGCAACGAGCGCCTCGGCGAACATCGCAGCGTCGCGGCCTTCGTCTTAAGTAGTGTGCTTCGAATCGCTGTCTTCGGTATAGTACCGGTGGCGTTTGCCCTCCATGGTCCGTGGTGGACGATGGCGACCTACTTCACCGGGTTTTTTACGCCGCTCGGCGTCTACGCGCTCGTAGCGGTCCGCACGATCCGAACGGACTCTCCCTCTTGAAAGAACAGATCGGCGAACACCTCACCTGGACGTGGCCGCTCGTCGGCTCGGTTCACGCCGACACGATATTGACGACGTGGGTCGCGATGTTCGTGGCGCTGATCTTCTTGGCTTGGGTGGGAAACAGTTACCGGCGCCCCCGGGTCGGAAAGACCCAGACGATCTTCGAAGGCGTCATCGATTACATCGCGGATCTGGTCTACGGCTCGCTCGGCAAGAGCGGCGAACCTTTCGTCCCGTTCTTCATCGCGCTCTTCATCTACCTATTCACTCTGAATCAGTTCGGGATTCTCAGCTACCCGCTACGCCTGCTCGGCGTTCCTTTCAGCGGTTCGCCCACGGGCGACTTGAATACGACCGTCCCGTATGCGGTGCTCATCTTCTTGATGATTCAAGTCGTCGCGATTCGAAAAAAGGGGCTCGGGTACTATAAGCACTTGGCTCAGCCGTTCGCGTTCATGCTTCCGATCAATGTGGTGGACGAGGCGATGCGGCCCGTCACCTTGGCGGCGCGACTCTTCTTCAATATTTTTGTCGGCGAGCTGTTGTTCATCGTGGTCGCCTCGGTTATCCGCCAGCAAGTGATGATCGGTCCGTTCAACCTCTCGCTGGCAGCGGCGATCTTGCCGACGTTCATCCAATTCTTCAACTTTTTCGTCGGCACCATTCAAGCGTTCATCTTTACCCTCCTCGGCATCGTCTATCTGTCCTTGGCGACGGCTGAGGAACACTGATCTTCAAAGAAAGGCACTATCGTGAGTTCTGAGGCTTTAGTCGCGGCGGCGACCATCCTCGCGTTCGGCATCATCATCCTCGGCGTCGCCTTCGGTTCGGCAGTCGGCGACGGCATCGTCGCTTCGAAGGCCGTCGAAGCGATCTCGCGTCAACCCGAAGCGCGCCCCAATATCTTCCTCTTCATGTTCTTAGGCATCGGCGTGCTGGAGGCGTTCCCGATTATCGGGTTGGGTCTGGGCTTCTATCTGCTGCTCGTCGTCGCCAACGTCCCCGCCCTGCTCTCGCACGTTGCGCACGTGGCCAAATAGCGACGCGTGTTTCTCTCCCTCGACGGAACGTTCTGGGTCCAACTCGTCAACTTCGCGATCTTTTTCGCGATCTTGCGCGTTGTGTTTCTTCGTCCTGTGGGGACGGCGATTCGGAAACGGCGTGAATATATCGAAGGCGTGAAAAACGACTACGATCGGTATTCGGCGGAGGTGCGTAGCCTGCGGGCGGAGGCCGAGGTAAAGCGCGCGGCAGCGCGGCGCGAAGCGGAGGAAGCCCTGGTTAAGGTGCGCGTTGAGGCCGACCGCCAGGCCGCGGGAGTGGCGGCGAGCTCCGCAGACCGAGCCAACGCGATCGCCGGCGAAGCGCGCGCTAGAGTCGAGTCGGAACTCCAATCTGCCCGCGAGCGGGAACGCGATCTCGCGACCGCCCTGGCCGACCAGTTGCTGGCACGCGCGCTCGGGAGTGCTCGATGAACGGCGCTTTTTACGCGCAGCTCGCGATCTGGAGCGACATACTGAGCGCGGTCATCTTTCTCGCGGTGCTGGTGTGGCTTTGGGTCAAGTATCTCACGCCGGCCAGCATGGCGTCGCGCGATCGAAAGAACGCCGAGTTGCTCGAAGCCGAGGGGAAGCGCGACGCGGCGAAGGCGGAGGTCGAAGCCGCGCGCCGGGAACTCGAGGTTGCCGGCAGCGACGCGGCCGCGATCCAAGCGCGGGCCGAGCGCGACGCGATCCGCACCCGCGAACGGATCGTGAGCGACGCGGCCGTCGAAGGCGATCGAGTCGTGCGCAACGCAGAAGGCGAACTCGGACGCGGGCGCCTGGCGGCGCGCGAGCGGCTACGCGACGAACTCTTGGCGCGCGCGCTCGAGATCGCGCGCGAATCGGCGAAAAAACTCGGCGAAGGTCCCGATCGGCGGCTGATGGGCGAAGTCATCGACTCGCTGGAACGCGGGAACGCCTGATGCAGAACGAAACCGTAGCGCGCCGCTACGCGACCGCGATCTTCAGCCTGGCGAAGGAGCGGAAGGCGGTCGACGCGGTCGGCCGCGATCTCCAAGCCGCGTGCGCGGCGATTTTCTCGAACGACGACGCCCGGCGCTTCTTCACGTCTCCGGTCATCGATCGCGCGAAGAAAACCCAAGTGTTTGCCAAGGTTTTTGCCGCGTTCCACCAGGTCGCGCTGCACTCGATCTTGCTCCTCATTCGCAAACGCCGTGAAGCGCTGCTCGGACCGATCGTCGCGGAATATGAAAAACTCGCGCTGGCCGACACCGGGCGCGAACCGCTAGAAATCACGAGCGCGCGCCGGCTGCCGCCGGCCGAACTCGAGCAACTCGTCGCCCGCCTCGGGCGCATCTACGGCAAGCGCTTCGAGGTGAAGCAGACCGTCGATCCGGCGCTGCTCGGCGGCGTCCGCATCACGATGGGCGATCGCCGCATCGACGGTACCATCGCCGGCCGGCTCGACGAATTCGCTCGCGAACTCGCGACCAGAAAGTAAACGGATATGATCAACGCAGACGAAATTGCCGGCGTCCTCAAGAACCAAATTGCGAATTTCAAGAGCGAAGTCCACGAAGACCAGGTTGGAACGGTCATCGCAGTCGGTTCGAGCATCGCGCGCATCTACGGGCTCGAAGCGGTACAGCAATCCGAACTGGTCGAGTTTCCGAACGGCCTTCAAGGGATCGCGCTGAACCTCGAAGAGGACAACGTCGGCGTCGTCATCCTCGGACCCGACACCGAAATCAAGGAGGGGATGCAAGTTCGGCGCACCGGGCGCATCGTCTCGGTGCCGGTCGGCGAGGCGCTGCTGGGACGCGTCGTCGATCCGCTCGGTAACCCGGTCGACGGCAAAGGCCCGGTGGAAACCAAGCGCTATCGGACGATCGAAAACACCGCCCCGGGCGTGATCGAGCGCCAGCCCGTCAAGCAGCCGCTGCAAACCGGCATTCGGGCGATCGACGCGCTGATTCCGATCGGTCGCGGCCAGCGGGAATTGATCATTGGTGACCGCTCGACCGGCAAGACCGCGATCGCGGTCGACACGATCATCAATCAGCGCGGTAAAGGCGTGTACTGCATCTACGTTGCGATCGGTCAGAAGACGTCGACCGTCGCCTCGCTCGCGCAAATCTTCGCGAAGCACCAAGCGATGGACTACACGACCATCGTCGCGGTCGGACCGTCGGAGGCTCCCGGGCTCAAGTACATCGCGCCCTACGCCGGCTGTGCGATGGCCGAAGAATTGATGTATCAGAACAAAGACGTGCTGATCGTCTACGACGACCTCACCAAGCACGCGCAGGCGTATCGCGAGGTTTCGCTCCTGTTGCGCCGCCCGCCGGGGCGCGAAGCGTATCCGGGCGACATCTTTTTCTTGCACTCGCGCCTGCTCGAACGGGCGGCGAAGCTCTCCGACGAGAAGGGCGGCGGCTCGATCACGGCGCTCCCGGTCATCGAGACACAGGCCGGCGACGTCTCGGCCTACATTCCGACGAATCTGATCTCGATCACCGACGGACAGATCTATCTGACGACCGGTCTCTTTTTCCAAGGCATCCGGCCCGCGGTCGACGTCGGAATCTCGGTCAGCCGCGTCGGCGGCTCGGCGCAGATCAAGGCGATGCGTTCGGTCGCCGGGCAATTGAAGCTCGACCTCGCGCAATATCGCGAACTGGCGGCCTTCGCCAAACTTTCGAGCGATCTGGACAAGACGACGCAAGCGACCCTTACGCGCGGCGAGAAGATCACCGAGATCCTCAAGCAGCCGCAGTTTCAGCCGCAGGCCGTCGAGGATCAGGTCATGCTGATCTTTGCGGCGACGCGCGGTTACCTCACCGACGTACCGACGCCGCGGCTCCAGGAGTGGGCGCGCTCGTTTGTCGACTTCGCTCACGAGAAGTACGAATCGCTCGCGAAGTCGATCGCCGAGACCAAGCAACTCAGCGACGAAGCCGGGGCCACGCTGGTCAAGGCGATCGAGGAGTTCAACAAGACCTTCTAATGCCGACCGTTCGAGATCTGCGCGACCGGATCAAGTCGCTCAAGAACACCCAGCAGATCACCAAGGCGATGAAGCAGGTCGCCGCGGCGAAGATTCGCCGCGCCGAGATCGCGCAGCGCCAAGCGCGTCCCTACGCCGAGACGATGTTCGCCATGCTCCACGACCTCATGGAAGCGGCCGGTTCGATCGATCATCCGTTTCTGCGGCCGGGTAAGGAAGACGCGCGAAAAGGCGTAATTGTCATGACAGCAGACAAAGGTCTTGCTGGCGCATTCAATTCGAATATCATTCGCTTTGCTCAGGAAGTGCCTCGCGCGAGTCTTTTTCGGGCTGGACGTGAGGAACCTTACGGAGGAGGCATGACGGGAAAGGTGGACGTTGCCCAGACCTTTTCCCACGCTTGGTACGCCGTTGGCACGAAGGCAGCCAAAGCAGTTAGGCGTTTGGACGGGCTAGTTGCTTTCGAAACGCCTCTTTCGGCAGCTCCAAAATTGACCTTAGCGCGTGAAGTCGCCGCGAAGGTGACCGACGACTTCGTCGCCGGCAACATCTCCGAAATCGTTCTCGTCCAATC
>PLCB01000007.1 GCA_003134695.1 Candidatus Zemynaea palustris | reverse complement strand
TTATAGGTCGCCTTCCCGTACTGGTTCATCGCCCGTTCGAGAAAGGCCGATTGCTCCGGTGAGGGGGGGCCTGCTGCGGTCCGCGATGTCACTTGGCGGCCCCTTCGCCACCCCTAGTGTCCCGACCCAGAGGAGGCGAGACACAAAGCCGCGCCCTAAAACGGCGCCGTCAGGCGGAGCGTGAACTGCGAGCCCGGCCCGTACTGCGTGGTGTTGAAACCGTTGTTCACCTTCAGCAGGTACATGCGGTTCGCGATGTTCTGCCACGAGGCGACGAAACCCAGCGAACCTTTCTTGGCATCGCGGCCGACGGATCCGTCGAAGGTGAGGTGCGGCGGCAACCGGCCGGGACCGTTTTGGAACAGGACCGGATACCCGGTTCCGTACTGTGGTTCGACCGACGCGAAGAACGAACGATCCCTACCGAAGCGCTTGGTGTAATCGAGCGTTGCGGTGAAAGTTTGGTCGTGATCTTCCGGATTGAGGGTCACGTCGCTTGATGCTGCCGGCGGGAACAGGAACGTCCCGCCCGAGATGCCGCCGGCCTGCGCGCTCGACAGCGACGCCGAGACGAACGCCGAGTCGCCGTTCGAGAACCGCGTCTCGAAGCGCCCCTCGGCGCCCTTCGCGATGCCGATCGTATTATTGAAGACGGCGAAGATCGGCGTCGGAAAGATCTGTGTCGTATCGAGCACGTTGGTGGCGTCGCGTTTCCAGAGATTGACGTAACCGCGCATCCCCGCGGCGAACGTGTGCGCCAGTCCGAATTCGTAATACTGGTCTCGCTCGGGCTGCAGATCGTAGACGGGGAGCGCGTTGGAGTTGCCGCCTGCGGTGACCACGGCCGCACGGCGCGTGTCCTCGATGAACGGCGCGGCGTACAGCCGGCCGTAATAGACGTGCAGAAGGTTTTTCGGATCGACTTGGCCGTTGATCTCGATTCGGGGGCTGAGTTGAGAACCCGACGTGTAGCCCGTCGAGCCGTCGTAGCGCAGGCCGGCGAAGATTGAGAAGAAGCGCGTCGGCGTCCATTTGTCTTGGATGTACGCGCCCGTTTGCGTCCCGCGCTTGCTCGAGGCGTCGGTGAACGTCTGCACGTTGTTGTTCTGATCGTAATACTCGATCAGTTCGCTGCCTTTGAAGTTCTCGACGGAGCCGTCAACACCGAACTTGACGGCGTGCGGACCGTACGAGCGGAATTGAGCCAGGCGCAGGCCCACGAATTCGGAACGGCGGTCCTGCCGCAAGCCGTTGAGTGGCGTGAACGTTCCGTTTCCGTCGTCGACTTGCCCCAGCAGATCGTTGGGAAGATCGCCGTCGTAGACGACGCGGTCCGAGCGATACCACGGGACTATCTGGAAGTAACCGTTTCCGTCGGCGGTGTTGTGCGTGAACGCCAGATTCAGGAAACCATCGTATTCGCGTTGGACATCGTCGGTGCCCGGCGGGACGAAGATCGGATCGTTCGGACTGTCGACGGTATTGATCGGGATTTGGAAACCCGCATAGTTGTTCGAAAAGTCCAGGGCGAGCGTGTCGCGGGTCGAAAGCGTCGTGATCGTGCGCAGGAACTGGTTGGACTGATTCGACGCGTCGTGCATCGGGGCGAAAGTCGGCGAATCGACGCCGCGATTGGTGCGCTCCTCGTTGAGATTGAGGAAGATGCGTGTGTTTCCGATGCGCGCCGCCTCGGCCAGCGACGATTGCAGGCCGCCGTACGAACCGGCGCCGACGGTCAACAATCCCTGGTCGCCCGAACCCAGATCGTTCGCGCGATGGCTGATGATGTTGATGACCGCGCCCTGACGCGAGCCGCCGAATTCAGCGGGGAAGGCGCCGGTGAAGACTTCGAGCGAGTCGATCGTGCGCGGGTCGATCACCTCGCTGAAGTTCGAGGTCGTCCCAAGCGGCAGCGGGATGCCGTCGATCTCATACGTGAGGCCGTGGAAGCCGTGCGCGACCGGTTCGTTGTACGAGAAGTGCACGATCCCAGGCACCGTCTGAATCACGCTGTTGAGGCTCTGATTGTTCGGGAGCGCCGAGATCTGCGAGCGCGTCAGCGAATTGACGGAGACAGGCGCCGCCGCCGGGCCGCGCGTGAGCCCGGCTTGCGAGTGCCCGATTTCGCGCAAGGGCTGTAATTCGAGCGCGAGGTTGACCACCGAGTCGCTCGCGACGTCGATCTCTTGCGAAATGTCTGGGGTGCCGGCATGCTGTGCGGTCAGCGTGTAATGACCGAACGGTACCTGCGGGAACGCGAACGTCCCGCTACTGTCGGAGGCGGCGCGAAGCGTCGTGCCTTCACCTTTGAGCGTGAGTGCGACTCCGGCGGTGGGCTGCCCGGCGAGCGTAGTGACGCCTTTGACGAGGCCCGTCGTTGCGGCGAAGGCCTGGGTATTCAGAAGAAGGACGGTTGCGGCAGTGAGCACCGCAAGCAAGATGCGCATGAAAAGAATCCTCGAAGCGGCAAGCAGCGAACGCGCGCGGTCGGCGCGCGGATGTCGGGCTAGGCTTGCGGCGGAGGCGCGCGTCCGCGGTGGACACCGCGGGAGATATGCGAAGGCCCTGCCGGTGCGGCCGAAGCGGCCAGCATCGAAAGGCGCGGCACGGCGAAGTTGAGGTCGCCGGCGAGAGCGGCCAATCTGAGCCCGAGATCGGCGAGCCGCCCGACGAGGACGCGAACCAGAAGTGCGACGGCGACCGCGATCAGCGGAACGAGGACGAGCACCCAACCGGCGGCGAGTGGGTCGTGACCCTCGAGAGCCTCGAGGCCGGCGAACGCGGCGATCCCGCCGACGGCGAGGAGGCCCACAAAAGCGGTCAGGCTGCCCGAGCCGGGGAGCGCCCGGACCAGGAGGCTCGTGGCCTCGGTCCGAGTCAAGTGGCGCGGCTTCGCGAAGGCGACCAAAAGAACAGCCGCCACGAGGAGCAGGGCGAGGGCCGCGAGGGCCGCTCCGGTCAGCTCGCTTCCGTGGGTACCTCCAAGGGCGTGGGACGTCCCGAAGCCGGCCGCGTGGGCCGTCATCGCTACGAAAATCGCCAGGGCTATCGCCGCGGGCAACCGCCGGAGGGACATAGTAGGTCGTAGGTTCGCCGTCCGCGGGCCGGTCCCTCAAACCTGAATCGAAGTCTCAGACTTCCACCAGGGGTCGGCCCGGCTGCTTCGAACGATTCCGCCCCCCTCTGCCCAGCCCGAGGCCCCTATGTCTGCCCCCAAGAGCCGAGCCCCCAGTGAAAACGCCGACGCGATCGGTTTCATCGTCGCGTTGCTCGAGCGTTTTCCCGAGATTGCTAGCCTCGGTTCGCATCCCGCCGATGGTACGCTAACCGTCTCGTTCGCGGTGCGCAAACGGCTCGATAAGACCACCCAGGCCGGGCTGCGCGGCCTGATCGTCGAGCACATCAGCTCGTTCACCGAGGTGCTGGCGGAGCCGCTCGAACGGCTCGACGTCGCCGCTGAGGCCGACGACGGGATGACCTTCGTTCGTGTGACGCGCGACGCGCGCTCGGTGACGCGCGAGGAACTCCAGATGCTCACGGCCCTCATGGCGGACCGCTTCGGCGAGCTGCTGGTCAAGAGTCCGGTCGCCGAAGATGCGATCGAAGAGGATCTGGCGGCTGCGGACGACCTGGTCGAGTTCGCGCTCGAAGCGCTGCGGGATCCGGCGCAGCAGCGTCTGGTCGGTTTCCGAGAGGAACAGGGCGCGATGGTCTATTTCGTTCCAACGAGAAAAAAAGCGAAGGCGCGCGGTCGCTAGCGTCACACGTAGTCTTCGTGGTCGTCGATTTTCACAGTCATACGCTAGCCAGCGACGGAACGTATACGCCGGCCGAATTGCTTGCGGCGATGAAGACGCGCGGGGTCGAGGTGTTCTCGGTCACCGACCACGACACGCTCTCTGCGTATGGTACGTTGCAGCCAAACGGCGTGGACGCCGCCGAGGTCGCCCCGGCTCGGTTGGTCACCGGCATCGAGATCAACACGACGTATCGCTGGAACGAAGTCCACATTTTGGGCTACGGGTTCGGACTGGGCCCGTCGGAGCTCGATTCGATGATCGCGGAGAACCAGAAGTCGCGCGACGAGCGGGCGCGCAAGATGGTCACGCTTCTGGCAAGCGCCGGTCATGCTCTCACCTACGACATGGTGCGTGCCGAAGCGGAGCGTGACGCGCCGCTGGGGCGCCCGCATGTCGCCAAAGCGCTCGTCCGCTCGGGAGTCGCAAACAGCGTCGACGCGGCGTTTCGGAACTATCTCTCACCGGGGAGGCCGGGCTACGTGCCGTCGCATTACATCCGGCCACACGAGGCCATCGCGGCGATCGCCCGTGCCGGCGGCGTCGCGGCGCTCGCGCATCCCGG
>PLCB01000054.1:2557-22605 GCA_003134695.1 Candidatus Zemynaea palustris | reverse complement strand
CCCCTTACATGCGAAGCAAGTGCTCTACCAGCTGAGCTACATCCCCACGGGCCGTCGAATAGGATACTCGATTCGAAGCGTCGGCGCTAGAGCGGATTCCCCAAGTACGGAAACTGCGCGAAGTTGAAGTGTTTTCCGCCGCAGCCGACGTTGTCGGTGGTCAGGTTCGGACGGCCCGCGCGGCCGTCTTTCTCGGCGCCGTCGTCGGCGATCGCGCCCGACGAATTCGGGACGTTCGAGCCGGCGGCGATCGTCGGAACCGTGCTGCCGAACACGAGGCCCAGCGACGAGTCGACGACGTCCTCGTTCAACCCGCGACCGCCGAACTTGCCGGTGCCGTTACGTGGACCGTTGCACGAATCGACGATCAGCCCGTTGGTCTCGACGCCGAGATAACTCGCGTCACCGGATTGCGAGGTGTCGATCAAGAGCACGTCCGGGGTCAACAGGTTCTGCAAGAACACCGAGATTTGCGCGCTGCGGCCGCCAAAACTTCCCGTCACGAACCCGTTGATGTCCGTCGCCATCGCCGTCGCGTCGGGAAGCACGTCGGCCTTGTTGCTCGCATCGTGACGCGCGTAGGCGCTGAACAGTTCGATCAGTCCGGCTTCGCCGACTCGATCGACTTGGTGGAAGACCAGGGTCGACCCAGTTTGCGTACTGCCGGTCAAGGTCGGATCGTTGCTGCAACTCGCGAACGCCGCGAGCGAAAGCGCCGTAGCGAGGGCCAGCGTCAAAATGCGCGTCATCATCGCCGTCACCTACGTCCCGCTCTGCGTGGACGTCGTGGCCCAATAGCCGATCACCGAACCGGTCGCGCCTACAGTTTGCGTAAGCACCGTCTTCGGCATCTCGACGATGATCGAGAGGACGTTCGAGTTGCTGAAGAAGTCCGTCCCCGCGGAGTTGAAACCGGTCGGGCACGAGCCGCTTCCGACGCCGGGCAAGCAGCTTGCCGTCGTGCTTCCTTTATTCCGGTCGGGGATGATGTTGTAGAACTGCGTGAGGTCGAAGAAGAACGGATCCTCGCGCACGCCGGCAAACACCGTGAGGTTCCCGGCCGGAAAGGTTTGGTTGATGAGGCCGGTTCCGGTGGTCAAACCGCTGCTGACCAGGGTGGTCGTCGTTCCGGTTTGATTCGGCGCCGTCGGGCCGTAGACGAAGATCTGCTGCGTTCCGCCGCTCACCACGCCCATCGAAAACTGGATGACGAGATTCTCGCTCGGGCGGCTGCCGATCGCTTCGGCCGAATAGCGCGTGTCGAACTTCATCGTGTAAAGCACTTGCGAGTCGAAGAAAGCGGTGGCGGCCGTGCCGGCGGGCAAGCCGGGATGAACGTTCATGACGGCGACGACGTCGTTCGAGTTGGTCGGGCTCGGGAAGAGGTAGACGTCGGAGATGTCGGCGCCTGGCCGGCTGACCAGCGTCGGGGAATCTTGGATGTCGAAGCCCGCAACGGGGCGGCCGTACAGGACGGCGATCGCGATGAGCGCGCTGAGTGCGAGGATTCCGCCGAACGTGCGAACGAGTTTCATAAGCCCCCTCTTGTACGCCCGACTGCGGCCCAAAGCCTCGGCCGGAGCAAGGGATGCGCCGCGGCCGTCGCGCATGAGAGGCCGCACGTGAATTCGGAATGATTTGCAAATTCGTGCGAATGGCGGCGGCCTCCGCGTGCGCGGGGCTTGGGGTCATAAGTTGCGCGAGCGGCCATGCTTCGTCCAGCGGCGTATCGCGCGGTTCGGCTGCCGCGCCGGTCGCCGTGCTCACGACGATCTCGACGTTCAACTCGTTCGTGAGCGCGGTTGGCGGGACGCGCGTGCGCGTCGAAAGCCTGGTGCCGGTCGGCGTCTCGCCTGAAGATTACCAGCCGACGCCGGCCGACATCGCGCGTTTGCACGGCGCGCAACTTCTCGTCGAGAACGGGCTTGGATTGGAAGCCTGGCTTGCGCGCACGATCGAGAACGCCGGCAATCCGAATCTGCGCGTGCTGGTCGCAAGCGATGGGCTGCCCACGAAGGGCGGCAACCCGCATCTCTGGATGGACCCCGAACTCGCACGCGGCTACGTGCGCGCAATTCGCGACGCGCTCGCCAAGATCGATCCCGCCGATCGTGACCTCTTCGCGAAAAACGCGCAGGCATACGACCGGCAATTGCTCGCCCTCGAACGCGAGATCGCGAAGCAGATCGCGACGATTCCGCCGGCGTCACGAACGATGATCGTCTTCCACAACGCCTGGCAGTACTACGACGATCGCTTCGGATTGCGCACGCTCGGCGTCATCGAACTCGCGCCCGGCCAAGAGCCGAACCCGTCGTACGTAGCCGACCTCGTTCGCCTCGCGCGCGCGAACCACGTTCGAGCCGTTTTCGCCGAGCCCGAGTACAGCCCCAAACTGATTCAAACGCTGGCCGAGAGCGCCGGGATCAAAACCATCGAAGATCTCTACGACGATTCGATCGGAACCAATCCGCGCGTCCACGATTATCCTTCGATGTTGCGCTACGACACGGGCGTGATCGTCAAAGCGCTCGGCGGCCGTTGATGGCCATCGCCGTTCGCGCACACGAGCTGACCGTGCGCTACGACCGCGTCCTCGCGCTCGATCGCGTGAACCTGACGCTTGACGAAGGTCAGGCCCTCGGCATCGTCGGCCCGAACGGTTCGGGGAAGTCGACGTTGCTCAAAGCGGTCGCCGGCTTGATCGCACCGGTCGGCGGAAGCATCCAAGTCTTTGGCGGCGCGCCGCGCTCGCAACCGCCGGGAACCATCGCGTATGTTCCGCAGGTCGAAGCCGTCGATTGGTCGTTTCCGGCGAACGTCTACGATGTGGTTGCGATGGGGCGTTTCCCCCGCATGCGCGCGCTCGCACCGTTTTCGAAACACGATCGCGAGGTCGTCGACGCGGCGCTCGCGGCACTACACATCGGCGATCTGCGCCATCGGCACATCTCGCAGCTTTCCGGAGGCCAGCAACAGCGCGCGTTCATCGCGCGCGCGATCGCGCAGGAGCCGCGGCTGCTCCTGCTCGACGAGCCGACGACGGGCGTCGACGCCGCGACGGAAGAGGCGCTGCGCGAGTTCGTGCGCGAGCTCGTCGCGCGCGGGATGCCGGTGTTGATGACGACGCACGATCTCGAGCGGGCGGCGGAGTGGTTCGACCGTCTCATGGTCGTCGACCGCCGCGTGCTCGCCGAAGGGGACCCCGCGACGGTGCTCGAGTCCGGCGCGTACGCGGGCATTCGCGAACACGTGCACACGCACGGTCACCTGCGAACCGACGCGACCCAAGAGCACGCCGAGCATGATTGACGCGCTGCTCGCGCCCTTTCAGTACGAGTTCATGCAGCGCGCGTTCGTCGCAGCGCTGGTCGTCGGGACGTTGTGCTCCACGATCGGGACGTACGTCGTATTACGAAAACTCTCGTTCATCGGCGACGGAATCGCGCACGCTTCGTTCGCCGGGATCGTCATCGCCTATCTGCGCGGCATGGACTATTACGTCGGCGCGGCGATCGTTGCGGTCTTGACCGCGCTCGGCATCGGCTACGTCACCCGCCGTGGTAAGGTTTCGCTCGATACCGCGATCGGCGTCCTCTTCACCGGCGCGTTTGCGCTCGGCGTGTTCTTGATGAGCCGCTTGCCGACGTACAATATCGACCTGCAAGGGTTCTTGTTCGGCAACATCCTCGCGGTCTCGCGCGGCGACATCGTGCTGATCCTGGTTCTGGCGGCACTGGTCTTCGCGGTCTTGATCGTCATCTACCGGCCGCTCTTGTACACGTCGTTCGATCCGGTGGTCGCCGAAGCCAGCGGCATCCCGGTAGCGCTGATCGATTACGTCCTTTTGGTGCTGCTGGCGCTCACGATCGTGATCTCGCTCGAGGCGGTCGGGATCGTGCTGGTCGCCGCGCTGCTCGTGACGCCGGCGGCAACCGCGTATCAGCTAACGCGCCGCTTCCGGCGGATGCTCGGGCTCTCCGCGCTGATCGGCGCGATCTGTGCCGTTGCGGGGCTCTACGCGTCGTACTATTTGCACGCTGCGAGCGGGGCGACGATCGTTCTGCTGGTGACCCTCGTCTTCTTTATGGCGATGGTTTCAAAGCGGCGATGGCGGTCTGCTCCTTGAGCGAACCGAGGCCCGTCACCAAGTCGTAGCCTTTGTCGACATCGCAGCCACGTGGCCGAATCGGAAGGCAACCGCGAACCTGCGGCGGTGGCGACGGTAGTACCCCGTGATACCCGAGCGGCAGCGGCGACGGCAGCGGATGGAGGGCGTTGTCGCTGTAGCCGCGATCGTTCTTTCCGGTCACGTCGCGAAACGCTTGCGGAGCGGCGCTCGCGAGAGCGTAGAGATCGCCGGCGCTTTCGATCCTTCGTTCTTTCGGCAGCGCGGCGTTGATCGCCGCGAGTTGCGCACCGACGAGCGCCGCGCTTTCGCTCGTCCCTCCCACACCGCCCGACGCGTAGCCGTGCCAGAACACGGAGAGATGTCCGGCCGCGTCCGCGGCGAGGTCGGGTACCATTCGTTCGTGTACGCCGTTCGCGAGCGAGAATTCCATCGGCGCGCGTTGCCACGCCGGACGCGGTTCGTATGAAATCCCGCCTCCGGTGGCGCGGGTTCCGTCGTTCCACGGCCCCTCGTCGAAGACGCCCTGCCGTTCGCCGAGCGACGTGCCGCCGGCGCAGATGACGAAGGAGAGCGCGCAGGGATAGGTGACCGCGGCGCGCTCGACTCCGGCGACGCGAATTCCGTAAGCACCGTCGTCACCCGACGGCACGACGACGGGAATTCCGCGCAACGCCGCTTCGAGATACGCAACGGGCGTCGGTCCGAAGGTGCGCTGAATCGAATCGAAGAGTGGCGCCACCGCGAACGGTAGGACGACGATGTCTGGAGCTGGGTCGTCGTCGAGCGCGCGCTGCAATTCGAGCGTTCCTTCGCTACCGCGAATGCACACCTCGTCGTACCGCACTTCGATCGTTGCTGCGGGCGCGAGCGTGAGCGCCGCGTCGACGTCTATCGTCGGTTCTTGCCCGCGATCGTCGCGGCCGCAGATCTCCTCGCTGATCGGAGCGCTCACCGCTTTTTCGGTAACGTGTGCGGCGTCGAGAGCGACCGTCGTCTCCGCGCGAGCGAAGCGAGTAAAGTCGCCGGCATCGGCCCGATCCGACGCGTCCTCGATCAGCGCGATGAGGATCCCGGCACCGCCGTTCGGCACGGCGTCGTAGGCGTCGCGGAAACGCGCCGCACTGTACCAGGCGGCGCGAAAATCCGTGGGAAGCGTCGGCCGCTCGATCGTGTCGGCGAGTCGCGGCGTGAACGATTTGATCGCGCCGCGGACCGCGCGTATCCCTGAGACCGGTAGCGTGAGTGGTCCGGTCGGTGCGACGATCGTTCGGCCCTCGTGTTCCCAGAGATCGTAGCGCGTCTGAAAAGCGCGCTCGGCTTCATTGACGGTGAGATCGCCGCCGACGACCAGCCGATTGTGGGCAACGTAGACGTTGGTCGACCCGACGCCGCGCAAGAGCGCGGCTAACGTATCGACATCGCGCTGCGCGCGTCCGTAGCGCCGCGCGAAGTCGCTCGCGCCCAAGCGCCAGCGGTGCATCGGCGAAGCGGGATCTGCGACGCTCGAGGCGGTCGCTTCGAGAGAACGGTCGCTCGGCTCCAATTCGATCGCGACGTGCAGCCGGAGCGCGACGTCCAATTTGAAAGTTCGCGCGTAGCCGTCGAGGAGTGCCGGCGGCAAGGTGAACCGCTCCGCCGCCGCCGGGCGCGGGGAAGCGAAGCAGCCGAGCGTCACGGCCAGCGCGATGATACAAGTGAAGAGGCGCCGCCCCGCGATCATGGAACCGTCCTATTTCGCAACCCGGGCCGAGCTCTTTTTTATGGAACGTAAACGCTTCGCGTGCAGCCTCGCCGCCGGCGCCGGGATCGGTGCACTGGCCGGCCTCGCGCCGGCAGGCGCTGCGGCGCTCGACGAAGGCGAGTTGGGACACAGCGTCTTCATGCAGCTGCGCGACGACGGCGAGTTGCTGTTCGACTCGCCGTACTACGAACACCTGAACGAAATCGGCTCGCTCGTTTCGGCGGCGGCGGCGCCACGCTATCCCTATCCGATTCAATTTCACATCGTCAAGGGCGACTCGCCCAATGCTTTCTCGGTTCCGGGCGGCCACATCTACGTCAACGAGCCGCTGCTGCGAATGGCGCGCAATCGCGACGAGCTGGGCGGCGTGTTGTCGCACGAGACGGGCCACATGGTGCTCCATCATGTCGCGAAGCGGATCGCGAACGCGAAAACGGCGAATCTGCTCGGAACGATCTTAGGGATCCCGGCAACGATTTTGCTCGGACCGCTCGGCGGACTCGGCGCCGACTACGCGCTTGGGACGATGCAAAACGCGCAAGACGCGAACCTGTCGCGCCACATCGAGGCGCAAGCCGATGAGGAGGGCGCACGCATCGCGGCCGCGACCGGCCAGCTCAATCCGCACGGGATGATTTGGTTTTTGCGGATGATGACCAAGACGTACGGCGACAAAGGTGCACTCTGGTTGCGCTCCCATCCGTTCGACTCGGCGCGCGTCACCGACTTACAGACGCTGTTCGCTCGGAACCCGTCGATCTTCGGCGCGTACGACGCGACCGACCGCAGCGACGAAACCTATTGGTAGGGTCGAACGACGGAGTAGCGATCCTGGTCGAGGCGCGCGAGGAAGCCCGCGTCGGCGAGAGCTTCGAGAACCTGATGCGTGAGCTCGCGTTCGTGTTTGTTCGGCATCCCCGCCCAACTCAAGGCGACGTCACCGACCTCTAGCTCCGCTCCGGGGAGGAGCAGGCTGCTGACGAAGGTCGCGCTCAAATTCGAACGCCGCATCCGGTAGGCGATCGGCTCCAGCGCCGCTTCGAAAGGCGAAAGCGGCTGTTGTTTCGGTTGCAGGGTCGGCGGCTCCGGCAGCGGCTCGAGTTTGCGCGCGAACTCCGGAAGCTGCCGCGTTTGCCCAGGCGGCTTGACGTCTTTGGGCGGCCCCGCGACCTTGGTGCCGACAACCTGCGGGGCGTGCGTGAGCACCAAATCGGTCAGCGCCGGGAAGAGTTCGCCGAGCGCCACGACCGCGGTCTGCCACGGGATGGCGTTCACGACCGACTTGCGACGCTCGATCGCATGCAAGATGCGTCGTGCGACTTCATGCGGGGACGCGCCGATCCAGCCTGGAGGGCCGCTAAATCCGGCGCGCGTCATGAACTCGGTCGCGACGGCGCCGGGGTCGGTATAGGTCACCGCGATTCCGAACGGGCGCAGCTCATTGCGCGCGATACGTGCCATGCTGCGAACCGCGGCCTTGGCGGGCGGATACGCGCCGAGTCCACTTACCGGGATCCGCGCGACGCCGCTACCCACGAAAACGATCTGCCCGCGATTGCGCCGCAATTCGCCGAGGGCTTCGCGTACCAGCGCGAGCGGCGCGATCACGTGAGTCGCGAGTTGCTCGCGCAACGCCTCGTCGCTCTGCAAACTGATCGGACCGGAGGCGACCGTCCCTGCGTTGTTGACGACGACGTCGATGCGCCCGAAACTCCCGAGTGCGTCGCGAACGATTCGCGCCGGCGCGCCGGCTTCGCGGACGTCCGTCGCGCTCGTCGCGATCGCACCGGTCGCACCGCTACCGGCGCGCTTCAATTCTTCGAGGCGTTCGGCGCGGCGCCCGACGGCGAAGACGCGCCATCCGGCGCGCGCGGCGCGTTCGGCCAACGCGCGACCGATCCCCGACGACGCGCCGGTGACGATCATCACGCGGCGTTCAGAACGTGTGTCGTTCACGATACTTCGCATAAACTTGCGGCAGCGACGCCGGTAAGCCTGCGTAGTATTCGGCTTCGTCCGCGATCGGCGGCGGCGCGTCGGCAAGTGGGCGCCGTTCGCGCGCGAATTCCGCGAACGCGCGCGCGACCGGACGCTCGGAGCCGTCGGCGCGCAGCATCCCGAAGCGCAATTCGTGCGGCGCCTCGTCGAACGGCGGCGCCGATGCGAGCGCGGGATCGTAATCGGTCCAGCACCACCAAAAGGCGCCAAGCGCGCCGCGCGCTTGCAAGCGTGGCAGCACCGCGCGCGCATAGGCGCCGCCTTCCTCGTCGTCGAGACAAGGTTTTCCGGCGACGAGGCGCGCCCCGGGCGGACAGACCGGCGTCCCGAATTCGGAGAAGAGCACGCGCTTTCGCGAGAACGATCCGGTCAATTCGTACAAGAACGGCACGACTTCAGGGTCGTCGGCCGAGCGCGCAAACGGACTGTACGCCGGATAGCCGTGCATCGTCGCGTACGGCCACGACTCGGCGATCGACGACGGTCGAATGTGGCGGTCCTCGCCGAGATCCTCGCCGTGCAAGCCACCCGTGGCGCCGATATTCGAACTCTCGAAAAGGTCGTGCGTCAGCGCGCCGCTCCAATGCGCCGCTTCGGCCGGCGAACGCGGCACTCGCAAGTTAGAGAACTCGTTGCCGAGATCCCACGCCAAGATGGCGGCATGTTCCCGCGCGCATGCGCCGATCGTCCGGGCAAAGAACCGCTGCGCTTCGAGCAAGTCACCGCGATAGAAATCGCCGATCCCATATCGCGATACCACGCCGCCCGAGATCGTCCTGAAGCGCTGCGAATGTGACGAGCGGTCGAGCGTCCAGGCCGGCAGCCAGTTCACGCCGCTCATGTGGCCGCAAAAGAGCGTCGGCATCGCGCGCAACTTGTGCGCGTGTGCGCGATCGAGAACGGAGACGAAACGCTCCAGCGCCGATGCGTCGACGGCGTCCGGCTGCGGCTGGAATGCCTCCCATAAGAGGAAGAAGCGCACGACGTCGAGCCCCAGGCCCGCCATGCGAGCGAAGTCTTCGTCGATCTCGCCGAGGTCGAAGCGCGACCAGACTGACATCGCGCTCGAGCGGGGCCAGTAGTTCGCGCCGAGCAGAAAGCGTGCCATTACTCGGAGCGATTTTGCGTGCGCGAGGTTGGACCTTGGCGGCAAGCGAACGGCCGCGCATGGAACGCAGGGCGCGCGTCGGCATCATCATGGGTAGCCTCTCGGACCTCGAAACGATGCGCGCCGCCGCGACGACCCTGCAAGAATTGGGTATCGCCTACGAGATGCGCGTCGTCTCCGCCCATCGGACGCCCGATCTGCTCTTCGAATACGCTTCGACGGCGGCTTCGCGCGGATTGCAAGTGATTATCGCAGGCGCCGGCGGCGCGGCGCACCTTCCCGGGATGACGGCATCGAAGACGCAACTGCCGGTGATCGGCGTGCCGGTGCGCAGCTCGACCCTCGACGGCCTCGATTCGCTGCTTTCCATCGTCCAGATGCCGGCCGGCGTCCCGGTCGCGACGATGGCGATCGGCAACGCGACCAATGCCGCGCTCTTGGCGGCGCGAATCTTGGCGCTTGACGATTCCGGACTCTTGGATCGCCTCGAGCGGCGCAGCGCGGCCGCCGCCGCGAGCATCGCGGCGACGCAACTGTGATCGAAACGATCGGCGTCCTCGGCGGCGGCCAGCTCGGCCGCATGCTGACGCTCGAAGCGAAGCGGATGGGCTTTCGCGTCGTCACGCTCGAACCGTTGCCGAATTCACCCTGCGGCCAAGTCGCCGACGAACAGATCGTCGCCGCGTACGACGACTTGCGTGCGATCGGCGAGCTGGGCGCGCGCAGCGACGTCGTCACCTACGAATTCGAGAACATCCCGCTCGACTCGGTGCTCTCGCTCGAGAGCGATCGGCGCCTGGTGCGTCCAGACGCGCGTGTACTGCACGTCGCGCAAGATCGGCTCCTTGAAAAGGCGTTCCTTCGCGACATCGGCTGTTTGGTGGCGCCGTTCGCGCGCGTCGGCGACCAGCGCGAACTCGAAGCTGCGATGCAGTCGGTCGGCTTTTCGGCCGTCATCAAGACCGTGAGCGGCGGGTACGACGGCAAGAACCAGTGGGTCGTTCGCGACGAAGCCGGCGCCCGTGAAGCCTTCGCCGCGGCGCGCGGCGCGCTCTCGATCTTCGAACGATTCGTGCCGTTCGATTGCGAGGTTTCGATCATCTGCGCGCGCGGCGCCGACGGCACGATCGTGCACTTCCCGGTGACTGAGAACATTCACGACCACGGCGTCCTCGCGACGACGATCGTTCCGGCGCGCGTCGGTGAGGATGTCGTGGAGCAGGTCCGACATCAGGCGGCGCAGATCGGCGCGGCGCTGGAAATCGTCGGAACGTACTGCATCGAGTTTTTCGTCTGCGAGCGCGCGCTCTACGTGAACGAGATCGCACCGCGCGTTCACAACAGCGGGCACTACTCGCTCGACGCGACCCAGATCTCGCAGTACGAGGCCCACGTCCGCGCGATCTGCGACCTGCCGTTGGTCGAGCCGCGGCTGATCGCTCCGGCCGTGATGGTCAACATCCTCGGAAGCGGGACCGGCGACCGGCTCGAGGGCGTCGCCGACCTGCTCCGCGACCCGGACGTCAAGCTGCACCTCTATGGGAAGCGCCACGCGGCGCTCCGCCGGAAGATGGGCCACTTCACGGTCCTCGGCCCCAACCCGGCGGCCGCGCTCGAGAAGGCGGAAGCCGGGCGCCGGCTCCTCTCCTGGCGGCGCCGGGTCGAGGCGGTCCCGGCCTAGTCGGACACCTTCCCAGCCTAGGGGGTACAAGGCCGTCCCGGTGGGTCTATAGGACCTTTGGCCCAGGCACTTAGTTCCGTAGCCCTACGACCGCAGACCCGCTACGTGATATCTTTGGGTCGGAGGACATGAACGTGCACTGCGAGGTTTCACAGGGGATGGACGGCATCGAACGCTATGCGGCGATGTTTCCGGAGGATCGCATCGTCCCGTGTGCCCCGGGCGCTTCGTGGTCGGTTAAGCCCGGCGACGGGGTCACGCTCGTCTATTGGTCGTTCCAGGCTCCCGAGTGCGGCGAGCTCCCGATGCACGGCCACCACCAGACTCAGTCCGGTTACGTCATCGACGGCGAGATGATCATGAAGTTCGAGGACGGAACCCAGCGCGTCCTCAAGACCGGCGATTTTTACTGGATTCCCAGCGGCACCAAGCACGGAGCCGAGGTCAAGGATCGCGTCACGATCATCGACGTCTACACGCCGGGCCGCCCCGACTACGAAGAAATTTTCCGCTTTAGCCTTCGCGCGAAAGAAGCTGCCGAACCCAAAGCGCGCGAAGCGCGCGCCGCCGCCGCCATTTAGTAGGACGGCGTAGGGACGGGCCGCGTCGGACGCGGCGGGATTTCGGTGAACGCCATCGGGCGATCCCAATAGTCGTGGTTGCGCCAGGCTAGTTTCTCCGGGCTCGGCGGCCGCGGTTTTTTCGTTTCCAGCGCGCCGCGATATACGTCGAGATAGCGGTCGATCATTTTCTCTAGCGAGAAGAACGTTTCGACGCGCTCGCGGCACTTGCGCCGGTCGAGCTGTGTGAGCAACGGGACGCGCGCGACGGCTTCGTCGACCGAATCGCACAAGAAACCGGTTTCACCCTCGACGACGATTTCGGGGAGCGAGCCGAGTCGCGCCCCGAGGACCGGCGTCCCGCAAGCCATCGCTTCGATGGTCGTCAACCCGAAACGCTCGGGGCGCGTCGACATGTGCACGAGCCCGAGTGCGCCGCTCAACAGTTCGTTGCGCGCTTCGCGTTTCACCGCGCCCAGAAACTGGACGCGGTCGCCGTCGATGTGCGGCGCGACCTCCGACGTAAAATAGTCCATGTCTTGATGGATCGCGGCGATCTTGAGCCGCACGCCGGCGCGCTTCGCGATCTCGATGGCCAGATGCGTCCCCTTTTCGGGATGGAAGCGCCCCAGGAAGACCAGATAGTCGCCGGGGGTTTCCTTGAAGGTGAACTCGCTCGGATCGATCCCGTTATAGGTCGTCGCGATGTAGTCGAGCCCAGGATCGCGGTCGGCGTCGCTGATCGAACAATAGAAGCTACGGCCCGCGCAGGCATAATAGGCCGCCAGGATCGGCGGGCTCGAGAACCCGTGGATCGTG
This sequence comes from Candidatus Zemynaea palustris, assembly GCA_003134695.1. Classification (GTDB taxonomy): domain Bacteria; phylum Vulcanimicrobiota; class Vulcanimicrobiia; order Vulcanimicrobiales; family Vulcanimicrobiaceae; genus Zemelea; species Zemelea palustris. The sequence continues at coordinate 10,566 of PLCB01000054.1, read as the reverse complement.
GTGACGAGCGGCGGCGTCTCCGTCGCAAGCGCGTACGTGAGCGGACGCCAATCGAAGTTGTTGTGGATGAGGTCGAACTCGTGCGCGCGCCGGAAGAGATTGGCGATGTGGAGCGCGCCGTAGACGTCGGGGTTCAGCGCCGGATCTTCGTTGAGGCCGACGGGGACGACGCTGGCAATTTTCCCGCGCGTCTTCGAGTCGCCGGTCGCGAACAGCGTCACCTCCAGACCGCGCGCCGCCATTCCGTCGGCGATGTTGGCCGCGATCTGTTCCCACGGCCCGTACCCCGGCGGCGGCGTCGGCCACGCGATCGGCGCGAGCACAGCGAGCCGCACGCCGGCGAGGTCGCTCATCGTCAAGCGGTTCGGCGATCGGCGGCGATCCGGCCGTTCTTGATCACGACCGTTGGATCGCGGAACGCGCGCGCATCGCTGTCGATGTCGTGGTCGAGCAGGAGCAGATCGGCGATTTCGCTCTCTTGCAGGCGGCCACGTTTGACGCCGAGCAGATCGGCGGCGCTCGCACTCGCCGCGAAAAGCGCCTCGCGCGCGTCCATGCCGAGCATACTCTGCATCAACTCGAGTTCGCGCCAGTAGGCGTCGTGGTAGTTGAACGGCGTCCCCGCGTCCGAGCCGCCGGCGAACTTGACGCCGGCGGCGCGCGCCTTGCGCAGGTTGCCCTCGGCGTGCTCGAGGATCTCGCGTGCCTTGCGCGTGACGAAGTCGGGCATCCCCGCATCGGGCCCGGCTTCGATGATGCACATGATCGCGCTCAGGGTCGGCACTAAATACGTTCCGCGCTCGACCATCAGACGGATCCCTTCGTCGTCGATCAGATGACCGTGCTCGATCGAGTCGATGCCGGCGCGGATCGCGTTCTTGATTCCGCTCGTTCCGATGGCGTGCGCGGCGCAATGCATCCCGTGCTTGTGTGCCTCGTCGATTCCGGCGCGCATCTCGTCTTCGGTGAGCTGCTCGATTCCGGGGACGGCGCCTTTGGTGAGCACGCCGCCGGTCGCGATGAACTTGATGCAATCCGCGCCGCCGCGGCGCTGCTCGCGCACGGCCTTGCAGACGTCCCACGGCCCGTCGGCCTGGCGCCCGGCCCACCAGCCGTGACCGCCGGTCATGCAGATCGGCTGTCCCGCGGCGACGATCTTCGGGCCCGGGAGACGGCCGGCGTCAATCGTGTCTCGCAGATCCATCGCGATATTCTCCGTGCCGCCGATCTCACGAATCGTCGTGACGCCGGCTCGCAGAGATTTGCTCGCGTTTTCGGCGCAGGTCATCGTGCGCTGCGTCGGCGTCGTCAAGACGAAGACCGACGTCGTCTGAGCCTCGCCGCTCATCTCGAGGTGCGCGTGCGCGTTGATCAAACCGGGAACGACGCAGACCGCTTCCAGAACTCGCGCCCCGCCGGTCTTGTCGGCGGCTCCCGCGACGCGATCGCCGATCTCGGTTATGTGGTCCCCTTCGATGACGAGGACTCCATTGCGCCGCGGTTTGCCGACGTTGTCGTGCAGCGTGCCGAAGCGGACGATGAGTTTTTCCATCTAGGCTCGCTCCCCGAAATAGACGTCGGTGCGAAAGGCGAACTTGATTTCGCCTTCCGTGTTGTAGGTCTCGAACGCGCGGTTGACCCGCTCGAGCATCGCGACGTGCTCTGGGCCCTCGCGCGGCGCATACGACGTGCTGCGCAAACGCCCCATCAGCCCGTCGTAATCGAGCCGCTGACTATGGGCAAACGATTGTAACCGGAGATTCTGAAGGCCGCCGTCGACGAGCAAGCGCCGCACGAGTTCGCTTCCGTTGCGATAGCCGGCGATCGCCATCCGGTCCGCCATGTTGTCGACCACCTCGCCGTACGCGTGCGTGAAGGGATCGTTGTCGTCGCGCTCGTTGAAAACGATCGCGAGCCGCCCGCCAGGGCGCAGGACGCGCAGCAACTCGCGGACCGATTCGGAATTCGCGAACCAGTGGAACGCTTGAAAGCAGACGACGACGTCGGCGCTCGCGTCGGGAAGACCGAGCGCATCGGCGCGCGCGTTGCGAACGTCGAGTCCCGACGTCTCGGCCTTCGTGCGCATCTCAGCGTTCGGCTCGACCGCGATAACGCGAGCGCCGCGCTCGACGAACAGCCGGCTGGAAATCCCGGTGCCTGCGCCGACGTCGACCACGCGCAACATTTTGGACGGTCCCATGCCGTCGAGGATCGCGTCGATCGCCTCGCCGGGATACGACGGCCGGTATTGCGCGTAGTCACCGGCGCGGGCATCCCAGCGTCGAACGCCGTTCACTTGCGGACCGCCTGCGCTTCGAGCGCTTGAAATGTGCGCGACACCGGCGCGCGCTGCAGAACGCCGGAGATAAAGCGTGATGCTTCGCGGACGCGATCGAGGTCGACGCCCGTGTCGATCCCCATCCCGTGCAGCATGTACAACAAGTCCTCGGTCGCAAGGTTGCCGCTGGCGCCGGGCGCGTACGGGCAGCCGCCGAGCCCGCCGCTCGCCGAATCGAAGATCGCGACGTTCATCTGCAGCGCGGCCAGCACGTTGGCGAGCGCCGTGCCGCGCGTGTCGTGAAAGTGCATCGCGAGACGTTCGACCGGCATCTCGCGCTGCAATGCTTCCGCGACATCAACCACGCGGTCCGGCGTTCCGACACCGATCGTGTCGCCGATCGAGATCTCGTCGATCCCCATCTCGGCCAGCGCGTTCGCGACGCGCACCACCGCTTCGACCGGAACGTGACCTTCATACGGACAGCCGAACGCGGTCGAGATATACCCGCGCACCCACATCGCCTCGGCTCGCGCGGCGGAGACGACTTCGCGGAAGGCGTCGAGCGATTCGGCGATCGTCATGTTGATGTTTCGTTTGGTGAACGAGTCCGAAGCGGCGGTAAAAACCGCGATCGCGTCGACGCCGGCCGCGCGCGCGCGCTCGAAACCGCGCATGTTCGGGACCAGACAGAGATAGGTCACGCCCGGCTTGCGATCGATCCCAGCCATCACCGCCTCGGCGTCGGTCAACTGTGGAATCGCGTTGGGCTTCACGAACGAGGTGGTCTCGATCACGGCTAAGCCGCTCGCCGAAAGCAAATCGACGTAGCGGATCTTGTCGGGCGTTGCGACGGTGGCGGCTTCGTTTTGCAATCCGTCGCGGGGGCCCATCTCGCAAATTTTCACGCGGCGCGGAACGGAAGCTAACGCTGTGGCGCTCACGATGCCTCCTGGCCGGCCGCTGCCTTCGCTGCAACGACCTTGTGGGTTTCGATGTGATCGGCGACGCGGGCGACCGCTTCCGACCAAACCTTGTCGTCGAACGTGAAGCCTTTGATAAGCAGAACCAATGGATTCCAGGCACCGATAAGGTTAAGATGATTCGCGCGTTCGCTGCTGATCTCCGAACAACGAATGCGGCCGCCAAGGGTCGCCGAGTCTTTCCAAACGATTCCGTCGTTGTCACCGCCGAAGTGCGGGACGGTACCGTAGATCGAGAAAACACAACATTCGGGCGGGGAGAGCCACGGCTCGGCGTCGAGGATCCAGTTGCGATCCTTTCCCCGGCCTTCCCAGTGACCGCCCGTTCCGTTCAGCCAGCGCATGAAGTCCGAGCGAAGGTCGAGTTCTTTGACAGCGCGGTCCTTCAAATGGATGAAGGCCGTGAGCATCGGCAGGATGTCGACGGTCATGCCCCAGTGCGGCGTCCCCAGCGTGATCGTGTGCAACATCTCAGCAGCGCGTTCCGGGTAACGCCGTAAGAATCCGCGCGTCACGAGTCCGCCGAGCGAGTAGCCCAGGGAGACGATCGGAAAGGCGACCTCGCGTTTGAGGTCGTCAAGGAACGCAGCAAACTTGTCGATTCGCTCGGAGAGCGTGCTCTCGTAAACCGGGACCATGCGGCAGTCGTAGCCGCGTGCCTCGAGACCAGGCTTGCCGCGGCGCCCGTCGGAGAGAGTATTGAGATCGGAATCCGGCTCGTTGAAGCCGGGGACGATCACTATCGTCTGCGTCACGCGCGGGTTACCCGATCTCCACGAGGGTCGCGCCGCTGGTCACCAAAGCGCCGGGTGCGACGGCGACGCTCTTGACGACGCCGCTCTGCGTCGCTTCGATGCGATGTTCCATCTTCATCGCTTCGAGGACGACCAGCAGATCGCGTTCTACGACAGAGTCTCCCGGCTTGACCGCGACCTTGACGATCTTCCCTGGCATCGGCGAGGTCACGGTCCCGGCGTGTGCACCGGCTGAGGCGATCGCCGCCTCGCCGAGCGTCGGCGGGGGCTCGAAATCGAGACGGGCGCTTGCGCCGCCGGCGATCACGGTGACGCCGTCGGAGTCGACCTCGGCGCGTCCGGGCAAGCGGGCACCGCTTGCGTCTTGCACGGTAACGCTCTGTCCCGAACGTGCGANNGCCGCGCAGCGCGACCGGGATTCCGACGCCCGCGACGCGCCAGACTTTGCCATCCTCGAGGACGGCGGCGATGCCGAGCGTGAAAACGGCGTCGGGCTCGGGCGCTGCCTCGCGTGCCGACACCTGTTGGTGTTCGGTGAGATACGCGGTCGTCGTCTTGCCGGCCCGAAAATCCGGTTCGCGCGCGATCCCGAGAAGGAGTGAAACGTTGGTGCGGATGCCCTCGACGCGGAAGGTTTCGAGTGCCTCGGCGAGGCGCTCCGCGGCGGACGCGCGATCGGGTCCGTACGCGATCAACTTTGCGAGCAGCGAGTCGTAATAGATGGAAACTTCGCTGCCCGCGCGGACGCCCGCGTCGACTCGAACGCCGGGACCGGTCGGCGGCTCCCAGCGCACGATTGTTCCCGATGACGGCAAATAGTTGTTGGCGGGATCTTCCGCGTTGATCCGCGCTTCGATCGCCCAGCCGCGCGGCGCGACGTCGCTTTGTTTTAGTTGCAGCGGTTCGCCGTTCGCGATCGCGAACTGCATGCGCACGAGATCGAGGCCGTACACCAGCTCGGTGACCGGATGCTCGACCTGTAAGCGTGCGTTCGTCTCCAGAAAATAGTACGCGCCCTTCTCGTCGAGCAGGAACTCCACGGTGCCGGCGTTGACGTACCCAACCGATCGCGCGGCGCGAATTGCGGCGGCGCCCATCTCGGCGCGCAATTTCGGCGTTAGCGCGACCGACGGCGCTTCCTCGACGATCTTTTGATGCCGCCGTTGAATCGAACACTCGCGCTCGCCGAGGTGAAGCGTCGTTCCGCGCGCGTCGGCGACGATCTGGAATTCGATGTGACGAGGCCGCGCGACGTACTTTTCGAGCAGGACGCTCGCGTCGCCGAACGCCGCGAGCGCCTCGCGCCGCGCGCTTTCGAGCGCTTCGGAAAACTGCGTGAGATCGGCGACGACGCGCATCCCGCGGCCGCCGCCGCCGGCGAGCGCTTTGATGAGCAGCGGCGTGCCGATCGTGCGGGCTTCCTTGTTCAGACGCTCGGGCGATTGATCGTCGCCGTCGTAACCCGGGACGACCGGGACGTCGTGCGAGCGGGCGCGACGCTTCGCCTCAGCCTTGTCGCCCATCGCGGCGATGACCGCGGGCGGCGGCCCGACGAAGATCAAGCCGGCGTCTTCGACGGCCTGCGCGAAGGGCGCGCGCTCCGAGAGAAAGCCGTAGCCGGGGTGGATCGCGTCCGCTTCGAGTCTCTTCGCCGCGTTGAGGACGCGAGCGATGTCGAGATACGACTCGCTCGCCGGGGCGGGCCCGAGACGCGCCGCGTCGTCCACGAACTCGAGGTGATACGCACCGACATCGGCGTCCGAAAAGACGCCGAGCGGAACGATGCCGGCTTCGCGCGCGGCGCGGGCGATGCGCACCGCGATCTCGCCGCGATTCGCGATCAACAGACGCCGCATCGGTTTTGCCGACCTGCTTTTTGGCATCAGTCCGCGCGCCAGCTCGCTCTGCGCTTTTCAAGGAAGGCGCGCAGGCCTTCTTGGCCTTCCTCGCTCGTGCGCTGTTTCGCGATCGCCTGCGCCGTGATCTCGAGTGTGTCGTCGTAACCTGCCTGCGCGATCTGCGCGAAGAGGCGCTTCGCCGCCACGATCGCCGTCGGCGCCGCGCCGAGCAACTCGGCGACGACGCGCGCGACGGCGCCGTCGAGCGCGTCCGGTGCGACGACTTCGTGAACCAATCCGATCGCGAGCGCACGTCGCGCGTCGAAGCGTTCGCCGCTCAAACACAACGCGCGCGCGTGCGATAGCCCGATTTTCGCGGCCACGAACGGCGAGATGACGGCCGGCAGAATTCCGAGCTTCGTTTCGGTGAATCCGAAAAACGTGTCGTCGGCGGCGACCGCGACGTCGCTGACGGCGACCAATCCAGCGCCGCCGCCGAGGGCTGCTCCGTGGACGCGTGCGACCACAGGCTTCGGAACGGAATCGATGGCGCGATACATGCGCGAGAGGCGCCGCGCGTCTTCGAGATTCTCGTCCTGTGACAAGTCGAGCGCAGCGCGCATCCAGGTGACGTCGGCGCCGCCGCAAAAAATCTTTCCGTTTCCGGAGAGGACGATGACGCGCACGCTCGGGTCGTCGCCGAGCGCGGCGAACGTGTCTCGCACTTCCGCGATCAGCGCCGCGTTGAAGGCGTTGCGAACCTCCGGCCGATCGAGCGCGACGTGCGCGACCGGCCCTTCGCGGCGGACGGCGACCAAAGCCGACTCCATGCGGCCCGCTTTCGCGGAGTCTTGCCGCCCACCTTACCCATCGCCCTTAAGCGCCCTTACAGGAGCGTGGACAGTCGCGTGCTAGGTTAGAGCAATGGACGCCACCGCCCCGGCGGCTCGCGCCGCCGCGCAAAGCAAAGCCGAGACGCTGGTCTACCGCCACTCGCTGACGACGCGCATCACCCACTGGCTGACCGTGATCGCCTTTGTGATTCTCGTGATGAGCGGTTTGCAGATCTTCAACGCGTCACCGAACCTCGACGCATCGGACAAGAGCGATCCGCATCGGCGCGTCCTCGCGATCATGGGCGGGAACGACGCCGCGGGCCGCCCGGTCGGCGTCACGCAGCTCTTCGGCTGGACGATTCCAACGACGCATCTGCTCGGCTACGGCGACGACGGGATGGGCGGCGAGAATTTCAGGGCGTTTCCGGCCTGGCTCACGTGGCCCGGTTATCAGGCGCTCGCCGACGGCCGCCGCTGGCATCTCTTCTTTGCATGGGTCATGGTTTTCGGCGGCATCGCGTATCTCGTCGCCGGGTTCCGGCGCAAGGATCTTCAATTATTGATCTTGCGGCCTGAAGATCTTCCGAAGTTGCTCCCGATGCAACTCTACTACCTGAAGCTGCGCAAAGAGCCGCCTCCGCACGGTGAGTACAATCCGCTGCAGAAGGCGGCATACACGACGGTGCTCTTCGTTTTCACGCCGCTGATCGTCATCACAGGATTGGCGCTCTCGCCGGGGATCGACGCGATCGCGAGTCCACTGACCGCGCTTCTCGGCGGACGGCAATTCGCGCGGCTGTGGCATTTCCTGCTGATGCTGGCGCTGATCGGCTTCGTGCTGACGCACGTCATCCTCGTGCTCAGCACCGGCTTCATCAACAACATGCGTTCGATGCTTTCCGGATGGTATCGGCTCGGGAAGGACGAGGGTGCCGGAATATGAGACGGCGGATCTTCATCGCGACCGGAACGGCGGCGGCGCTCGCGGGCTGCGCGCGCATCACCAACGCGCTCAGCGAGAACGCCGCGATTCACAAGTCGCTCGGCGCCGCCGAAGCGCTCAACCACGTGCTGATTGGAACGCACGGCCGAGCGAGGACCTATCGCGACTCCGACGTCGATCGTAATTTCCGCGTCAACGGCTTCGACACGCCGAGCGACTCGCGTTANNCGTTGCACGAGCTGCGCGCGATGCGAACCTACTCTGAAGCGACGCGCCACGATTGCGTCGAGGGCTGGAGCGCAATCGGGAAATGGGCCGGCGTTCCGTTGGCCGCGGTGCTCGCGCTCGCGCGGCCGACGCCGAAGGCGCGTTTCGT
>PLCB01000054.1:0-2544 GCA_003134695.1 Candidatus Zemynaea palustris | reverse complement strand
GATCGGGATCACGGTGCGCCCGTGCGCTTGCGCGTGCCTACGCAGCTCGGCTACAAGAGCGCGAAGTGGGTCTATCGCTTACAGCTCGCGGAGTCGCTCCATCCGATCTTCGGTGGCGCGGGCGGGTATTGGGAAGACAACGGTTACGAGTGGTACGCCGGGATTTAGCGATTGCTTGGTTGAGCGCGGCAACTCTTTTTGTTGCGCTTGTTCCCGGAGTTGGGAGCGTCACGGCCTCCGCGCAGCCGGCTGTCGTGCCGTCGGGTCCGCCGACGCCGACGTGGACGCCGGATGCTCGGTCCAACATCGACTCCCTGATCGGCTGGCCGTCCGGAGATCGCGTGCGTGCGGAACGGAGATGGGAAGATCAATTCGTCGCGTATCCGTCGGCCGACAACGCGCTCGACATCGAGAAGCATCTTTCATCGGTGCCGCATCGCGCCGGCTCGCCGGCCGACTATCGGACCGCCGTCTTTTTCCGCGATCGTCTGAAGGCCGACGGGTTCGACGCGAGCTTCGAAACCTTTCAGGTGATGTTCACCGGGCCGATCGACCAGCGACTCGAGCTCGTGACGCCACAAGCGAAAGCGCTCGATTTGCTCGAGGGCACTCCCGGCAATCACACCGAGTACGAAAAGATGGCGGGTCCTGCGTTCGAGGCAAACTCCGGTGACGGAGACGTGACCGGGCCGCTGTTCTATCTCAACGGTGGAAGCGAAGAAGACTGGAAAGCTTTCGACGACATGCACGTCACCATGCCGCCCGGCTCGATCGTGATCGAACGTTTCGGCGCCGGCAGTTTCTCGCGTGACCCCCGAGCGGGCGCGCGCGCCTGGGACGAGTTGGTTAAGCACAAAGTCGCCGGCGTGATCCAGTACTACGACCCGAAGAACGACGGTTTCGTGAAGGGTGAAGTCTGGCCGAAAGGCGCTTGGAAGAACGAATACATGACCGAGCGCATCGGAGGCCCACAACCGGGTGTCGGCGCGGTGCGACCGCCCGGGGATCCGACGCTGCCTGGCGAGGCGCCCCTTCCCGGAAAGACACATCTGGCTTGGCAAGACGCGGTCAAGGTGCCGATTCCTGAGATGGATGTAACGCAAAACGTCGCGCGCCAGTTGCTTGCGAGTTTGGACGGGCCGGTTGTTCCCGAGACGTGGCACGATGGTTTCGAATTGGTCGAACACGTCGGCGCCGGCGGCGCGACGGCGCACATGGTCGTCAAGTTCGAGCGCAAGCTCGTGACGATTTGGAACGTGATCGGAACACTGCGCGGCGCGACCAAGCCCGACGAGATCGTCGTGGTCGGCAGCCATCGCGACGCGATGACCTTCGGCGCGATCGATCCGGGCAGCGGTTCGACGGTCATGCTGCAAGTCGCCGACGGTTTCAAGAAATTGACANNTTCCGCGCGGCGATGAGTCCGGAATTGTGGGCGTTCGGTCGCGAACTCGCATCGTACGTCAAGGGACTCGACGGCAAGCCGATCATCGCCGGCGAGAACCCGAAGCAACCGGCGTTCGGCGCACCCGGTGGCGGATCGGATCACATGACGTTCATCTATTGGCTCGGCGTGCCGGGCTCATCCGTCGGGTATTACGGACATTTCGGCGCACACCACTCCGCCGAAGACAATATTGACGGAATCAAGACGTACGATCCGGGCTTCTTGCAAGGGATCTCGATGGCGCAATACACCGGCGTTCAAGCGATGCGTGCCGCGGGCGCCGCGCGAATGCCGTTAAGGCTAACGGAGGTGACGTCGCTCATGCTGAGCGACGTCGAAACCGCAAAGCGCTCTTCGCAATACGCGGGCATCGATTTTGCGCCTTTGCAGGATCGCGTTCGAGCCTATCACGCCGCGGCGCTGGCGTTTGATGCGAATTTGCAGGCGGCGGAGCGTTCGGGAAATGCGGCGCAACTCGATGCGCTGGCAGCGAAGGCCGCCGAGGCGCGCGACGTCTTTTGGATGCCGGACGGCTTGTCGTACAACAAGTATTGGCACACGATCGACCGTTACACGTCGGCGTTTCCTGAATTGAACTTCGCGTCGTTCGAAACCGAAGATCGCGACGCGAAGATCAAGGCCGCGCTTGGACGCTTGATCGATTCGGTCAATCGCGCAATCACCGCCGTGAGCACCTAATCGCCGCTGGCGGCGTGCTGTGCGATTTCACGAACCAATGGGCTCGGCAAACGAGCTTGCGGAATGGGATGACCGAGCGCGAGCCACACGCCGGCGATGACGAGCAGCGCACCGGCTATGTCGCGCAGGCTGAAGTGTTCGCCGCCCGCGAAGGTGCCGACGGCGACAGCGATCACCGGAATCATGAGTGCCGAGAGCCCCATCGCACCGGTCGAGATGCGCTGCAAGAGCCAGTGATTCAGATAGAAGGCGAGCGCGCTGCCGAAGAGTGCGAGGTAGCACAGCGCGAGCAGCGATGGCAGCGAGAACGCCGTTCCGGCGTTGACGCGTTCGAAGAGTAAGCCGGGGACACTGAGGGCGACACCCGCCAAGAGCATCGCGGGCGGTAAGGTAGCGAG
>PLCB01000040.1 GCA_003134695.1 Candidatus Zemynaea palustris | reverse complement strand
CGCCTCCCAGCGGTGCTCGGCGGTGACGTAGCGCCGGCCTTGGGCGCCGAGGGCGTCCGCTACGCCGAACAGCTTGCCGGAGACCAGGGCTAAGAACTCGTCGCGATTCGCATACCAGAGGCCGCCGCCCGAACGCCGGCATTGACCGATCAGTACGGGAGACCGCCCGCTTGCTAGGACCGGGCGCCCCGCCGCCCAGGCTTCGAGCGCAACGAGTGACAGGCTTTCGAAACGTGAGGGGACGACGAGGGCCTCGCAGCCGGCGAGAGCGCTCCACTTCATCGTCTCCTCGAGGGGGCCGACCGCGATGACCGTTGGGTCGTTCGGGATCGCCAGAGCGATCGGCCCCGCGAGAACCAGCGGCTGCTGCTCTCGCAGCGCCGCCGGCAGCGCGAGGTAGTCGTCGAGCAGCTCGTCGCAGCCCTTAGCGGCTTCCACTCTACCCAGATAAAGCAAATAGTCGCGTCCGCCGCAATAGCGCGCTCGAAAGCTGGCGGCATCGATCGCCGCCGGCGCTTCGACTCCGGCCGGGATCACCGGACCCAGGTTGGGGAGATCGCGAAAACGCCGTTGCAGCAGACGCCGTTCCTCGGCGCTAACGCACACGATCGTGCGCGGCTGTCGGAAAAAGACATCCCAGATCCCCATGCGCAAGGGCCACTCATCGTGGGCCAGCGGCACGAGAACGGTATCGTCGCTAAACTCCGGCAGCGAGAAATATGTCGTCGCGTACAAATACGAGTACACGTAGCAGGCGTCGAAGCGCGCGCGATTCGCAACGACGTAGTCCCGCAGCGCTGGGGCGAGTGGCCCCTGGGCTTCCATCCACTCGCGCTCGCGCGCCGGATCGTTCGGAAGTTGCGCGGCGAGACGCGCGCTCAAGCGATCGAATCGCGCCGGCTCCCGTTCTCGCGCGACACGAAAACGCCGCACGGTCACGCCTTCGACTTGCGCTGTCCCTTCCGGATAGAAGTTGGCCCAGGTCCGCACGTCCTGGGCGCAGGTCGTCAGGATCTCGAGGTCCCAGTGGCGCGACATGTGCCGCGCCGTCTCGAGGCAGAGTCGTTCGGCGCCGCCGTAGGCGTCGTCTGCGCAGCGTTGGACGATGAAGACGACCCGCGGCCGGCTCGGCCGGCTCGGCCGGCTCATATCAGCCGAATGCGGGTGCGGCGGCCGAACGCTCGCTCAAGTAGTCGCGTATGCCCTCCTGCCACGCCGGCATGGTCCCAAGGCCGGCACGCGCGAGCGCGCCGTGCCCTAACGCCGAAAACGCCGGCCGCCTCGCTACGGTCGGAAAGCGCTCTGAGGTGGTCTCGTGCAACTCGGCGTCGACCCCGGACTGGCGGATGATTTCTCGTGCGAACTCATACCACGTGCAGTGGCCTGAATTGGTCACGTGAAAGATTCCGCCGGCGCCGCTTTCAACGATGCGCCGAATGCCTTCGGCGACGTGACGAGTATATGAAGGCGAGAACGTGATGTCGTTGACCACGTGAAGCGGGCGCCCTTCAGCGGCTTGCGTTAGGATGCGTTCGATGAACGTGTAACCTTTGGTGCGACTGCCGCGAACTCCGTAGAGACCGCTGGTGCGCACGATCGTCCAAGCGCCGCCGTGCCGCTGCAATAGTTGTTCGCCGGCGACCTTCGAAATCGCGTACACGCTGAGCGGACCCACCGGCGCACTCTCGTCATACGGGGTCGTCGCACGGCCGTCGAACACGTAGTCTGTGCTCACGTGCACCAAGTGAATTTTCGCGAGCGCGCACTGAGCTGCCAAGTCGTCGACGGCGAGCGCGTTGACGGCGAACGCGCGGTCGGGACGCGACTCGCAGAGTTCCACGTTGTGAAAGGCCGCCGCATTGACGACGAAGTCAGGCCGATAATGATTGAGCGCATCGGTGATGGAGCTCGGAATCTCGATGTCGATCGTCTTGTGATCGAGACCGACGACGTCGCCGCCCGAGAACGCGCGAACCACGTCCGAACCCAGTTGGCCCGTCGAGCCGATGACGAGGACGCGCATGGCTAGAGGTCTTCTCTAGGCATGGGTGAGCAGCGGCGGGGGGTCGGCGTAGCCGCGTTCCGCCGCCACCAAGGTCGATGCATGGTGCAGACTCTCGAACTGTCCGGCATCCGTCCACCAGCCCTGGAGAACGTCGAAGTAGAGATCGCCGCTCTCGATGTACATGTTGTTGACATCGGTGATCTCCAGTTCGTTGCGGCCGGACGGTTTGAGGCCGCGAATGAGATCGAAGACCCGTGAGTCGTAGAAGTAGATGCCCGTCACGGCGTAGCTGCTCTTCGGCAGCGCCGGCTTCTCTTCGATGTGAACGATACGATCGCCGGAAATCTCCGGGACGCCGAAACGTTGTGGATCGGAGACTTCTTTGAGCAGGATCCGTGCCCCGCTGGCCTGGGCTTCGAAACGCTCGAGGTACGGCTTGATGTCGTCNNAATTCGCGCCCGTTGCCGAGCAGTCGCAAGAATTCGCCGGCCGAGGGTCCGCCGGTTACGATCATGATGCGCGAGATGCCGGCGCGGCAGAGCGTCATCAGCGGGTAGCAGATCATCGGCTTGTCGTAGACGGGCAAGAGATGCTTGTTCGTCACCTTGGTGAGCGGGCGCAGCCGCGTCCC
>PLCB01000003.1 GCA_003134695.1 Candidatus Zemynaea palustris | reverse complement strand
CGCCTCCCAGCGGTGCTCGGCGGCGACGTAGCGCCGGCCTTGGGCGCCGAGGGCGTCCGCTACGCCGAACAGCTTGCCGGAGACCAGGGCCAAGAACTCGTCGCGGTTTGCATACCAGAGGCCGCCGCCCGAACGCCGGCATTGACCGATCAGTACGGGAGACCGCCCGCTTGCTAGGACCGGGCGCCCCGCCGCCCAGGCTTCGAGCGCAACGAGTGATAGGCTTTCGAAACGTGAGGGGACGACGAGGGCCTCGCAGCCGGCGAGAGCGCTCCACTTCATCGTCTCCTCGAGGGGGCCGACCGCGATTACCGTTGGGTCGTTCGGGATTGCCAAAGCGATCGGCCCCGCGAGAACCAGCGGCAGCTGCTCTCGCAGCGCCGCCGGCAGCGCGAGGTAGTCGTCGAGCAGCTCGTCGCAGCCCTTAGCGGCTTCCACTCTGCCCAGATAAAGCAAATAGTCGCGTCCGCCGCAATAGCGCGCTCGAAAGCTGGCGGCATCGATCGCCGCCGGCGCTTCGACTCCGGCCGGGATCACCGGACCCAGGTTGGGGAGATCGCGAAAACGCCGTTGCAGCAGACGCCGTTCCTCGGCGCTAACGCACACGATCGTGCGCGGCTGTCGGAAGAAGACATCCCAGATCCCCATGCGCAAGGGCCACTCATCGTGAGCCAACGGCACGAGAACGGTATCGTCGTTAAACTCCGGCAGCGAGAAATATGTCGTCGCGTACAAATACGAGTAGACGTAGCAGGCGTCGAAGCGCGCGCGATTCGCTACGACGTAGTCCCGCAGCGCTGGGGCGAGTGGCCCCTGGGCTTCCATCCACTCGCGCTCGCGCGCCGGATCGTTCGGAAGTTGCGCCGCGAGACGCGCGCTCAAGCGATTGAATCGCGCCGGCTCCCGTTCTCGCGCGACACGAAAGCGCCGCACGGTCACGCCTTCGACTTGCGCTGTCCCTTCCGGATAGAAGTTGGCCCAGGTCCGCACGTCCTGGGCGCAGGTCGTTAGGATCTCGAGGTCCCAGTGGCGCGACATGTGCCGCGCCGTCTCGAGGCAGAGTCGTTCGGCGCCGCCGTAGGCGTCGTCTGCGCAACGTTGGACGATGAAGACGACCCGCGGCCGGCTCGGCCGGCTCATGTCAGCCGAATGCGGGTGCGGCGGCCGAACGCTCGCTCAAGTAGTCGCGTATGCCCTCCTGCCACGCCGGCATCGTCCCAAGGCCGGCACGCGCGAGCGCGCCGTGCCCCAACGCCGAAAATGCCGGCCGCCTCGCTACGGTCGGAAAGAGCTCTGAGGTGGTCTCGTGCAACTCGGCGTCGACCCCGGACTGGCGGATGATTTCTCGTGCGAACTCGTACCAAGTGCAATGGCCCGAATTGGTCACGTGAAAGATTCCGCCGGCGCCGCTTTCAATAATGCGCCGAATGCCATCGGCGACGTGACGAGTATATGAAGGTGAGAACGTGATGTCGTTGACCACGTGAAGCGGGCGCCCTTCAGCGGCTTGCGTCAGGATACGCTCGATGAACGTGTGGCCTTTGGTGCGACTGCCGCGAACTCCGTAGAGACCGCTGGTGCGCACGATCGTCCAAGCGCCGCCGTGCCGCTGCAGGAGTTGTTCGCCGGCGACTTTCGAAATCGCGTACACGCTGAGCGGACCCACCGGCGCACTCTCGTCGTACGGCGTCGTCGCACGGCCGTCGAACACGTAGTCGGTGCTCACGTGCACCAAGTGAATTTTCGCGAGCGCGCACTGAGCTGCCAAGTCGTCGACGGCGAGCGCGTTGACGCCGAACGCGCGGTCGGGACGCGACTCGCAGAGTTCCACGTTGTGGAAGGCCGCCGCATTGACGACGAAGTCGGGCCGATAATGATTGAGCGCATCGGTGATCGAGCTCGGAATCTCGATGTCGATCGCCTGGTGATCGAGACCGACGACGTCGCCGCCCGAGAACGCGCGGACCACGTCCGATCCCAGTTGGCCGGTCGAGCCGATGACGAGGACGCGCATGGCTAGACGTCTTCTCTAGGCATGGGTGAGCAGCGGCGGGGGGTCGGCGTAGCCGCGTTCCGCCGCCACCAAGGTCGATGCATGGTGCAGACTCTCGAACTGTCCGGCATCCGTCCACCAGCCCTTGAGAATGTCGAAGTAGAGATCGCCGCTGTCGATGTACATGTTGTTGACATCGGTGATCTCCAGTTCGTTGCGGCCGGACGGTTTGAGGCCGCGAATGAGATCGAAGACGCGTGAGTCGTAGAAGTAGACGCCGGTCACGGCGTAGCTGCTCTTCGGCACCGCCGGCTTCTCGTCGATGTGAACGATTCGATCGCCGGAAATCTCCGGGACGCCGAAACGTTGCGGATCGGAGACCTCTTTGAGCAGGATTCGAGCCCCGCTGGCCTGGGCCGTGAAACGGTCGAGGTACGGCTTGATGTCGTCNNAATTCGCGCCCGTTGCCGAGCAGCCGCAAGAATTCGCCGGCTGAGTTTCCGCCGGTTACGATCATGATGCGCGAGATGCCGGCGCGGCAGAGCGTCATCAGCGGATAGAAGATCATCGGCTTGTCGTAAACGGGCAAGAGATGCTTGTTCGTTACTTTCGTGAGCGGGCGCAGCCGCGTCCC
>PLCB01000006.1:227864-228592 GCA_003134695.1 Candidatus Zemynaea palustris | reverse complement strand
TGACGCTGGGAAAGAGCGAGCGTTCGAGGTTGTAGTTTGCGAGCGCGGCGGCGTTCTGCGCGTTGACCGACTGCTGTTGGAGCACGAAGTTCGTCGGCGACATCTGGCTGCCGAACGAGGCGTTGGCTTGAACGGTCGGGCGAAGGTCGGTGTCGACGGCGGCGTCACCCAGGCGCGCCGCTTGCAGCATCGCCTTGGCTGTGGCGACTTCGGGCCGGTTTACCTTCGCGATCGCCGCCAGCGCCGACGGCGAAGCCTTCGGCAAAGGCGGCTCCGGCAGCGCTTGCGGGACATTGAAACCGGCGTCGGGCGACGCACCGATTTCTACTGCGAGCGCTTCGCGCGCGTTGGCTTCATCGGTCCGGGCTTGCACGAGCGTCGCTTGGCTGCGCGCGACGGCGACCTGCGCGCGCAACACGTCCACGCCGGCGACGCGGCCGACGCGTTCGTTGGCCCGCGCCACGTCGAGGAGCTGCCGCTGATAGGCGAGATCGTTCTCGTCGAGGACGACGGTTTGGTGCAGCGCCGCAAGGCCGTAGAAGTTATTCGACACGTCGAACGCCGTCTGTTCCTCTTGCAGCCGAAGGTCGGCCGCCGAGCCCTCGACGTTGCGTCGCGCTTGCTCGGCGGCGATCTGCGCCGTCCCGTTGTAGAGATTGTACTGCGAGAGAATCTGCGCCGTGTTCTGCGAAAAGTTGCTGACCGGCTGGATTCCGAACTGCGCGAAG
>PLCB01000006.1:46562-227852 GCA_003134695.1 Candidatus Zemynaea palustris | reverse complement strand
CGTCGCGTCGAGGCCTTGCGGCGCACGCTCGCCGTCGGCGGCGAACGCCGGCGCGCAAGCCAGCGCGAGCGCGAAGAGGCCGGCCGGGAATCCGCGCGAGCGGTTCACTGTCATTGGGCGAAAGCAGCTCCGACGAGCGCGCCACCGAAGACGATGACGACAGCGCCGATCCAGGCCATCGCCGGTTTGACGTTTGCCGCCTCGCGCATCCCCAGCGCGATCAGGACGAACGACCAAATCGTAAACGGATTGAACGCGCCGAGCAAGCTCGCCACCTTCGCGGAGGCACCGGGTGCGATCCAAGCGAGGCTGGGAATCGCCCCGAGTAAATCGCGCGGCGTCGAGAAGGCGTCGGGACCGCGCAGATACGCGATCAGTCCGACGAGAAAGTAAGCGATTCCGAAACCGATTACGGCAATGTTCATTGCCAGCGCGAAGAATCGCTTGAAATTCCCGTCGCCGCCTCCGATCGCGTTGAAAATCAGCATGACGAGCGCCGTGACCAGAGCCGCAACGAGAACGATCACCGGATAATACGCCCACGTGAATTTTTGGATGGCCAGCTGTATGCCGAGCACCTGTTGCTGTTTTTCGGGCGTCATTTGTGCAATCTGCGGATTGGTTTGCGCCATCTGCTGGAACATCGCCGTCATCATGTGCTGGCCCGCGGGAATCGCAAGGACGGCGCCGATCATCCCAAGTACCGATGTAATAACGAAGGCCCATAACCATTGCGGCCGCTCGCGCAGGGCGGCAAAGGCGCTGCGTGGGGCGACGATCACGTCCCACAAGATGGTGAGGCCACTGCTCTTAGGAGCGGTGGTGAGGTCCTGGCTCATCGAGATGGTTCCCCCTAACCGGTGACTAGTACGAGAAATCTTCGGCCGTGTTTCGCTGCCGGCCCTCAGCGGGCCTGAAGAGAAGGCTCAGGTCAGAGTACTGAGCAGGGCCCACAGGAGCACGACCGCACAGGGGACGATAAGCGCCGGAACCAGTTTTATCCCGCCGATCGCGCGGCCTCCGTAGGCGGTCAACAGCACCGACCACATCGTGGGCAGGTCGAAATTCGAGAGAAAACCGACCTCTCGGGTATTGTTCGGTGCGGCGAAGACGGCGAGGCTCAGCGGCAGCGAGTTCGCCAGTTGGTTCATGCTGTGATATGCCGTGGGATCGTGCGCTCGAACCACGATTCCGGCGGCGAGAGTTCCTAGTGCGCTCGGCAGCGAGGCCGCGGCCGCCAAAGCGAAAAACGTTCGGTACAACAGCCGGAACGCGGGACGTCCTGCAGCGCAGAAATTTGCGTACATGCTCCCGACGATATTCCAACTGAAGACTTGCCACATGAGCGTGACCGCGATGTAGGCCGCGAGATTCCCGATCACCGTGGACGTAAAGCGCGGCGCGCCGTGCACGGGGTAGGCCGCTATGTTCAGGAGCGCCGGCGCCGACAAGATCCAACTCGCGATGAGGCAAGCGAAGACCACGACGCCGGCCGGCCACCACTCCCGTGTCGCCGCGATCGTCGCGTAGGCGCGTCTGGGAGCGATCAGGATGTCGAGCAGCAGCGCCAGGCCGCGACGTGGTTCGATTTCGGGTTCAGGCTGCACTTGCACCGCCGGACTGTTGGCGGCGCGCCCGCGAAATGCTTTCGCCGTTACCGCCGCGGGCGATCCAAGCTCTGCCGCGCCAAGGTGCACGTGCGAAGGAAAGCGGCGCACGAAAAGCACGAACGGCGAATTTTTCTGTGCGCGGTGTGCCAGGGTGTTGGCACAGCGACCTGCTTCGATAGGGTCCATGAAGTACCGGCTGGTCGTCCGGCTGTACCCGAGCCCCCGTCAAGCAGCGGCTTGCGAGCATATTCTGACGGTGACTCGGCGTCTCTGGAACGCGCTCTTGGCGCAACGACGCGACGCTCGGAAGACGCGCCGGTTGAATATTTCCTCGAAGCGGCAGTACCACGAGCTGACCGAGCTCCGAGCGGTCGATCCGTGGTTCGCCTCGGCCTACCGGGAGTGCGAGGACGCGGTCCTCCATCGGCTGGACCTCGCCTACCAAAAGCTCTTCAGCGGAGGCGGTCACCCGCGGTTCAAGCCCGAGACGCGCTGGAATCAGTTCGAGTTCCCGCATGGGAATCGGGCCTTGCGCTGGGAGGGCGAGCAAGATCGGATCGCGATACCCGGCGTCGGACTCGTTCGAGTCCGTAAGAAGTGCAAACGGGTGATCCCTCCGCACGGCAGGGCGATGGTGTTTCGGCGGTGTGGCCGGTGGTATGCCCTCTTCGAATGCGAGGTTGCGCCGAAACGACTTCCTGCGACCGGCAAGGTGGTCGGAATCGACCGCGGCATCCGAGCGTTGGCGGCGACGAGCGATGGTGAGCTTATCGCGAACCCTCGCCACGGAGCGGCGCTGGCGCTGAAGGCGGCTCGGGCACAGCGGACGCTCGAGCGTCGCACCGTTCGGGATGCGGGTGGCCGCGTGCGCAATGGCGCTGGGAAGAACCGGAGCAGAGCCGCCATGGCGCTGCAGAAGATCTGGGACAAACTCCGGCGAGCGCGCCGAGGCTATCTACACGAGGTTGCTCGGGTTCTAGTGAACCGCTACGACGCCATCGCGTTCGAAAACCTCTCTCTCAACGGGATGACGCGTTCGGCGAAAGGGACGGGTGAAGCGCCCGGCCGCAACGTGAGAGCGAAGACGAGACTCAATTTTGCGATGCTCGATGCGAGCCTTGCGATGCTGCGGACGTTGGTCGTCGAGAAGGCTGAAAGTGCCGCTCGCCTGGTGATCGACGTTCCGGCAGCGTATTCTTCGCAAACCTGCTCCAAGTGCGGCTTTGTCGCCGCGGAAGCTCGGAGCGGGGAGCGATACGAGTGTGTGAACGCGGACTGCGAATACGTCGGCGATGCTGACGTCAACGCGGCCCGGGTGATCGCACAGAGGGCCTTCGGTAGGCCTGCAGGGAGGGGCGCCGGGTTGCCGGACCCCAACGATCTGCGAAGTGAGCTATCGCCGGGCGAAACCCGGTTCAGGCAACAGGATGTTGCGTGAGGGCACACCCAACGATCGAGGCAGCAACGTGTCGACCGGAAGACGCCGCTCGACGACCTCGGCGGCGCGCTCGAGGCCGAGTTCGCGCAATTCGAGGAGGCGGAGCCGAAGATAGCCGGCCAACCGGCGCCGGGCCCGCGCCGAATAGAGGTCGCCGGCCGCCAGGTGCGGCAGCCGGAACGTGCCTGCGCCGCGGCGAGCGGCGGCCTGTCGGGGGTGGGAAGCCCGAACCGGCGGTGCGGGCGCGGGAAGAGTCACGACGGCGACGAGGGCGAAGACGCCAAGAATCATTTCGATAGCCTCCGTAGGGGCATATCACGCCGGGCGCGACGCCCTGAAAGGCCTGACGCCAAGAGTTTGGCTTCTCTGACCGGGCGCGACGGCCGCCCCGACTCGTTGGTCGTCCCCCCGCCCCCCTCCGAGCCGTTCGTTCGCGTCATCCCGCTCGGGGGCTGTGGCGAGATCGGCCGTAACATGACCGTCATCGAGACGCGTGACGACCTCGTCGCGGTCGACTGCGGCCTGATGTTCCCCGACGACGAGATGTTCGGGGTCGATATCGTCATCAACGACTTCAGCTATCTGCGCGAGCGCGCCGACAAGTTTCGCGCGCTGCTGGTGACGCACGGCCACGAAGACCACATCGGCGGCATCCCGTTTCTGTTGCGCGAGTTCCGCGTTCCGGTGGTCGGAACGCCGTTGTCGCTGGCGTTGATTCGCGCGAAGATGCGCGACCAGAAAGCCGGCGAGGTTTCGTTCCGCGCCGTCCAACCCGGCGAGCGCGTCGTCTACGGTGAGATCGACACCGAGTTCGTTCACATCAACCACTCGGTCGCGGGTGCCTGCGCGCTCGCACTGCGCACGCCGGTCGGGACGATCTTCCATACCGGCGACTTCAAGTTCGACCAGACGCCGATCGACGGCCGGCCGGCCGACTTTGCGGCGATCGCACGCATCGGAGAAGAGGGCGTGCTCTGCATGCTCTCCGACTCGACCAACGCGGAGCGGCCCGGCCACACGCCGTCGGAGCGGATCGTCGGCGAAGCCTTTGCGAACATCTTCGCGCGCGCGCCGGGCCGCATCATCGTGACGTCGTTCGCTTCCAACGTCCCGCGCATTCAACAGGTCGTCGATCAGGCGGTGCGGTTCGATCGGAAGATCGCCTTCCTGGGCCGCTCGCTGCAAAACGTGATGCATTTCGCGAGCGAGCACGGTCATCTGCGCATTCCGCCCGAGCAAGTCGTCAAACTCGACGACGTCGACGAACTCCCGCCGGAGCGGGTCGTGGTGATGACGACGGGTTCGCAGGGCGAGCCGATGTCGGCGCTGACGCGGCTCTCGGTGCGCGACCATCCGCTGATGAAGATCGTGCCGGGCGATACGGTCGTCGTCTCGGCGACGCCGATTCCCGGCAACGAGAAGAGCGTCTCGCGCACGATCAACAATCTTTATCGCCTCGGGGCGACGGTCATTCACGGGACGGCTCAGGGGACGGCGCACGTCTCCGGGCACGCATCGCAAGAAGAATTGTTGCTCATGCTCAACTTGGTTCGGCCGGCGTACTTCATACCGGTCCACGGCGAATATCGAATGCTCGTGACGCACGCGGCGCTGGCGCAAAAGACCGGCATCGACTTGGCGCACTGTTTTGTGATCGAGAACGGCGACGTCATCGAGTTCACCGCGCGCGGCGCGGAAAAGATCGGCAAGACCTACGGCGGCAACGTGATGGTCGACGGGAGCGGCGTCGGCGACGTCGGTCAGGCGGTCTTGCGCGACCGCAAGCATCTCTCCGCCGACGGGATCATGATGGTCGTCGTTACCGTCGACGCGTCGGAAGCTCGCGTGATCGCCGGACCGGATCTGATCTCGCGCGGCGTCTTTTATTTGCCGGAGTCCGAGCCCGTGATCGAGGATTTGGAACGCAGGGTTTCAGACATCTTGCACGGCTGTTCGGCGGAGGGAATTCGCGACGTTCCGACCGTCAAAGAGCACATCCGCCAGGGACTGGCCAAAGCGGTTTACGACAAGACGAAACGGCGACCGATCGTCATTCCGGTCGTGATGGAAGTCTAGCGCCGCCGGCTTCGGCGGTGGACGCCGCGCTCGACGGCGGATGGAGCGCGTAGGCGATGCGCGACGCGCCGAAGAGCGCGACGAGGACGATGAGGACGGCGAGCGAGGCGACGACGCGCCAGTCGAGCCGGGCGCGCGAAGCCGTGGCGACCCGCCGCTGACGGAGATCAAATCGCTCCGCGACGTCCTTGCGCGCGACGTTGACGCTCAAACGGTAGCCGCGGCCGTTCACCGTCTCAATCGGAACGGGAGCCGTCGACCGGCCGAGCGCCCTGCGCAGCATGTAGATCGTCTGCGTCAAGTTGGCCGGTTCGATGAACCCCTCGGGCCAGACCGTCGCCTCGAATTCGGCGCGCGTGACGACCTCGGGCGCCCGCTCGGCGAGCAGCGTGAGCACCGCGATCGCTTTCGCGGTGAGCTTGACCGGGGAGCCCCGGTAGGTCAACCCCTTGCCGCGCGTCGCGAGCCGAAACCCATCGAAATCGTAGAATGCTGACATAGGCCGCCTCCGCAAATGAGGTATTACTCTTAATTCTTTAGTTGACCGCCCACACCTGCCGGCGGCCGACCTGCTTGCAGTAGGTACCTTTCATACTGCCCGGCGGTTTCGGCCGGGCCGACGGGCCAGGGCGCACGTTGAGGGCGCTCAAACTTTGCGACATGAGAAACCGCAAGCAATTTATCACAACCGTCGCGGCGACCAGCGCCGCGCTGGCGCTGGCGCGGAGCGAAGCGCGTGCCGCGGCAGCGACGCCGGCGGCGAACGGCGCGATGCCCTCGCCTGCGCCGTCGGAGAAGCCGCCGTCGGCGCCGGCGCTCGCGGTTGCCGCGACGATGCGCCGCTTCGATCCCAAGTTGAGCGACGCCGAGATCGCCGGGATTGCGAAGGACATCGACGAGAACTCGCAACTCGGCGCCGCGCTCAATCCGAAGAAGAAGCGGCTACGAAACTCCGACGGGCCGGTGACGATCTTCACGGTGCCGCTGCGATGAGCGATGAAGACATCGCCTTCGCCGATTGCGCGACGCTGCAGCGGCTCCTGAGGCGCCGCGCGCTCTCCTCGCTCGAGCTGACGAATCTTTATCTCGCGCGACTCGAAAAGTACGGCGGCGCCTACAACGCTGTCGTGACGCTGATGCCGGAGCGTGCGCGAGCCGAAGCCAAACGCGCCGACAAGGAACGCGCGGCCGGACGCCTGCGCGGCCCGCTGCAGGGCATTCCGTATGGCGTCAAAGATCTGCTCGCGACGGTTGGTGCGCCGACGACCTGGGGTGCCGAACCGTATCGCCGGCAGCGTTTCGATTACGACGCGACCGTCGTGCGCAAACTCGGGGACGCCGGCGCTGTGCTGCTCGCGAAGTTGGCGATGGTCGAACTCGCCGGCGGTTTCGGGTACAACGGTGCGGACGCGTCGTTCACCGGACCCGGCCGGACGCCGTGGAATCGCGATTTCTGGAGCGGCGGCTCGTCGAGCGGATCGGGCGCCGCCGTCGCCGCCGGGCTCGTCGGCTTCGCGATCGGTTCGGAGACGTCGGGCTCGATTCTCTTCCCCTCGACGAGTTGCGGCGTCACCGGTTTGCGTCCGACCTTCGGACGCGTGAGCCGGCACGGCGCGATGGCGCTCTGCTGGACGCTCGACAAGTTGGGGCCGATGGCGCGCTCCGCCGCCGACGCCGAGACCGTGCTGCGCGTGATATCCGGCAGCGACCCCAATGATCCGAGCGCCGTCGATCGCCCTTTCCCCAACGCGAAGCGACGGCCGCGCATCGGCGTGCTGGCGAAGGCGACGCAAAAGACGATGCCTGCGGTCAAAGCTAACTTCGAGGCGGCGCTGAAAGCGCTGGCGGAGTTTTGCGACGTCGTCGACGACGTCGCGGTGCCCCGCCTGCCCTACGGCGCGGCCGTCGGAACCATCGTCCGAGCCGAAGGCGCCGCGGCGTTCCGCGACCTGATCGAGAGCGGACGCGCCCGCGAGCTGCGCGCCGTCGACGACCGCACCGGTGGCTATGTGGGCTACGCGACGCCGGCCGTCGATTACATCGACGCGCTGCGACAGCGCGTGTTCATGATCGAAGCCTTTGACCGTGCCTTCGGCAAGTACGACGCGATCGTCTCGCCGACGTTGCACACGGTCGCCTATCCGATCGCCCTCCCGTTCGACACGGCGTACCCGAAATATCGCGGCGGCGTCAGCCTGATCGCGTCGGGAAATCTCACCGGCGTGCCGGCGCTCGCGCTGCCGAACGGGTTCGGTGAAAACGGGCTGCCGACGGGGCTCTCGCTGCTCGGCCGACCGTTCTGCGAAGCGAAGCTCAGCGCGATCGCGCGCATGTATCAAAGGCGCACGCACCATCATCTCAAACGGCCGACGCTCGTGGCCGGCTAAGCCGGCGTTAATTGAGGCAGATCGGGCCCGCTTTCGAGGACGTTTGAGTTTCATTTGATTGCTTGCGTCACGCGCCCAGACTAGGCTCGTGGCATGAAAGACGTAACCTCTCGCAAGACTTTTCAATGCGCGACCGCGATCGCAGCGTTTGCGCTCTTGACGCCGCTCGCCGCGCTCGCCGTGGAGCCGAGCGAATACCTTTGGGACGGCGCCCTCGCGCACGGAGCCACCGTCGAGATCGTCAATCCCGCCGGCGACGTCTTCGTGCAGCGTTCCAACAGCGGGCGCGTCGAACTGCGCGCCTTGCGCACGTCGAACGGGGGCGATTCGTCGTCGATCGAGATTCGCACCGTACGCACCGACGCGGGGCTGGCGATCTGCAGCGAGGCACCGTCGGTGACGTTCGAGTGCGCGGCGGGCGCCAAACCGCCGGTCGCGGCCTCAAATTATCGCGTCGACGAACTCGTGCAAGTTCCGGCGGGAACGACGGTCGTCATCCGCGCGCGCAACGGGAAGATCGTCATCGAGAACGGTCAACCCGCCGGCGCGGCGAGCGGCGAAATCCGCGCCACGGTCGTCGCCGCCGCGACCTCGAACGCGCTCGTCTTCCAAGCCCGCGACGGCGCGATTTCCCCCGCCTGACGCGAGCCGGCCCGAGAGAAAGAAGAGCCCGGTGCATTAGGCACCGGGCTCTTCCGTTGGGTCTGACTCGGGTTTAGTAGACGAACGTGGCCCGGGCCGCGATCGTGATATCGGCCTGGCCGGCAGCGCCGACGAGGGTCGGCGTCTGCGAGACGTTCTGCGGCGGCCCGGCTTCGAACAACGGGTAGTCGGCGCCGATTAGGAAGACCCCGTAGGTATCGCCGGTGAGGACCGACGGCCCCGAAGTACTGCCGCACGCGCCGGCCGAAGACCCGGTCGGTCCGAGATTTGCCGGGAATACCGCCGACTGCGCGCCGGAACCCTGGACGACGACCGAGTACCAGACCGACCCGAGACCGCTGCCGCCAATGGTTGCGAAGCAATAGTTCAGGTCCTGGATGTCGACGACCGTCTCGGTCACGCCGGCCGGTGCAACGAAGTTCACCGTCAGGCCGCCTGCCCCGTCCTCGACAACCGACGTCGGAGCACCATATGGCGGAAGCCCCGCCGTACTGGTCAAGGTCGCCGACGCCGCGAAATTCGTCGAATTCCCGACGGAATCCGTAACGTTGATCGCGAGGTTGTAGGTGCCCGCAACCGCCGGGGTGTTCAGCGTGAGGAACCCTTGCGCGAAGCCGATGAATGCGGTACCGCCACCGGAGAGGCCGTTGCGTTCTTGCGGATACGCCGGCGGCCCGCCCTTGTAGCTTCTTGCGGTAAATCCCGTAGCCGCCCAAAACGGCATGGTGTAACTGGTCGTGACGATCGCCCCGGACGTCGACGCGTTGTCGGGCGCGAATCCGTACGAGAAGACGCCGCCGCTCTGCGCCAAGGTGTCGGCGACTGGGACGGGGCTCGTGACGCCGCTCTGAATCTGCGGCGCAGCGGTGATTCTGTTGGTTCCGCCATCGACGCCGGTCGCCGGGGCGCTTGCCGGCGCAGCCGGAACGAGCCAGGCGGCCGGACCGGTAAGCGACGGGGTATTGACCAGGGTTGCGCTATTCCCGTTCGGTTGACGGAACGTGGCCACCGCGTTGGTGCCTTGGGTTCCGTCGAAGAACGTGGCGACGCCGACCGCGAGAGTGGCCTTGTCGAGACTGAGGTTTGCGCCTGAAACGGCCGGCTCGACCGCGGATTGGCCGGACGTGCATCCGACCAAACCGCCGAGGAGAGCCAGCGCGATGAGGTTACGTGAGTGCTTGAACAATGCTGGCTCCCTTTAGAGTGCGAGCTGGTAGTAGAGCCGGAACTCCGTCGGCGTCCCGGTCGGTGAAATGATGAACGGGGCGAACCCGAAACGGTCGGCTGCGTAGTTCACTTGGCCTTCGTTCGGGAAGGTGAGAACGTTCGAGGTTGTGCCCGTCTTCGGTCCGCCGATGCCGGTCGCGACCGGCTGCCAACGCGAGTTGAGCGACGGGAGACCGTAGACGTTTCCGAACAGGTTCGTGATGAACAGGCCGAAGTTGTTGCGCGAACCCGGCGGTTGGAACTCGATGTCGAGGTTGGTGAACAGGTTGCGATTGTTTGAGAGGACGCCGCCCGGACTCGCCGAGAGTGCGGATCCGCGCGTCGCGGCGATGTTGGGTCTCGTGATCGAGCCCGGATTCATCGGGTCGACGTACTGCATCGCACCCGTCGAGCCGCCCGAGAAGCTGACGTTCGTCGACGGGATGTTCATCGGCACGTTGTTGACATAGTTCGCCGTGATCAGCCCGTTGCCGATCGGATAGCCCTTGACGTAGAACGTCACCGGGTTGATTCTCAAGCCGCCGCGCGACTTGTACTGGAGGGCCAACGCCGCCGTGAACGGCGAGAGGAAGCCGACGCGGTACAGGTTGCCGAGCGCCAACGACGCCGCCGGAATCGACGGGAAGAAGTCTTCGCTCGACGAGAGCGGGACGACGTTGGAGAGCTCGTTGATGTAGGTCGCGGCGAACTCACCCGAGATGCCGTACCCCAGGTCGCGCGTGATCTGCATCTCGACGCCCGTGGTCCTTTCGATCCCAAGATTCGAGCTCACCGAGGGATTGAAGAGGAACCCACCGGTCAGCGGGTCGATTAACGGGTTTCCGCTCTTGTCGGTCTTGACGGTGTTCGAGAGCACGAGCGCGTCGTAGCCGCGCCGGTAGAACGGCGTAACCTTCAGTGCGATGTTCGCTGGGAACTGATGCGAGAACGAGAAGTCGAAGTTGTTGAAGGTCTCGGGCTTTACTGGTTCGATCGGGATGCCGTCGAAGTTGAGCTGGTTATCCCAGTAGAGCTGCTCGCCGAAGCTCGAGCACGGATTGGTTTGCGTCACGCCGCACGTGTTCATCGAGCCGTTCCAGATGAGCGCGAACGGGGTGGGCGCAATGGATCCGTAAAGGTTGTTGTAGTATTGGCGCGAGGTACGCGAGTCGAAGTCCGCGATCGGCGCGAACTCCACCGTACGCCCATAAGAGGCGCGAATTGCGTCGTTGCGGCCGATTTGCCACGAGAACGCGACGCGCGGTTCGGGTACGACCGGATTCTTGGCCTGCGGGTCGATGACGACGATCGGCTGGCCGTTCGAGTTGAACGCGTTGTACTGGTAGAGGCACTGGTTTGCGGCCGAGGTCGCATCGATCGTCGAGGTCGCGGCCGCCGAAGCATACGTGTTGCACGGCGCCTCGCTCGGAAGGCTGTTGTGGGAGCCGTCGATGCGGACGCCGAGGTCGATCTTCAAGCGGTCGGTCGGCGAGAACGTATCGTTGAGGTAGACGCCCCAGTCCCGACGGTTCGCCGTCGGATTCTGCATCGCTTGGGGCACGAAGGTACCCGGCGCTACGAACGAGCTCCCGCCGTAGCCGGCTAGAGCTTGAGCGGTGGCCGTCGCCGGGTTGCTCGAGATCGCGACGCCCTTGCCGCAATACAGGTAGCTGCACGCGCCTGTGAATGGATTGACGGGGAGAAAGTCGTAGCCCGCGCCGGCGAAGCTGAAGCCGGTCGCGTCGAGCAAGCCGAAGACGCCGCTGGTGACGTTGTCGATCGGATGGAGGAAGTAGGAGTTCACGCCGATCTTGAGCAGGTTCTTCGAGTTGATCTGCTTCGTTATATCGAGCGCGACGCCGATGTCCTGGCCGCCCTGCAGCGCCCACTCGTCGTAGTACGCCGTCCCTTGGTTGATCAGGTCGAACGTCGAGACGGCGTTGGCGTGGAAGAACTTCGCCGTGAAGAACGTCGACGCGTCGATGTTGTTCGAGTACTGGATCTTGAACGTGTCATTCGGCTGGAACTGCTGGATCGGGTGATTCAGTGTCGCGCATGCCTGCGTGGGGACAGGCGACGATGCGGTGACCGGACATGGCGCCGCCGGCTGACCCACGTACGGCATCAGGATCTGCTGGATCTGATTGTTGGTCAAGCCCGTGGCGCCGCGAATCGTGCTGAGCGCAATCGGATCGCAACTGTTGTAGCACAGGCCCGGACCACTATAGCCCGCGGCGGCCGAACCGATCGCATAAGGCCCGAGGCCGCCGTTGTTGCTGAAGAAGCTGACCGATTGGTTCTGGTAGAACACCTGGATCGATTGATTCAGGTCACGACCGAACTTATAGAAGAAGTTGTCGGTGAGGTCGCGACTGGTTTGGTACTGCTGGCTGAAGAACGTACCGATGCGCGTCGAATCGGCGTTGTGCGCCTGGTACATCGCGTTGGTCGTATTGCCTTGGAACGCGACGTAGTTCGAGAAACGGCCGTCGGGTGAAGCGAAGCCGTATTCGGTGGCGAACTGATGCGCCATCGGATACGTCAGCGCCTCGAAGTCGAGCGAGCCGAAAGCCGGCCGCGTGCCGCGCTTCGAGATCAGGTTCAGCGTCCCGGTGCCCTGGCTCTGGATTGAGGCGTCGCCGGCTCCCGGCGTCAATTGCAGAGAGAAGACGCCGGGGTTGAGCGCGAGGCTGTTGATGAATTGACTGGTGAAGGCATCAGTGTACGGGATGCCCTCGTACTGAAAGCCCTCTTCGTTTTCACGGCCGCCGCGGATAACCGGATAGCCGCTCGAGTCGCGAGTCGAGCCCGGCAGCGTGAAGATCAAGTTCGTCTCGCTGACGCTGTCGCTCTTGCCGAGTTGATTGGCGATCTGGCTGGTGGTGACCGTGTAGGTGTCGCTGGTCTGCGACGGCTGGAACGCGCCGCCGACGCTGCGCGCCACGACGCGGCCGATAGTGATCAGCGATTTCGTGAGTTGCGGGGAAACGTTCACATTCTGGTCTGCGAAGACGTTGACACCCGTGATCGATTGCGGCTGGTAGCCGGCCAACTCGAACGACAGGGTGTACGTGTCGGTGTCCATCCCTTGAAGTGAAAAGAATCCCTTGCCGTCGGTAACGCCCCCGTAACGCGAGGAGGGCGAAACCGCCGCAACCTTGACGCCGGCGAGACCTTGGCCGCCTTGAGCTCCGGTGACCGTCCCTGAAATACCGCCGGTCGTGCTCGCAAAAAGAGTCCCGACCGAATTAAAGAACAGGACGAACGCCAAGAGCGCGCCGATGGTAAATCGGCTCGCAAGGCCCCGTGGTGTGAACAAACGTGAAAGAACGTACACTCGAATCTCCTCGTGTGCGCTATGACCCTGGGGGTTATGCGCCTCATATCCGTTAAGCGCGGATTAAATCCTTGCTTTGAGAACTCTCAACCCGCGTGAGCATTTTTGAGGCCTCTCAACCGGGGCCGGGCCTCCCCGAACCCCCTCTGGAGCCGGAGGCCCTGGCGAGCCGCTCGTTCGTCGAGGACACCTGGCGCCGGCTTCGGCGCACGCCCGGGGCGTTGATCGGGGCGGCGGTCGTCATCTTGATCGTTCTCGCCGCGGTGTTCGCTCCGCTCCTGGCCCACGTCGACCCGCTGGCGCAGAACCTGGCTCGCTCGAAGGCCCCCCCGAGCCCGGCCCACTTCATGGGCACCGACGCGCTGGGACGCGACATTTTCGCCCGCATCCTCTTTGGAGCTCGGATCTCGATCCGAATCGGCTTCGTCGCCGTCGGCCTAGCGATCACCGCCGGCACCCTGATCGGCCTCGTTGCGGGCTACGTGCGAGGACGAGTCGAGAACGCGCTCATGGGCGCTATGGACCTGATGCTGGCCTTCCCCTCGATCATTCTGGCTATCGGAATCACGACGATCCTCGGTCCCAGCATCAACAACCTGATGCTGGCGGTCGGCATCGTCTACATCCCGCAGTACGCGAGGCTGGCCCGCTCCTCGGTTCTTGCGGTCAAGGAGCTCGAGTTCGTCGAAGCGGCACGGGCTCTCGGTAGCCCTGTGTGGGCGATCCTCGCGCGCCACATCCTGCCGAACATTTTGGCTCCGCTGCTGGTCCAGGCGACACTCGGCATCGCGACGGCGGAACTCGAGGCTGCTGGCCTATCCTACCTCGGCTTGGGTGCGCGGCCGCCCGCCCCGGAGTGGGGGGCGATGCTCAACGACGCCCGCGACTACTGGCTCTCGGCGCCCTGGGCCCTGATCTTCCCGGGGCTCTCGATCACCGCGCTCGTTCTCGGATTCAACCTCCTCGGCGACGGCCTGCGCGACGCGCTCGACCCCGTTTCACATGGCGCGTGACTCCCAGCTTCCGCCCAGCCCTCTCTAAGGAAGAGGCTGTACGCTGCGCTCGTATGGGCGTCGCCTCCGGACGGGCGGCGCTCATCCTGTTTTGTCACCCTGAGCGAAGCGAGCGCCAGCGAGCGGAGTCAAAGGGCTGCTAGCAGCCTTTGAAGGCGGTGTCGATGCGGTCGGCGGCGGCGTCTTCGTCGCGATAGATCAGCGTCGCCCGCGTATCGAGCTCATCGGCGGCGCGCTTGGCGGAATGGCTGAGCGTCTCTGGGATGAGCGCGAAATTTCCGAATGGATTTTGAATCGTCTGGGGTTGAGACGGCGTGCGTCCGAATGGGCTCGGCGATGCCGGGTTGAGGCCCGCCAAAAGTGACCTCTCGATATCCGCGCGTTCTTGATCGGTCAGCGGCTCCTGCGCGTCGAGCCACGCGAGGTAGCGGCCCAAGTCCTCGGCGAGTTTCTTCTGCCGGTAGAGCGCGCCGTCGAGCGCGTCGGCGAACTTTTCGAGCGCCGCGCGCTGTTCGTCGTTGGTCACCTCTTTGAGCGCCTCGCGAAACTTCTTCATCTCGGCCTCGCCTTGAACGGCGCCGGCGCGAAGCGCGGCGTATTCGCGCCGAATTTGATCGGTGCCGCGGTTCTTGGCGATGATGTTCTTGTCGAGGTCGACGCCGCGCAACGTACCGAGCGTGAACGTGATCTTGCGATCGTCCTCGAGCGCGAGGTTGGCGGCGACGACGGCGTGCGTCGCGAGCGTCTTGCAAAGCGGCGTCGTCACATGGACCCGCCCGATTTCGCGCAGCGGCGGCTCGGTGGGCACGGGTGTTGGGCTCGGTGGCTGCGCCGTCGCGAGCAGCGCGATGGCGGCGAGCACGACGATCGTCGGCGTTGGCATCGCAAAGGTGTTAGCGCGAACAGGTGTGCGACCTGCTCCCACCTAAGGTCTTCATCTAATGGCACGCGTACGCCGCAAGGCACGCGCGACGATGCGGCTCAACTTGGAGATCGCCGGAATCGCAGCGTTCGGCGCGGCGCTTTATTTGGGACTTGCGATCGGAGCGCCCGAACATTCCGGCGCCCTCGGCGAGCGGTTGGCTCGCTGGTTGACGCTTGCATTCGGCGCGGCGTCGTGGCTGGTTCCCTTGGTCGTCGCGCTGCTGGGCGGAATCGTCTTTCTGGAAATCAACGTCCCGCGGCTGATCGCGAAATTCGGAGGCGCTTCGCTTCTCTACTTCGTCGTTCTCGACGCGGCGTACGATCGGTCGGGCGGCGCCGTGGGCGCGGGGCTGGCGCGTCTTTTGCGCTCCCTGCTCGGGCCGAGTGGAGAACGCGTCGCGCTCGTGGTCATCGCCTTGGTCGTAACGGTCTGGATCACCAACGTCTCCGTCAAGCGCGTGATCGGATGGTGCATCGCGAACGGACATCGCTTGCGCGCGCTGTTCGCGCGCCCGAAGGGCAAGCCGGCCGCGGCGGCGAGCGCGAAACCTGGGCCGCAAACATTGCGCGAGGCCTTCGAATTGCCGCTGCGGCTCGGCGCGCGCAAAGCCGCCGCCTCGAGCGCGACGGCTCTGGTTCCGGTGCAACCCGGCGAGACGCGCAAACCCGCCGAGCGCGAAGAGCCGCTCGATCGTGAAGGCCCCGACGAAACCGAAGAAGAGGACGAAGAGCTCGACGACGATCTCGAAGACGACGAGTTCGACGAGGAGCTCGACGAAGAAGACGACGTCGAACCGGAACCTCAAAGTGGTATCGTCGTCGGCGAATACCAGCCCGTGGTAACGCCGTTCGTCTCGTCGACGGAGGCGGGGCGGCGCCCATATCGTCTCCCCGACCTCGCGATCTTCGATCCGCCGCAGGCGCAGATCGTCGACGAATCGCAGCGTTCCGGCTTGCTCGAAGATACGCTCGCCTCGTTCGGCGTCGGCGCGAAGGTTACGCACATCGAGCGCGGGCCGGCGGTCACGCGCTACGAGCTTCGCCCCGAGCGCGGCGTGAAGATCTCGCGCATCTCCTCGCTCGCCGACGACATCGCGCTCGCGCTCGCGGCGACCTCGGTTCGCATCGAGGCGCCGATTCCAGGAAAGTCCGCCGTCGGCATCGAGGTCCCGAACGCGCACGTCTCCACCGTTTCGATCGCCGAGATCTTGCAAGCGCTGCCGTCCCGCGGGCAGATCCCACCGCTCAACGTCGCGCTCGGTAAAGACATCACGGGCCGTCCGGTCTTCGGCGATCTCGGCAAGATGCCGCATCTCTTGGTCGCGGGCGCGACCGGCGCGGGCAAGAGCGTCTGCCTCAACTGCATGATCGCTTCGCTCTTGGTTTCGGCGACGCCGGATCAGGTTCAACTGCTCATGATCGACCCCAAGCGCGTCGAATTGGCGGTGTACAACGGCATCCCGCACCTGATCAAAGAGGTCATCACCGACGCGCGGCTGGCGGCCGGCGCGCTGTTCGAGATGACCAAAGAGATGGACTCGCGCTACGAGCGCTTCGCGAAGGCCGGCGTCCGCAAGATCGAGGAGTACAACACCAAGTATCCCGACGAGAAATTACCGTACGTCGCGATCTTCATCGACGAGTTGGCGGACCTGATGATGGTCGCGCCGGCGAAGGTTGAGATCACGATTTGCCGGCTCGCGCAGCTCGCGCGCGCGACCGGGATTCACCTCGTCGTCGCGACGCAGCGCCCTTCGGTCGACGTCATCACCGGAATCATCAAAGCCAACATTCCGTCGCGACTTTCTTTCGCCGTGAGCTCGCAAGTCGACTCGCGCACCATCCTCGACATGGTCGGCGCCGAACGCCTGCTCGGGCGCGGCGACATGCTCTATCTGCCCATCGACGCGCCGAAACCGGTCCGCGCGCAGGGCGCGCTCATCACCGGCGGCGAGATCTCGCGACTGGTCGCGTTCTGGGCAGCGCAGGGCCGGCCGGATAACCTGCTCGACGTCGACCTCTTGCCGATCGAGGACGACGAGAAGGGCCGTGCCGTCGACCCGCTCGCCTATGACGCCGCGCGCTTCATCATCGAGACCAACTACGCGTCGACCGCGCAACTCCAGTCACAGTTTTCGATCGGGCATCCGCGCGCGGTTCGCTTGATGAAGCAGCTCGAGGACTTCGGAGTCGTCGGCCCGCACGAAGGGACCAAGCCGCGCCGCATCAATGTCAGTCTCGGCGAGCTCGAGCGCATCGCCTCGCGCTTCGGACGCGACGAGCAGACCGACCTCTTCGCCCAAGGTGCCTAGCGAGGCCGGAGCGTAGCCTCAGCTATGCGTGCGTGGGCCGGCGCGTTCTGTGCCCTGCTCTTCGTCCTCGAAACTTCCGGTGCCGGGGCCGAAAACCGGAACCTGCGGTTGGCCGACCGCGCGACGCAAGCGCTGGCAGACGTCGACTTCTCGCTGCTGCCGGTTTGGCATTCGCTCTACAAGTGCGGCGAGCCGATTACGAGCGAGAGTTGCTTGTTGCAACGGATGACCGAGAACCCCACCGGTACCGCGCGGGCGGCGATCGTCGGAGCCGCACTCCATTTGGCCGAGCAAATCGATCGCGGGCGCGCCGATAGCGCCGACGGCCTGGCCAATCTGAGGGCTTCGCAAGCGTATCTCGTCGCCGCCGCCTACGAAGCCGAGATGTTCCGCAGCGATGACGCGCGGGCACATTTCCGTCTCGCGCTGGAGCGGGCGGCCGACGTGCCGCAGAAGTCCCTCAAATTCGATCCGGCGTACACCGTTCAGTCCAACAACGGTTCCAGCGTGCGCAGCCCGGCCCAAGCCGGCACGAGCAACGGTCTCCAGAACGTCCACGTAGCGATGGGCGTGAAAGCGAAGGAAGACGCCGACAAGTATTACAGCGAGGCGCAGCTCGTTCGCGAGTACGCGACGCGCGCTCTCGCCGCTTTCGATGCCGAACGTAACCGCTGACAAGGAAGCTGTGGTCGAGGCGCCATAGCGACCGGCGTCATGCTTATGCGCCGGTTATTGGCCGTGGTCTTATTGCTCCTCGCGTACCTCGCGCTCGGCCTCACGGTCACGCGCTTCCCGATCGCCGAACTCGATCGGGGCGGGCAACTCTTTGCGGGTCATAGCGT
Source organism: Candidatus Zemynaea palustris (assembly GCA_003134695.1). GTDB lineage: Bacteria > Vulcanimicrobiota > Vulcanimicrobiia > Vulcanimicrobiales > Vulcanimicrobiaceae > Zemelea > Zemelea palustris. The sequence continues at coordinate 210,044 of PLCB01000006.1, read as the reverse complement.
CGGCCTCGCGCTGTTCTTCACCACTTCCGGGGCATTTGTCGTCTACGCGATCTTGTGCGCACTGACGCTTTTGGTCGGCGTCCTGCGCCGCGGTTGGTTTCCGAGCACGCTCGCGATGGTCGGGACGTTCTTGTGCGCGTGGTTCTCGAGCGATCTCTTCAAAGAACTTTTTCGGCGCGCGCGACCGGAGCATTGGTACGGGCTGCACGAGACCTCGTTCGCGTATTCGAGCGGCCACGCGACGCTGTCGCTCGTGTTCTACGGTTTGTGGGCCTACCTGCTGTGGCGATCGTTTCCGCCGGCGCCGTGGCGTACCGCGCTGATCGCCTTGCTCGCTTGCTGGGTCATCGCCATCGGCTGGTCGCGCTTGGCGCTCGGCGCGCACTACCCAACCGACCTCCTGGGCGGTTATCTCTTGGGCGCGATCTGGCTGCTGCTCGGAATGAGCGCGATCGACCGGCTGGCCGGACGGCAAGAGGCTGCGACCTAAGTCGCGTGGGGGCTCGCCGCTCGTGAAGCGAACCTAGGACGTCCGTAATGGCGACGATTATCGATCCAGCGCTGCGCCCGATCGAGAACAAGCTCGACGAGGGGATCCCCTTATCTAAGGAAGACGGGGTCGCTTTGCTGCGCACCCGCGACCTGCACACGCTCGGGCGGCTCGCGAAGCGGGCCAAAGAACGAAAGAGCGGACGCAAAGTCTTCTACGTTCTCAACCGCTACATCAACTCGACCAACGTCTGTTACGCGGGCTGCAAGTTCTGCTCGTTCGCGCGTGCCGAAAAGGAAGAGGGCGCGGTGCGCATGTCGGCCGATGAAGTGATGGCGAAGGCCTTCGAAACCGGCACGAACTTCAATCAGCTGCACATCGTCGGCGGTCACGATCCGCGGCAGCTCTCACTCGACTACTGGTTGCCGGTGATGCGGCGCTTCAAGGGTGCCGTCCCGCACGTGCAACTCTCGCTGTTCACCGCGGCGGAGATCGAGTATCTCGCGCGCCGGCACCGGCTCGGCTTCGAAGAAGTCTTGCGCGAGCTGCGCAGCGCCGGATTGGACAACATCAACGGCGGCGGCGCCGAAGTCTTCAGCGAGCGCTTCCGGAAGCTGGTCTGTCCGAACAAGGTCAACGCCGAGAACTGGCTCGCGATCCACGAGATCGCCCACCGCGTCGGAATCGCCTCGAATGCGACGATGCTCTACGGGACGGTCGAGACGCCGGAGGAGCGCGCCGAGCACCTGATCATGCTGCGTGAATCGCAAGAGCGGTCGCCCGGCTATAACGCCTTCATCCCGCTCGCGTTCCACCCCGACGGCAACGAACTCAACGACTGCGGTTGGACGACCGGCCTCGACGACATCCGAATGTTCGCGACGGCGCGGCTGGTCCTCAACAACTTCGATCACATCAAAGCCTACTGGATGATTCAGGGCCTCAAGGTCTGCCAGGTCGCGTTGCACTTCGGCGCCGACGATATGGACGGGACGCACGGCTCGACCGATGAGGAGCGCATCTATCACAGCGCCGGGACCCAGTCGGGACAGTACGTCGACGATCGTGAATTCCGGCGCTTGATCGAGGAAGCCGGCTACCTTCCGGTGCGCCGCAACACGACGTACGACGAATTCGCGTACGACTGGTCGCCCGGCGTCCGCGAAGCGGTCGGGGCCGCCGCGCCCTAACCGATGTTGCGTTCAGGCCGAATCGTCTACACCAACGACCTTCCGGTCTATACCGCGTTCGATGAAGGCGCCGTGCGTTTTCCGGGCGCGCTCGTCGCCGACGTGCCCTCGAACCTCAATGCGATGCTGCTCGCCGGAAAACTCGATCTTAGCCCGATCAGCGCGGTCGCGTACGGCGAACATCCCGACGTTTTTGCGCTCTTGCCCGAACTCTGCATCGGCTCGCGCCGCGACGTTTGGTCGGTCGTCTGCGTCAGCCGTCTTCCCCTCGCCGAGCTCGACGGTGCGACGATTGCGGTGACGCGCGAATCGGCCAGCGGACGCGCGCTGCTCCGAGTGTTGCTCGAACTGCGCTACGGCGTGCGAGCGAATTTCGTCGCGAGCGACGATCCGTTCGCGGAAGCCGCCGCCGGCCGCCCGGCGCTGCTGATCGGCGACCGGGCGATCGATGCGCAACAGACCTTCACGCCGGCGCACGTCCACGATCTCGGCAGGCACTGGCATGACTGGACCGGCTGCGACATGGTCTACGCCGTTTGGGCCGTGCGGCGCGATGTGCTTGCGTCCGATCGCGACGAGGTCCAGCACGCGCTCGACGCGCTGTGCGAGGCGCAGCGCTGGGGCGTCGCCAACCCCGAGCGCGTCCTTGCCGCCGCTCAGGCCGTGCACGCGCGTCCGGCGGGCTTCTATGCGTCGTATTATGCGACGCTCAATTTTTCGTTCGACGCGCCGGCGCGCGCTGGTTTGCGGCGCTTCTTCGAAGAGCTTCGATCGCTGGGTGCGATCGCCGGGATTCCACCGGTCGAGCCGGAGGCGTTCGTTGTCCATCACTGATCTGCTCGAGCGGGCTGCCGGCGGCGCCCGGCTTTCGTTCGATGAAGGCGTCCGGCTCTACGAAGAGGCGCCGCTGCACGAACTGGGCGCGGCGGCGCACGCGCGCCGCATGTCGCTCTTCCCAACCGACGACGTAACGTACGTCATCGACACGACGATCAACTACACCAACGTCTGTAACGTCCACTGCACGTTCTGCGCGTTCTTCCGGCCCGAGCGCCACGGCGAAGGCTACACGATGTCGCACGACGACGTCGTGTCGCGCGTCAAGTGGGCGGCCGACCAAGGTGCGACACAGATTATGATTCAAGGCGGCGTGAATCCCGCGCTGCGACTCGAGTGGTTCGAGCGGCTGTTCCGCCGCGTCGCGCTGGAATTTCCGTCGATCGACCTTCACTCGCTGTCGGTGTCGGAGATCGTCGGTCTGGCGACGGTCGAAGAGACGACCACGCTCGAGATTCTCAGGCGCCTGCGCGCCGCCGGAATGAAGTCGCTGCCGGGCGCCGGTGCCGAAATCTTGGTCGAGCGCGTGCGCAAGCGCATCAGCGCGCGCAAGGTGAAGCCCGAGCAGTGGCTCGGCGTCATGCGTGAAGCGCAGTCCCTGGGCATGCCGACGACCGCGACGATGATGTTCGGATCGATCGAGACGCACGCCGAACGCATCGCGCACCTCGATGCCGTGCGCAGGCTCCAGGACGAAACGCACGGCTTTACCGCGTTCATTCCGTGGTATTACGTGCCGTTCAAGACGCCGCTCAAGGGCAGGGAGTCGACGGGACTCGAGTACCTGCGAGTGCTCGCGATTTCGCGACTCTATCTCGACAACGTGCCGCACCTCCAGGCTTCGTGGTTGACGCCGGGCCTGAAAATGGGGCAACTGGCGTTGCTCTACGGCTGCGACGACATGGGCGGAACGATTCTCGAAGAGCGTGTCGTCCACGACGCGGGCTCGACCAACGAAGCGACGCGTAAACAACTCGAGGAGCTGATCATCGGTGCGGGCTTCCGTCCGGTCATCCGCGACACGTATTGGAACCTTCGCCCCGAGATGGCGCTCGCCACCGCGGGCTAGGTTAGTGTCGACCGACTACGCCGCCTTCTTGCGAGGGCGGCAGGCGCTGGATAATTTCGACGTGGTGTTCTCGCTCACCGCGACGGTGAGCTTTGCGATCCGTTAGGCGTTGAGGCGGCCGCAGCGACGGCGTCCGCCAAACGCTCCAACTGTGCGCGGTCGGCGCTATCGAGTGTCGTCACGGTAACCAGCAGCGCCCCGGCCTCGAACAAAAGCAACGCGCCGGATCCACGCAACGGACGTATGAAATGACCGTACGGAAGTTTCGGCACGGAGCGGACGTCGATATTCGAAGCGGCACGCAACTCGTCGATTCGCTCGCGAGCGAACGCGGTGCCGGGCGGCTTCGGTTCGATCGTCAGGTTCGCGACGACGCGATACGGCGCGACAAGTGCCGCATACTGGCATTCGCCGGCGGAGGTCGATGAGGCGCCAGCCGGTATCCCGGTGATCCCCGCCACGACCGCGGGCGAGAGCATCTCGCAGGCATAACGCTCTCCGCTTCGCGCCGGCCAGCGCGCGGGCGCCCGCGGCGGATCGGGATGACGGCCGCTGAGGGCAGCGCGTGCTAGTTGTTCGAGCGGCGCACGGTCCGCAGAATCCGGCGTCCACAGCGCGATGTCGAAGCGGCGAGCGCGCACGGCGACGATGCCGCCGCCGCGATTGTCGACTTGGAAGGTCGTGAGGCCGTCCTGGCGGTCGCCGGTCGGCAGCGTGAGGTTGACCGTCAGTGCGACGGGATACGGTGCGCGGTCGTACGAGTAGACGCAGTTCGCCAGGTGCGCCGTCCGCATGGCGTCGCTCTCGCCGAGAAGCGCCGCGCTCAGCGCGTGGACGTCACGCCCGAGGGCACGGCTCACAACCGCCGGCGCCAGCACGGAGCAGGCGGCGGGCAGCCCGTGCGCCGCAGGAGCGACGTGCGCGGGAGGTGTTCCGGCGATCACGCCGCGGAGCGGATGGTCGCCGCGCCGAGGACCTCGTCCGCGCGCTCGTCGTAGAGCGCGACGAGCTGGCCCGGCGCTACCGCGCGTTCGGGTTCCTCAAAGCGCAGGCTGAGGTCGGCAGTCTGTGGATCGAACGACGCGTGCGCGAAATTAAGCGGCGAGCGATAGCGCGTCATCGCGCGCACTCGCGTGGTGCCACGCGCGAAGCGCTCGGGCCGAATGAGATTCACGTCGCCCGCGACCAGCGATTCCGACAGGAGTTCGGTTTCGCTTCCGATCACGATCGTGTTGGTCGCGGCATCGATTCGCGTGACGTAGCGCGGCCCGTCGTTGAAGTGCGTCGCGGGTAGTCCCCGGCGCTGCCCCACGGTGAACCCCGCGATTCCGGCGTGAGCGCCGATGCGCTGTCCTTGCACCGTCACGATCGTTCCTGAGGATTCTTCGATCGGCGCGACGCGTTCGAGGACGGAACGATAGTCGCCGCCTTCGACGAAACAAATGTCTTGCGACTCCGGTTTGGCGTGCACCGGTAGACCGAGTCGGGCCGCTTGCTCGCGCGCCTCGACTTTCGACAGGTCGCCGACCGGCAACAAGAGATGGGCCAGCTGCTCCGGCGTCAATTGCGCAAGCGCGTACGATTGATCTTTCGACGGCTCGCCTGCGAACAGATGGGGACCGTCGTCGCCGTGCGCGAGGCGCGCGTAGTGACCGGTCGCCACATAGCGCGCGCCGATGCGATCGGCGAAACGCTGCAAGGTCCCTAACTTGACGAAGTTATTGCAGGCGATACATGGATTCGGCGTGCGCCCGGTCCGGTACGCGTCGACGAAGCGATCGACGACGTTGCGCTGGAACGCCTCCTCGAAGTCGAGGACGTAATGCGGAATGCCGAGGGCGGCGGCGCTGCGTCGCGCGTCATCGAAATCGTCCGCTCCGCAGCACGACTTCGCGTGCGCGGGTCGCGTCGCGACGTACATTTTCATGGTCACGCCGATCACGTCGTAGCCGCGCTCGACGAGCAAGCCGGCCGCGACCGCCGAATCGACGCCGCCGCTCATCGCGGCGACTACCCGGGTTTTCGACATACAGCCACCAGGATAACCGAAGGGCCTCGCTAACTCAACGGCATGCCGTCCCTGGGGGATGCGTTTCGCGCGGCTCGCGAAGCGCGCCATCTCTCGCTTTCGGATGTCTCGGAGCAGATCCACATTCGGTCGGTTTATCTGCAGAGCATCGAGGACGAGGATTGGAGGTCTATCGGCGCGCCCGTCTACGTCCGCGGTTTCGTTCGCACGTACGCGCGCTTCTTGGGTCTCGATTCGGAAGAAGCGGTCGAACACTACAACGAGCTGCTCGGCGACAGGCCCGGCGGCCTGGCCGGCCCGTTCGGCAGCGGATCGCCGCGGCCCGCGCCCGGCCCGTCGATTTGGGTTTGGCTGGCGGGCGCCGCTGCGCTCGCGCTGGTCGGGTTCGTCGCCTACAACTACATTCAATTCCAGCAATCCAACGGCGCGACGGCGCGCCTCGCGAAGCCGACGCTTGCGCCGACGGCCGCACCGATTTCACAAGCGACCCTCGCGCCGATCGTCGCGACCCCCACTCCCAATCCGGTCGCTTCGCTCGGCACGGCGTCGGGCGGGACGCTCGTCATTCGCGTTCACCAAGATTCCTGGCTGCAAGTGTCGGTCGATGGCGTGCAACAGGTTTCGACGATTCTTCCCGCCGGAACCGAAAAGGTCTACCACGGAAAGACGGCGAGCATTCGCGTCGGTAACGCCGGCGGCGTCGATGTGTCGGTGAACGGGAAAAATGTCGGCAGCCTCGGAGCGGCAGGCGACGTCGTCGAACGCTCTTTCACCCTCGTCGAAAAGTAGGTCTTCGAAAACCGACAATGCCTCAAGATTTTTCCTTCGACGTCGTCTCGCAAGTCGACGCACAAGAACTCGACAATGCCCTCAACCAGGCGCGCAAGGAAATCGCCGGCCGCTTCGATTTCAAGAACACTAAGACGTCGATCGAGAGCACCGACAAGTCGATTACCGTCGTCGCCGACGACGAGTTGAAGATGAAGAATGTGATCGACATGATTCAGGGTCGCGCTTCGAAGCGCGGCATCTCGCTAAAGGCGTTCGACTACGGCAAAGTCGAGCCGGCTGCGCAGGGTACATTTCGCCAGACGATCGCCATCAAGACCGGAATCCCCAAAGACAAGTCCAAGATCTTGATCGACGCGATCAAGGGCGCGAAACTCAAGGTCCAGGTCCAATACCAAGACGAGCAACTGCGCGTCTCGGGAAAAAGCAAAGACGACCTGCAGAGAGCTCAGCAGCTGTTGCGCGGACTCGACTACGAGCTGCCGCTGCAGTTCATCAACTACCGCTAGCTGCGTGTCAGGCACATGAGCGACGAGTGACGACGCCCCGGCGGGAAAGGGCCGCAGATGGCGAACATGAGCAGGCTTTGAAATCCCCTCCCCGCCGCGTCGCCTTCGTGAGCCTCGGCTGCGCGAAAAACCTCGTCGACTCCGAGGTGATGATCGGCAAACTGGGCCGCTCTGGCTGGGAGCTGGTCGCGGATACGCGCGATGCCGACGCCGTCGTCGTGAATACGTGCGCCTTCATCGATCCGGCGAAGGCTGAGTCGACCGACGCGATCCTCGAGCAGGCGGCAAGCAAGCGAGCGGGTCAGCAGCTCATCGTCGCCGGCTGTCTTTCGCAGCGGTACGGCGAGCAATTGCGGCAATTGATTCCGGAGATCGACGGCATCGTCGGCACCGGCGCGTACGCCGGCATCGACGAGGTATTAGAAGAGGCGCGAGCCGGACTTGGCCCGGTGCGTCTCGGATTCGAGCCCGAACCCGAGCACGATTTCTTGCCGCGCCTGGTCACCACGCCGCGCGCGACCGCCTATCTGAAGATCGCCGAGGGTTGCGATCACCCGTGCACGTTTTGCGTGATCCCGCAGTTGCGCGGTGCATTTCGCAGCCGCAGCCGCGAATCGCTCCTGGCGGAGGCGCGCGCGCTCGTGGCGGGCGGAGTCAAAGAGCTGATTCTGATCGCGCAGGACAGTTCGATGTACGGCCGCGATCGCGGGACGCGCCGCGGCGGGCTCGCGCAATTGCTCGGCGATTTGCACGAGATCGAGGGACTCGAGTGGATTCGGCTCCTGTATCTTTATCCCGCGACCGTCGACGACGAATTGATCGACGCTATGGCGCGCTTGCCGAAGGTCTGCAAGTATATGGACATGCCGCTCCAGCACGCGCATCCCGAAGTGTTGCGTGCGATGCTGCGGCCTTCCAACGGTGAGCGCTATCTCGAACTCATCGGCGAGTTTCGTCGCCGCGTCCCCGGCATCACCATGCGCTCGACATTCATCGTTGGCTTTCCGGGCGAGCGCGAGGAGCACGTCGACTATCTCGAGCGTTGGATCGCGCGAGCCGAACTCGACCGGGTCGGATTCTTCGCCTATAGCCGCGAGGAAGGGACGCCCGCGGCCGGCCTCGGCGACCAGATTGCGGCGCGCGAGAAGCGCCGCCGCCTGGTGCGCCTGCGCGAAGCGCAACGCGAGGCCTCGCAGCGCGCGCGAAGGCGCCGCATCGGGCGCACGGAGCGCGTCCTGGTCGAAGGGACGAAGGTCGTGCGCGGGGACGATCCCGTCCGGATTGCGCTCGGGACGGCTCGCGTGAGCGTCGGCCGTTCGCAGGGAGAAGCGCCCGGCGTCGACGGCGCGATCCAATTTTCAGGTGCAGCCGAGACCGGCGAGTTCGTGAACGTCACGCTGGGCGGCGCGACGGCGTTTGATTTCTTTGGCACGCTCGCCGGCGAGCCGGAAGCGATGTCGCGAGGATTCGCGCGTGCCCTATAAGCACTTCGCCCCCGAAAGCCAGCGGCGCCCGTTTCCGCCATACGCGCGGATCGTGGGCTTGGTTGCCCTTTCGGTCGTCGCGGCGTTTCTCGTCAGCGTGATCGTGACGTCGATCGTGCAGCATCGCTCGCCCGCCGACGTGCTCGCTTCGTTCATGATCGAGGCGCCGCAAGAACACTTCCACAAGGATCGCATCGTCGTCGCGCTCTTCGGCATAGACTATAACTACGATTCGAAGGATCAACCGTTCTCCATCGGCGCGCGAACCGACACGATCAAGGCGATCTCGATCATTTTTCCGACCAAAGACGACCCGCATGGCTCGGTTTCCATGCTTTCCGTTCCGCGCGACATGGACTACGTTTTCCCGAGCGGCCACGAAGATCGTATCAACGCGGCGTATTCGTATGGTAAGGATCCCTTCGATTCGTCGCATCGCGCCGAAACGGCCGTCGCCGATTTTCTCGGATTGCCGAAGTTCGATCGCTTCATTACCTTTCGGATTCATGCCGCTCAGGATCTCATCAACGCGATCGGCGGGATTGACGTCGTCCCCGACACGTCGATGAATTATGACGACCATTGGGGTCATTTGAGCATCCATTTCACGAAGGGCCTCATGTACCACATGAATGGAGAGCAAGCAGTCGGCTATAGTCGTTTTCGCCACGACCCCTGCGGCGATCCGTGTCGCATCAAGCGGCAGGACCAAGTGATGCGAATCGCGCTGCGGAAGGTCTCCGACGACAAGTTCAACGACCTCCTCCACATCAATCAGCTCATCGCGGTTTTCAGACGGAACGTTATCACCGACGTGAGCGACCGTGAGGCGTTCAGCATCGCGAATGCGATGCGCGGGATCGACATGAGGACGGTGAAATCCGACCAAGTCCCCTACGTCTCCGACAAGGATCTCCGCTGCTGCGGCAACGTGATCGTCGCCGACGACGCGGCGAAGAAGGCGCTGGTCAAGAAATTCTTTTTTGATGCGCCGGTCTCGGCGCTGCCGGCGCGCTTGGCCCTAAAACAGATTCAGAAGTCGAGCATCCACCTCGACATTCGTAACGGCAGCGGCGTGCGGGGCGTGGCCCACCAGCTCGCCGACGCGCTCCGCAAGGAGGGCTTCGCCGTCGATAGCGTCGGCGACGCCAAATCGAGGGATCACGAAGCTACCGAGGTGCACGTGTTTTCGACGACGCCGCTAGTGGGTGAGGCGGTGCTCCAAGCCTTGCCGATGAAGACCGCGGTCGTCGTACCCGAACCGTACACCGCTGCCGTCGGCACCGAGAAAAAGGCCGATGTCACGATCATCATCGGGCGCGACTACAACGGACCGCAACGGGAGGCGTCCGCCGTCAAGTGACGCGCGGCCTGCGCGGGCTGATCTTCGTCGCCACCGTCGCATTGGTCGGTTACGGAGTCTATCGGATCTCGCTGCACGCCGGCGTGCAACCGATTCCGGCCGTCGTCACCCAGACCGCCGACGCTCACCGCGCCGTCTCGACGGCGCTCGACGCGCGCATCGATCGCTTCTTGTACGATCGCCCTCCGGCGGCTCGCCCCGGCGACGTCAAGCTCGTTGCGCTCAGCTTCGACGACGGGCCATATCCGGTCCGCACGCCGCTCCTCCTCGACATGCTGGCCGACCTGCGTGTCCCGGCGACGTTCTTTCTCATCGGCAACGATGCCGAGCAGTATCCGCTGCTGACCGAGCGCATCGCGCGCGAAGGTCATGAAATCGGCAACCATACGCTGACGCATCCCGAGCATTTCGAGGATCTCGACGCGAGCCAAGTCGCGGCGGAACTGAGCGGCGCGGCGGCGGCGCTCGGACGGTACAGCGACGATCCGGCGATTCGCACGCTGTTCCGGCCGCCGCATGGACGCTTCAGCGAAGAGACCGTGCGAGCGGCCCAGCGCGCCGGTTACCACGTGATCCTTTGGAACGACGATCCCGGCGACTGGCGCACGAAAGTTCCGGCTGCGAAGCTCGCGCAGCATATCGAAGCCAACGCCAGCGCGCCCGACATCATTCTTTTGCACAGCGGCCGGATCGCGACGATCGAAATGCTGCCCGAGGTCGTCGCGCGCTTTCGCCGGGCCGGCTTCACGTTCGTCACGATCGGCGACATGATGCGTCGCCTCCCCGTCTCCGCGATCGACCACCCCGAAAAAGTTCCGGTCTGATGGTCGGAAGCGAGGGCGAGAAACTCCGGCGCACCGAGGCGCTCGAGCGCTTGATGCTCGGGCTGCGCGACGCGCGCGAGCCGCACGAGGTCTTGGCGATCGTGTCCCGCAGTCTCGGTTTCGAATTCAGCCGCCCATGCGCGGCCTATGAATTCCGCGACGCCGTCTTCCGACCGGTGGCGGCGAGCGAGGTCACGTCGGTGCGCGAGCCGATCGCGGCATCGTCGCTCGACTTCGATGAACTGCTCGGCCACGCGGTGACGCGTCTCGACTCGCGGGACCTGATTCCCGTTTCTTTTGACGGCCAGGTCCGCGCGCTGTTCGTGCTCGAACGCGCCGAACGGCCGCTCGACGAGGAGGAGATGAAGTTCTTGCACGCGGTAGCGGCCCACGCCGCGCTCGCGCTAACGACGGCGTTCTCGTTCGAACAATTGCGCCGCTACGCGGCGGAAGGCGCTGCGCTGACCGAAGCGGCCCACACGATCCTGGGTTTCACGGAACTCGAGCCGCTGGCCGAAGCGCTCTGCCGGTTTGCGCTTCGGCTGGTTCACGCCGAGTGCGTCTGCGTGTTCGGCCGGCGCGAAGGGGGCGACCGACTCACGCTGATCGGTTGCGCCTCGAGGGACGAGCCCGGCCCGCTTCCCGAAACCTTGCCGGCCGACGGCGACGAGGCCATCGCGGCTCTGAAGGAAACCTTCGGTGACGGACCGCTGAGCGCGACGCCGATATCGTTTCCGCTGGCCGGCGGACTCGACCACGGCGGCTTGATGGTCGTCACGCGCCGGCGCGGTGCATTCGAAAAAGTCGAAACCCGCGTCATCGACGCGCTCGTCACGTTGGCGGCGCTCGCGATCCGCAACGTCGAGTTGTACGAACAGTCGACGCGCGCCAACCGCGCGCTCGCGGAGAGCAGCGCCTTCAAGGACGACCTGATGGCGATGTTCGCTCACGACTTCAAGGGGCCGCTGACGGTGATCTCCGGTTTCGCCGAGCTTCTGCTCGAAAGCGGCAACGCTGAGGTGCACGGGAGCGCGCGGACGATTATGGCGCAGGTGGCGCGCTTGGCGAAACTCGCCGACGACGCTCTTGCGCTCGCTGCGACGCAGAGTGCCGGTTTCTCGCTACGCCGCGCGCGCGAGGATCTGGTCGAGTTCGTGCGCGACGCGGTGCGCAATCTGGCCGAGGCCGATCGCGTCGCGGTCGAAGCCGCCGAGGCGCCGCTCATCGTGCCCTTCGATCGCGCTCGATTGCGTCACGTGATCGACAACGTCGTCGGCAACGCGCTGAAGTACTCGAAGGGTGAGGTTCGCGTCACCGTCCGGCGCGCCGGTCGCGAGGCGCTCATCGAGGTCACCGACCGCGGAATCGGGATCCCGGAAGCCGAGCTGGAGGGCGTCTTCGCCCGTTTCGGGCGAGGCTCGAACACGAGTCGCCGCGGGATCGCCGGGAGCGGCGTGGGGCTCTACATCGCCCGCAAGATCGTCGAAGTCCACGGCGGGCGGCTCGACGTCACCTCCTGCGAAGACGAAGGCAGCACGTTCACGCTCGCGCTGCCTTTGGAGTAGCGCCCCCGCAGAGGCAACGATTTCAGTCTTCAGAAGGTTAAGATTCGGGTATGGCATTCCTCAGGCAACTCATTGACGCGAACGAACGCGAGGTCGTGCGGCTGCGGAAAACCGTGGTCGAGACCAATGCGCTCGAACCCGAGATCTCCCGGCTCTCTGATTCCGAACTCCAGGCCAAGACGCCGGAGTTCAAGGAGCGCATCGCGGCCGGTGAGACCGTCGACGAGATGTTGCCCGAAATCTTCGCCGTGTGCCGGGAAGCCGGCAAGCGCACCCTCGGGATGCGGCACTTCGATGTCCAGATCATGGGCGGTCAGGTGCTGCACGAAGGCAAGGTCGCCGAGATGAAGACCGGCGAGGGCAAGACGCTGGTCGCGACCCTCGCCGTCTACGCCAACGCGCTGCTCGGCAAAGGCGTGCACCTTGTCACCGTCAACGACTACCTCGCGCGGCGCGACGCCGAGTGGATGGGGCCGATCTATCAGTTCCTTGGCGTCAGCGTCGGCGTCATCCAACACGATCTCGATTCGGCGGCTCGCCGCGCCGCCTACGAGTGCGACGTCACCTATGTGACCAACAATGAAATCGGCTTCGACTATCTGCGCGACAACATGGCGTGGCAGATCGAAGACATGGTCCAGCGCGAACTCAGCTTCGCGATCGTTGACGAAGTCGACTCGATCCTCATCGACGAGGCGCGGACGCCGCTCATCATCAGCGGCCAGGGTCAGGACGCGACCGAACTCTACGGCAAGTTCGCCAAGCTCATTCCGCGCCTGCAGAAGGGCGAGGATTTCACGGTCGACGAGAAAGCGCACGCGGTTCCGATCACTGAGAACGGCGTCGCGAAGGTCGAGAAACTGCTCGGCGTCACCAACCTCTACGACCAGCGTAACCTGGAATTGACGCACCAGCTCAACGCTGCACTCAAAGCTTGGAATCTCTTCCACAAAGATCAGCAGTATATCGTCAAGGACGGCGAGGTCATCATCGTCGACGAATTCACCGGCCGCCTGATGTACGGGCGGCGGTACTCCGACGGCATCCATCAGGCGATCGAGGCCAAAGAAGGCCTCAACGTCCGGAGCGAAGATCAGACGCTCGCGACGATCACCTTCCAAAATTATTTCCGGCTGTACGACAAGCTCGCGGGGATGACGGGTACCGCCAAAACCGAGGAGCGTGAGTTCCGCGACATTTACGGGCTCGATGTCGTCGTTTTGCCGACGAACCAGCCGGTGCGACGGACCGATCAGGCCGACATCGTCTATAAGAGCGAAAACGCGAAGTTCGAGGCGGTCGTCGACGAGATCGTCGCAGAGCACGAACGCGGACGCCCGGTCCTGGTCGGGACGCGCTCGATCGAAAAGAGCGAGAACCTCGCAGCGCGGCTACGCCGGCGCGGCGTCGAGTGCAACGTCCTCAACGCCAAGTATCACGAACAGGAAGCGCAGATCATCAAGGATGCCGGACTGTACGGTGCGGTTACGATCGCGACCAACATGGCAGGGCGCGGCGTCGACATCAAGCTGGGCGAGGGCGTCGCGGAACTCGCCGGCCTGCATATCATCGGCACCGAACGCCACGAGTCGCGCCGCATCGACAACCAGTTGCGCGGGCGCTCCGGCCGCCAAGGCGATCGTGGCAGCACGCGCTTCTACGTCTCGCTCGAAGACGAGTTGATGCGCCTCTTCGGCGCCGAGCGCATTCAGGGCATCATGAACGCCGTCGGCTTCACCGACGAGACGCCGATCGAGGCGCGAATGATCACCCGCTCGATCGAGCGCGCGCAGTCCAAGGTCGAGAACCACAATTACGAGATTCGTAAACAGGTCCTTGAATACGACGACGTCATGAACAAGCAGCGCGAGGTGATCTACACCGAGCGGCGCCGCATCCTGCACGGCGAGAACATGCGCGACTTCATGCTGCAAACGTTGCAGGACAAGGCCAACCAGGCCGTCGACCAAAACGCGGCCGACAATGTCCATCCCTCGGAATGGGATCTCGAAGAGATGCTCAACGAGATGGAGTTGATTTTCCCGATTCGGCAACGCATCGGCGTCGAGGACCTCGAAAAACTCGATCGCGAGGCGATGAAGGCGCGGCTCTACGAGATCGCGGTCGAGGCGTACGAGGCGAAGGAGCTGGAGCTGACGCCCGAGCTGATGCGCGTCATCGAGACCAAATACATCTTGCTGCCTACGATCGATAGGATGTGGGTCGACCATCTGTACGTGATGGATGCGCTCAAGACCGGGATCGGTCTGCGCGGTTACGGCCAAAAAGACCCCCGTGTCGAGTACGAAAAGGAAGCCTATGAGATCTTCGAAGATCTCAAAGGCAACATCGCCGACGAAGCGATCAAAGCGGTATTCCGCGTCGTCGTAGAGCAGCCTGAAGACGGCCCGGTGCCGCAACATTCGGCGTTCGGCGTCCCGATCGGACCGCAGTCGAGCGGCGACGGCAACGGCGTCGCGCAGCTTCCCGACGGCGCGCTCGCGCGCGACGATGCTTCGCGCATCGATCCACGCCACGCCGAGCAGTTGCTCGGCCCGGTTCCCGGCGCGGCTGAGAAAAAGCGCGAACTGCACACCAACCGCGAGGAAGGCGATCCGAAGAAACCGGTCAAGTCGGCGGCGAAGATTGGCCGCAACGAACTGTGCCCCTGCGGTAGCGGGAAGAAATACAAGCGTTGCCACGGAGCCGCGGCCTAAGGGGATAGGAGTTAAGCCACCCCAAAACGAGGCCCCCCTATCCGAGCTGCAAGGCGCATATATTGGCCGGCTAGAAACGAGGCCCCGCGCCGGGCTGCGTGGCGCAGCGATCGGAGCGGCTCAGGTTCTAGGCTCCGATGATGCGCGCCCTGGCGGCGTGGCGCGGCGGAAAAAGGACGAGTGTCACACGGTCTTATTTCGGTCAGCGCGGCAATCATCTTGTAAATCTCGCTCGCGCCCGCCGCTTAAATTCTACGTTCTTGCCAAAAACGAAGTCCAAACACGACCGTGACGGTGCACACCACTGCGGCCCTTAAGGAGAATTGGGTCGCCTTTCTACTTGCAATCGTCCAATTGCGTGGGCCACATCGCTTTCCCATGGCAATCCCGGATCGAACTTGCCGTCGTATTCTGGCAACTGTGGCACGCGGGCGTTAATCCTCTGCAACAGTTCGACAGACTTGCTCAGTTCGTATCGCCGTACATAGGGTTCACCGTCCGCCCAAGCCCACTTATAGGCAGTAATGGCATGTGCCATCGCGCGAGCGCGATCCCCTATGCACAGCCACAGTTCCGCAATCGGACGATTGCACGAACCCTCCGCGTCGTTTGAAAACTGTTCAGCCAGATCGTGCGCATCTGGAAGCTGATTCAGCTTGTACTTTGCAATCGCGAGCAGGATCTCGGTGCGCCTATCTGTTTTTCCTGCCCTGTGGGCCAGAGTAATAGACTCTTGCAAGCTCATTTTTGCCTGAGACCATTTGCCTTCCTCGAGCCGCCAGTAACCGCGCATTGTACTCAGATTGCGAATTCCCAAAGCCGATTGCGCCGCGCGACTGCTAGCTTCCGCACGCGCAAGGTCCTCTTCAGTTAATCTATGACAAAACAAGAGATGAAGAGCATAATGATGTTCGGCCACTGCACGCTCCGAATCATTCAACCTCGCATCGCGAATGAACGACCAAATCGACTCAGCATCAGATACGGCTCCATTTCGCGAAAGCTGTCGAAATCGAGCAAGCCGGAAAGTGGTTTCAACTCCATAGTTCTCATTAAGCAGAGGCACGATCTGCGCCGCTTGATGCATCAAGCGTTCCTCAAGGGCGAGCCGACCTTGCTCGCCAGCGGTGCTGGCCATACTCAGGAGATGTCCGTACAAGCCGCCACATCTCTTGCGATTGAGTATTGAGGGGACCGCCGCTTCTGAGACTGCGAATGCGTCGCCTAACTGATTGATTCTTCTCAAGCAATTGGCTGCTCGTTTGGCCAGCAGAATCCCATCGCTCGTCTGCAGGAAAGCTGGCATGGTAGACCAACCCGAGGAAAAAAAGGGACGTAGGATCGTTAGGATTTCATTGTGCGCCTCAAACTTGGTACTTAACGCTTGAAGAAAATCGTTACCTAATATGAACTTGCGCGCTTGCTCCAGCTTGCCCATCTGGAACAGTGCCTTGACTACCAGAAAGGCATTACTGAGGTCGTCTAGGGTTTCAGCTTCGGTATATGGGTTATGCGCCTTTTGCGAAAAATGATCGACGACTCGTTGACCTAGCTGGTCCTTCTCTTCTTGTCTGAGACGTCCAGCGGAAATGCCACGGACTACTGGGTGAAGGTCGTAGCGCCGCGCAGCGGCGTCATATTGTAGTAAACCGCGCCGTTCCAGATCGCTGACGGTCCTCGTCAATTCGTCGGAGGCAGTGATCGAAGCAGCTTGTCTCGCTTCAACGGCCTCCTGATAAAGAACATATTTTTGCCGAGCCGCTTCATATTTCGCAACAATTTCGGCCCGCTGGGCTGCGGTCCATCTGTCATTCGTTTTTCTCTTGGGTAATTTTTGCTCCTCCGGCAACGGTAGTAAGTGCGGATTGAGAGCGTTCAGGGTATCGTAATCAATTGATTCGGAAAGGAGTGCGAGTGTAGAGAGTAGTTGTCTGCTCTGTTTTGGAAGAGCGTTCAGAGCGGCGCTAAGAATATGGTTACGATTTTGAACTAGGTCGAGGTTCGCAAGATTAAGCAGGCCCCCGCCGCGCCGATCAATAGACCACGCGTCAAAGTTTCCTCTGTCTGGAAGATAATCGTTAATCAAACCTGCGAGAACGCCGACAACCAGCGGGTGGCAGTCACAATAGGTTTTGAGGTATTTCTGAATTTCAAGCGAGCTGCCGGTAATGCCGCATTCTCGGATTAGCGACTCAGCATCCACGGGACGAAGCCCGCGAAGCCTTTCCTGCAGGACGCCGGGGATAGGCTGGCTACTGGCATTCAGCAATGTTCGCGGAACGAGTCGCGATGTGACGAGGAGTTTCGAGGGATGCGCACCGGCAAGCGCGCGAATTAAGTCGTCGTCCTCCGGATTGATGGCGGCGCAAGGATGCCGATGGGCAATCTTGTCATTAGTGCCTGCCTCTTCATCTGGAATTTGAGCCGCGTCGAACCGATGGTAAGCAACGAGAACTCGCTCCAAGCCATCAAGCACTAAGAGCCATGGACCCGCTTGAAGTTGTTGAACGAGTTCCTTGGCAAGTTCGAAGGTGTTCATTCGTCGATGGCGCGAGCGCCATTTGCCCATATAGGCCAACGCTTCGCGGCAGAAATCGAGCATCGTGGCGCTTTTCTCGTAGAACGAGTACCAAAAGCGCCCTTTCCAGTCGTCTCTTATCCCAGGAGCATGCTTGGTAGCCCATTCCCACGCCAACATACTCTTGCCCGCGCCACCGATAGCCTCGAATAGGAGTATTGCGTGACTGTCGGCAGGGGAAGCCCATTCACTCAACGTCTCAAGCTCCGCCTGACGACCGACGAAGGAACGAGAAGCAATATAAATCGGTTTAGCCCGAAGATCGAGGGGCTGCGTGACTTTGCGGTGTTTCGTCGCGTCGGAACCCGATGCAAACGTCTTCGAATCGAGATATCTGCAAAGATCAGCGATGGATTGGGTTGCCGCCTGCTCGAACTCACGCAAGCTGTTGAAGATTTTGTAAACTCGATGAATCGACGAGCTACACTTAACGCGCTTTGCGTTCTCACGAAAGACGGCGAGCTTTAGATTCTTTTCTGGATCCTGCTCGACATCTGCCGGCTTTACGTCATGGCCATCTCCCATTATGAAGAGGAGCACCGGTCGTTTAAGGCGACGCGCCTTGTTGAATTCCAGCTCCGTCAGGGACAGGCGCTTTGGGTTTCGCCTCCGAGATTCGGGAATTTGACCGTACCTATGGCCAATTACTGCGACATACGCAGAACAACTTGCAACCATTGCGAGCGAGTTTTCAAGCACATCGCCCGTTGGCTTCGCAGAATCATTCTCCATCGCCACTGGAAACAGGCCTTGACCTGTAAGAGCCGCGCTCAAGACTCGCCGATGTTCACGCAAGTCCGCGAACGAACTCGAGATCATCACGCCCTCATGTTCGCGTGGACTATCGCTTGGCATCACGCGGTATCCTGGAACTGCCTCGCCGCTCAGCGGCGATAAGGGAAGCCGAACTCATCAATCATTATCCATCTTACCTTCTATTTCAAGTATTTGAGTTTCGAATCGCTCCCTTGTCTTTTTGGAATCCGTATTTCCGTGGGCCTACCTTTACGGCGCGGGCCTGCATCCCTTCAATCTACGCTTATAGGGGCGAGGTAAGGCTGCGCGACTCCGGTCCCTCAATCGCTACGCTCACAAGTGCGCAGAAGGCTGGCCAGTGTCGGGGGTGCGGAACGCGCGAGCTGACTCGGAAGCGAGAGCAGGCTGCGAGAGATAGCCCCGTCGCTTTTGCGATTTCAACGAGCGAGAAGACGTCGAGCCTTGGGGTAACCTCGCGCAGAAACCAGGCGCGATCGCGCACAGCGCTCTGGTCGTGGTCGCGTGCCCATTCGCGGTTCCGCCTGTGGTGCTCGGCATTAGCCGCGCCGCGCTTGCGCCCGGCCTCGCGATTCGCGCGAGGGTCCTTGCCTGCGAGACTTTGCGCCGCGAGCGCTTTGCGAGCGGCGGAAATTGCACGAATGCCATGAGCGCGCTTCACTTCCGGCATGCACTCCTCGCAGTGCCGGCGCCTGCGTTTGAGGACTGGCTCGCCGCACGATGCGCACGCAATTGGATTGAGTGAGAGGCCTTCAGGCCGCGGTGCACTCCATTCTTTGCTTGCATACGGCCGGGGCTGCGAGGCCTTGCGAGGCGTTGCAACGAGCGGCGAATGCCTCGCAACAGGGCGAATGCGACGCGAATGCACAGGGTCTGCACCAAGAATGCGAGGCGCAGCGCGCTGTTCGAGGCGCGATTCGCGGAATGCCTGTGCGAGGCGCGCGGCGATCGGCTGCATGAGCATTCGCCAATGCGGCAGCGTCAGTGCGAGGTCGTGGGTCACCGGGCTGCATAAGCGGCAAACCCCGTTCGGAAGCTCGGCGAAATCCCGCGAGGTGAACACGCGATCTTCCAACAGATCGAGGATGAACGCATCCACGTCCGGGCGGATCGGCTCCATGGCATCGAGCGCGAACGAATCGCGGTTGCGCTGGTCCGCATGAAGGACGCCGAGCGTCGGATCGAGCCCTTGTGCGAGGAGTGCGAGAGACAAGCTTAAACAGTGATGACGCCATCCTGCTCGTCTTGTATCATGACGAAGAAGCGTCGCAAGCCGAGCTGGTTAGCATCCTGAAGCGTGCGCAGCCAACGATTTCAAACGCAGTGAAGCGACTTGATGCCGAGGGCTTCCTTCACAAGTCCGGCAAGGCGCTATTCATCACGAGTTTGGGCCGCAAGCGTGTCGAGTCGCTCCCAGAGCTTCTCGCTGCGTAATTTGCTTAATTGAGGAAGGGAGCCACCCAATGAAAGAGCCGAAAAATTACCCGACACTTGTCCAGGAAGCGGAACGAGCTGTCGCTGATGTAAAGGACCCCGAACTCAAGCGCATTGCTTTTCAAAAGATATTAGAGAACTTGCTTTCAGGAGCAGACGGCCGCGAGAAGGCGTCGACGCCTAATGGCCAGCCGCGCGGCGCGAAATCACGGCCTTCGAAGCAGCCGAGAAAAGCGAGAGGCGGACCCGCGCATTATCTCGCGGAACTCATTGAGGAAGGCTTTTTTAAGAAGCCGAAAACGATTGCAGAAGTCAAGACAGAACTTGAGAACCGCGGTCATCACATCCCGGTGACATCCATGAGCGGACCGCTTCAGAAAAAGTGTCAAGACCGTGTTTTGCGACGGAAAAAGCTCAAGGCCTCGGGGAAAAAGGGACCGTTTGCATATTCGAATTGGTGATTTATGGCGCTCTGTATCCGATGATTAGACCGTTGGCTTAGGCAAGACGTCGCCTCGCACCATCGCCGGAACCGGCAATGGGCGAGAGAGCATCCCGAGCCGCGCAATGATGCCTGGTTCCTGCGCGAGGTAACGCCGAAGCTCGACGCATTCCCGCTGGGCGAGATCGCCAAGGCGACGGGCCTCTCCCTCGCGGCCTGTTCGCGGTTCCGCGCCGGCACGCGCGTCCCGCATCCGCGTCACTGGGCTGCGTTCCTCGCGCTCGTCGAAGGCGTCGCGTCTTAAAGCGCCGCGCCACGAGCTTCGGGCGGATCGGCGACGCCCCACGACAACAGCGGCGCCGTGCCGCAACGCCGGCGCCGGCTTCGCTCGCGCTTCTTCGAGTGAGGGCAGACTTTTGTCGGGCGCGCCCGCGCGTTTGCCAAGCTCCTCAGTTTCTTCTTAGGTCCTTCTTGGCTTTTCGCCACGCGTTCTCGTCGTGTAGTCACATTGTGCGTGCGCGGCGAACGCGCAAAAGGAGCAAAGATGCACGTCAAGGTTTCCAGGGCGCAGGCGCTCACCGGCGCGGCGATGGTGCTCGGCGCAATCGCCCTCAATGGCCCCGAGAGCGAGGCCGCGACCGGACAGAAGGTCACCATGTACGTTTTCCGCGGCAAGGAGAAGATCATGGGGCCCGATGGGAAGTCGCACGATGCGATCGTCCCGTCGGACATCGTCACGAAAGCGGGCGAGCCCGTCACCGTCACCGTAGTCGACTACGATGAGTCGCCGCACTCGATCACCTGCCCGGAACTCGGTTTGGACCAGACGATCAAGGCAGGGAAGCAAGTAGGCCAGGAGGTTCAGCCGGTTTCAACGACCTTCACCTTCACCGCAAACAAGCCGGGCGTCTATCGCTGGCACTGCAAGTACCCCTGCGACATGGGCGCTAAGATGTGGGCGATGGGTGCAGGCTACGGCGGTCCCGACAAAGAGGGCTTCATGTCGGGCCGGATCATCGTGCTCTGACGCGCGGACCCTCGGGGCGACGGGCAACCGCCGCCCCTCCCTCGTTTGTTGCCGTCCATGGCCGACAGAAAGTCGTCGCAATGAGAAAATCACTGCTGGTCGCAATCTTTCTGGTCTTGTCGATGAGTGCCGCCAAGGCAGGTCCTCCGTTTCTCACGGATGATCCCGCTCCCATCGACTACAAGCACTGCGAGTTCTATGTCTTCTCGACGTGGGACAAAGCGTCAGCGACGACGAGCAGCGTCGGTCCGGCGATCGAATACAACTGCGGACCTGCGCCGAACGTGCACCTTCATATCGTCATCCCCTATCAGTGGAACTCGCCGGCCGGCGGACCGAAGACGTCGGGACTCGGGGACACTGAACTCGGCGTGAAATTCCGGTTCGTGCAAGAGACCGCGGGGAGGCCGCAGATCGGCGTCTTTCCGATGGCCGAAGTGGCGACGGGCAACGCCAATGAAAGTCTCGGGAACGGCCGCACATGGTACAAGTTCCCGCTGTGGATTCAAAAGAGCTACGGGTCGTGGACCACGTACGGAGGCGGCGGATATGCGGTGAACACCGCGCCCGGCGCGCAGAACTACGGCTTCGCAGGCTGGCTCGTGCAACGCGATATCGGCCGCGCGCTCACACTCGGCGGCGAGATGTTTACGCAAGGCCCATCAGCGGTCGGCGGGCAGCATGCGACGTTCTATACGGTCGGTGGCTACCTGAAGCCGACGGATTCGTTCAACGTGCTCTTCGACGTTGGGCACACGATCTCAGGTGAATCGCACGCTGTCGGCTACGTCGGTCTCTACTGGACGTGGGGTCCGGCAGAAAAGCCCGAAGCCCCGAAGCCCGCAGTTTCAAAACCTTAATAGAGCAATGTAAGCAAGATGGCCGAAGGGAGCCGGCCATGGAACCTTCCGGGCCGCGCAACCTTTCCGGTGCAGGGGAAGTGTTTGCATCATTCCTGCGCCTGGGCGTAACTTCGTTCGGTGGCCCGATCGCACATCTCGGCTACTTCAACGCCGAGTTCGTGCGCCGTCGCAAGTGGCTCGATGAGGATACGTTCGCGCAGATCGTCGCGCTCTGTCAGTTTCTTCCCGGTCCCGCGAGCAGCCAAGTCGGTATCATCATCGGCTTGATTCGCGGCGGTGTGTTAGGCGCCGCGTTGGCCTGGATCGCGTTCACGCTTCCCTCGGCAATTGCACTGACTGCGTTCGCGTTAGGCATCGCACGCATCCCCGGCGTGGCCGAAGCGCCCTGGATTCATGGATTGCTCGTCGCTGCGGTCGCCGTCGTGGCTCTCGCCGTCTCCAACATGTATCGTTCACTCTGTCCGGACGTTCCGCGCAGGACGGTCGCGTTTGTCGCTGCGGCGGTAATTCTCTTGCTTCCGGTTAGCGGCTTCGTGCAACTCTCGATTATCATACTCGGAGCAGTTTACGGACGCTTCTTCATTGAGCCACCGGAGAGTAAGACACAGCCGATTCCTGCTGCTGGAAACCGCGTTTCCGCCATCCTTAGCGCCGTCGCGTTTCTTGGATTGCTCGTCGGATTCCCGATCGCACAACGATTCGCGTCCTACGGTCCGCTCAACGTGTTCGGTGCGTTCTATGAATCTGGCGCGCTCGTCTTCGGTGGCGGACACGTCGTGCTGCCGTTGCTCCAAGCGCGCGTCGTGCCGCAGGGCTGGATCGGCTCAGATGCGTTTCTCGCAGGCTATGGAGCGGCGCAAGCGGTGCCGGGGCCGCTCTTCACGTTCGCCGCTTATGTCGGCGCGGCGATGCATGGTCCGGTGAGCGGCGTGGGCGGAGCGGCCCTTGCGCTCGTAGCGATCTACCTGCCGTCGTTTCTGCTCATCGGAGCGATCCTTCCATTCTGGAATGATTTCATCGCCAATCCTAAGCTGATCGCAGCGCTGCAGGGCGTGAACGCTGCCGTCGTCGGCTTGCTGATGGCTGCGCTATATCAACCTGTATGGGTGAGTGCAATTCGTGGACCTGCCGACGCGGCGCTCGCATTTCTCGCTTTCCTGCTGCTCGCGGTATGGAAGACGCCTCCGTGGATCGTCGTCGTTCTATCCGCACTCGCCGCGCAATTCCTACAGTTCATCAAATGAGATGGGCCCGGTGCGCGATTCGGTGGAGCACAGCGTTCCTCGGTCTCGTCGAAGGAAGCGAGACGCCGTCAACACGCCCCGACTTTTTGCGCCTCGATGCAGGCGGCGCGACCGTGCATTGAGCCGTGCGCCGCAAAGCCTTATGCCACGGGGCTTTTCGCGCCGCGCCCGGATTTGCAGTACGTTTTGCAAAGCGCGCCGGGCGCCGCGATCGAGGCGTCTAAGGCGGCCATGCGCCGAAAAGCCTTACGGCACGGGCCTTTGCGCGACGCCCCTTGCTCGCGGCTCCGAGTCCGGTTTCAGGGCCTTTCCTCTACTCCCGAGCCGCGGCCTAAGGGGATAGGAGTTAAGCCCACCCAAAACGAGGCCCCCCATCCGGGCGCTGAGTGAGCAGAATCAGCGCACAGAAAACGAGGCCCCTGCGCCGGGCTGCGTGGCGCTACGCGCTAAGCTGCTTGACGCGTTGTCCGGCGATTTGCTAACGGGACGGCGACGCACGACAGGGAATCGCTCGTAAAAATGATCGCGCAGTTGCTCTTGCTAATGCTTTTGGCTGCGATTGGACCGGCGGTTTCTGTAGCACCAAGTCCCCAGGCTCCGACGCCCACCCAGACTCCGACGCCCATTGCGACCTCGTGGTTCTCATCCAATCAAGGTGCTAATGCTGCACCGAGTGCAGTTTGCAAATGCGAGGACGTATTCAGCTACACCGAGTTTCTAGCGTACGACCTGGAGTCGAGCGGCGGTAAAAGCGTTCCGGGCAAGGACAAGTTACTGAAGGCTTCACGTCTGCGGGAAAAGGCCGGTCAGCAAGTGCAAACGTGTCTGAGCCGGAAGAAGTTGGCGGGGGCGCGCGCGGATTGGCTACTCCATGCCGCGAATCAATATTTGCTTGCGGCAGAGGATGCCCATTATGCAGGTGATAATTCGCGGCTTGTTGCGCGGCTGCTTCAGCAAGGCCTAACAATCTATTCGAAGGTTTTGGCGGTCGGCGCAAATGAGTCTACGGATGCCAAGCGGGGTGTGCAGTCGGCAACAGCATACCTGCGCGGCGAGTGGGGTCCCGCAGAGTTTGTCTATGGTCATGCGCCGTCCTTGCCAGAGCCAAAGAGATGTCTGACGTCGTGGCTCTCAACTTAGCAGCCGCGATCGCCGGCGCTTAGAGTCTGGAGCTTCGCTGCGATGCGCCAAGCGAGGGGTGCAAGGCGCATGTTAGCCGGCCAGAAACGAGGCTGCCGCGGACGAGCGCTCGGCGTCGAGCGAGTTCGCGTGCGTAAGTTGCGTCGGTATCCTCGGGAAGGTTTACTTTAGGGATCAAGGCCGCGGGACCAAGATAGAGATACCCGTGCGCGAGGTCCTGCAGATTAAGTCCCGGCCGGGGTGCCGGGAACATTTTGGACGGTCGCGCGCCTCTTACGGGTAGACGATATGAGAGGAAGACCGTGACGCGCTGGGCACCGCCGGAACTCGTCTCCTCGGCGCTGAACCGCAATGAGTGGGCCGTCGAAGAGCTGATCGCCGCCATTTGGCCGGGCTGCTTCCGTCTGGCGGCGACGATCCTGGGGGATCGCGACCTTGCGCAGGACGCCGCTCAAGAAGCGTGCGTCATCGTACACCGGAAGATCGGTAGCCTGCGCTCGCCCGAAGCGTTCGATGCCTGGCTCTATCGCATCATCATGCGCCAAACCGCGCGGGTCCGGCGTCGGCAGCGCGTGAGCGACCGAGTGGCCGGCCTTGCGCCGTCGGCCGCCGACGATTCGACGGCCATCGACGTGTGGCGCGCGCTGGCCGAACTCTCGCCCGAATTCCGCGAAGTCACGGTACTCTTTTATTTCGACGACCTCAAGACCGAAGAAATCGCCGCAACCTTGGGCGTGCGACACGCGACCGTCAGAACACGGCTGGCGCGCTCGCGTGCCAAATTGCGCCACATTCTCGGCGACTACGAAGACCGGTTCGATCCTATGACTGGAGAGACACCGCAACATGCCGTATGATTTTTCCGTAACGGGCAAGGCCGCGAGAGAACGGATCCCCGTTCCCAACCTTTCGATAGACGCGGTCCGCAGCGCGTCGCGCGCGGCGACGCAGCGGAATCGGACGCAACGGTTCGCATTGAGCGCGTTGATCGTGCTCGCCTCGCTGGGCGCTGCGGTGGCGGCGGCGAGAATCTACGGCGGCGTACACATATGGCTCTCCGGAGGGAAAGCGGCCGCGACCGTTCGTTCGATGGTCGTGCTGAAGTACCCGATGGCTTCCGATGTCCAAAGAATAACATTGAGCGCGACGTTTCCGGTCGTCATGCCCGTCGGCTTACCGCCGGGCACGCGCATACGGCAAATCATGTATTCGCCGTCCGCTCACCCCAATACAATGTTCGTGCAATTCCAGTCCGTCACGGGTGCATACAAGGGCGGGTTCTTCCTGCTCGACCCGTCTTCCGTAGATCCGGACACGACGACGCTGCCGGCCGCGACTCGGCCGTCGCTAAGAGAAGTCGAGCAATGGAAGATCGGCGGCGAAACGGTGCTCGTCTTGAAAGACACCTTTGCGAACGACGCCGCATCGATCAAGGCGCAAATGTCCGCCACGTCACCTTCCGAAAGTTTGGCGGCGTCGGAAGATATGCTGTGGCGCATTGAAATTCTCGGCCAAGCCACGAGCGCGGTAACCGATCGGGCCGAGCGTCTCGCGCCGCCGTCGAGTCGCAGCATCCTGCTCGACCGAGGCCATTTGAAGTCGCTGGTGGGTCTGCTCGCCCAGAACAAGCCGATGCTCGATGCGCGCGAGGTTTTTCTCAACGACATCCCCCAAACAAACAACGGACCGGACTACATGAAAGCGAAGTACGTTTGGCCGAAGACGGTCGCGATCGATACGCACGGCCTTCGAGCGATCGCCGCCGCGCTGCGCACGAGCGGTAAGGCCGCGACGAATTGCAACTGCGAAGTACTCTTCAACCGGCCGAACGATACGGCGTACTGGATTTGGCTGATACCGCAAACCGGATCCGCTCCGGTGGCGAAATTCTCAGTAGATGCCACGACGTTCGCGGTCACGCGACTGCGAGAGTGATCCACCGGCGCGCCGGCTGACTCTAGGGTGGCTTCCTTCGATCATTATTGAACGGACGAGGCCTAACGCAGAAAACACTCATTGGCGCCTAGTCATTTGTCCCCGACACTAGGAACCGTATGAACCCACAATCCGTCCGACACGGCCCTTCACGCATTCTTTGCCGCGGCTTCTGAAAGAAGCACGGAATCTTCTCGCAGAGCTCAGCGACCCGAATTGGAACATTGGCCCGGCAACGAGCTGAGCAACTCTGGAAGCCGCTCCGCTCGCAGCGCCACGCCGCCGGCACGATTCGCCTTTCACTTTGCAGCTTAGCGCCTCGAATCGTTGAGGCGGTGAGCAGAGCCGCTTAGAGCCGGAAAGCCTTGCGCCACGGCCCCCCCTCTCTGGGCGCCGAGATCGGGGCTGCGCGGCCTCTTAGCGATCTAAGCTGCTAAGCCTTAACGCCAAGCGAATCGTGCCGGCAGCGGCAACCAAGGTGGGCGCCGCGACGACGGCCGCGGTCGTGCCCGCCAGAAATGCACCAAGAGAGGATCTTGTGAACGTGCCTGCTTCGGTTCGGGAGATTGCGCTTCTCGGCCGTGAAGGCCGAACCCCCGCTGTCCCAAAGAATACCAGCGTAGGCGGAAAGCCTTCCTCAGCTGAGCTTGCAGTTAGGAGTCACGCATGCCTCAAGACCCCGCGAAAGTAGATTCGAAGCACTATAAAGTGGAGTTTGAAAACGACAAGGTCCGGGTTCTCCGCGTTAATTACGCGCCCGGTGAGAAGTCTGTCATGCATGGCCACCCCGAAACCGTCGTCATCTCCCTGGGCGACGCCCGGGGAACGTTCTCCTATCCGGACGGGAAGAGCGAAGAGTTCGACATGAAGGCTGGCCAAGTGATCTGGGCTCCCGCGCACGAGCATCTTCCAGAGAGCGCCCCCGGTAGTGCCGTAAACGTCATACTCGTAGAGATCAAGTGACGCGATGAAAGGGATGGCCGGCTCCGATCGCCCGTGACTTCGACCAGGTTTCGACGTTCCTGACGCAGCCAGTCCTGGTCGTGGCCGGGAGTGAGGCCGAATCGCTATGGCATAGTCAGGAGCTGTATGCGAAGGCGCACGGACCGAAGGAGCTATTCATCGTCGAAGGCGCCACGCACATGGCCCTGTACGATTATCGGGTGGATTTGGTCGTCACCAAGCTTGCGCCGTTCTTTACACGAAATCTGAGGGCGTGAATCAACCTACCCGCTGCGGCCGGTGCAGATGCTGTGGACAGATTCAAGAAAAAGGTGAGCGAGCTTTCGAAGTGCGACTCCTGCCGGAGCGTAACTCCCCGCGCTAAACCGCTCCGATCGCAGCGCCACGCCGCCGGCACGATTCGCTGGGCGCTTAGCATTTAGGTACAAGCGCACTTGACGCGTTACGAAGAGGTAAGGACATGAAAATACAACTTGGCACGGTTTGGCATTTCAGCGTTGCTGTCAATGACCCGGAGAAGAGCGCGGAGTTTTGGACCAAGAACTTCGAGCTGCAGGAAATGTTCCGGTCCGATGAGGCCATCGCGCTGACGAACGACGCGATGATCATCGCGTTCTTCAAAGGCACACCACATCCGGACACGATCGACCACTTGTCGTTTCACCTCGACAGTATGCGCGCGCTGCGCGAAGCGCTCGAGACGTTGAAGAAAAACGGCGTAGAACTGGAAGATCCGGGCGACGAGATCGGTCCCACAGGGCCGGACTCGCCGCATATGGGCCTGTGGTTTCACGATCCGGAGGGGTATCGCTGGGAGCTCTCGGTTCAGAACGGTGCCCGGGAGCGCTGACCGCGCAGCGCTAATGAGGCGGTATAGTATTAAGGCCAACGATGGGAGGTATTTGTCATATAAGAGTTTAGAGCTTAGCTGCCCCGGAGCGCTAAGAACTTAGCGGCCGCGATCCTTGCTGCAATGCACCAAGGGAGGGGGGTCCGTTTTGGTCCGCTCAACTCCTATCCCGAGCCGCGGCCTAAGGGGCTATACGCTACGCGCCCCAAACCGTACACCTGGGCAGCGGAGTCTCGCGCGCAGCCTAATCGCGAGGCGTGTCGCGCAAACGCCTGTCCCACAAGGGTTCCCAGAGCAAGGCGGGTTTCGAGGCCTACAGCGCCGCCTCAGAGCGCTTTGCAAAACCATTCTGCAAACTCGCGCCTGTCGCGCAAACGTCCGTGTCATAAGGCTTTTCACGGCATAGCCCGATGTAAGGCCGATGCGCGATGCATCCGGCTCGATCGGGCACGGCGCTGCACTTTCGCTGCAGGTCCTCGCTTCTAAGGGTGACCTCGGATGAATTTAGGTCCTGGCCGGAGATGCTTGCAAAGAAGAGCAATATGCGTGGAGAAATCGCATGATCGCCCGGCGCCGATCGCCACCCGCACCGTGAGCCGTCGCCTAAAGGATCGACCAACTGGGGAATGGAGATTAACATCGATGATACGCAACGCAGCCCTGCTGACCATCATACTCCTCGCCGCTCCGGTTGTCGCCGCCGCGGAACCGCCGAATCCGATGGCGACGCCGATGCCCACTCCAGGGCCAAAGATCAACACCGAGCTGAAGGTCGCTCCCGGAATACTCCTCAGAAAAACACCAAAGCCGGTAGCGTGCCCGGGGGCCAAGTCGATGGCCATTCTTCTTTCGTCGTGCAGCGGCGCGCCGGGGACACAACTGACGCTGACGCCGACGCCCGGAAACACCGGGATCGAGGTGTGGGCTGTTCAATTCATGCAAAACACCGCCCATCTTAAAGTGAACGATCCCGCAACGGTTGGGCGCAGCGCCGGAGCATACAACACGCTGACCGTGCCGCCACTCTGTCCGTTGGAGCCAGGGCTGGGCCCTTCGTTCAGCCTCGTTGTTTCCTACTATACATCTCACCCTCAAGGCGGCCCTTACGGTCCGACGGTTACCGAAAACCTTGGTACGTTTACGGTGATTTGTGCACCGACGTCGTATGGTACCAGCCCACCCAGCGCACCGCAAGTCATGTCCTGCGGTGGCACGACCAATCCACTGACTGCGGACCACTGCGGTAAGACCGCAGGCGCCCCTACAATGTCCGGTTTTACAGCGACTTGCGGAGCGTCCATAACGATCACCGGCAATACGTTCCCAGCCGGAAGCTCAGACTGGCTGGAATTTGTTGTACCGGCCTCACACGCGACTTGTAAGACCTCATATTATGCGACGCCGTACGTTAGCGTGTACATCTCGTCGAGTGGCGGAATCCTTCTTGACGTTTACATGTCGGCGGCTGGACACCCAGTAGCTTGCGGTGATGGAAACTGTGCCGGTGGTGGTGCAACAGGCGTGTCATCGTATGCCGGCCTCGGAACAGGGACGACCGGGCTCCCGCCGGGCTCCTACTTCATCCGCATCTATGGCATGACGCCGTCCACGGTCGGCACATGGACGCTAAAGGTATCGAGCTAATAGCGCGCGGCTTCGTTGGAGAGAGCTCTAGTTGCTGGTCACCTGTTGGTCACTTCTTCAGCGGCTGATGGCGAAAAGTGGCGGATGTCGGCTTAGCTTAGAGGCCTTGGGCTTCTTAACGAGCCCGGCGCGGAAAACGCTCATTGGAACGTAGAACACATGTGCTCGTCAGCCAGATGCAAGCCGCCTCGTCCATGCATCGGGCCGTGCGCCGGAAAGCCTGACGCCACGGACCTTTGCGCGACGAGGCCTAGTTTGCAGAACCGTTTTGCAAAGCGCATCGGGCGTCGCGATTGGAGCCTGGAATCCGCGACGCGCCGTAAAGTCTTGCGGGACGGGCATTTGCGCGACAAAACGCACACCGGTCGGAGTGGCCTAGTCTTTAGGCTTGCGCTGCCGGCGTGTTCGGCGACTTGATTATCTCACCCATAATTGTTCTAGTCGGCGCATCCGATCCGGGATAGTCATGGCAACGGAATTCTGGTTCGCACGCTTGTATTCCGGCGCGCTGGCGCCCAATAAGCTTGGGGGAAGCGAAGGCTCGCCGCGCACCACGCGATGTCGGGCGTCGGCCTTAGACGCCTTTCTCTTCGACAAGTCTGATGAACGCGAGGCAATGACGCGGATGTGGCACGCGCGTTCCGGCGCGGAAGCGGGAGCAGGCTGCGAGGGACAGGCCAGTCGCTTTCGCGATCTCGCCGAGGGAGAAGGCGTCGAGCTTCGGCGTGACCTCGCGCAGGAACCAGGCGCGATCGCGCGGTTCGGGATGTTCCTTCGCCCATTGGCGGTTGCGGCGATGGTGCGAGGCGTTGGCCTCGCCGCGTTGCGCGTTTGCCTGTGCGCTAGCTTCGCAGGTTCTACGCTCGGCAGCCACATTTAAGTCTTGAACCCGACTGCATCGTCTTCGTCGAAGCGATCCCGCGAACGGGCGTCGGAAAGTTTCTCAAAAGCGAGTTGCGGGATCGCTATCGCGACTCGCTGACTTAGACGTTCTCTAATTTCGGCGTCTATTTCCGTTTCAGAACCGGGGCTGTAGGCGCGGGCGTCGGCGTCGGCGTCGGCGTGGCTTTGAATAGGTTCGATTGGATGATCTTCGTGGAGTTCAAGGTGAACGTCTCGGTCGTGCTACCGCTCTTATAGCCTGAGATCACCACGTTGCTGAGCGTAAAGGTCAGGTACTCTTGATCCCTAGGCCGGCTGCCTGGATCGAAGTCGATCGTGCAGGTTCCAAGGTTCGTGTGCAAGTTGGCGGCGTTCTTGAAGAAGCTAGGGCTGGCCGTATCCACGGTCTTGGTGATCGTGAACGGCTGCAACACGGCCTTGCCTGCGCCCGCGCCGCCGCTGCTCGACCCGATCGTCGTCGGGTTTTCCACCGTGAAATCCCGGAGCTGTACGTGGTTGATCGTCGCTCCATGCGCGGTGACGTCGCCGACAGCTGGCGCGCTGCAACTCATGGTGATCGCCGCTTGGGCGACGCTATGGTTGACCCAGACGAAGGCACAGATGCTCGCCGCGACGACGAGCAGGCGGCGAAGAACTCGGTAAACGTTCATAACGACTCCTTAGAACTGCGAGGACCGCTGGTGCAAGAACGTTCGATGGCTGGCGAACGTTCCCGGTCGCGGCGCAACTAAGGAATCAGAGGCTTTTCGGGCGTTCCGGCCGACTTCTCGCTCCCTTCGACGAGCGCGAGGAACCTCTCCCAATGGCGCGGATGCGGCACGCGCATTCCGGCCCGGAAGCGCGAGCAGGCCGCGAGCGATAGGCCCGTAGCCTTCGCGATCTCGCCGAGCGAGAAGGCGTCGAGCTTCGGCGTCACGTCGCGTAGAAACCAGGCGCGGGGCCTTAGTTCGCCATCCGCCGGCGCCCACCGACCTACTAGGCGCTTCGATGCGTCCCGACAAACTGTTTCGCATGACGCTCGAAGCCATCAATACGACCTTCGCCGGCGCGACGTTCGTAGTCATCGGTGCTACGGCCATCGCCGCTGTCGTTCAACTGCGACATCTTCGTGCCAGCAATCAGATCAACGCGCTGCTTACGATTCTGCAAGATTGGCAGAAGCCGGAAATGCAAGCGTGGGTCCGGTTCGTTCGCAAAGAATTGCCCGAACGACTTAAAGATCCGGCGTACCTCGAGTCGCTCGATGCGGGCCTAGCCGATCGAACCGAGCATGCCTGGCTGCACTTGTGCGATTATTTCGAGCAGCTCGGTACGTACGTCAAGTACGGTTTGGTCGACCGAAGATCGTTGCTGGACATCAGCTCGGCCAACGTTCTTGGATTTTATCGAACACTGCGACCGCTCATCGAACGGGTGCGCGTGATCGGCGGGAGCAACGCCCCTTTCGAGAATTTCGAATACCTTGCGGTGCTAGGGTTCGAATGGACCAAGCGGCATCCGCGAGGAACTTATCCGGCTGGGCGGCCTCGCTTTGGCGAACTCGAGCCTTTGCTGGGTTGGACGGCGATGGTGCGCGGAGTTCCGGGCGCGGACTTGTAAGAAGCGAGCCCGACTTATAAGGAAGACGGAGAGAGGTTCTCATGAGGAAGTTCTTGATCGGATTGGCCGCGTTGACCGCGGTGATGACCGGTTTAGTTTTTGCAGCAGATGTTGGACCGAAGGCGGACGTCGCTGCCCTGCGGGCGGCGCAGCACCAGATAGATCCGCAAAGCTTCACAAGCGCAGTACACGTGGCCGGCAATTATGCGTTGCTCAATTGGTATTACATAGGGGCGGGGAGCGGCTCCTACGCCTTCAAGCGCTCCTCGGGCGAACGATGGAACGTGGTCGCAGGGGCAGCCGGCAGCCTTTTTTCTATCACCCTTCTAGTTCAACATGGCGTACCGGCGTCGGTCGCGCGCCAGCTCTGCTCGGGATGGCCCAAGGGGTCTTCGGCCTGTTCGGGATTCTAGAAGTAAGACGATCGAATGTCTACGCGCCGTGCGGATCGATAACGATGCGCCGATGCGCGATGCATCCGGGTCGATCGAGCACGGCGTTAGGGCAAAAGCGCCGGTGACAAAACGCGCGAGGCGCGGCGCTCGGCTGGCCTCGCGCGTTGGATTGAATCTACTTTGTCGGAACGGGCCTCGGCGGTTCAAAAAACGACGGCCGCGCGTACGGAGCTGTCACGCCCGGAGTTATCGGAGCTAGAGTAGACGGGAACGTGAGGCTTCCCGGCACGGTCACCTTGCCATTGACGATGGTGGGGCAGGTCAGCTTGAAAGTGACATGGTTCGAGCGCGGGAAAGACGGCGTTTACAAGCGTGGCGGCGTCTGGTCCGCGATCGTGGAGTACCCGCGCGATGCGAGAACCGGCCAGCGAATCCGGAAGCGGACCGAAGGGTTCAGGACACGTCGCGACGCTGAAGCCGAGCGTGATCGTGTGCGCAACGAAGTTCGCGCTCATGTGCAGTTTCCGATCGAGGTCAGTGGTTCGTGACGACGGCGATGGTTCCGTGCATGCCCGCGTGGTACTGGCACAGGTAGGGGACGGTGTAATTCTTGCCGATGTCGCGGAACGTGTACGTGAAGCTCCCGCCGCTCGCGTACAGGTCGCCGACGAACTGTCCGGCCGGACCGTACACGGAATGCTCGTCCGTGTCGTCATTGATCCACGTCACGTCGCCGCCGGCCGCGACGACCGTCTTGGCGGGGAAGGAATCGCCGGTCACGTGGATGACGACGTGCTTCGGCGCCGGTGCCGGCGGAGACGTGGCGTTGACCGTCGGTGATGCAAGAACGACGGTCTCCTGCCTCGTCACGCAATGCGCGGCGCTGAGGGCGGACTCGTATGCGCCGGCGTACGCGCTCACGGCGAAACACGCGCCGACGTATCCGGCCGCGGGCCCGGAAAGGTCTACCAGCGTGATCGAGTCCTTATCCGTACGCGTGTAGACGAGCTGTTTGGTTCCGCCCGTGACACGGTACACCCGAAACCCGCCGATCGCGGCGGGTCCCGCTCCGGCCTGCCAGTCCCAGACGAGTAGCACGTCGCCCGACTTGATCAACGCCGGGCACGTCAGCGCGCCGAAGAGGCCGACGTGCGCGGCGCACTGCTTGGTTCCCCGCGCGACCTGAACGTTACGCGGTGGCGGTACGGTCAGCGTATATGCTCCGGCGCTGCGCCCGACCGTTGCGGAATAGTTCGTCATTTTGCTGCCGGCGTTTTGCTTGAACAGAACCTTCGCCGGGGTCACGTTGTTTCCGAGCGTCAGCGTCAGGTGTGTCCCCGGCGCGCCTTTGCACGACGAAAGAAGAATGTCCGTCGACTTGGCCCCCGGGCACGCTGCAGGCTTGGGTCTCGCGAGGAGTATTCCGGGAGCGACCTTCAGATCGGTGTTGATCTTCGGCCCGGGAGTCGGCGTCGGCGTCGCCATCGGATTCGGCGGTTGCGCGGCGGCGACAACCGGAGCGGCGAGGAGTATGATGGTCAGCAGTGCGTTGCGTATCATCTATATTAAACGGGCATGTTCAATATTGCCAGGCTTCGTTTTGAAGGCGAACTTGTGGCTTCATCGCTTGACGAGACCTATTAAAGTCTATTGCCCGAGCACATTCCAATTATCCACCCCCGTTTTGGTCGTAGCCGGATTCCCCGAAGTCGTCGGCGTTGGAACGCCGCAGGTGTAGCGGAGGTAGCCTCCCTTCGTCGTTGCATCGTTTAGCTTCAAGGCGGTTCCGTTCGCGCACGTGGGCGTGTTGCTTTTGCACACGTAATCCGGCGCGTTCTTCGAATCCCAGCTCGTCGGCGTGGCGGTGAACCCGGAGGCGCAGGTCGCGGCGCCCGAGGTCGGTGCTAAAGGCACGAGGAGAAGACGAGCGGCGAACACCTGGTTCGAGACAAGGGCTAAGCCGAGGACCAATGCGGCAAAAGCTGTGTATCGTAACTGCACGGATGAGTCTCCTTATTGGTTGCAAGCAAAATGATTTGGGCGGCCGAGTAGATAGCCTTGTTTCGTAACGCAAGACGTAGGGCCTGTGGTTCCATCGTCGGCCCTCCGTTTCAGCATCGCGTGAGACCATTCGGCCGGACTTAGCATATTGCTCTTCTTTGCAAGCATCTCCGGCCAGGACCTAAATTCATCCGAGGTAACGTCTCGTGCTGTGTTTGATTTCGCTCGCACAATTTGGTGTTGGCTTCCTCAGGTGGATCGCGTGACCAGCCCTTTGCGTCTTCGTCGACTAACCGAATGCACTCGGCCTCCGCGCAGGCAACGTTGGCGGTACTCAGGTCTGCTATACTTGGGAAGCACCACGTAGTCAGCAGGAGCACGGTATGAATCCAACGCGCCCTATTCGCATGGTCATCGCTTTTCTGAGCGTATTGCTAATCTCCCCGATTGCGACCTCGGCCGTATCCGCCGAAACGGTCCGCGCCGTCGAGTCGCTTTCGAACGTCGAATTGAAGCAACTCCCGCCCTCCACGAAAATCCAATTCCTGGGCAAGACAACGACGCTGGGCGCGCTCCGCAAGGCTCACGCAGCGCGGCAGGTGCGCTTCGCTCGCGCTTCGGCGCTGGGAGTAAGCGCGAGGAGGATTCTGAAGACGAGAAACACGTCGACGATCGCCATGCCGGCTTCGGCGCTGGCTCCGTACGCAAAGGACTACCAAGACTTTTGCTCCGCGAGCAAGGCCACGGCGTGTCTTTACATCCCTGACGGCCGCCATATGATTACATTGAAAACGACCGGAGATACGATTTCCACCTCGCACAACATGGCGTTCGACGTCGACCCACTCATCACAGACAAGAGCGTGTGCGCTTCACAGGGCGGGAAGCTAGGCGCTCCGAGCTTCTTCAGGAACCCATGGCGAGACCACGGTTGCTACTACGCATATCCCCTATCGTACTCCAGAAACTTCATCACCAATGCGCCCAGCGCCAAAATAAAAATGACTGACAGTCTGTATTTCTCCGCTCGCTACGACCCTCACGGAGCCGTGAAGGTAACTCTTAAAAACGTGCCGTGGGTTATATATCGTCCCTGGGGTCTTTCTTTCAGCGACTTTCCCTACCCGGTGGCTTACTACTATTGCATCATCCTGGTTCCGGCTAAATGACGTTGATTGCCATCTCGAACTGATGGCAATCTTCCCGTTAGCGCTACGTTTCCAGGCCGCTTCGGCTTCGCAGCCTTGGCCACAGCAGGAACCTCCACCGGCCGCCGAACGTTACGGAGACGCGGGCTGCTCTGCGGCTCGGAAGGAGTATCTAAGATGCGTCCTGCATTCGCCGCGTTTTTCGTTGCAGCGTTGTTCGCGGTGCCGACCCTCTCGGGAGCGGCGGAGCGCTCGGGTGCGTCGGATTCCCTCCAGGCGAGACCGACTCGACTCTCATGGCCGCTCGCCGTCTCAGTTCCGGTTATGGTGTCGGCCAGCAGTAGCTACGCCCTCCCAAAGCTGCCCTTGACATGTTGGCTCAGCCCCAGTCTGTTAAGCCCGTTGACTCTTGGGTCAGTCACAACGAACGTCCCTCTTATGCGTTCCCGCGGCGGCGCTTCGTACAGTGGCACCCTGAACTTGAGCATGAGGGCAACCAAACGCGGATTATCTCGGCCGCCCAGAACGGGTAACTACATCTATTGTCACTTCGGGGCTCCCGGCGATTGGGTCGGCGTCGACCAAGTGTATCTCGTAATCCCGAAGTGGAAGGGGATACCGCCGAAGTTGATAATGCCGCTTTTGAGCCAAAAACTACCTGATTGAAGAACACCGCCGAGTTTGACTTAGAAGAACGGGTTGTGCGCCTTTTTCTTGGCAATTGTAGTTAAGACGCGTCTCCCTGGACGAGCGCAATAAAGGCAACCCAATGCCTCGGATGTGGGACCCGCGTTCCAGCGCGGAAGCGCGAGCAGGCTGCGAGCGACAGGCCAGTCGCCTTCGCGATTTGGCTGAGCGAGAACGCATCGAGCTTCGGCGTGACCTCGCGCAGGAACCAGGCGCGATCACGCTCCTCGGGATGCTCTTTCGCCCATTGCCGGTTGCGGCGGTGGTGCGAGGCGTTCGCTTCGCCGCGTTGCGCGTTCGCCTGCGCGCTCGCTCGCGGATCGGGTCCCTCGCGGGGCTTGCTTCGCGAGCACCTCGCGGGCCGTTGACTGAGATCAGTCATGACCGCTCTGAGGCACTACTCCATCAACGAGCGCGAGGAACGCCTTCCAATGGCGCGGATGTGGGACGCGCGTTCCTGCGGGGAATGTGATCTGGACGCTGTGCGGCGGCCACATAAGCGCCGTTTCGTTACGCCGATCGCTGCGGTGCCTACTTTAGCGAGACGACCCTACGATGACAAGCGGCGACATCGTGAACGAGGCGGTCGCGGGCGGCACGCCGACGATGGCGAGCGCAGGCGTCATATTAAACGACGCGCTGGCCGGCGGGACGCCGACGATCATCAACGGTGACATCGTGAACGACGCCGTCTTCGCTGTTTGCGCCTCGACTTGAGCCGCGCTCAGCGCTAGCAACACTGCCAGCGCCGCCCGCTTACTGAAGTGTAACAGGGGACGTATCACGCGTCGACCGCGTCGGGTTGATGGGCGTAGTATTAGGCGATAAGTTCACTTGGCACCGGACCTGCACACCGGTAACCATGGCCGATTGTGCCCCCGGGGGTGGCTTGAGGACGACGACGATTGGGGGCCCGCTATAGCTGACGAAGCCGGTTCCGGGTTGCGTTGTGACGGGGACGATGGTCATTGCGAAGTAGTTCGGCAACGTCACAACTTGCCCAGTGAATTGCCCAGCGAAACAGGAAACATTGGCGGTGGTGCCGATCGGCATCGAGGCGATTGTCACGGGAACCGTTAGTGTCACGGTCTGATAGGTAGTGGCGGCGGGCGCCGGGGCCGCGATCGCCGTCAGCGCCAGGGCTGAGGCGAAGATCGTCAGGGAGCGACGAAGCATAAAGGTTCTCCTTGCAAGAGAAGTTGTCGAGTCTGGTAACGCTTCGAGCGAAGCCACAGTTCCATTTTAGCGCCGGAACGTAATCCCCGTGCCGCCCTTTGGCGGTGCGCGACGCTGCGGGAAGGCGCCGGTGCCCCGCGGCAAGCCGCTACATGTGCGCGGCCGCGAGGCGCACCGCGTCACCTGATGCAGAGCCGATGCGCGATGCATTCGGGTTGATCGGGCACTGCGCTCAGGACGTCTCGCTTCCTTCCACGAGCGCGACGAAGGCTGTCCAATGACGCGGATGCGGAGCCTTCGTCCCGGCGCGGAAGCGCGAACAGGCCGCGAGGGACAGGCCAGTCGCTTTCGCGATCTCACCGAGCGAGAAGGCGTGGAGCTTCGGCGCGACCTCGCGCAGGAACCAGGCGCGAGGATCGCGCGGCTCAGGATGGTCCTTCGCCCATAGGCGGTTCTGGCGATGGTGCGAGGCGAACGCCTCGCAGTAACGGCGCCGGCGCATCTGCACGGGCTTTCCGTAAGACGGACACGCGGCGGGGATGAGTGCGAGGGTTCCGGCCGCGGTGCACCCCACGCATTGCTCGCGTAGGCGCACCCCGGAACGCTTCCGCGGCGTCGCGCGCAGTATGGATTGCGCGGAGGACGGTCGCGCTGTGGAATGCGGGCGTCGCGGATGCGTAGCTAAAGCATGCTTCTTCACCGTTGAGCCTGCGCTTCATTGGCTGCGGGCGTGTCTCTATAAATAAAACAGCAGCATCTTCAGATTGAATGTCGTCGACGCGAGGTCGCCGTAGGCAGCGGTCACCGTGACTGTCCAGCCGGGGTAACCGATGGTGATTGCCTGACAAGGTGGGACGTTGAGCGCGGCATAGCACCAAGTGTTCAGAGCGTTCCCTCCCATGTGATCGAGCGTGGCGACGCCGTTCCGGTCGGTTGTGACGATACTGGTGGTGCCGTTGGAGGGACCCGATGGACTGAACTGGCACAGCCAGCCCGCCGGCATGTGGCACGTAAAGACGATCGCCGCATTCGCGATCGGCACACCACCGCCCAAATTCGTCAACTTCACCGTGAGGGCAGAGAACGTCACTTTATAAGCGGGAACGTTGCAAGCGCCGTTCGTGTATGGACATGGCGTACCAGTAAGCTTCGGGCCAGTGAAGAGTTGGTTATTGCCGCTCACGATCGCGAGCTTCACGTTTGACTCGACCTTTGACGGGGCGCCGACGATCGGGGGCGCGGCGGCAAGTGCCGGTTGTCCAAGGGCGATGAACACGACTGCGCACACGCTGGCGAGGGATCGACGGAACGTATTCTTCATAAACTAGGTAACCTGTCTTTCCGAAAACTTCTTTGCGAAATGCCGGCGGAGTTTGACCACCGCGCGCAAGAACGAGCTACGCCGTGGGATACGAGTCGTCACGATAGCCTAAAGCAGACCTCGGATAACTTGATGCGCTAGGAACGTGCCCGATTGGTCCGAAGTTCCCTCCTGAAAGTCGACGCCGGCGGTCCGCCCGTTCATAACGCGAGGTCGCCGCACGAATCCGGGCACGGGCGCAGTCGTCCTTGGTGCGGTGTATCTTGTCTTCGCCTTACTGTGTGTGCCACGAATCGGCGCCAAACCGCAGATTTACAATAGCTGGGGCAACTTCTTCGAGCAGTTCTCTCTCGTGACCGGAGCGGCGATCGTTTATGCGCGCTTGTCATCGGCATGGGCACCCCAAAGGCTTAATCAAATCGGCCGCATTCTTTTTGGCGTCTGTGTCGCCCAAGGGGTGCTCGCTCGCCCTCCTAAGAAGTAATTCGCTTCGCGTGTTTCAGTAAGGAGTTCGAGCTATGAGCCCTTCAACTAGGACGATCCCGATCGTCGCCGTCATCGCCGTTGCCGCGTTCAGCGGCGCACTCGCCAGCGCCGTCGTCGAGCGCGCGGCCGTCGCCGCGACCGTACCCTCCGTGCAAAATCCGCAACTCACCGTGCAAAATCCGCAACTCACGAATCTGTTGAAGTACATCACGGTCGATAGCTCGGGGAACGTCACGATCAAAGGCACCCAGATCAGCATTCAGGGGACGACCGTTCAGATCAGCGGTCAGGCGTCAGCTCAGATCAGCGCTCCTTCGGCCTCGCTGGAAGGTTCGGGAACGACCGTCATCAAGGGCGCCATCGTGACGATCAATTGAGGCCGGTTCGATCTATCGCCGCCGGGGCACGGATCCTCGCACTTGTCTGCGTCGCCGCGAGCGCCTCGGCTTCTCACGCGCCGGCCGATGCCGCTCCGGCGGCGCGCGTCGGTGACGCGACGAGCAAAGGGACGATCCTTGGGCCTGGTGCTTCGACGGTTTTGATCTGCGGACACCCGGCTGCCCGCGCCGGCGATATAGCAAGCTCGTGGACGCAAATCCTCACGGGCCACCTTCCGAGCAACGTGCCCATCGTTGTCGGCTCGCCAACCGTGCTGATCGGTGGTAAGCCGGCGGCTCGAAGCGGGGACGCGACCGCGAGCGGCGACCAGATCGTCGTCGGCTGTCCGACGGTCGTCATCGGTCCGTAGCCGCGAGTTGGGTGTTCAGATTATCCCAGGTGGGGACCCAACTATGGAAGGATTGCGATTACGCGAGCCGGGAAACCGGAGCCGCCGGCCGGCTTCGGAAACGTGACGATCGCAATTGCGCCGCTCTCGGGCACTCGGTCGAGGTTCGCCAGTAATTCGATCTGATAGTGGTCGTGATGCAAGATCCAGCCCTCGAGAGAATAGTCGTCCTTTGACGTCGCGATGCCGGGATCGGTGTCGGTCGTTTCGTGGCCCGAGGCGGTGATGTGTCGCGTCTCGTAGAGGTACTTGATTGCGGGTAGGCTCCAGCCCGGAAAGTGCGCGATCCCCTTGGAATCTTTATTGGCCATGGCGACGTTGCCGCCCGACCAGCGCTTCGACCAGTCGGTTCGCATCGCGACGAACGCGTGCTGCGGGACTGGGCCGTGCCTAGTCTCCCACGCCTTGACGTCATCGACCGAAAGGACGTAATCGGGATCGCGCGCGACTTTCTCGTGCACGTCGAGGATGACGAACGGCAACACCATTTCCTTCGGGTCGATCTTGTCGACGGTGCGGCCGCCCTTGACGAAGTGCGCGGGTGGGTCGACGTGCGTGCCCCACTGGCCGACGTGGCAGAATTGTTGCACGAAGAATCCTGATCCGCGCGTACCGGGCTTCGGGTCGTACCAATACAGCGTCCGGACGGTCTCTTTATCGAAGCCCTTCCAATGGGGGATGTCGGGAGAGAACGTGTGCGTGAGATCGACGAACGGCTTACTCGCGATCGTGGCATACGCCTCCGCAAGCGACGGCGATTGGGGTTTCGCTTCGCGCACGGTTGCGACGAAGAAGAGCGCCGATGTGGCCACGATGGCAGAGATCGCAGCGAGCCTCGTGATCATGTGTGGTTACTCCGTATCGATGGGAATCAGGGCGCCTTCAAGCGAGGTACGGAGTCACCTGGCCCAGGGGAGCGGAGCATAGAGTCGAACGTGCACGCGATTATGGCGCGGGCACTCAGGAGCGCTTGGCTTGCTAGCTTTATCGCGTGCGGAACGCTGCTCGGGCATGCCGTCACGTACGCGCTCGAGGGACGCAGTCTTGCCGACGGGCACCACGGGTACCTTGCGCCGATGCTCGAGGTCGTCTTGGCGTCGGCGTTCCTGGGTTGCACGCTGATCGTAGGCCGCGCTATCACTTCGCAAGGCTTCCGCCGTACGCTCGCGTTGCCGCCTTTTCCGCGGCTTTGGTTCATCGTGGCATCGCTGCAAATCGCGGGTTTCGTGACAATCGAGTTCCTCGAAGGACACGCGCCGGATGCATTGGGCTGCGGCGTCGAGGTGTTGATTGCGCTGCTGGTCGCCGTCGTGATCACGCTGTTCTACCGCGTCGTCGAACGCTGCGCTCAGGCGATACTCTACGCGTACGCGCAGCGGCTGCAGTCGTCCGGCGCCTCGACGCGACGCCTGCCCCTACCAGTCGACGCCGCTCGGAGCCTTGCGGTCTGCGTCGGAGTGCATCGCTTCAAGCGACCTCCTCCCCTGATCGGCTAGTCCGCCGCACGCGCCTTCGGTATTGGCGTGCGGCATTTTCTGCACAGCCGATTCCGGAGGAACTCTATGACCTCGAACGTTCAGCGTGCGTCGCTTGGAATAGTCGCCCGCTCTCATCTTGATCGCCGCCCATACAAAACGACGAATCGAATACCATGGCGCGCGGGTGTACTCGCGGTTGCCATGCTTTTTGCCATGAATTCCGGTGCGCAGGCGCACGGCCTTGCCGGTGAGCGCTTTTTCCCCGCAACCATTCTGACGGACGATCCGTTCGTCGCCGACGAGGGGTCGCTGCCGACGGTCACGTTCAGCCCAACGGGGCCGGACGGCTCGCAGGAGACCGACATCGGGGTAGATCTCTCAAAGCGCATCACGCGCAATCTTGACTTCACGCTGCACACGCAATGGGCGCAGTCGCACACGGTAGGCGCGCCGACGACGACCAGTTGGGGAGGGCTCGACAGCGGGCTCCAATACCAGCTGTTCGTCAACGCTCCTCGCGAATCGATGGGTCTCGTCGGGCTTAATGTGAGCTGGGCGGGAGGGCCCCGCAATGTCACGACCCTCACGCCGACGTTCGATTTCGGCAAAGGGTTCGGAGAGCTGCCGGAGTCGCTCAAATTTCTTCGCCCGCTCGCGGTGACCAGCAACCTGAGCTTTGACTTTCCGACACAAACAGCGAGCGCCGGCGCGCCCAACCCGAACAACTTCAATTACGGCTTCGCCTTCGAGTACAGCCTTCCGTATCTCCAGTGCTGCGTGAAGGATGTGGGCCTGCGCCACCCCTTCAGCCAGATGATCCCCTTGGTCGAGGTGGCGTTCTCGACGCCCGTCAACCGCAACGCGGGCCTCGGGACGACCGGGACGATCCAGCCCGGCGTCATCTGGTCCGGACGCTATTACCAGATCGGCGCGGAGGCGATCATCCCGGCGAACGGCGCGACGGGGCACCGCTTGGGCGGCGTCGTCCAGCTGCACTGGTACCTCGACGATCTGTTCCCGCATAGCATCGGCCAGCCCATCTTGAGGCAGAAATCATGAAGAAGATTTTTGCAGCGCTTGCGGTGGGTGCGTCGCTGGCTCTCGTTTCCCCAGCCGCATGGGCACATGCTTTTCTCGATCATGCGAGCCCAGCCGTCGGGAGCTCGGTGCCGGCTGCGCCGACGGCCGTCACCTTGTGGTTCACTCAGGACCTCGAGCCGGCGTTCAGCACCGTGACGGTGACCGACAAAGCGGGCCAGCGGGTCGATCTCGATAACGCACAAGTGCCGCCGGGCCAGCCGGCGGAGCTGCAAATCGGGCTGAAGAAGCTGCCGCGGGGCACATACACCGTGCGGTGGCGTGTCGTCTCGGTCGACACGCACAACACCGAAGGGCACTTCACCTTCGACGTGCGCGGCGGGTGAACGCGACGGACGCGTTCATTGTCGTCGCGCGCACGCTGCACTTTGCCGCGTGCGTATCGCTGACTGGTGTGTTCGCGTTCGAGTGCCTCGTTGCAGGCAGGACGTTGCGTGCAAACGACGCCGAGTTAAACGATGCCTTCGCGCCGCGTCGGCGGCTGAGCGTCGTCGCCTGGGCGAGCCTGGCGCTCGCGCTGGTTTCAGGAGCCGCTTGGCTCGCCGCCGTCGCCGCGAACATGAGCGGCGAACCGCTCGGCGCGTTGAAGTCCTCGACGATCGCGATTGTGCTGACAGAGACGCGAGTCGGCAAGGACTGGTTGCTGCGGTTGGCGCTCGTCGTGTTGCTTGGCGCCTGCCTCATCGCCTGGAAACGGCGCGCGCGCTGGTCGGCAGCGGTCGGCTGGGTGGCATTCGGGCTCAGTGCGCTTCTCCTGGTGACCCTTGCTTGGGCCGGACACGGCGCGGCAGACGAAGGAATCAACGGCAACATCCACCTCGCCGCCGATCTCCTACACTTACTCGCGGCGGGCATCTGGCTCGGCGCGCTTGTGCCCTTCGCACTGATGATGACGGCGGTGCAGTACGTTGGCGATCAGGGCGCCGTCGGGATCGCGCGCGCCGCGACGCGGCGCTTCTCAGCGATAGCCGTCACCAGCGTCGGGGTCTTGCTGGCCTCCGGCATCGTCAACACCTTGTATCTTACCGGCAACGTCCCCGCGCTTCTCGGCACTCCCTATGGCCAGCTGCTCCTGCTCAAGATCGCGCTGTTCGTGGCCATGCTGTCCGTTGCCGCGATCAACCGGGTGAAACTAACGGCGCAGCTTGACGCCGGTGCCCGCGCGTGGCAAGCGATCCCGCGGCTACGGCGTAACGCGTTGATCGAGAGCGCGATCGGCCTTGGCGTACTCGCCATCGTCGGCCAGCTTGGCATCCTACCGCCAGGCCTCCACACCGAGCCGGTATGGCCGCTGCCGTTCCGGATCGATCCGAACGCGCTGCCAACGGGCGACAAGATCCTATCGGCAGTTCTCGTCGTCGGAGTTTGCGCCTGTGCCACGCTCGTCATCGTCGCAATTGCCGGCAGGCGGAAGTGGCTGCTCGGCGCATCCGTCGTCGGCCTCATCCCGTGCGTCGCCTTCGCCGCTCCGCCGCTGCGCCGGGCGATCGAGCCGGCCTTTCCGACCACCTTCTTCGCGTCGCCCGTGTCTTACGGTGCTCCGGCGGTCGCCCGCGGCGCTGCGATCTATGCGCAGAACTGCGCGGTCTGTCACGGCGCCGATGGACGTGGCGATGGTC
The DNA here is from genome assembly GCA_003134695.1 of Candidatus Zemynaea palustris. Lineage (GTDB taxonomy): Bacteria > Vulcanimicrobiota > Vulcanimicrobiia > Vulcanimicrobiales > Vulcanimicrobiaceae > Zemelea > Zemelea palustris. Next base: position 165,586 of record PLCB01000006.1, on the reverse strand, counting down.
CGGCCGCCGCCGGCCTGCCGATCAAGCCGGCGGACCTGACCGAGCCGCATCTCTTCGCGCACAATGTCGGCGACCTGTACTGGTGGATCGGCCACGGCATCGGCGGCGTAATGCCTGGCTTCGAAGGCAAGCTGACGCCGAGGGATCGGTGGAACGTCATTCAGTTCATCCGCGCCCATGCCGCCGGCGTCCTCGCAAAAAGCGTTGGACCGAAGGTGACGAGCGCGGCGGCGCCCCAGGTGCTCGATTTCGCTTTCGAGATACACGGCGCGCAAGACACCCTGAGCCAGACGCTGCAAAACGGGCCAGTGCTGCTGATCCTCTACGTGCGGCCTGTGCCGGACGCGCGGTTGCGGCAGCTGGCGGCGGAGCAACGGCGCCTCGCCGCCGGCGGACTGACGGTGATCGCGGTCGGACCAACGAAAATTAGAAATTCGCCAAGTGGCGGGGCGAAGCTGCCTTACGTCGTCGGCGTGTCGGTTGATGTGGCCGAAGCGCTGGCGCTGTTTCGTTCGGCCGGCGATGGCGGCGAAACCGAGCTGATGCTCGACCGCAACGGCGATATCCGGGCACGCTGGACTGCCAGCGGACCCCGCAGCCTGGCGCCGCCCAACGTGCTCGTCGCCGACGCCCAGCGCGCCGCGCGCTTCGCCGTGGCGGCGCCAAACCACGCCGGCCACGGCGGGTGATAAGGATTTCGATGGTGCTTCATCGACGCCGACGTTTACTCGGGCCTTGTCGTCGAGGCAGTGGGGCGTGGCGGCTCACTAAACTTGTAAGAAGCGAGCGTGGCTTATAAGGAAGACGGAGAGAGGGGCGATTACGGGTTTTGGTTGGCTGACATTTCTGTCACCGGCGCTCGGGGAGCGTCTGTTTTTTCCCTACATTATGGTCGGTGGCCTGATCGGGGAAGCATCGCTGACCCTGTGGCTGCTCGTGTTCGGCGTGAACGCTCAACGATGGAAGGAGCAGGCCGGCACAGCCGGAGATTGACCAACTGTCTTTTCGGGAGGGAACGTGGGACCAATCCGACACGTTCCTAGCCCACCAAGGTATCGCGAGGCTGTTTTGGACCATCGTGACGGTTCACATTCCTACAGCGCGGCTCGGCTTCGCGCTCGACGCAGGTGGTCAGATCCGTTGGCATTCGCAACGCGAATTATTGAAAGAAGTAAGAAGATGATCGGCTTCCGCATAGTCGTTTACGTTGCGGCGATCGGGATCGCCGGCCTCGCCGGCGCCATGGCCTTCTCCCTGGAAGGCGCGAGCGCGGCCACCAAGTGCTTGAACGCCCAGTCGGCGGATTTCCTTTTGTCGTCGTGCAGTGGCGCGCCGGGGACACAACTGACGCTGACGACGACGCCGGGAAATAAGCTGGCGCCGACGCTCGGAAATAAATTGACGACGACGCTCGGAAATAAGCCGAAGACGACGGTGGCGGTGCCGAAAATGTACAACGTCCAGCTTTTTTTCAGGCAAAACCGTGTCAGCGGTATCTATTCCCTTTCCGCAGCACTTCGCAGCAGCGGAGCAGGAGCATACACGGTAACCGTGCCGCAACTCTGCGGTGGTCCGAACGCTCTGTTCGGTCTCGTCATTTCCTATCAATTAAGATCCACGTCGTCGGCGCCGATCCAGAAGACCAAAAGTCCGGTCCTCACCCAAACTAGCGCAAACCTCGGTGATTTTACGGTGATTTGCGCCCCGACCGCAGCTCCGGCGACGGCGAGCCCTAAGCCCAAGCCGACGGCGACGCAAGGGGCGGCAGGCGCGAACGCAGCCACCGCGTGCCCCGGCGCGTCCGCGGGGTCGGCCTTTCTTTTTTCGTCGTGCAGCGGCGCGCCGGGGACACGAGTGACCCTGACAGGGGCGCCGCCGAACATGGCGAGCAGCCAGCTCCAGCTTCTGTTCAATTTCAATGGCGTTTCTTATTCATTTTCGACGGTCAGCGGAGGGAGCGGAGGAGGCGCAGCATGGACGTTTATCGTGCCGCAATCCGTCACGGTCCGGGTGTCCGGACTCAACGTGTCAGAACCAGTCTGTGGTACCGTGGTGACCGGCGGCGCCGTCAACCCTTCGGTCAGCCTCGTCGTTGCATACCAAGCTAATAGCGCCTCGTCTATCCCCGAAGTCATCAGCGTAAACGTTGGTAAATTCACGGTGATTTGTGCCCCGACCGCAACTCCGGCGACGGCGAGCCCCAAGCCGACGCCGACTGCGAGCCCCAAGCCGCACAGGCAGTAAAGCGCAGTGGTGGCTGAAGATCGGTTAGGGAAGACCGCCATTCCCGCAGGCTGGGGAACTGCCGGGGAGCGGATTACGTTCCATCCGTTATCCTAGGAGTTGCGATACATCCTATCCCTGACATAAAATAGGTACATTGAGTCCAGAAGAGGACGGGCTTATGAAAACGTTTCTGCCTACCGCAACGATGACTGCCGCCATTCTGATTCTCGCGTCGCCGACGTTGGTCGGAACGAACGCGATAGGCGCACCTAGTAGTGTGTCTCCTGCGTCGGCTGTGAACGGTCCGCGGCCGAGCCCGACGCCGATCAAAACTTTCAAGCTCAAATGCCTCGGCATCGGGGAGACGCTGGTTGAAATATCTGATGTCGGCGACGCGCCGGTCCCTGCCGGAACGATCGCACAATGGCTAGTCCCGGCGGGCCCCGTCACGATTCAGGGTCAGTCTTACACGTTCGCCCCCCACAGCGGCAGCTATACATTCCAGAAGCCGTTGGATCCGGGCGGGCAGGTCCAAGTCATGTTTCCGACTCCGCCGGTTCCGAGTAGCACTCAAAACGTACCCATAGAAAGCTCGCTCGCGGTCGGGCTACTGTTTCCGGGCCTTCTCACGCCAAGAAACTGCGTCATTAGCGTCGGCCCGATCCGCAGCCCCGTGCACCTGCAAGTCGTACCGCATTAGCGACAAGGGAAGTCAGTGTTACAACGGACAATGCTGCGCGCCGGGCAAGGTGGCGTGCGCAAGTAAGAGAACGGGGGCGTTCGGCTGCTGGTCGAGCTCGGAGTGCCAAACGCCACGAAGTAGCGGCAACTAGGCGCGAGTATCTACTTTGTCGGAACGGGCCTCGGCGGATTAAAAAACGACGGCCGCGCGTACGGAGCTGTCACGCCCGGAGTTATTGGAGCCTGAGTAAGCGGGAACGTGAGACTTCCCGGAATCACCCTGCCCGTCTTTGGGACGATGATGGGACAGGTCAGCGTAAAAGTGATATGGTTCGAGGTGACGTTGATGTTGGTGGGCCGCGGAGCGGTGGCTTGAAGCGCTAACCAATATGTGCCGTTCACGCCGAGCGTCGCCGTGTACGTTGGGCTCACTATGAACGCGTTTGGCTGGTTCCTCAAAACGTGAGGCGGCCCCGCCGCGCCTTTGTTGGCGATCCACGTGTACTGGAATATCCGGCCGGGTGGGCTCGCGGGCCAGTTGGACACGCTGATTGCCCCTTGGAAGTTGAGGGTCACCGGACAACGTACGACAGACCCTGCAGCTGTGGTGGGGTAGGCCGACACACTGACAAGCGGCGGCGGTGCTGCACCCGAAAGGGACGGCACGGCTAACAACGCTGTAGCGAAAAACGCGGCGAATGCAAGACGCATCTTGGAACTCCTTGCGAGCCGGCAAAGCGGCCCGTGTGCCCGTAACGTTCGAGATCCGGCGAAGGTTCCTATCAAAGCTGGAGCGTCCAGGAACCGTTTCCGCCGGTCCCGGTCCACGTTCCGGTGATGACTTTACCGCGAATGGTTCCAATCCACGTCTGGCTGCATGAACTGTACCCACTCTGGGGTCTGCAGTCGCGTCGGAATGTCACGCGATCACCGTTGATGCTGCCTCGCAGCGTATCGATCCCCGCGTAACCCTGCCACTTCGCCGTACCCGTGATGTTGCTAGTGTTCACGGTCAGGCTGAACATCGCGACAAATACGCCGGATACGACGCGATACCGGCCGCTGACGAGGCGCGCGCGGCAATCGATCGTGAAGCGTCCGATCTCGCCTTCATCTTGGTTGTTCGCGCCGGAAAGCTTTACGGCGAATTGGCTGCCCGAACCGGCGGCGCAGAGCGCGGCTGGAACGACGAATGTATAGCCGGCTGCGCCCTGGGTAACCGTCGTCAATCCCCCGACCGCGATGCCGTTTTTCACACCGGTGTGAAACGAAACGGCTTGCGGAACGATGTTCCTGCGGCGCATCGTGACGACCACAATTGAGTTCGGCGGACCAACGCACGGCGAAATCGTCGCAGCGCTCGAACTATATCCGGGGCAGCCGGCAGCGAGCGCAGGCTCAGGCTTCAGGCTGAAGGCTACGATCGTAAGAATAGAGACGATCAAGCCTCCGGTGAAATATCGCATAAGGCGCCTTCCAAAGCTCTTGCTTAGTAGCGTTCCACTTGTCGAGGGCGTCGGCCAGCCCCTGTAGGCGAGCCGCGCCGCGCGCCGATCGCGTAGCGCGGCCCAGCAAACGCGATGCTTTGCGCTAAGCGGCGTAGCGGACGTCGGTGACACCCACACGCTTATGAACGGAGAGCTCGCCGGCGAACGACGCGGTAAAGACGCCACAAGTCGGTGCGACGTCGGCATAGTCGCGACCGACCGCAACGACGATATACTTCATCGTCACGACACGATCGTGCGTCGGATCGAACGCCATCACCAGCGAATCGTCGCGGTCGGGCAGGATGATCTCAACCCATGCGTGCGTCCCGCCCTCACCCAAAAGATGGCCCGAGACATATCGTGCCGCTAGGCCGCAATGGCGGGCCAAGGCAATCATCACGTGCGCGTAGTCTTGGCAGACGCCTTTGCCGAGCCCGAATGCGACCGCAGCGGTCGTACGAATGTCGGTAGCGCCGGCTTTATACCTCATGTGTTTAAACACGAAGTGATTGATCGCGTGAGCGAGTTCGAGGGGATCCCGGTTGGCGGCCCGTAGCTGCTCCGCGGCTTCACGTAGATTTGAGTCAGCGCGCGTGAGCAAACTCGAACGGAGCAGGCTGGGCATCTCCAAGACACTGCGCTGTTCCCGATGTTCCGTAACCCAGGCTTCGCGTTCGACGATCGCCCAGTATTCGAAATCAATGCCGCAATCAAGCTGCGGGACGACCATCGCGACGACGCTGTTACCAAAGGCGTCGCGATGCGCTTTGGCCGGCATCTGCGGAAAAACATCAAGCCGCTGCACGATACGGCGCTGACCGCCATGACCGTCTCGCGGAGATATCATCAGGCGCTGCCGCAGGTCGGTGATCGGCCCGGGATATTCGTAACGGATGTGCTGGTAAACGATGTAGGTGACTTCGCTGACGGACTTCCAATCGACGGTGCTCTCGTCGATGAACTCAATCTGTCGCAGGTCCACGCTATCTAGCCGATGTTCCGCCATCACTTACCTCATCGGCCCAAACGCTCATAGCCTTGAATTGTGAGGCGCCATACGTAGTGACCGTCGCGACGTCCAGGGCGTCGCGCCCAAGCGCGATCCGAATGCGGCCCTTGCGTTGCTCGTTGTTGCGTGGATCGAACGTCCACCACATCCCGCCAAGGTAGGCTTCAAACCACGCACAGAAATCCATGGGGGGATAGGGCGGCGACACATCGATATCGGGGAGATACCCGCAGACGTAGCGTGCCGGAATGCTCATCGCGCGGCAAAACGTGATCGCCAAGTGCGCGTAGTCGCGGCACACGCCTCGCCCGCTTTCAAATACATCGACCGCCGTCGTGAGCGGCGTGCTCGTCCCTGCGATGAAGCTGACGTGCGCGTGCACCCAATCGCAAATCGCCTGAACGCAGCCGCGCCCTCGCGGAGCCGACCCGAAGAGCCGCATCGCGTGGTCGCCCAAGACGTCCGAAAGGCAGTAGCGACTCGGCAAGGTGTAGACGAGAACGTCATCAGGCAAGTCCTGTACGAGATGCTGCTCCGCGTTCCAATCAACGGCATCGAGCTGTGACGACGTCTGTACCGTCGCATCGTAGTGCACCGAGACACTGCCTTCCGGCAGCGTAAGGCGTCTGCACGCATTGCCGAACAGATCGGTGTAGTCGTGATAGATCGCGTCGGGCAGCGTCGCCCACTGCTCGCGAATCACGTGATGGCCTCCCCCGTCTTCGGGGCGGACAAGGAAGACGGCCGGCGTCGCGCGCTCGAACTCGTATTCGAACGCGCAGCCGACGCGGACATGCAGCGCGACTTCTCTCCTTTGGGCTATGGCTTCCAGCAGACCACCTTTCCGCCGGGCGACCAGAACCCATCTAAACCGATATCCCACATATGGCCTAGCTTTTCGGCCGCAAATTGTGTGTCGCCGTCTTGACAATTGGGCCCGGCGCGTTGGTGACGAGCCCGATGAAGGGACCTAAACCTAGCGCAACTCACGCCTTTTTCCCGTAAGGAAAGCTACAAGTGCCTGGACTGGCGCGTATCGACTACTAGTGGACGGTGGAGTTCGAGAACGACAAGGTTCGCGTTCTTCGGATTAGCTACGGTATCGGTGAGAAGTCGATCATGCATGGACACCCCAACGCAGTAGGTGTCTTCCTAGCCGATGCTGGGGCAAAGTTCACCTATCCAGACGGAAAAACGGAAGAGGTCGACATGAAAGCCGGGCAAGCGATGTGGTTCCCTGCAATCGAGCATCTTCCGGAGAACAGGCTCGATAAACCGATTCACCTCATATTCGTAGAGCTCAAGTAGCGCCCACGGTAATCCATCAGCCGCGGCGAGCAGCCGTTGTAAAATTGAGTAGCTTTAGGAGCCGGGGCAGCGTACCATGAATTGACCAAGCGGTGTGTTACCTAAGAAAAGGGGGACCAAAAGGTTACAGAGTTGGAGCTGCGGCACTTGCTGCGGCTGCGGCACGATAAACGTGTATACTCCGGGTGCGCTGCTCACAAGCGTTGCAAATATACCAGATTTGCCTAGATTGCTGCCCCAGGGGTTGACGGGTGCGCTATTGGGACCGCCTGGATACTGGTAACCGAAACTGAAAGAAAGCTGGCCGTTCCCGATCGACCCGCCCTTCAGCGTTATTTTTGTCGCGGGCGCGCCACTGCATGACGAAAGAACAAAAGGTTCTGGTCCCACACCTGAGGGGTAGGATACAAAGTTCAGCCCGCAGTTGCTAAAAGCGGTCCCATACGGCCATGGCGTCGCGGTTGGTGTGTGGGTCACTGCCGGCGTCGCGGTTGGTGCGGCCGTCGCACAAATCACCTTGAACGTGCCAAGGCTTGGGCTAACCCACATTTGATCCATCGCGGGCGCTGCGACAGTGAGGCCGAACGAAAGGCTGCCTCCATTAAAGGCTGCCCCCATTATCGCCTTACAGGAGAGTTGCGGCACGGTCAGCGCGTATGCTCCGGCGATAAGCTCAACCGGTGCGTCATAGACCCCGTTGTTGGGGGCGGCCTTTGGTGAACTGGGGGCTTTTTGAGTGGTGACTATTTGAGTGAATAGAACAAACGTCGGGGTTATCCGAACGAGTCCGACTCCCGGTATTTGGATGCTTGCAAGCGTCGTCGTTAGCGTCAGGTGTGTCCCTGGAGCGCCGCTGCACGACGAAAGAAGAAAGTCCGTCGACTTGGCCCCCGGGCACGCCGTCGGCTTCGGCGATCGGAGGAGTATTCTCGGAGCAACCTCGGTGTTAATCTTCAGCCCGGGAGTCGGCGTCGGCGTCGCCATCGGATTGGGCGGTTCCGCGGCGGCGACAGCCGGAGCAGCGAGGAGTATGATGGTCAGCAGTGCGGCTGCCCGGGGTGTGAAACGCATAACGGCCTCGACTCTTAACGTGGGCTTCCGAAGAGTTCTTGCAGCGAACGCATGCGTCTCCTCTCACGTTCGCGAGGCGTCTCGATAGGTGGCATCGACGGACAAACAGCTGTTCATAAGCCGGGCCGGCGCCGATGCGCCTTTTTCCGCCGAGATCGGCCTGATCTTGGAAGAGGCGGGATATGGCGTCGTCCTGCAGCAGTGGGACTTTTCCAACGCGAACTTCATGGAGCGGATGCACACGGCACTCTCCGAGGGGGCGCGCGTCGTGGCGTTATTGTCGCCCGAATACCTCGCCAGCGATCATTGCCAAGCTGAATGGCAGAACGCAATCGCCGACGATCCACTCAATAAGACGCACCGGCTCGTTCTGCTGCGGGTCGCCGAATGTGAGCCCCGCGGGCTCCTCGCCGGGCTCGCATACTGGGATCTCGTCCCGATCCGCGACAATCGGCCGCTGCTTGCCGAGATCGTTCGCAGCGCCGTCGGAGAAGATCAGCGCGGTTCCGGCGCAACTCAGGGGCGTACTGGCGAGAGTCGCGCGTCATCTTCGACAGCGCGGCGATCCACCCGACGCCGAATTTTACCGGCCGTGACAACGAACTGACGACGATCGTTGCCGCATTTCGGGATTACGATCGGGTTGCGATCGTCGGCATGGGCGGCATGGGAAAATCATCGCTAGCGCGAGAGTACGCCTGGCGCGAGCGAGAAGGTCACGCGATCGTTTGGTGGCTTGACGCCGAAACCGAAGATGGGGTCATCGAGGGGCTCGTAACCCTTGGCTCGCTTTTCGTTCGCGGGCTCAACGAGCTGGCCCGTCGCGCCGACGCCGCGAAGCAGGTGCTCACGAGCATGCTCGGAGGTTTTTCCAAGCCGATCTTGCTCGTTTTCGATAACCTCGAAGACGAGCGGTTGCTGCGCACCTGGCAGCCGCCCGATCGGGCGCATGTGCTCATCACGTCGCGCTCGGCGCACTGGGGCGGCGACATCGCGCCCATCGCATTAGGGACGTGGTCGAGCGCAACCGCGACGACCTACCTGCAACGGGAAAGCGGACGGGTAGACCTGAGCGAGCCCGATTCGCAGCAGCTTATAGCTGCGCTTGACGGTTTGCCGCTGGCGCTGGCTCACGCCGCCGCATATCTGCGCAACACGCAGACGGTGACGGTGCAGAGCTATCTCGCGCGACTCGGACGTCATCTAGCGCTGGCCCCTCGCCAAGCCGAGTATCCGCAGGCGGTATTCGCGACGTTCCGCGCGGCGATCGCCAAGGCGGAGTCGGAGGCTCCAGGAGCGGCGGCCGTCATGTGTTTGGCCAGCCTGTGCGCTTCCGATGAGATCCCCGAAGCGCTGTTCGGGCAGCCGACCGACATCTGCCCCGAGAACCTTCGTCCGATCTTGCCCGAGGCGGCGCTCCCCGTGCACGATCTGCGCTCGACCGTTGCCGACGCGGCGAGCGTCGAAGAAGCGCTCGGGGCGCTCGATCGACTCTCGCTGGTCAACTTCCGCTCCGCAACACGTTCCTTCACCGTACACCGTCTGGTACAAGCCGCGGCACGCGATCTCGCGGGCGAGAGCCTCGAGCAATGGGCGGAGGCCGCCGTCGCGGTACTCGACTCGCTCTTCCCGGACGGGGCCGCGCCGGGGACGATGTTCGCATCGTGGCCGAAATGCGAGCAGCTTCTTCCACACGCTCGGGTCGCGCTCGATGCGCTGCCGGCAAACACGACCTTTCTGCCGGCGGCTCGACTGTTGGTTTCCTGCGGTTGCTATTTGGAGGAGCGCGCCGCATTCGGTGACGCCGAGCGGCTCTTGCGACGGGCGTTAGCGATTCGTGAGAGCGTCTTGGGGCTCGAGCACGCCGAGGTTGCGTTCGCGCTCGCGCGGCTGGCGTCCATCCTACACCGCACGGACAGGATGGCCGAAGCGGAACCGCTCTACCGCCGCGCGCTCCTGAACATCGAAGCAACCTTGGGTCCGGAGCATCACGACACCGCCCAAATACTCAACGACTTCGCGACGCTGCTCGCCGACATGGCCCGCTTCGTGGAAGCGGAGGCGCTCTTTCGCCGCTCGCTCGAGATCGTTGAGACGATCTCGGGTCCCGAGCACCCCGACGTCGCCTCCGTCCTTAACAACATCGCGGTCGTGCTCGGCCACACCGATCGGACCGCCGAAGTGGAACCTATATATCGCAGAGCACTCGCGATCCGAGAAGCATCGCTGGGTCCCGATAGCCCCGAGGTCGCATGGTCTGCCTTGAACCTCGCGGCGGTTCTGCGCGAGAGCGGGCGGCTTGAAGAGGCGGAGCGCCTGATCCTACGCTCCCTCGCGATTCAGGAGACGATCTTGGGGACCGAGCATCCCCGCGTCGCTATCGCGCTGGTCCATCTCGCGACTCTGTACCACAAATCGGGCCGCTTCGCCGACGAGGAGACGCCGTTGCGGCGCGCGCTCGCAATTCAGGAAGCGAGCTTAGGACCGGAGCATCGCGATGCTGCGTTCACGCTCCACAATCTCGCGCTGTTGCACCGTGACACCGATCGGCCCGCTGAGGCCGAGCCGTTCTTTCGCCGCGCGCTGGAAATTCGGGAAAAAAGCTTGGGCCTCGAGCATCGTGATACCGTACGTACGCGCAACGAACTCGAGGCGATGCTTCGGGAGAAGTAGTCTACTTCGTATTGCAGACGACGGTTACGATACTGTTGGCTGCGAGCGTGCCGCCGCTCTTTACCAGCGCATCCTGCGCCGCTTTGATCGTGTCGTTCGAGTTTGGCCCGCGGGCCGAAGCGGCTTTTACGTTGACGTCATCCAGCGCGACCGCGCCGCATCTATTTTGAGGGCCGAACATTCGCACGATGACCTTACAGGCCGTGCCGCCGCCGTTGAGCGTATTGCACTTGGAGAGGGCCCCGTAGTCGGCATCGGTTTGGTTTGGCTCGTCGAGGTCCGAGGCGATCAGCCTGCGCGATCCAGGCACCCACGCAATGGTTCCGAACGTCCCGCCGGCGCCCGCGAGGTCGATACCGGCGCCGGTCGCGCCATTCACGTTCACCGATGAGTTTCCGGCGCCGCCGCCCCCGGGCTGGTTACCCGGCTGAGCACCCGGCATCGGATCGCCCTTCTTCCAACTCGTTCCGTCCTCGAAGCGGACTTCGGTGACGCCGATGGTTTCCAGCCTTGGTTGTATGCTCGTCATCGACACATTGACGCAGTTGTTAAACGAGTCCGAGTTCCCGCCTAAAGCCGTCATTTTGCCTTCAATGACGATCCCCGGCCCGAAGGAACCAGTTCGATGCAGGAGTTGCTCGGCGATCGGGTTCCCGAGCATATCGTCAAATCTGAAGGTGAACGTCACGAAGTTTGCCGGCTTCGGAGCGATGTTCTTGAAGCTCACGCACGCGCGAAATGAACTCGAATTGTTGGGATCGACGAAAACCGACGTTTGCGTGATGAAAATGGGAGACCCGGTCGTCGTCTGCTTTGACGGAATCGTAACGAAGTCGGCGCGCGCCGACGCAGTTGTAGAAATTACGAATGCAAAGCAGGCCAGGGCTCCAACGAAACGCATGCTCGAAACCTCATCAGAACGGTCGGAAGATGGCGGTCTGTTGCCCGTATCTGAGCGTGCTCCTGCTAGGGCGCCGCCGGGGTACGGGTCCCACCACTGGTCAGATCGGGGCGAAGTAGATTCCGTCGATCTTTCCGTCGGGGTTGAAGCTGGCCGTCATGCGGAGGTTGCCGCCGGGCGCGACGACGCGGTAGACGTAGGCGGTGCTTCCGCTCGCCGCGATTTTCGACAGGTAGACGAACGCCGTCGGGGTGCCGAGCGAACTCAGTTGAGAGCCGACCTGGGTGACGATGGCATCCGTCAGTGCTGCGACGGCAGCGGGCGCGTACTGAGTCCGGTCGAGCTTGAGCGCGGCAAACTGCGCGTACGCGTCACGCACGCGAGCGGTGACGGCGGGATCTTCACCGGGAGCCGATTGGAGTTCGACTGCCAATTGCGCCGCAGTTGGCGGGTAGAGCGTGCGAAACACCCCCTTGACGATCGCACTCTCGTCGAACTTGACCGTGTTGCCTAACACGACGATCGCCAATCGCTCGGCCGGAAAATATGCGTTCCGCGTATTGAATCCCGGTAATCCCCCGTTGTGCCAGATCTCTTTATGCTCATCGAGTTCACCCGCAATCCAGCCGGCGGCGTAGCTGTTCTGCGGCGTGGCCGGAAGGCTCACCGGCGTCGTCAATTCGGCCACCATCGGCTGCGGCACGACGCGTCCTTTGAAAAATGCGTCGTCCCAGCGCGTGAGGTCGCTCGCCGTCGAGTACAACGCGCCGGCGGCATAGGTTACGTTGGACGACCAGATCGGCAAGGCCGTCTTGTCGTCGGCGGAGTTGTAGCCGTGCGCGGTCGTGCCCGCCGGGACCCCGTATGAGATGCCCGCGAACGGCGTCCCGTCAAGAATGCGTTTGCGCAAGAACTGCCCGTACGTCATGCCGCTAATCTTTTCGATGATCGCGCCCAAGATCACGTAGTTCGTGTTGCTGTATTCGTACTTCACGCCGGGCTGAAAATTGAGCGGCTGAGTGGCTTCCAGACCGTAGATGTCGGCCGGTTTCGCGGTGGTCGAGTAGAGGAATGGAGCGGCCTGAGGGTTCGCGAGAAACTCGGGCAAGCCGGACGTGTGCGTCATCAATTGGCGAATCGTGATCTCGGCCGCGTGCGGCGCGTCGGGAAGAATCGTCGAGACGCGCTGGTCGAACTGGAGCTTGCCATCGCGCACGAGCAGGGCGATCGCCGCCGTCGTGAACTGTTTGGTGATCGAACCGATCTCGAAATAGGTCGCGGGATCGACCGGTTTCTGCTCGGCCGTATCGGCATAGCCGTAGCCTTTGGCGTACTCAATGACGCCGTCGCGCGCGATCGCAATCGAAACGCCGGGCACCGACTGCACCTTCATCGACTGCTCGACGACCGCATCGACCTTCGGCCCGAACGTGAAGGCGGTGTTGGACGGCAGCGACGCCGCGCACACGCCGATCGGCGCGACGCCTAGTGAGAAGATTGCGAGTGCTACAAGCACCGCCTTCATTTGAGGCCCTGATACGTGGCGCCGCCGATTACGATATCGCGTACGCGCTGCGGGAGGTCGTCGCCGATGGTTTCGTTGAGACTGTCTTCCCACGCCCAGGCAATGAGGTCTCGCAGCTCGCCGGCGCCGAATGCCAGGCGCGCCGCAACAAATGACGTCGCCTCGGGGGTAGCGTGCTCGAACTCTCCCGCTTTTTCGATCTTATAGAGCTCCGTGACGGTTGCATTCGACGCACTCAGGTAGCGGGCGATGCTGCGCATTGCCTCTGCTCCGCTAACGAGTGTTCCCGCGCGCGGCACCGTCAGTGGTAAAAGGAACCGCGCGACGGCGGGCTGGGTGATGTAGCGGTCGACGTACGTGCTTTCAAAAAGATCGTGAATATGTTTGGAGTTGGAGTAGCCGTTAGGGTTGGGATAGTTGCCCCAGCCATTAAAATGCACGCTGATATGCAGCGGCTGCGATGCATCGGCGACGAAATGGCCCCACACCCCGGCATCTCGCAGGATGATCGTTTCGTCGATCCCACGATGGGTGGCTCCCTTCATTCTGAGGGCGGTGGTTTTTGCATGCATCGCTTCATACCCGTCCACTCGCCAATATGCAAACTCCATGCGCAGCTGCTCCCACCCTTGCAAGATGGAATAGGGGAGATAGCCCGACTTATATTGGTCGCTTCCGCGAGCCCGCAGGGCCGAGTCGTAAGCTTCGCGTGTTGCCGGCAAGTTCTGGAGCGGCAAGCCGGCGATCGTGTCGTTCACGGAGAGGTTAATATAATGACCCGGATCGTTTTCTGAGTCCCATTCAGTACCCGCGCCTTTGAGAAGATCGAGCTCAATGCCCAGATCACTCAGTTCCTCGACGGCCACCTGCGTTCGCATAAATGCCGGAACGCTCGTTGGGAGCGAAACGGCGGCGAGATGGTTTACAAGGTTGTGCCCCTTCGTGCCCCACGCAGATGCCGGCATGCAAACAGTTACGACGGCGGCGATGCAAGCGGTCAATCCGGTAATGTTGCGCACGATCCTCAGGCTTCGCATAGGGTGTTCCCTTTCGACGCAGCGCATGCGTGCGCTCTGCTTAAGTTTTACGGGGAAAACGACGAATCATGCCGAACGTCGTAGTATAGTGGTTCAATAGTCGTTGCTACCCGAGCCGCACCCCCGGCTTTTAAGGATGTACTATGATCGGACGGACCTTTTCGCGCGCTGCCGCCTGCGGTATGATCGTGGCCCTTTTTGCGTTGTTGCACGCGCCGATGCCGGCGATGGCCCAGACGACCGCCACGCAGGCTGCCACCTCGATATCCGGCACGGTGAGCGACGGAACGGGCGAACCCGTCGCGGGCGCCGCGGTCGTACTGCGCGGACCGATGACATACACGGCGACGACCGACGGAAAAGGGATGTTCTCCGTACCGGGCGTCACGCCGGGCATTTACGTGCTCACGGTCAACAAGCCCGGCTATAGCACCGCCATCCAAAATGACGTCGTCGTGCTTGCCGGCCAGACGCAAGACTTCACCGTTCGAATCGATCAAGCGACCTTTTCATCGTTACGGACGATCGCCAGCGTTCAGGCGACGGGGCGTGGTACGTTTAACACCTCAGCGGCTTCGGTCAGCGTCGTCACGTCGCAGACCTTTGTCGATCAGGCCCAGCCGCAAGTGACGCGCGTCCTCAGCCAGATCCCGGGCCTCCAAATCTCGTTTCCGTCCAACTCGTCCAACGGGGCCTCGCCCGGTTCGATCACCATTCCAAATATTCGTGGTGCGACGTCGTATGAAACGGCCTCGCTCATCGACGGTCACCCGATCTCGGTCGGACAGTACGGCGACAACGTCACGACGTTCCTCAATACCTTCATGTTCCGTAGCGCCGAGGTGATCAAAGGCCCCGGTGCCGATTCGTCCGTCGTCAACAATGCTATCGGTGGCACCACCAACTTTCGCACCAAGGACCCGACGCTAACGCCGAAGCCGGAACTGCTCTTCAGCGTCGACAATCGTGGCGGCACGTTCACGAACCTCGGCTTCTCCGATACGATCGGCCGCTTGGGCTTCGTCGTCGACTACGCGACCAACCACAATCCGTCGGCGCTCAACGGACGATCGGTCTACTACGATCCGAGCTTCGGGTCGTACAACGGCGGTACGTTACAGGGTAACGCGACCTCTTCGAAGGTGGGAAATACCAACAGCTTCATTACCACCGGCTATCCGCTGCTCGCCTGCTGCTATATGCTCGCGGGCAATCTCGATCAAGCTGCGGAGCTACTCAAACTCCGCTACAATTTTTCACCGGTGACGATCGCGACGGTGAGCTATCTCGGTAGCCAGACCTTGAGCGACCAGAACGGCAACACCTCTGACTTCACGAACGGGCAATTCGTCCCAGGCGATCCAAGCTACAACGGCTCGTTAGCGCCGGGAGCGATCCAGGTGGCTAGCGTTTTCCCGGGAGCATTCAATGGTGAGAACAACAACGAGCCGATCTTCCAGGGCGAACTCTCAAGCACGCTTGGAAAAGATACGTTGCTCGCTCGGTATTACCACGCGTCGATCACGCGGTATCAGTTCCAAGGCTTCAACCCGAACAACCCCGACTTTAACAATGTTAACTTATACGGCGTTTCATCCGGTTCGGGGAACGTCAACCAGACGTTCAACGGAACTCCGGCGAGCGTCGGCTTCAACGATTACTACCAAGAGCCCGAGGTTGACAAGCTTTCGGGCTGGTCGTTCCAGTACCAGCATCCGATGGGGGAGGGGTTGCTGACCTTCGCGGTCGACCAAACGGCGTCACAGAGCACGGACTACTCGGTCTTTCCCGGCCCGTTCTATTCGTTCAATCTACCGCCGGGAACGTCGCAACTCCTCACAACCTATCTCTTACGCGGCCACTTCTTCGTGGTTCGCGACTCGACGTTACCCTGAGCAACTATTTCAACACCTACCGCAGCACGTATCCGATCGGCTGTCCGGCGGGCGGTTGCGCCACCGCCGACGCGGCAGTCAACGGAATCGGCGTCATCTTCGGCACGACGCGCAATACGCACGACGACCCGCGCATTGGTCTCGTCTATCGGCCGAACGACGCAGCGGCGATCCGGTTCGCCGCCGGAAGCTCGATCGCGCCGCCGTTCCTCGGCCTGCTCAACCAAATCACCTCGACGCCCGCCTACGACGGTACGAATCACGTGGCGATCGAACAGCAGAGCAACGGCAATCTCAAACCTGAGACGGGGTTCGGGTACGATCTCGGTGCGGACGTGCGCCTCAAAGACCGGACGACCGTCATCTCGGGCGACCTCTATTTCACCAATCTCTTCAATCGTTTCTTCGGGCAGACCGTTGACACCGGTCAGGTTTGCGGTGCTGCAAACTGCACAGGCGGCGCACCCGCGGGGACGCCGATCTTGAATCAAACCAACGTCAACATCAGTAACGCACGCTTCGAGGGCATCGAGCTTGCGATCCGCCGCGCGCCACCCGTCGGATTCGGATATACGCTCTCCGGAGCGCTCCAAAAGGGCTACTACTACGATTTGCCCGCGAATTTCTACTGTTCGATTCCGGGGCCGGGCTGCACCCAGAATCAAAACCTCAACATCATCTCGGGCCAGAATACCAACGGCGTCGGCGTCGGCATCGGCGGACTCTCGTACAATGGCAACATGCGCATTCCGTACTCGCAGGGCTATGCGGAGATCTCGTACACACTTAAGGGCGGCGCGTACGCCTCGTTCGGCGAGACGTACTTCGGGAATAACAACTCGCTCAACGAACCGGCATTCCTCATCGCCCACGCGACGCTGCGGGCGCCGGTCGCGGAACACTGGTTTCTGCAGCTATCGGGCGACAATATCTTTAGCGCCTATCCGGGCTTTCTACCGATCTACGGGGGCGGCGTGCCGATCCCGCTCGTAGGCGGGGGGAGCGCAGCGACGGTTGGCAACGTCCTAGGACCCCCGACGTACAGTCTGATTCTCTCGACAAGGTTCCGTTAACCCGCGCAAGGGCCTCGCGCAACAAGATGAGTGACGCTCAGCTGACCACATTATCGCGCCTGACGGAGCGTCTCGATGCGCTCAAGGTGCGGCTTTGACTACGATCGCAAGACCAGCGCTTTAGGGGAACTCGAACAGAAGACTCACGCCGAGTCGTTTTGGAACGATCCATCGGCGGCGCAGAAGACGATGAAAGAAATCGCCGACCTGCGCGCCGAGGTCGACGAGATCGCCGGCGTCGGCAAGTCACTTGACGAGTCTCGCGAAACCCTCGAGGTCCTGGGCGACGAAGCCGGAGCGACCGAAGAGGTCGACCGGCTTCTGGCCGCCGCGGAAACGAAACTCGATCAACTCGAGATGGCGGCCAACTTCGACCGCGAGTACGACGCGCACGGTGCCATCGTGACCATTCATGCCGGCGCCGGCGGCGTCGACGCCGCCGACTGGACGCAGATGCTGGCGCGCATGTACTTGCGCTGGGCGGAGACCAAGGGCTTCGGGACGCAGATCGCCGACGAATCGCCCGCCGAAGAAGCCGGGCTCAAGTCGGTCACGTTCTTCGTGCACGGCAGGAACGCGTTCGGGATGCTCGAGAGCGAGCGTGGCGTTCATCGTCTCGTGCGCATCTCGCCCTTCGACCAGCAACATCGGCGGCATACGTCGTTCGCGTCGGTCGACGTCCTCCCCGAGATCGCGAGCGACGAGCAGATCGAAACCGAGATCAAGCCGGAAGATTTGCGAGTTGAGACCTTCAAATCCGGCGGCGCCGGTGGTCAGTACGTCAACAAGACCGAGTCCGCCATTCGCATCACACACATTCCAAGCGGTATCGTCGTCGCCTCGCAGCAGGAACGTTCGCAGATGCAGAACCGCGACGTTGCCATGAATATTCTGCGCGCGAAGTTGGTTCAACGCGAGCTCGAAGAGCGCGAAGCGAAGTTGGCCGAACTGCGCGGCGAGCGTCGCGCGAACGAATGGGGCTCGCAGATCCGTTCGTACGTCCTGCAACCGTACACACTCGTCAAAGACCATCGCACCAACGTCGAGACGGGCAACGTCCAGGCCGTCCTCGACGGCCAGATCGAGACGTTCGTTTGGCCGTACCTGCAGCAGCGCGGGCGATGGCGGTAGTCGACGTCATCGTCGTTTGTTGGAACGACAAGGAGAGGATCGCGATGGCGCTCGACTCGGTGTTCGCGCTTTCGGAAGTCCGAAACGATCCGTCGTTCGCGCGGGTCGTCGTCTCGGACAACGGCTCGAGCGACGGTAGCCGCGAGTTCATCCGCGAACGTTACGGCGACGGCGTGAAGATCGTCGAAAACGGCGCCAACCTCGGCTTCGCCGCGGGCTGCAACCGGGCGTTCGCGGCGACCCAGTCGCGCTACATCTACTTGCTCAATCCCGACGCGGAGTTACGCGACGGCGCGCTCTCGACGATCGTCACCTTTCTCGACAGCTCGCCGCACTGCGGGATCGCCGGCTCGCGCATCTACAATCTCGACGGGACGATCCAAGAGTCGTGCGGCGAGTTTGATACCTGGACCGGCGCGTTCTTGCGCTCGAGTGCCTGGGGTGAACTGCCGCTTTTTCGCCGCTTCGCGAACGGCGCGATCCTGCGCGGGTGGGATTACGAGGGCGAACGCCGCGTCGACCTCGTGATTGGGGCCGCGATGGCGATCAGACGCGCGATGCTCGACCAGATCGGCGCCTTCGACGAGCGCTTTTTCCTCTATCATGAGGAAGTCGATCTCGCGAAGCGGGCCGACGCCGCAGGCTGGGAGATTTGGTATGTTCCGTCAAGTGAGGCCGTCCACGAAGGGATGGGCAGCGCGCGCGGGCTTTACAACGTCGAACGGCGCAAGCAACGGTCGCGGCGCGCGTACTGGCTCAAGCACCACGGTCCGCTCTGGTATGGAACGCTGGTCGGTGCGTTGCTGGCGCGTTTTCTTGTGTATCTCGCTGCGCCGGTCGCCGCCGTTTTCGCGTTGCACCGATGGTTCTCTCGCGATCGATGAGTTTGGCGGAGCGTTCCTCTCGCGAGCAACGGCTCGCCAATGCGGCGGCGGGCGTCGAACGCTGTCGCAAGTGCGCGATCGGCAGCTCCCGTCGCAACAGCGTCTACGGAGAAGGCGATTCGTGCGCGGAGCTGATGCTCGTCGGCGAGGGTCCAGGCGAGACCGAAGACTTGCTCGGCCGCCCGTTCGTCGGCCGCGCCGGCGAGCTGTTGGATCGAATGCTGCTGGCGATCGATTTGCCGCGCGAACACGTCTACATCTGCAATACCGTCAAGTGCCGGCCGACATTTGACGACGGTCAACGCTTGCGCAATCGCGCCCCCGATCCGAGCGAACTGGCGAACTGCCGCCCGTACCTCGACGAGCAGATCGAGATCATCCGACCGAGCGTTCTGCTCGCGCTCGGCGCGCCGGCTGCGAAATCGTTTTTGGGCGCGACGTTTTCGATCACGAAGCAACGCGGGCAGTGGTACGAAGGTCCGCGCGGCACACCGTTGATCGCCACGTTCCACCCCGCGTACCTCTTGCGAATGACCGGCGGCGAATTGACCGCAGTAAAACGTCTCGTGTGGGACGATCTGAAAGCGGTCCGCGCCAAGTTGGACGACCTGAAGTCGGGGGACGCGGCGCCGGCGCCCGTCGAACAGATCGACCTGTTCTCTACCGACGCCGCCGATTGAAGGTTCTCGAAGCGTGGAATGTGGATGTTGGTGGAATGTGGATGTTGGAGGAAAGCGATGAAGAGAATCATTGGTGGAATTGCGTTGACGTTTGTCCTGGCGCTCGCGGCGCCGTCGAGTGCGGCGTCGACTCTTGCGGCTTCTGCGTTTCCATTTGTTCCGTCGAGTGCGGTGACCGTCGACGCCGACGGGCAGATTCCGCTCATGCCCGGCATTCACGCCGTCGACGTGCGCATCCATGTTGGTAAGGACGTCGTGCGCGGGCGTTTCGTCGAGCCGGATACCGGTACGCGACATCCGGGCGTGCTGTTCGTTCACTGGCTCGGCGATCCGAAGACCACCAACATGACCGAATTCGCCGCGGAGGCGATAACGCTCGGCGGCAAGGGCGTGACGTCGCTCATGATCGATGCGTTCTGGGCGAAGCCCGACTGGTTCGAGAAGGGCCGCTCGCCGCAAACGGACTACGACGACTCGTTGCGCCAAGTCGCGCAGCTCCGCGGCGCGCTCGATGCGCTGGTCGCGCGCGCCAACGTCGATCCCGCGAAGATGGCGTTCGTCGGGCACGACTTCGGTGCGATGTACGGCGCCGTGCTCGCGGGGTTCGATCACCGTCCGCGCTATTACGTCTTCATCGCGGGCGTGCCGACGTTTTCCGAGTGGTATTTGCTCGGCGCGAAGCCGGCCGATGTCCCCGCGTACGTCCGGCAGATGACGCCCCTCGATCCGCTCGCGTATCTACGCGAGTCGATGGGAAGCGACTACCTCTATCAGTTCGCCCTCAAAGACCGTTACGTTCCGATTCCGAAGGCGCGCGCGTTTTTCGACGCGTCGCCGGGGCCGAAGACGCTCGCCTTCTACGACGACGACCACGGCCTGCGTTCGCGGCTCGCGATCGACGACCGGGTGCGCTGGCTGCTCGAGCGTCTTACGCGCCCGCCCGAATGACGCCGTGTTATAGTTGAATGTCTTGACCAGTCCTATCCAAGACCTCTGGATCGATCAGAAGGCGCGCGCGGCCGGTTATTCCGGCGGAGCGGCGTTCGCGGAAGCGCACGCCCTCAAGCCGTTCCGCGTGACGCAACTCTACCGCGCCGCGACGAAGGAATTGGTCGACGCTCTCGATGCGATTACGGTCCTGCCAGCCGAGCTGCGCTCGGCCCTTGCCGCCGAGAACTTTCGGCTGGAGTCGCTCGAGCCGGTCACGGTTCAACGTTCGAACGACGGGCAGACGACGAAGGGCCTTTTTCGGTTGCACGACGGCAACGAAGTCGAAGCCGTCTGCATGGAGCATTTCGGCGGCCGGACCACCGTCTGCATCTCGAGCCAAGCCGGCTGCGCCTTCAAGTGCGGGTTCTGCTCGACGGGCCAGGCCGGTTTTACGCGCAATCTCGACGCCGTCGAGATCTTCGATCAAGCGCGCTTCTTCGCACGTGAATTGAAGAAGAAGAATAAGCACACCACCAACATCGTGTTCATGGGGATGGGCGAGCCGTTTCACAATTACGCTGCGGTGATGGACGCGGTGCGGCTGCTCAACGATCCGCACGGCTTCGGGCTCGGTCACCGTCATATCACGATCTCGACGGTCGGTCTCGTCCCAGAGATCGACCGCTTCGGCGACGAAGGCTTGCAGGTCAATCTCGCGATCTCACTCCACGCGCCAACCGACGCGCAGCGCTCGGCGCTGATGCCGGTCAACCGGCGCTACCCCATCGCCGAGTTGATGGCGGCCTGCGCGCGCTACGCCGCAAAGACGCGGCGCAAGATCTTCTTCGAATACGTCATGCTCGCGGGCGTCAACGACGACGACGAGACGGCGCGCAGCCTCGCTCGGCTGATGCGCGGCCATCTGTACCACGTCAACTTGATCCCATACAATGCGACGCCTGATGCCGCATTCGGGGGCACACCGGAAGCGCGTATCCGCGCCTTCCAGAAGATTCTCGACGAGGCGGGCATCCCAGCGACCGTGCGAGTCCCGATGGGTCGCGACATCGCCGCCGCTTGCGGTCAGCTCCGCGCCGAAACCCAGCCCCGCGCCAAAGCAAGCTGAAGTTCCAGCGTGGCTTCTTGGGGTGACGTGCGCCGGTTCGCGCTCTCCTTGCCCGGCACAAGCGAAGAGAAATCGCCGAGCGGCACTCTCTCCTGGATTGTCAACAAGAAATTTTTCACGTGGGAGAGACCGCTGCGACGCGCGGACCTCGCGGCGCTCGGACGCGACGCGCCGACGGGGCCAATCCTGGGCCTTCGAACCGCCGACCTCGAGATGAAGGACGTCTTACTCGCGAGCGATCCGGGCGTTTTCTTCACGACGCCGCACTTCAATGGTTATCCCGCGGTGCTGGTTCGTCTCGGCAAGATCGCGCCGAGGAAACTCAAGGACGTGATCCTCGAGGCGTGGCTCGCGCGTGCGCCCAAGCGCGCCGTGACGGCGTTTCTGCGCCGCCGGGATTCCAAAGGACGATAAAAAAGCGGGACCTTCACGCGCGTAGCCCTAATCTGCGCACGATGGCGACGGATCAAGCCCGCGTAACGATGGAGGAAATTACCGCGCTCGCCAAGCGGCGCGGTTTCATCTTTCAGTCGAGTGAGATTTACGGCGGGATCGGCGGTTTCTTCGATTACGGCCCGCTCGGCGCCGTCCTCAAGCGCAATGTGAAGGATGCCTGGTGGCGCGAGACGGTCGAACTGAGGGACGACGTGGTTGCGTTCGATTCGTCGATCGTCATGCACCCGAACACGTGGGTCGCCTCCGGCCACGTCGCCGCCTTTCACGACAAGATGATCGATTGCCGCAATTGCAAGCATCGCTTTCGCGCCGACCACCTGAAATCGCTCGAAAAATGTCCGGACTGCGGAATGACTGGAACGCTTACCGAGCCGCGAAACTTCAACTTGATGATGCAGACCTTCGTGGGGCCGATGGAAGATTCGGCTTCGCAAACCTATCTGCGGCCCGAGACGGCTCAGGGCATCTTCGTCAACTTCAAGAACGTCTACCAGAGCGCGCGCAAGAAGCCGCCCTTCGGCATCGCGCAAATCGGCAAGTCGTTCCGCAACGAGATCACGCCCGGCAACCTTACGTTTCGCGTGCGCGAGTTCGAGCAGGCCGAACTCGAATTTTTCGTCCCCGACGACGGCGGCGACATGGCGTGCTTCGAGATGTGGGTTAAAGCGCGCAAGAAGTGGTACAGCGATTATGGCGTCAAGGATGACCGCCTGCGCTTCTACGAGCTGACGCCCGAGGAGCGGCCGCATTACGCGAAGGCCGGCATCGACGTCGAGTACCTTTTCCCGTGGGGCTGGGGCGAACTCGAGTCGATCGCGCATCGCGGCACCTACGATCTCGACGCGCACATGAAGCTCTCGGGGAAGGATTTACAGTTTTTCGACGAGGCGACCAAGACCAAGTACACGCCGATCCTGATCGAAAGCTCGGCCGGGATGGACCGCACGGCGTTGACGATGCTGATCGATGCCTACGACGTCCAGACGATCGTCGAAAACGGGAAAGAAACGAAGCGAATCGTGCTCCGGTTCCATCCGAAGATCGCGCCGGTTCAGGTCGCGATCTTTCCGCTCGCGCGCAACAAACCTGAACTGGTCGAGCGGGCGCGAGCGCTCGAGATAGAGTTACGCCCTCATTTTCGAACGCAGTACGACGAAGGGAACGTCGGCCAGCTCTATCGGCGCCAAGACGAGATCGGGACGCCGTTCTGCCTCATGTTCGACTACGAAAGCCTCGACGACCACAAGATCACCGTCCGCGACCGCGACTCGATGCAGCAACAACGCGTCTCGTTCGACTCGCTCCGAGATTACGTGGCCGAGCGGCTCTGACTCGCGGCTATCGAGGCGGCGAGAACGCTTTGAGTCGCAGCGCGGAGGCGGGCTAATCCGTCTTCGATTTGTTTGGCGCTGACGATCAGCGGCGGGATGATCCGAATCGTGTTGTTGCCGGCCGCATTGATCAGCAGTTTCTTCTCGAGACGGGCCGCCTCCATGAACGACTTTGCCTCGAATGGCTCGCGTACGGGAAGACCGAGCATGAGGCCGCGTCCGCGCGGCGGCGCAAACGCTTGCGGGAAATCGGCAGCCAGCGAAACGAGACCGTCCCATAAGAGCGCGCCGACCTGTTTGACGTGCGCGTCAAGGTCCAACTGGTCGCGCAACAGCAAATGCGCGAGGCCCGCCGCGCACGGGACCGGCGAGCCGCCAAACGTCGTCCCGTGATCGCCCGGCTGCAGGCCGCTCGCCGCCTGCTCGTCGATCAGCATCGCGCCGATCGGCAACCCGTTCGAGAGCGCCTTCGCGATCGTCACGACATCGGGTCGCACGTCGAACGTCTCGAACGCGAAGAGCGTCCCGAGACGGCCCATCCCGCACTGGATCTCGTCGAAGATCAGAAGCGCACCGCGTTCGCTGCACAAGCGCCGCGCTTCCGCCAAGAACGCGGGATCCGCTGGATGGACGCCGCTCTCGCCTTGAATCGGCTCGACGATGAAGGCGGCGACACTCCGATCGAGCGCCTTGTCCAGCGCCGCGATATCGTTGAACGGCGTGAACGCAAACCCAGCGGGCAGCGGCCCGAACCCCTCTTGATATTTTGGATTATCGGTCGCCGCCAGCGTTCCGAGCGAGCGGCCGTGGAATGAACCGCGACAGGCGAGGATCGTGCGGCGCTCGGTTTCGCCTTTGCGAAACGCAAGTTTGCGCGCCAGTTTAATCGCCGCCTCGTTCGCCTCAGCGCCGGAGTTGCAGAAGAAGACGCGTCCGAATCCGGAACGGCGCGCCAACTCGGTCGCGAGCATGCCCGCGGGTTCGTGGTGGTAGAGATTGCTCGCCTGGACGAGCGTCGCCGCCTGCGCGCCGATTGCTTTCGCGATCGCAGGGTGCGCGTGCCCGAGCGCGCAGACCGCGATTCCGGCGACGAAATCGAGATAGCGGTTGCCGCGATCGTCGATGAGTTCGCAGCCTTCGCCCCGCACGATATTGATCGGCGTGCGCCGGTAATTCTGCAACAGGTGCGGATGCTCGTACTCGGCTCGTTCTTGCGACGGGGCCGGCGCCACGACCGCCGCCTTCGGCGTGAAATCGCGCATTAGGTGCGGTAGCTCGCGTTGATGCGGACGTAGTCTTTGGACAGATCGCAGCCCCACGCGGTCGCCGTCGCTTCCCCGATACCGAGATCGAGCCGCAGGTGGACGGCGGTTTGCTCGAGTTCACCGTGGGCCTCGGCCTCCGATAGAACTTCGATCGCGCCGCGATCGACCCAGAGTTTCTCGTTGAGGTAGAGCGACCACGTGTCTGGGTCGAGGCCGGCGTGGACGCTGCCTGCGGCGGCGATGACGCGCCCCCAATTCGGATCCTCGCCGTGCAGCGCGGTCTTTACCAAGTTCGAGTTGATGACCGCGCGCGCGACCGATCGCGCCTGAAGATCGTTGCGCGCGCCGCTTACGAGCATGGTGACAGTCTTGGTCGCGCCTTCGCCGTCGCGAACCATCGCATACGCCAGATCGTGCATCACGGTGCGCAACGTCTCGGCGAACCCCGGCGGCGCGTCACCCTTGCCGCGCGGTGAGAACAGGTACACCGCGTCGTTGGTCGACATGTCGCCGTCGACGGAGATCATGTTGAAGGTCGTCTCGTTGGCGGCGCGCAGTTCGTTTTGCAACGCCTCGCGCGACATCGGCGTGTTGGTCGCCACGAAGGCAAGCATCGTCGCCATGTTGGGCGCGATCATCCCCGAGCCTTTGGCGATCCCGCCGACGACGTAACGCTGTTCGCCGTCGTAAAATGCGTACGCGGCGAGTTTCGGCTCGTTGTCGGTCGTCATGATCGCCTCGGCGGCGTCGTACGACGCTTCCATCCCCTCTTCGAGATCCTTCACCGCGCGCTCGAGACCCTTGGCGACGCGATCCATCGGGAGATAGATGCCGATGACACCGGTCGAGGCGATGACGACTTGGGTTTGCTTGACGCCAAGCAGGGCCGCGGCTTGACGCGCCGTTGCGCGCGCGTCGCGGTCGCCGCGCTCGCCGGTGCACGCGTTGGCGCAGCCGGAGTTGCAGACGACGGCGCGCATCTTGGTCCCGCTCGTTCCGAGATGTTCCTCGCTGACGAGAAGCGGCGCCGCCTTGATTTCGTTGGTCGTCACGACCGAGACGCCGTTCTGATCTTCGGTGAACGCGATCAGCGCGAGGTCGGGCTTGCGCTTCTTGATTCCGGCGTGCACGCCGGCAAGTTTCACGCCGGGGACGGCGCCGAGGCCGCCGCGCAGTTCGATCAACCGGGTCGCTTCGCGCTGCCCGTTAGATGACGATGGCGCAATCATTGAGTGCACACTCCTCCGGATAACCGAACATGAGGTTGAGGTTCTGAAGAGCTTCGCCCGCGGCGCCCTTCCCTAGGTTGTCGAGCGCCGAGAGCACGCGGACGACGCGCCCGCGACGGCTGATGTGAAGTTCGGCGTCGTTGGTCCCTGCGAGCGCGACCAAACTCGGCGCGCGCTCCGCCGGGAGAAGCCGAACGAAGGAATTCCCGTCGTACGCTTTGCGGTACGCCGCTTGGATCGTGTCGTCGCTTGGCTCGCGTGCGAAGAGCGCGTAACAGTCGGCGAGCATTCCGCGCTTCAGCGGAACGACGTGCGGCGTGAAGACGAGCGGTGCGACGATTCCTGCGCCGATCAACTCCTGTTCGATCTCCGGTTGGTGCCGGTGGCCGTCGAGCCCGTAGGCGCGAACGTCACCGTCGACCTCACCGAAGAGCGAGCCCGTCGTCGGATTGCGCCCCGCGCCGGTGATGCCGCTCTTCGCGTCGACGATCAGCTGAACGATATCGCTTGCGAACGGCGCGAGCGGCAGGAGCGCGAGCAACGTCGCCGTCGGGTAGCAGCCCGGATTTGCGACGAGCCGCGCACGCGCGATCGCGTCGCGGTGGCGTTCGGGTAGACCGTACACGGCTTCGCCCGCGTGTGCGTGCAGACGAAATGCGCCGGAAAGATCGACCACCCGCGCGCCCTTTCCCAAGAACCTCGGGGCCTGCTCGCGCGCGCTCTCCGCGCCACCGGCCAGCACGACCGCATCCCCCGTTTGCAGGAGCGCGTCGGCGGTGCCGGGCGGATCGAAGGCGCGATCGAAGGTGCGCAGCAGCGGAACGTGCGCGGCGATCGGTTGACCCGCATGCGACGCGCTTTCGAGCGCGCCGAGTTGGAAGTGCGGATGTCGCTCCAGAAGGCGAATGAGTTCGCTGGCGGCATAGCCGGCCGCCCCGACGACGTGGACGCGCGTCATCTTGGACTGTTCCCGGTTTCGCGCTCGAGCACTTCTTCGAGCTCGTCGAGCGCGCGTTCGACCGCATCTGGCGACGTCGACCCGCTCGTCTGCTTCGCGCGCACCGAGGCGAGCGCGTCGAGCGGTGCCTTCAAGGTTTCCGTTAATTTTGCCGCCTTCGCCAGCGCGGTCAGGTCACGTTGCGTAAGCGCGCGCCCCGCCTTTTCGGCGACGCCGACCGCGTTCCCGACGAGCGCGTGCGCCTCGCGGGGACTGACGCCGCACGCGATCAGCGCGTCGGCGATATCGGTCGCGACGACGTAGCCGTCGCCGGCGCGGCTTTCCATCGCTTCGGCGTTCCAGCGAACGTGTGGTAACGCAGCGGCGAAAGCCCCAAGTGCCGCGAGACCTCGTTCGGTCCCGCGAATGACTTGCGCTTTGGTCTCTTGCAGGTCGCGGTGATACGAGAGCGCGAGACCGTCGAGTGACGCGAGTGCGGCCGTATATGAGCCATTCGCCGAGGATGCGGCGGCGCGCACCAATTCGAACGGATCGGGATTGCGTTTCTGCGGCATCAAGCTCGAGCCGGTCGAAGCAGCGTCGTCGAGCTGCGCATAGCCGAACGCCGGCGCGCACCACAGAACCAATTCTTCGCTGACTCGCGAAGCCGAGAGCGTCGCGCGCGCGACCGCGTGCAGCAAGTCGAGCGCGACGTCGCGGTCGCCGATAGCGTCGAGCGCGTTGCGCGACGGCGCGCCAAAAGCGAGTTCGAGGACGGCGACGCCGCGATCCAGCGGTAACGTCGACCCGCTGCACGCGCCGGACCCGAGCGGACAGAATTCGCGCGCATCGGCGGCGACGCGGTTGAAGCGGCGCGTCGCGCGGAGGAACATCTCCGCGACGGCGCCGAGCCAAAACGCGAGTAAGATCGGTTGCGCCGGCTGCCAATGGGTCGTCGCGGCGAGCACGGTTTCGTCGGCCAGCGCTTCCCGGGCACTCGCGAGCGCAAACTGCGCGATCGTCGCGCAGATGCGCGCCCCACGGGTCGCCCGGTCGCGTGCGTAGAGCGCGAGCGTCGTCGCGACTTGATCGTTGCGGCTCCGTCCCGCGTGCAGCCATTCACCCGCCGCCGGCGCAATCGTGCGAACGCGCGCATCGATCGCGCCGTGGACGTCTTCGGCTCCGATGGCGCGCGCCTGCGCCGCGAACTCGCCCGACGGAATCTCGTCGGCGATCATCCGCAGCGCCGCGTCGAGCGCGTGCGCCGTCCCGACGTCGATGATCCCGGACGCGGCCAGCGTCGCGACGTGCGCCTGCGAGCACGCGACGTCGAACGCGGCGAGCACCAAGTCGTCTTCGAGCGACGATCCGAACGCCAGCAATGGCGCATCGGGGGCGGCCTCAAAGCGCCCGCCCCACTGCAGGGAGTCGCTCACGGGGCGGGCGTGAGCGCTTCGCCGGCCACGCGCGCAGCGAGTTCGACCGGTAGGCCCCAGAGATGGATGAAGCCGCCGGCGGCATCGTGCTTGAACTTGTCGTCGCGGCCGTAGGTGGCGAGTCGCTCGTCATAGAGGCCGAACGGCGAGCTCGAACCTTCCGCGACGCACGTCCCCTGGTGTAGGCGCAAGCGCACGCGTCCGGTCATGCGATCGGCAAGCGAGGCGTTGAACGCGTCGATCGCTTTACGCAGCGGTGAGGGCCACAAGCCGTCGTAGGTCAACTCGGTCCACTTTTGGTCGAGCAGCATCTTGAAGCGCAACTCGTCGCGCGTCAACACGAGGCGTTCGAGCGCTTTGTGAGCGGTGATCAGCGCGATCGACCCGGGACACTCGTACACTTCGCGCGACTTGACGCCAACGATGCGGTCCTCGACCAAGTCGATCCGGCCGACGCCGTGCATCCCGGCATGCTTGTTGAGCGCCGCGAGCAACCGCGCGCCGCGCAAGCCCGCGTACGCGGGGACGCCGGCTTCGAAATCGACGACGAGGGTGTCGGGCGCCGCCGGCCGTTGGTCGGGCGACGCGGTCCAGGCGTACGCATCTTCCGGCGGCGCCGTCCAGGGATCTTCCAGCACGCCGGCTTCGATCGAACGGCCCCAGAGATTTGCGTCGACCGAGTACGGCTGCTCGACGGTATGCGGAACCGGGACGGCGTTGGCGCGCGCGAAGGCGATCGCATCGGGACGCGACAGCGGTTTCTCACGCAGCGGCGCGAGCGCGGTGAGCGCGGGATCGAGCGCTTTAACGGCGATCTCGATGCGCACCTGATCGTTGCCCTTCCCGGTGCAGCCGTGTGAAACCGCGTCAGCCGCGTATTCGTGCGCCGTCTCGACCAAGAGCGCCGCGATCAGCGGGCGCGAAAGCGCCGCCGACATCGGATACATCCCTTCGTATAACGCGTTGGCGCGCAGCGCCGGCAGCGCCATCTCTTCGATGAAGCGCTCCCTCGCGTCGATCAACAGCGCCGCTTCGGCGCCGAGCGCAAGCGCTTTCTTGCGCACCGCTTCGAGCACCGCCGGCGCGCCTTCGCCGGCGGTGCCGTCACTCTCCCCGAGGTCGAGCGTCATCGCGATGACCTTGTTGCCCTCGAGGATATGGCGCTTCAGTAAGACGGACGTGTCGAGCCCGCCGGAATATGCCAGAACGATGGTGCTCATAACGGATTCTCCGAGCGCATGTCTTGGAAGCGCTGCTTGACCACGGGCAGATGCGCGGGGTCGTCGAGGATGACGAGCACGGTATCGTCGCCGCCGACCGTTCCGATCACTTCACTCCAAGCCGCTTCGTCGATCGCGGAGGCGACCAGCATCGCGCTGCCGGGCGGCGTCCGCAAAACGATATCGTTCACGCTCCCGCTGACGTTGCGCACGAGATCGGCGACCACTCGATGCAATCGGCTCTCGTATGTCTTCCCGAAGCCGGGCTCGATGTATTTGAAGTGCGTCCCGTTACCGTTGCCGTTCTTGAGCGGCACCTTGACCAGGCCGAGTTCCTTGATGTCGCGCGACACCGTCGCTTGGGTGGCTTCGTAGCCCCCCTCTTGCAGCAGGCGCGTGAGCTCTTCTTGTGAGTGGACGGGAC
Source organism: Candidatus Zemynaea palustris (assembly GCA_003134695.1). Lineage (GTDB taxonomy): Bacteria > Vulcanimicrobiota > Vulcanimicrobiia > Vulcanimicrobiales > Vulcanimicrobiaceae > Zemelea > Zemelea palustris. The sequence goes on along the minus strand of PLCB01000006.1, from coordinate 135,648 downwards.
GCGTTGCGATGATCGACAGGATCGCGCGATGGCGCAGCGTTTTCATTTATACCGGAATCCCTCTGAGATCGGTGAGAAGCGCGACGAGGAGCGCTTTTTGGGCGTGCAGCCGATTTTCGGCTTGGTCGAAGACGACGCTCTGCTTGCCGTCGATCACCGCGGCGCTGACTTCTTCGCCACGATGCGCGGGCAGACAGTGCATGAAGAGCGCATGCTTCGCGGCAGCGGCCATCAGCTCGGGCGTGACGCTATACGGCAGCAGTGCCGCCACGTTGCGTTCGGCCAGATGTTCTTCGCCCATCGACGTCCAGACGTCGGTGTAGACGACATCGACGTCGCGCGCCGCGCGCACCGCGCTCGTGAACGCGCGGACCGTCGCGCCGTGCGGCTTCCCGAGGCGTTGAACGTGCGCGAGAAAAGCTTCGCTCGGACGATGCGACGGCGGGCAGCCGAAGGTGACCGAGATTCCGCACATCATCGCGGCCTCGGCCAGCGACGCGGCGACGTTGTTGCGCGCGTCGCCGAGATAGGCCAAACGCAAGCCGGTCAGCGTTCCGAAGCGTTCCTTGACCGTGATCAGATCGGCGAGTGCTTGACAGGGATGCGCGGTTTGCGAGAGCCCGTTGATGACCGGTACCGTCGCGGCCGCCGCGAAGCGTTCGAGCGGTTCGTGCGCGTGCGTGCGGACGACGATCGCGTCGACGTAGCGCGACAGAACTCGCGCCGCGTCCTCCGGCGTCTCGCGCGAGCCGACCAAGAAATCTTGCCCCTGCGCGATCATCGCGTGGCCGCCGAGTTGCGTCATCGCGACTTCGAACGAAACGCGCGTTCGCAGGCTGGGCTTCTCGAAGAGCATCCCGAGCGTGCGCCCCCGCAGGAGCGGAAGTTGATCGGCGCCCCGGCCCCCCTTGAGATGGCTTGCGACGGCCAGGACCATCCCAATCTCGAGCGGCGAGAGGTCGCTGACCCGAAGAAAATTGCGGCCGCGGAGCGCGATGTCTGCCGCTGAGGCGAGCATAATGCATATTTATTCATAAAACGCATAAAAATGCAAGGGGTTCGGCGGGAGGCGCCTGAAATTCGGCTCATGCTCCTCGTTCTGAAGTACGGCGGCAACGCGATGGGCGGGCCGGATGCGCCGGACCCCCTGCTCGACGGGGTCGCCGGGCGGGTCAACGCCGGGGACCGCGTCGTGCTCGTCCACGGCGGCGGGCCGCAGATCGATGCCGAGCTGGCGGGTCGGGGCATCGGAGGCGAGCGGATCGCGGGCCTACGGATCACCGACGCGGTGACGCTGGAGGTCACCGAGCGCGTCCTCTGCGGCGCGGTCAACAAATCGCTCGTGCGCGCACTGTTGCGGCGCGGGATCGAGACGGCCGGGATCAGCGGCGAGGACGGAGGGGTCCTGGTCGCGCGCCCGATCGCGCCCATCGGCGGAAAATCGCTCGGCTTCGTCGGCGAGATCTCGAACGTGCGCATCCCGCTCTTGACGGCGCTCTTGGAGGCCGGCTTCACGCCCGTCGTCGCGCCGCTCGCGGTTTCGACCGACGCAGTCACGGCGCTCAACGTCAACGCCGACACCGCTGCGGGCGCGATCGCGGGAGCGCTCGGCGCCGACCTCTACGTGGTGATCACCAACGTCGACCGGGTGCGCACGCGCGTCGACGATCCGTCGAGCGGCATCGAGCGGCTCGACGCAGCGCGGGCGCGCGCGTATTTGCGCGACGGGACCTTCGATGGCGGGATGGCGCCGAAGATGGAGAGCGTCCTCGATGCGCTCTCGCGCGGCGCGAAACGAGCGATCGTTTGCGGCTCAGGGCCCGATGCGCTCGCCGGCGCGCTCGCCGGACGCGGAACGATCGTTACCGCTTGAGGTCTTCGCTCGGATGGGGGACCGCGCGCCATGTGGGCCCGAATGCGTAGCCGTAGATTTGCTGAATTAGGAGGAACTCAAATGAAGCCATCGGTCGAGCTCGCCGCCCTGCGCTGGGTGGTCATCGTCTTGTTCGGACTACAGATGGTCCAGTTCGTGAGGCCGGTCGCATCGGCGGCCCCCGCGGGGGGCGCCATGCCGAACGCGCCGGTCGTCGCGACGTTGGACGCTCGCGTTGCGGCTCTGGAACACGCCGTGGGTTTGCTGCAATCGAACGACAAAGAATTTCAAAACGTCTACTACCATCACGGCCACTCCCTGGCCACGCTCGTCGTGCAGAGAAAGCCCGACGTCGCGTGTAACTCGTCGATCGCTGTCCTGGGCGCCGGCCTAAACCAGATCTGCACGCTCAAGGACAATTATTATCTCAACTTCGTGACGGTCCCCGACCCACCCGGCGACTGGTCGCATACGGGTCCTCCGATCGCAGCCAAGTAGTGCGCCGCGGAGAAGTTGAGCTCATCGGTAAGGAGGCAAGCTAATGTACAAGGTTCCCGCTTCGCTCCTCGCGTTGACATTTCTGCTCACCGGCGTCGCGCCGGCCGCGTCGCCCGCGTGGCGCCCCGCTGTACCCACCCTTCGCGTTTTCATCGAGCATTTCGTTTCCGGTCTCGCGCCGGAAGTCGATCTGCGGCCCAAGATCACGCAACGCGGATTGAACGTGCGCAATCAGGGTAACCGTGGCACCTGCACCGTCTTTGCCACGACCTTTCTGATCGAATACCAGAAGGCCGGGATGCTAGGCGCGCGCGGGGGGCGCAATCTGTCGGAAGAGTATCTCAACTGGGCCGGCAACAAGGCAACCAACGAAGATGCCGACGGCGGATTCTTCACCAAGTTCATAAGCGGGTATCAGGCGTGGGGCATTGCCACCGCACGAGAGATGCCCTATCGCGCGACGTACGATCCCCAACACCCCGCAACGCCGAGCAAGGCCACCGTTGCTGCGGCTCAGGCGATGTTCCCGCTGAAGTATCCGTTCACCACCGTTAAGGTCTGGGACAACACGACGGGGATGACCGCTGCGGAGTTGCAAAACACGCTCGCTATCCTGCGTTCCGGGCGTCCGGTGGCCACCGGAATCTGGTGGCTCAATAACTTCGCCACGCTGACCGTCGACGGCGTTCCACTGCTCAAGGACTATCCGCGGAGCGCCAACTCGGGCCCCAACCCGCCGATGTTCGACGGTCATTCGATCGACCTCGTCGGCTTCCGCGAATCGCGCTCGTTCCCCGGCGGCGGGTATTTCGTGTTTCGCAACAGCTTCGGCCCGAGCTTCGGTAACAAGGGTTACGGATTTGTGTCGTTCCAGTACATACGCGCCTACGCCAACGACGCCATCGCCATCTCGGCGCCGCCTCGGCGCAAAGCCATCTGAGCTTAGAGCGCGGTCGGCGCCGTGCCGCGGATCGGGAGGTGATCGAAGCGCCGGTTGATGCTCGAGCCGAGCTTGTTGAGATCGGCACCGTACACGTGGATCGAGATTGCGACGCTATCGCCCGCGTTGATCACCGAGTGGATATCCTTGCCGTCGGGGAGCATCGCGGCCGCTTCGCCCGCCGTGGCAGTGCACGTCCCGCACTGAACTAAACATGGTGACGCGCCGCTCCGATCGAGGCGGTAACGAATCTCGCGCTCGACGCCTTCATACACGCCGACGACGCACCACGCGACGTGATCGTGCACCGGCGTCGACTGCCCAGGCTTCCAAACGAGTGCGCAGACGCTGAAGCCTCCGTCCGGCGCCACGTGCAGAACGTGCTGGACATAGCCTTCATCACTCGGTTGACGCGCGCTGACGGGAAGCCAATGGGTGTCGCGATTGAGATGCGCGAGCCGCGACGCGACGTGTTGGACAAGTTCCGCCTCGGAGGGGATGGTCCGACGCATCGACTCCACGTCGTTGATGAATGTGGCGAACGGATCGTACTTCATCGTCCCTCACTCGGCACAGGCGCGCCGCCGTCGCTATTCCCCGCCCGAAACGGCGTCGCCTCCGCTCTCCGCTTCCACAGGACGCACGACGCCGAAAACGGGTAAGCTGCAAACATGACTGAAAACAAACGCGGCCGCCGAGACGAGGACTTCGCTGAGGGCATCCTCGACGCCGACGACACCGGGCTCGTGCGCAACGAGGCGGACATCGTCAAGGAAGAGATCGACGAAGGTCTCTCACTCGACGAGCCTTCGCCCGAAGAAAACCCCGTCGAGCGGCGCGGGCACTAAGCCCTCCAGGAGCGATTCCGGCGCCCGCCAATCTGACTCGCATGAATCTGCGCGCCGCGACGGAGGCGTCCCCGCTTTGCTGATCACGGCGAAGCGTCTCTACTTCTTCGAAGAGGGAAACCTCGAGATGAAGGAAGTGCTCGGCGGCAAAGGCGCCGGGCTCGCCGAGATGACGCGCGCCGGGATGCCGGTTCCGCCCGGCTTCACGATTACGACGCAAGCCTGTCTCGACTATTATAAACTTGGGCGGCGCTTTCCGGACGGGCTCAACGACGAGATCAAAAGTGCGATGCGCGAACTCGAGAAGCGCACCGGCAAAGGTTTCGGCTCCTCCGCCGATCCGCTCTTGGTCTCCGTGCGCAGCGGCGCGCGCGTTTCGATGCCCGGGATGATGGACACGATCCTCAACCTCGGTCTCAACGACCAAACCGTCGTCGGGCTCGCGCGCCTGACCGAAAATCCGCGCTTCGCGTGGGACGCGTACCGGCGCTTCGTCGCAATGTTCGGCAGCGTCGTGCTGGGCGTCGAAAAGGATCGCTTCGAACACGTGATCTCGGACGAGAAACGCTCCGCCGGCGTTTCGAGCGATCCCGAACTCGATGCTGCCGCATGGCAGCGTGTGGTCGCGAACGACAAGGAGATCATCCGCACCGCGACCGGCAAAGACTTTCCGCAAGACGTCGGCGAGCAGCTCCATCTTGCCGTCGAAGCCGTCTTCGACTCCTGGAATGCGAAGCGCGCGATCGATTACCGGCGCTTCAATAAGATTTCCGACGACTGGGGAACTGCCGTCAACATTATGACGATGGTTTTCGGCAACATGGGCGAGGACTCAGGGACCGGCGTCGCCTTCACGCGCGATCCGAATACGGGCGAGAAGAAACTCTTCGGCGAATACTTGCGCAACGCGCAGGGCGAAGACGTCGTCGCCGGAATCCGCACACCCGTTCCGATCTCGGATTTAGAGAAGATGCAGCCCGAGGTCTATCGTGAATTCGTCAAGTACGCCGATCAACTCGAACGGCACTATCGCGACGCGCAAGATCTCGAGTTCACGGTCGAACGCGGCAAACTCTACATGCTGCAAACGCGGAGCGCGAAACGCACGGCCGAAGCCGCCGTCAAGATCGCGCTCGACATGGTGCGAGAAGGCCAAATCGATCGTGCCAGCGCGCTGCGCCGCGTGGACGCGGACTCGCTCGACCAGCTCTTCCACGCTCGAATCGATCCGAAAGAATCGTACGAAGTACTCTGCAAAGGCCTGAACGCGTCGCCGGGCGCGGCCGCCGGAGCGATCGCGTTCGATCCCGACACCGCCGTCGAGATGGCGCAGCGCGGCCCGGTGATCCTCGTGCGCGAAGAGACTGCGCCGGACGACGTCCACGGAATGATCGCTTCAAAAGGCGTGCTCACCGCGAAGGGCGGCGCGACCTCGCATGCCGCCGTCGTCGCTCGCGGGATGGGGTTGCCGTGCGTCGCGGGCTGCGAAGCGCTCGTGATCGACATGCGAGCGCGCACCGCGACCATCTCCGGCAAAGCCTTCAAAGAGGGCGATTCGATCACGATCGACGGGACGCACGGCGTCGTGATCGACGGTGCGCTCAAGTTGATCGATCCGCCTTCGGAATTGCCGCCATGGCTGGCCGAATTCTTGAGTTGGGCGGACGAGACGCGCACGCTCGGCGTTTGGGCCAATGCCGATACCCCCGAGGATTCACGCAAGGCACGCGAACTCGGCGCGGGCGGGATCGGCCTCTGCCGCACCGAGCACATGTTCATGCAGCCGCAGCGCCTGCCGGTCGTGCAGCGGATGATTCTGGCCGACACCTCCGAAGCGCGTGCCTCGGCTTTGGCCGAACTGTTGCCGTTCCAGCGCACCGACTTCGTCGGCATCCTCGAAGCGATGGCGGGCTTGACGGTGACGATCCGTCTGCTCGATCCGCCGCTGCACGAGTTCTTGCCGTCGCTCGAAGATCTCTTGGTCGAGACAACCGAGTTGCGGCTGACCAAGGGAACTGAAGATCCCCACTACCGCGCGCAGATGGCCGTCCTCGCTCGCGTGAAGGCGATGCACGAAATCAACCCGATGCTCGGATTGCGTATGTGCCGTCTCGGTTTACTCTATCCGGAGATCTACGCGATGCAGGTGCGGGCGATCTTCGAAGCCGCCTGCGAACTGCGCGCGCGTGGCGTCGACGTGCGGCCCGACGTGATGATCCCCGGCGTCGGCACGCGTCAAGAGATGCGCGCCACCTACGAAGCCACGAAGGAGGTCGCCGATAAGGTCATTGCGGAGCGCGGCGTCCCCGTCGCATACAAGATCGGGACGATGGTCGAGCTGCCGCGTGCCTGCGTCGTCGCCGGCGAACTCGCGGAATACGCTGAGTTCTTCTCGTTCGGAACCAACGATCTGACGCAGACCTCGTACGGCTATTCGCGCGACGACGCGGAAGCGACGTTTATTCCGCGCTACCTCGAGCTGAAGATCTTGAGCGAAGACCCGTTCCAAGTGCTCGATCGCACCGGCGTCGGCCACTTGATGCGCATGGGCGTCGAGCGCGGCCGCGCGGCGCGGCGAGATCTCAAGATCGGCATTTGCGGAGAGCACGGCGGCGAGCCGTCGAGCGTGAAGTTCTGTCACGAGATCGGGCTCGATTACGTCTCGGCTTCGCCGTACCGAATCCCGATCGCCCGACTCGCCGCCGCGCAGGCTGTGTTAGAGCAACGTTAGCGCCTCATAAGCCTTGGTTTTAGACGAACGGCGCGGCACGATCCTTGGCCGACAAGATCGGTTGGCCGTCGAGAGGCCACGCGATCGCGAGTTTCGGATCGTTCCAGCGTACGGCCGCCTCGTTGGCCGGATCGTAGAGCGCTCCGTGCTTGTACAAAAACACGACGTCGTCGCTGAGGGCCAGAAAACCGTGCCCGAAGCCCGGCGGCACGTAGAGTTGGCGGTGATCGTTCTCGGAGAGGTAGAAGCCCTGCCAGCGTAAATGGGTCGGCGAACCCTCGCGCAGGTCGACGATCACGTCGAAGATTCGGCCGCGCAGCACTTGGACGAATTTCGACATCCGCCGATCGTAATGCAAACCGCGAATCACATTCTTCTTGGAGAACGAGACGCTGTCTTGGACGAACTCATCGGCCAGACCGAGCGCGTGGTATTTCACCGTTGAGTACGTCTCTTTGAAAAAACCTCGCTCGTCTTCGAAGACCTCCGGAACGAAGATCTTTGCTTCGGTGAAATCGGTATCGAACACGTTGATCGGCATGGCGAGCGCCTTCGGCGTCTCGACCGGATTCGGCCTGCCCCGGCCGATGATAGCCGCGATAGGCGCCGCGCAACGCCGCGGCTAACACGGCGGCGTGCGCGTCTTGGTGACGGGCGGTGCCGGTTACATCGGCGCCGTGTTGACCGAACATCTGGTGCGAGCTGGCCATCACCCGGTCGTGCTCGATCGTTTCTTTTGGGGCCGCAAGGCGCTGGCGCATTTGCAGGTCGAGACGATCGCCGCCGATCTGCGCGAAGCGCGCGAAGAATGGCTCGACGGTATCGACGCGGTGATGCATCTGGGCGGCCTCTCCAATGACCCGACCGCCGAATACAATACCGAGGCGAATTGGCAGATGAACGCGGTCGCGACCGAACGGCTCGTCGAACTTTGCAAGCGCCGCGGCGTCAAGCGTTTCACGTTTGCCTCGAGTGCCTCCGTCTACGACACCGAACTGTCGGCGAGCGAAATGGAGCGTACGCCGAGCATGTGCGACGAAACGACCGCGCTCGCACCGCGGGGCGCGTATTCGCTCTCGAAGGTGTATGCCGAGAAAGCGATTCTTGCGGCGGCGGACGAAACGTTCGCGCCCGTGATTTTTCGGCAAGGCACGGTCTACGGCTGGAGCCCGCGGATGCGTTTCGATCTCGTCGTCAACACCTTTATCAAAGACGCGGTCATCCACGAGCGCCTCTATCTGCATGGCGGCGGTTGGATGTGGCGACCGCTCGTCGACGTGAACGACTGCGCCCGCGTCCACATGATGGCGCTCGAAGCGCCGCTCGATCGCATCCGCGGCCAGATCTTCAACGTTCTCGAAGAGAATTATCAGATTCGCCAACTCGCCATGCTCGTCGCGGGTTCGTTCGCGCTAAAGGACGCGCAGATCGATCTGGTCGAGATGCCGTTGCCGAAACTCGTTCGCAACTATCGGATGAGCAATGCGAAACTCTCCCAGGCGCTCGGCTTCACGCCCTCGGTCACGGTGCTCGAGTCGATCGAAAACATGATCGGTAAACTGCCGCCCCCCGAAGAACTGGCCAATCCGCAATACTACAACGTTCGCTGGATGACGCTGCTGGAAGAAATCCATGCGTCGCAGCGCGGCTTCGCTTCGATCTATTGACGCCGGGCGCTGCCCTCGACGATCGCGCGGCACAGGCGGCGGGCTTCATCTAAGTCGGCGGCGTTGCGCCGGACGAAGATTTTGCGCCAGTAGGCGGGACCCGAGAGTTTCGCGATGACGTCCGAAGCGCGCGTCGCGTCGACGACGCCGGCGTGTGTCTGCACCGGGACGGTCGCGGCGTCGCCCTCGTGCAAGAGCGGGAGCCGGTGCATGAGCTGGTGCTGCTCGTCGGCCCAGATCGCGTCGCCGAACCGTTTGCGCAGCGCGAGCAAACAGGCGTCGTAGGCCGACAGGTCCCGTTCGGCGTTGAACTCGACGGCAAGACCGTAGAGTTTACGGCGCTCACGCAGCGCCGAGGCGGCTTCACCCCGCGCGCGCCGCAGCGCCTCGAACACCCGGGCGTCGTCCCACTCGAGAAACGTCTCGATCGGATCGAGCGAGCGCGGATCGGGCCAGATCTCGCGCAACGCTTCCTGGAGCACGCGCTCGAACATGCGCGTCGTATGGTGGAAGTAGACCGTCGCGAACATCATATAGCGTGCGAGGACGAACGACTCGAGCGCGACGATGCCGCGTCCGTCGACGCCGAGCACGGGTTGGCCGCGAACGTCGAAAACGCGCAGCGAGCCGACGAGTTGGTCGACGTCGTACCGGCCGCCGGCGACGCCGGTGAAGTACGCGTCGCGCTGGAGGTAGTCCATCCGGTCTGCGTCGAGGTTTGGGCCGCTGACCAACTCTTTGAGCACGGCGTTCTGCGGCGGCGGATCCCCGGTGACGAGCGAGAGCACCTCGCGTGGATCGACCTCGAGCGCTTCGAGTGCCGCCCGCATCTCGCCGAGCGCGAGGATCGCGCGCGTCCGCGCCTCGTGCCGAACTCCGAGGACGGCTTCGCAAGCGTGACTGAACGGCCCGTGTCCGATGTCGTGCAAGAGCAAACTGACGCGCAGTAGCCGGCGTTGCGCGTGGTAGTCGCGCTCGTCGGCGAACGGGCCCCCGTCATGGCCGCGCAGGGCTGCGAAGACGCGCTCGCCCATCGCGAGCGCGCCCAAAGCGTGGCTGAAGCGCGAATGCTCCGCCGCTGGAAACACCAAGTAGGCAAGTCCCAATTGGCGCAAGCGGCGCAAGCGCTGCATCGGCCTCGTGTCGAGCAGTGCGACCTCGCTCGCGTCGAGTTCGATGAAGTGATGGACGGGATCGAAGATCCGCTTCGCCGAGATGCTCATCCGGCCAGCAACCTGTCGATCGCGGCTCGCGCCTGTTCGAAGCGTTCGTCCGGCGACCCCCTCAGCATTTCAAACGGCAATCGTTCTTCGGTCAACGCTTCGGTGAAGCGCTGAGTCATCCAAGCGCGTAAGTGCTCGCTGTCGCGGATCGCGTCGGGCACGAACGGAAAACCGGCCGGATCGGCCACCAAGTAGAAATCGGCGCGCCGGTATGGGAAGCGTGTTCTGGTTCCGAGATAACGCTCTTCCCAGATCTCGGTCGCGAGCACGTCGGTATCGCAGATCAGGACGCGCTTCGCGCGGCGCGCCGCTTCCTCTTCACGCTCGTGCTGCACGCGCGCGATCTCGGCGAATTCCTTCCCCTGCCAGACGTAGCCTTTACCAACGTGGTGCCCGACGGTCTCGGAATACTCGCGGCCGTATTCGCCGACCCACGCGGTGTGGTAGTGCTCGGCCAAGCGCTGCGCGAGCGACGTCTTCCCGGTCGACTCCGCGCCCACCAAGGCCACACGCTTGGGTCCGCCTGCAACCGTTTCGCGCGTCATAGGATTTGGAGCCTTCCGCGGGAGGTGCCCAGCGGCCCGCCCAACCTCTCCCTGGAGAAACGTGCGCATCGATCAGAACGCGATCCGCGAAATACTCGCGCGGACCGACATCGGCAGCTTCATCGGCAATTACGTTGCGTTGCAAAAGCGCGGCAAGGATCTGGTCGGGCTCTGCCCGTTTCACGGCGAGAAGACGCCGTCGCTGCACGTGCATCCCGACAAAGGCTTCTTCAAGTGTTTCGGCTGCGGCGTCGGCGGCGACGTCTTCAAATTCGTGCAACTTCTCGAAGGCGTCTCGTTCCCCGAGGCCGCGCGGATGCTCGCCAAGCGGGCGGGCGTCGAAGTCGAAGAGGAAACGCCGGCGGCGGCTCGGGCGCGCTCGGATCGCGAGTTGATCTATGCCGCCAACGAAGCGGCCGCCGCGTTCTTTCACGAGACCCTGAAACTCGGGCCCGAGGGTGAGATCGCGCGCAAGTATTGCGCGGGACGCGGCTTGAGCGAGACGACCGTCGACTCGTTCCGCCTCGGCTACGCGCCGGCTCGCTGGGACGCGCTGGTCGGACGTTTGAACTCCACCGGCATCGACCTGCGGATCGCCGAAAAGGCCGGCCTCGTCAAGACGGGGCAGCGCGGCCACTACGATTTCTATCGCGGCCGGCTCATGATTCCGACCTATGCGACGACCGGCGAAGTCGTGGCGTTCGGCGGACGCGCGCTCGACGATTCGGAACCGAAGTATCTCAACACCACGACGACGCCGGTCTACACCAAAGGGCGGGCGCTGTTCGCGCTCGAGCGCGCCCGGCGCGCCGCCGCAGAGAAAGACGCGTTCGTCGTGGTCGAGGGCTACCTCGATTGCATCGCGTTGCACCAAGCGGGGTTTCACCATGCGGTCGCCTCGCTCGGCACGTCGTTCACCGCCGAGCAGGCGAGCGAGTTGCGGAAGTACGCCGAGCGCGTTTTCGTCTGCTTCGACGCCGACTCGGCCGGCACGGCTGCAACCGCCAAGTCGATCGACGTGTTGACTGCTGCGGGCTGCGCGGCTTTCATCGTGCAGCTGCCCCCCGACGAGGACCCAGACACCTTCATTCGTACGTACGGCGCGGCCGAGTTCCAGGCTCGGCTCGATGCGGCGCTCCCCTGGATTCAGTTCAAACTCGACCGCGAGATCGAGGCGATCGTGGCTAAGCGCCTTCCGGCGGCGCATGCGGCGCGCACCGCCGAGTCGCTCGTTCGCGCGCTTCCGCGCGAAGAATGGGATCGTTGGCGCGTTTACGCCGCCGGTCGCCTCGGTCTGGCGGCCGACGACTTGCGCAAGAGCCGCTTCGTCGATAATGCGGCGAACTTCGGACCGCGTCAGGGCGGACCGAATTTCGTGCGCCACGTCGTCCCCGCCGCCGAACCCCCGCGCGTCGAACGCGACATCCTCTGCACGCTGCTCGACGAACCCGCGCTGGTCGCCGAGTACGCAGCGCGAATCCCGCCGGCGACATTCCGCGACGAGCGTTATGCCGGCATCTATCGCCGGCTGCTCGACGCCGCCGACCATCTGACGACTGCCACCGACGCGCTGGCCGCGTTCGGCGACGATCGCGAATCGGCCGAAACCGCCGTCGCGCTACAAAACCTCCAGCGTTCGGCGGAGGTACGTTTCCCCGATACGGCGGCGCGGCGAGCTCACCTCGATGCGCTCGTGGAGCGACTCGAAGAAACCGAGCTTTACCGCCGCAAACAGGAACTTTCGGAGCGGATCGACCGGTTGCTGGAAGCGGGCCGGCCTCTTCCGCCGGAAGACTGGGATGAGTACCAGAGCCTGGTCCAGCGACTCGACCGCTCCGCCGGCAAGCGACTCGGAACAAAGTGAGCCACAAAGTGATGGGGGCCCACGCCGCGAAGTGGTGTGGGGGCGTGCAGTGACGCAAGCGAGTGCGAGCGGCATCGTCGCGAGCGTTCGCGAAGCGTCACGTAGCGCCAAGCGGCACGCAACGTGTGCCGCCATTCAAACCGAAAGGAGGTGAGATCCAAGAATATGGCACGCAAGAAGACCAATAACGCGCAGTCGGCTGCGGCAGAGGCGCCCGCTCCGACGACGCTCGAAGAAGCGATCAAGAAGCTGATCGACCGCGGACAGCGGCTCAAGTCGCTGACGTATGAAGAAATCAACGCCGTCTTCGAAAATGTCGAGGACGTCAATCCCGAGCGCATCGACGAGCTCTTCGAAGATTTGGCTGGTCGCGGCATCGAGGTCGTCGACGAGCAGAAGGAAGAGAAGCCCGCGTCCGATGGCGACGACGCCGGCGCGTTGCCTGCCGGCCTTTCGCTCGACGATCCGGTCCGAATGTATCTCAAGGAGATCGGACGCGTGCCCCTGCTCTCGATGCACGAAGAGAAAACGTTGGCGATGGCGATTGAAGCCGGCGAACTCGAGGCGCAGAAGAACGGCAGCGCGAGCAACGAGACGATCGAAGGCGGCTTCGAGGCCAAGCGCAAGCTGACGGAAGCGAATCTTCGGCTCGTGGTATCGATTGCGAAGAAGTATGTCGGCCGCGGCATGCTGTTCTTGGATCTCATCCAAGAAGGCAACCTCGGCTTGATCAGGGCCGTCGAGAAATTCGACTATCGCAAGGGCTACAAGTTCTCGACCTACGCCACGTGGTGGATTCGTCAGGCAATCACACGCGCGCTGGCCGATCAGGCGCGGACGATCCGCATCCCGGTCCACATGGTTGAAACGATCAACCGGCTGATCAAAGTCTCGCGCCAATTGCTGCAAGAGCTCGGTCGCGATCCGACGGTCGAGGAAATCGCGGGCGAGATGGGGCTCACGCCGGAAAAAGTTCGCGAGGTCATCAAGATCTCGCAGGAGCCGATCTCCCTCGAGACGCCGATCGGCGAAGAAGAAGACTCCCATCTCGGCGACTTCATCGAGGATCAGGAAGCCGTCGCGCCGGCTGAAGCGGCTTCGGTCATGCTTCTCAAAGAGAAGATGGCCGACGTTCTCAAGAACCTGACCGAGCGCGAACGGAAGGTCCTGGTCTTGCGCTTCGGACTCGAGGACGGTCATCAGCGCACGCTCGAGGAAGTCGGCCAGGAGTTCGGCGTAACGCGCGAACGCATCCGGCAGATCGAAGCGAAAGCGTTGCGCAAGCTGCGGCATCCCTCGCGAGGGAAGGCCCTCAAGGATTACTGGTCTTCGGAGTAGCGATGCTACGGGAGTTGGCGGTCGCCGGCGCATTGATGCTCGGCGTGATCGAACCGCCCGGACCGGCTCCGAGCCCTACAGCGCTTCAAACGAGTGTGGCGCCGCTCCCGACGGCGACGCCGAAGGAACCGCTACGCGAGATCGGCCGCGTCCGAGCGATCACCAGTTTCTGCAAGGCGTTCATCACGCGCTTCAACAACTCGGCGCGGATCATGCTCGCCAACGACGCGGACATCTCGTACGTCGACTTCACGCTAGGCAACCTCGAGAGACACTTCCGGCAGGTCGGCGGCGACTTGGTGCTCTCCGACGATCGCGTCAAATTGATGGCCTACGTGAAAGCTCTGCAACAGCAGCTACCGCAACTCCAGGAGCAGATCAACCAGGTGCGCCGAGCCGCCGAACTGACCAAAGATCCGGAAGAAGCGAAGCAAGCTCACGAGGTCGCGGCGCAACTGCAGAAGAGTTACGACCGGCAGCACCAGATCGAGCTGGACACGCTTTCCGTGATCCACGTGATGATGGAGATGGCCGCCTCGAAGGGCGAGGGTCCGAGCTCGTTCACGCAGATGCTGGCCGCCTCCACGCCGACGCTGACCACACCGGGGCCGCCCGCGGTCGGCGCGCCGAGCGACATCAATTTCATCGATACGGATCCCGCCGAACGGCGTGACATCCGCAGCTATCTGCGGATGCAGACGCAACGCGATCGCATCGGCGACGCCGAGAGTAGCGCCACCACCAAGGCGGAGGTCGTCGCTAGCAACTGCTAGGCAATGTCACGTCGCCGAAGGGCCGCGCGTCTAGCTCGATCCGCCGCCCTTAACCGGTTTCACGTCGGGGTTCATTTCGGCGAAGGCGCCGTTTGAGTTGGGCAGCACCCAAACCTGAAGATCCCAGATCGCGGGGAAGAGGAAGACGAAGCGCACGTCGGCGACGCTCTTGGCGACGCCGGCCGCGACGAGCAAGTCGGGCGTCGGATGTTCCAGCGTCGCTCCGGCCGGCAGCCGGCGCATTCCCATGCCGCTGTAGATCGTCGTTCCGTTCGGACCTACCAGGCCGTAGTGATCGTGCGCGCCGATCTTGATCCAGCGGCGCGGATCGACGCCCCACTTTTGCGGCGCCTCCGCCGAGTCGGCTTGCAACACCGAGAAATCGGCTCCGAGCAGGCGGCCGTTCACGTCGTACCAGAGCTGGCTCGGGTGCGCCTCATCGACGCTGGTCCAATGGTTGTTCGCGTACGAGATCGAGCCGGTGTCATCTTCGTTGGTAAAACGAACGTAGCCGGCACGCCGCGCGGAATCCAGTGTCGGGAAGCGCGACTGCAAATCGGCGCTAATCTTGGCGACGAACGGCACCTCGCTCGCGGTCGGTATGCCGGACATTTTTGTGTCGGCCGCGCCCGCGACGCTGAAGGCTCCGAAAAAGACTACGAGGCTCGCAAGAATACACTTCATGCGAGCCGTCTGCGCCTCGTCCTTAGCCGGTCCCTGTCGCGCTGGGCGCGGGGGGCGCCTCGGTCGGAGCCGGTGGCGGCGGCGCGGTCTTCTTCGGAACCGGAGTCTTCTTCGGCGGCGGTGGCTGCGGCGTATAGATCGGGGCCGGCGTGAAGTCCGCGTGAGGAGTATCCTGGTTGAGCACCATCGGATGCGGGATCACGATGGAGACCGCTTTGGGATCGGACGCGTCGACCATCGCCGCAGTTTGTGCCCGCAATATGGCGCCGGCCGGCAGCACGAAGTCGCGTCCTTTCCGCAGCGCGTTGTACAAGACGGCGCCCGGAAGGAAGATGTCGGTGATCGTGTCGCTCGTCGCGCGCGTCGCGAGTTGACCGCCCGTGTGTTCGATCGTGAGATACTCGTGATTCGCCCGAATCGGCAGGGCTCCGTAGCTCCCTAGCTCGAGCGGCTGGATCGCGATCTGGAGGGAGCCGTCGTTGTCGCCCGCGGTCGCACGGTGCGCTCCGAGAATCCGCAGGGTCGCGGGCGTGTCGGCCTTGGCGAGCGTGACGCCGTTGAGGACCAGCGGATTGCGCAGGTGCATGTGAATCGTTTGTCCCGCCTTCGATTTGCTCGAACTCATCACGTCGTCGAGGACGAAATCGATCGGGGAGCCTACCGGCAACACGAGCGCATTCGTCGGCACGGCCGTCGGTGCGAACGTCGGTCTTCCGCGCGGCGGTTCCGGTGCGGGGAGGGCGTGAGCCGGCGGCGCCGATCCGCAGATTGACGCCGCGAAAGCCAACGCGGCCAGCGCGCCGCGCGCGCGAAGGTACACTACGAGGCTTTTTTCTCGCGTGCCGCGGCCGCAGCTGCGGCCCTCTTGCCTTCCTCGATTAATTGCTTGACCTTCTGACCGCCCTTTTGGCCGATCTCTTCATAGAACGACGGTCCGTAGCGATCGCGCGTGGCTTCGCCGCCCTTCTTGCCGCCCTTCTTTCCGATCTGTTCGTAGAATTCGTGGCCGTGAGCTAACTTCGTCGCCTCGCCGCCCTTGCGGCCGATCTGTTCGTAGAATTCCGGGCCGTACTTGCGCTTGACGGTTTCACCGCCTTTTTGTCCGGCTTCACGGACGGTCATGCCGCCGCCGGGTTTGCGCTTGGGAGTCGCCATCGAGGGTGTACCTTCCATTATCTTTTCCTGAGGGGAGTTCGGCCCGCTCGCCCTGACGTAGAGGGTCGGGGACGGGAGCCTGCGATTATCAACGTAGTCGCGCCCCGGAAAGTTGGTCCAGACTTCGTGAAGTTGATGCCTGTCCTCGCCATCCTTGTACCCCTTTTGGGCGGGGCGCTAGCCCTGGCGGCGCCGCCACCAACCGAGCGAGCGATCCTGACGGCAGAAGGTCGCCGGGCGGCCGACCCTGCGCTCGTGGTCTTGCTCGACGGCCAACCGGCGACGGCGGCGCGCGCCGCCCTGGCGCTGGGACGTTCGAAGCGCCCCGCGGCCCGGGCTACACTGCGCTCGCACCTCGTGAAAGCGAGCGACCCGTCGGTGCGCGCGATGATCGCCTACGCGCTCGGCCTGCTAGAAGATCCCGACGCGCTAGCCGGCGAGCGCCGTCTGGCCCTGGACGACGCGAATTCCGCGGTTCGTTATGCGGCCGCCGATGCGATCGGAAGAATTGCTGCGGCGCAGACGACCGCACCGGGCGGAGCCGCCGAGACGCTAATCGCGCTGATGCGCGGTGACAAGGATCCGGCCGTGCGAGGACATGCCGCGGCGGCGCTCGACGCGTTTCGCACGTCGAGCGAAGCGGACGCGATCGCGACGGCCCTCGTGACCGCGTTCGAGAGCGAACGCAATACGACGGTCCGCTGGCACGTGATGTGGACGATTTTCCGCGGATACGCGACGCGCGTCGAGCGCGAACCGCTTGCGCGCGCGCTCGGCGATCCGAGCGAGTTGGTGCGTATCGAAGCGGTGCGGGCCTGGGGGAGACGCACCGACGCCGACGCGACGCTCCTGCTCACGCCGCTGACGAACGATCCATCGTGGCGCGTGCAACTCCAGGCGCGCGAAGCGTTACGCGCGCTTGCCAAGCAGCCGCCGACCGATCACCTCACCTCGCTTCCGCCCGATCTGCATCTGCCGCCGCCCGATCGGCCCAATCGCGAGACGGCCTTTCCGCAAAGGCCGGGTCCGCCGCCGAAGCCCCAAGCGCCGGGACTCGGCGACGTGTTGGATTCGGTGCCGTTCGTTCCGACGGGCGCCGCGCAGATGAACGGGCCACTGCCCGGTAAGCACCCGCGCGTCCGCATCCGAACGACCAAAGGCGACATCGTCGTTCGCCTCTATCCGGAATGGGCGCCGATCAGCGTCGCGAATTTTCTCAAACTCGCCGACAGCGGATACTATAACGGCAACCGCTGGTTCCGCATCGTCCCCGATTTCGTCGTGCAGACCGGCGATCCGCACGACAACGGCGAGGGTGACGCCGGCTACTCGATCCCTGCCGAAGAGAATCCGATCGAGCAACGCACGGGCGTCATCTCGATGGGCCTCAATTACAAGGACGGCCGCGCCGTGCGGGATTCCGCGGGGACGCAGTTCTACCTCACGGTGTCGCCGCAACTCCATCTCGACCGCGACTTCACCGTTTTCGGCGAGGTCGAAAGCGGGATGAATACGATCGCACGCCTGATCGAAAGCGATCGCATGATCAGCGTCGAGCGCTTAACGCGAGATCAGTGAGCGTAAGACGAAGAGCGCGTTCTCGCGACGTTCGATGATGCGACGATAGAAATAGCCGGCCCAATGCGTTCCGAACGGAACGTAGATCCGTACGCGGTAACCGTCGGCTACCAGGCTCCGCTGCAGTGCGGGACGGACGCCGTAGAGCATCTGAAACTCGAAACTCTCGGCAGCGATGCGGTTCTCCCCGGCGTGCGTCTTGACCGCGGCGATCAGGCGCTCGTCGTGCGTCGCAATCGCCGGGTAAACGCCACGGGACAGCAATGCTTCCGCCATCCGCAGATACTCGCGTCGGATCGTCGCCATCTCTTGATACGCAATCTCGGCGGCCTCGCGGTACGCGCCCTTGCAGAGCCGGACGCGCGCGCCGAGTCCGATCGCGCGTTCGACGTCGCGTGGCGAACGGCGTAGATAGGCTTGCAGCACCGGCCCGACGTTGGGATGCTGCGTGAAGACGTGCTCGAAGACGTCCAGCGTCGCTTGGGTGACGGCCGAGCCCTCCATGTCGATCCGGACGAACGGATCGGGCAAGCGTGCGGCGCGTTCGACGATTTCGGTGAGGTGTTGCGAGCACCGATCGAAATCGACCAACAGACCCAGCGCCGTCAATTTCACCGACACGTTACTTTGCACGCCCGAGCGTTCGATCGCCGCCAGCATCTCGAGGTAAACGTCGCGCGTTCGTTGCGCTTCGGTCCAATCGGCGATGTCTTCGCCCAAGAAATCCAGGGTCGCCGTCATACCCTGTGCGTTGAGCGCACGGACGGCGTCGAGGGCGGAATCGATCGTCTCGCCGGCGACGAATCGCTTGGCGAGAAAGAAGAAGCGCGCTTGCAACGACGTCAGCACGCTACGTTAGGCGCCTTCGCAGGAGCCAGATCGAACCGATCGCGAGCGCGGTGAGCACGAAGAACGCTTCCGCCAGCGCGAGCGCGCGCGTCACGCCGTCGGCCGAAAGCGCGACGTACAATTCAATCGGCAGCGACGCGGGATGATACGCCACCACCGACGTTGCGCCGTATTCGCCGAGTGCGCGCAGCCAGGCCAGCAGCATCCCTGCGACGATGCCCGGTGCGGCGAGCGGTAGCGCGACGCGCAGAAAGACGCGTGCCGGGGAAGCGCCGAGCGTGCGCGCGGCTTCTTCGTAGGTCGGGTCGATTTCGCTGAAAGCGGCGGTCGAAGCGATCGCGACGAGCGAACCGGCGACGAAAAACTCGCTGATGGCGACGCCGGCGAACGTGTCGACGATGCCGATGCCGTGCGCGCCGAGCCATGCTCCGAACGGGCGGCGCGCGCCGAAGACGCCGAGCAACAAGATTCCCGAAGCGACCGGCGGCAGCGCGAGCGGAAGCGCGAACAAGAATAACAAGATGGTGCGCCACGTTTGCGTCGCGCGCGAAAGCGCGTAAGCCGCCGGAACGCCGAGCGCGCTCGCGAGCGCGACCGCGGCCAGCGACGCGAACAGCGAGACGCGAATCGCCGCGAGCGTCGCCGGCGCGCTGATAGCAGCTGCTATTTCGGCGGGCGGCACGGCCAGCACCAGATTTACCAGTGGGGCCAAAAAGAGGACGAGCAGGAGCAGCAGCGCGGCGCGCATCGGCGTCATGCGGCGCTCTGCGAGGCCGGACGCACCCATCCCTACAAAAACTTTACGGACAACGTGCCCGCTTGCCGAGGCCGGGCAGGACGGAAACGCCGAAGCCTTCACCGTGGAATCTCTCGCACCCGGCATACCGGCGCGCCAGCGGGTCTTGATCGCGGACGACGACGCCGCGGTCTGTTCGCTGCTCGCGCTCGTTCTTCGTCCCGTCGCGCACGTTACGACCGTGCACGATGCCGAGAGCGCGTTGGCGTTGCTCGTGGAAGAGCCGCCGTTCGATGCGATCATCTCTGATTTCATGCTGCCGGGAATCAGCGGCCTCGAGTTCGTGAAGCGCGTTCGCGCCACCGAGCCGCGCACGCAGAAAACGCCGATCCTCATGATCAGCGGCCACGATCGCGCGTCGATTGACGTGCGAGCGCGTGAAGCCGGCGCCGACGCGTTCTTGAACAAGCCGTTCACGTTGGCGCAACTGCGACACACGATCGGCTTCCTGCTCGGGCGTCCGATCGCGACCATCAGCGTCTAATCCGGCCCGCGCTTCGCGGGGAGCGCCTCGACTCGTGCAGTAGTGGCTGCGATGCTCTTGGCCGCCCTACGCGTCGTCCTGATCGCCGGCTCTCTGGCGCTCGACGTGTTCGCCGTCTGCGTCGGGGTCGGAATTCGCGGCCAGGCCGCGGGCAGGATTCGCATCGGCCTCGCGTTCGCGACCGCCGAGGTGACGATGAATCTGATCGGCGCCGGGCTCGGCGCGCTGATCGGTAAAGTGATCGGCGACGTCGCCGGGTATCTTGGATTTGCCGCGCTCGTCGCCATCGGAATCTACATGATCGTCGAGACGGTGCGCGAGGTGGAACAGCGTTTCGATCTCTCGCGCGGTTACGGCTTGTTCGTCGCGTCGCTATCGATCAGCCTCGACTCGCTCGGTGTCGGCTTCTCGATCGTCTACATCGGCGTCCCGCTGGTCGTGACGCTCGTCACGATCGCGTGCTTCTCGATCGCCGCGACGGCACTCGGTCTGACAATGGGCCACGCTCTCGGCCGGCGTGCCGAAGAGCGCGCCGGAATCTTGGGCGGGGTCGCTTTGATTTTGACCGGCCTCTTATTCGGCGCGCTCAAGTACTTCCACGTCGGATGACCGGCGCGATGGACGTCGGGGCGCAACTGATCGCGCGGGCACGCGCCGTGGGCGCGCGCTCGATCGCGGTCGTCGGAACGAGTAAGAACGCCGGCAAGTCGGTCGACGTCGCCGCGATTTGCGCGGCGTTGCATCAGGAAGCGACTTCGTTCGCGCTCTGCTCCGCGGGTCGCGACGGCGAACGTTTCGACATCCTCAACGGCCTGCCGAAACCGCGATTTTTCCTCTATCCCGGGACGCTGCTGGCGACTGCCGCCGCGCTCGTTCCGCGCGGTGCGGCCCTCGAGGTGATCGAGGCAACCACCGAGCGCGGAGCGCTCGGTCCGATCGTGCTGGCGATCGTTCGGGCGCAGGGCTACTATGAGGTCGCGGGCCCGGCGAGCGCAAGCGCTCTCGACCGCATCGCGACGCGCCTCGCGCAGCGCTGCGACTTCGTCGTCGTCGACGGAGCCATCGATCGGCTCGCGGCGCTGCGCAAGCGAGACGACGCCATCGTGATCGCGGTCGGGGCGACGGCGCCGACGCAGGCTCGCGCGATCGAAGACGTTAGCGCTCTCGTGGCGCGGCTACGTCTCCCCGAGCCCGATCGCGCCCGTCCAGCGCTGCGCATCGATGGCGCGTTGACGGCAAGTTACGCGGCGCAACTGATTCGCGAAGGCGAGCACCGTCAGGTCATCGTCGAGGATCCGACGCGCGTCGCGTTCGGTGGGAAGAGGTTTGTTACGGTCGCTGCGCAGCTCGACTTGCGCTGCGAGCGCGCGCTGCGTCCGGTGGCTTGCACCGTGGCCCCGAGCGGACCGGAAGGACGTTACGAACCCGCCCAGTTCTTGCGCGCGGTTGCGGAGGCGACCGGTCTGCCTACGTACGACGTCTACGCGGGCGCAGAAGCGCCGTGAGTGTCGAGGCGGTTTCTGGTCCCAACGAGAACGCCCTTCGCCATGCAGCCGTTGATCGTCACGGTCGCCGCCGTCGGCGCGGAAGTGAGCCCCGAACAGACTCCGCACCTTCCGCTAACCCCGCAACAACTCGGTGAGACGGCGGCCCGCTGTCAGGCTGCGGGCGCTTCGATCATCCACGTTCACTGCCGCAAAGACGACGGCGCGAATACGAGCGACGTCGAGCGTTTCGCGCAGGCACTCGAAGCGATTCGCGCACGGAGCGATCTGATCGTGCAGTTCACCACGGGCGGCGCGATCGGGATGAGCGTCGAAGAGCGCGCCGCGCCGCTGCGCTTGCGTCCCGAGATGGCGACGTTGACGTGCGGCACCGTGAATTTCGGCGACGACGTCTTCGAAAACTCGTTTCCGATCATGCGCCGCCTCTTACACGAGATGCAAAGATACGGCGTCGTCCCCGAGCTCGAGATCTTCGATGCCGGTCACCTCGTCAACGCGAAGCGGCTCGAACGCGAAGGTCTTCTGAAGTTTCCCGCTCACGTCGACTTCGTTTTGGGCGTTCCGGGCGGGCTCGATGCGAGCGTGCGCAACCTCGCGCACCTCGTCGACGCCCTCCCGAATGGCTGCACGTGGTCGGTCGCGGGGATCGGGCGCGAACAACTCCCGATGGCGCTTGCGGCGCTGGCGATGGAGGGTCACGTGCGAGTCGGGCTCGAGGATAACATCTATTATGCGAAGGGCCGCTTCGCCAGCAACGAAGAGCTGGTCGCTCGCGTCGCGCGGGTCGCGAGCGAGCTCGGGCGACCCATCGCAACCCCGGCCGAGGCGCGCTCGTTGCTCGGGCTCAAACCAGGAAACACCCGCGCCGCCCCTTAAGCGGCTGCTCGCGAACCTGGCCGGAGGGCACGTACCTGTTCAACTACGTGGTGCGCAGGAGTTTGGAAGCGATTCCGCTCCTGGTCCTGATCTCGATCATCATCTTTACCATCCTGCACAATGCGCCCGGCGGGCCGCTGGCGCCGTATTTGCAGAACCCGCACATCACGCAGGCCGACATCCAACGCCTCAGCCACAACCTCGGGCTCGATCAGCCGGTGTGGAAGCAGTACTTGGGGTGGCTTTCCCAAGTGGTCGTGGGTAATTTCGGGTACTCCACCTCGAATTCTGAGTACGTCACGGCTGCAATCCTCGAACGCATGCCGGCGACCTTGTTCCTGATGGGGACGGCGTTCGTCATTTCGATTTCGGTCGGCGTGACGTTCGGCATCATCGCCGCGGTCAAGCCCTACACGCTGCTCGACTACGTCATCACGACCTTCGCATTCTTCGGCCAGTCGATGCCGGTCTTCTGGTTTGCGCTGATGATGCAGCTCGCATTCGCGGTGAACGGCGTCACCGCGTTCGGCTATCACATCGCGCTTCCGTCGGCGGGGATCAGCTCAAGCGACAACTTCGACTTCGGCGATCGCATCGTGCACGTGATCTTGCCGGCGACCGTCCTAAGCCTGCTGTTCCTCGCTACCTGGAGCCGTTTCACGCGCAGCTCGATGCTCGAGGTAATCAAGACCGATTATATGCGCACCGCCGCCGCCAAAGGCCTCGATCGCTTGCGCATCATCGTCCACCACGGATTGAAGAACGCGCTGATCCCGGTCGTGACCGTCGTCGCGCTCTCGCTGCCGGGCCTGGTCGCCGGTGCGATCGTTACCGAGTCGATCTTTGCTTGGCCCGGGATGGGGCGGCTCTTCATCAACGCGCTCGGGCAGTTCGACTTCTCGCTGCTCATGGGCTACCTGATGCTGGTGTCGTTCATGGTGGTCTTTTTCAACCTCCTCGCGGACGTCGCGTACGCGTGGCTCGATCCGCGCGTCAAGTACGACTGATGGCTACGACCCTCACGCCCGGCGCGCTCTCCCTCGCCGCCGATGAAGAAGATTTCCGACTCGAACGCCACGGCGTTTGGAAACGCTTCCGCCGTCACAAACTCGCGATCGCGGGCGCTTTCGTGCTCTGCTTCGTGTCCCTGGTCGCCATCCTCGCGCCCCTGCTGCACCTCCAGGATCCCAACGCGATCGACCAGGTTCACTGGCAAGGCTATCCGCTGGCGCCGGGGATCGCCGGCCACCTCTTGGGCACCGACGAGAACGGGCGCGACCTGTTGTCGCGCCTGATCTTCGGAGCGCAGATTTCGCTGCAAGTGGCGATCTTCGCCGTGATCATGGAGCTGACGATCGGGACGGTGCTCGGAGCGGTCGCTGGATATTACGGCGGTTGGATCGACTACGCGCTGATGCGGCTCACCGACGTGTTTCTGTCGATTCCGCTCTTGCCACTGTTGCTGGTGCTCACGGCGATCGTCGCCGCGACGTCAACGCGTGCGTCGCTCAGCTTCGGCGTCATCGTCGTGATCATCGGCGCCCTGTCCTGGCCCGCGGTGGCGCGCCTCGTTCGCGCGTCGTTCCTCTCCTTGCGCGAGAAAGAGTTTTGTGAAGCGGCGCGGGCGATCGGTGGACGCGACGGACGGATCATCTTCCGGCATCTGCTCCCCAACGCCGTCGCACCGATCATCGTCCAAGGGACGCTCGAGATCGCCGGCGTCATCATCTTGGAGTCGACCCTCTCGTTCCTCGGCTTCGGGATTCAGCCGCCGACCGCGTCGTGGGGCAACATGCTCGCCAACGCCGAGTCGAACATGACGAACGCGCCGTGGGTCGCGATCTTTCCGGGCCTCTGCATCCTGCTCACCGTGCTCGCGATCAACTACCTCGGCGACGGGATGCGCGACGCGCTCGACCCGAAGCTGAAGTAGCAGAGGTCGCGCCGCCCGGCGTGTCGCAATAGCGGGCCGAAGCCTCTGTGCGCGAGTGGCGAAATTGGTAGACGCACTAGCTTGAGGTGCTAGCGCCCGCAAGGGCTTGCTGGTTCGAGTCCAGTCTCGCGCATATACTCAAAAGCCTGAAGTCCTCAGGCTTTTTGCGTTTTTCGCCCCGCCTGGGATGCTTGTCGATTGGCTCGGGCGCCCGCGAGGGGCAATCCGGTCTATGCGCAGGCTGTCAGGGGAGGGTATTCTATCGCGCGAGTTTCTATAAATCGTGAAGGTCTGTGAACGTTACGATCGGACGTGCTCTCTTGCTGGGGGCGTCGCGGAATGCGGCGCTCAACCGCTTCGCGGGCCGTTACGGTTTGCGCCTAGGGGCCAAACGCTTCGTTGCCGGTGAGACGCTCGAACAGTTCGTTCCCGTCGCTCGCCGGTTGAACGCGAACGGCTTCACGCTCGCGTCGGCGATCCTCGGCGAAGGCGTCGCGAGCGAGGTCGAGACGCGCGAGGTCGTCGCCGAGTACCGGGCGCTGCTCGCGCGAATCTCCGCCGAAAAGTTGGCGGCGAACGTCGCGCTCAAATTGACGCATCTCGGGCTCGCGATCGACCAGGGATTGGCCGCGAAGAATATCCGCGAGCTCGTGGACTACGCGGCGACGCTGGGCATCTTCGTGCGAATCGATATGGAAGAGTCCTGGTACGTCGATTCGGCGCTGCGCATCTACCGTGAATTACGAAGCGCGGGCTACACCAACGTCGGGGTCGTGCTTCAGGCGTATCTGTACCGCACGCCCGGAGATCTCGACGATCTGCTGCCGCTTCAGCCGAACCTACGATTAGTCAAAGGCGCGTATTTCGAATCGCCCGATGTCGCCTATCCGCGCAAGGCCGACGTCGATCATCACTACAAGCAGCTGATTGAGCGCGCGCTGCGCGGCGGCGGTTTCAGCGGGATCGCGACGCACGATGAGGATGCGATCCGGCACGCGATCGGCTTCGCCAAAGCGCAGGGCTTGCGCGCCGGTGAACGCTTCGAGTTTCAAATGCTGTACGGTGTGCGTCCGCGCTTGCAACGGCAATTGATCGCCGAAGGTTATCCCGTGCGCGTCGCGGCGCCCTACGGACGCGCCTGGTACCCGTACTTCATGCGCCGTCTCGCCGAGCGGCCGGCCAACGTCGCATTCGTGCTCGGCAGCATACTAAAAGGCTGAACCGGACGGCGTCCCGTCCGGCGCAGCGCTCCGCGGTTCGGCTCCGCCGTTACGGCGTGTGGTTGAGACCGAACAGGGCTTCGTACTCGCGCTGATGCGCGTCGTTCTCTTGCTGGATCGTGAGGTACTTGGGCATCACGAAGTCCGAGAGCGGGGAGCGCTTCACGCTCTTCACGGCGACGAGATTGATCGTGTCGCTGTCCTTCGTAACGGCCGGAGCCGCGTTGCTGGAGATCGCCGTCGTCGCCGGGGCGTTCGA
Source organism: Candidatus Zemynaea palustris (assembly GCA_003134695.1). GTDB lineage: Bacteria > Vulcanimicrobiota > Vulcanimicrobiia > Vulcanimicrobiales > Vulcanimicrobiaceae > Zemelea > Zemelea palustris. The sequence continues at coordinate 110,009 of PLCB01000006.1, read as the reverse complement.
CGGCATGTTGCGTTCGTCGGCAAGTGTCGCGAGCGGTGCGCCGAGCGCGATCGCCAGGGCAACGAGGGTGAGGATTGGTTTCATCGGTTGTTCCTTCTTGTGACTGGGAGTTCGGAGCCGCTTCGGGCTCCGCTCCGACTACGCACGAGCCTGCCCGGTGGGATGAGTCATCCAACGGCACGCTCTGCGGCGTAGTACCAGTGAAAGACCACCCACCGAGAGGACATCAGTGAACAAGCTCATCCCGAGTCTCGCGCTCGTCGCGCTCACCTTCGCGCTCCACGGCGCCGGCGCGCGCGCCGCAACCCCGCCGGCGCTCTTGCCGGCGGTGCTGACGATTCACATCAAGGACTTCAAGTTCAATCCGACGCCGGCCAAGATCCACGTCGGCGACCGCGTCACCTTCGTCAACGACGACGACGAGCCGCACACCGTGACGGCAACCGATCAGTCCTACGATTCGGAAGGACTCGACACGAGCAACACGTGGCAACACGTCTACAGCAAGCCCGGAACCTATAAGTATTTCTGCGAGCTGCATCCGTACATGAAAGCAGTCGTCGTTGTTACGCCCGCCCCGGCGCAGTAAAGAAGGAGCATCCTCATGAGACGCAAGGATTTCATCGAACACGTCGGCTGGACCGGAGCGGGAATCGCCTGGTCGCTTTCGGCGACGGGCTTGCTGAGCGCACAACCTGCCGAGGCCGCAAGTCCGTTTTCGTTCGTGCAGATTAGCGACAGCCACATCGGTTTCACGCGCCCCGAGAATCCCGACGTCGCCGGGACGCTCCGCAAAACGATCGAGGACATTAACGCGCTGCCGAATCAGCCGGCCTTCGTCGTGCACACCGGCGACGTCACGCACCTTTCGAAAACGACGGAGTTCGACGACGCGAAGCAACTCCTCGGAACCCTGCGCGCGCCGCTCGTCGTCCTGCCGGGCGAGCACGACGTCATCGGTTCGTCGAAGAATTTCTTCGCTAACTTCGCACGCACGGACGCGCCGAGCGGCTGGTTCTCGTTCGACCAGGGCGGCATCCACTTCGTATCGCTGGTCAACGTCTTCAACTTCGAGATCGACGGCAAGTTGGGTCAAGAGCAGATCGACTTTGTGGAAAAGGATCTGGCGGCACAAAAGAAGTCGACGCCGATCGTCGTCTTCGGACACGTCCCGCTTTACGCGCTCTACCCGGAGTGGGGCTGGACGACCGAAGACGGAACGAAGGTGCTCGCGCTGCTGCGTCGCTTCGACGCGGTGACCGTTCTGAACGGCCACATCCATCAAATTATCCAGCACACCGAGGGGAACATCCGCTTCGCGACGGCGGCGGCGACGGCGTATCCGCAGCCGGCGCCGGGGACGGCGGCCAAACCGGGCCCGCTCAAAGTTCCCGACGACAAACTCCTGAGCTTCCTCGGTTATCGGAGCGTCGAACTCGCGACTGGCGGCGGCACGAAAGTGACCGATCGGGCGCTTGGGTGAGCACGAAGACGAGGCGCTCGTCGGGGACTTCATCGCACGGCGCAATGAGGGTCTCGAAGCCGTGTATGAAGCCTACGGAACGGCGCTCTTCTCGGTCGCGCGCCACGTGCTCGGCGACGACGACGATGCGCAGGATTGCGTTCACGACGTCCTGTTGCGCCTCTGGCAGCGGCCGGATTCATATCAGCGCGGGCGGGGCTCCTTGCGAGCGTACTTGATGGTCTGCATCCGTAACGAAGCGGTCACGCGCCTCCGCGACGCGACGCGTCATCGCAAGATCGAGACGCAGGTCGCCGCGTCGGAGACGACGGCCTACGAATTCGAGATCCGCGACGTGGTGGAGAGCGAACGCCTCAAGCGCGCGCTCGCCGTGCTGCCGCCCGATCAGCGCTCGGCATTGGCGCTTGCGTACGCCCGTCAGCTCTCCCACCGCGAGATCTCCGCACGCCTCGGCGTCCCACTCGGGACGATCAAGAGCCGGATTTCGCTCGGGCTGCGCCGCTTGCAGACGATGTTGCCCCGCCAGGAGGTAAGCGTATGATGACCTTCGGCGATCACGTCGGCGAATACGCCGAACTCTACGCCCTCGGCGCGCTCGAGCCCGAAGAGCGGCTCGGCATCGACCGGCATCTCGCGCGGTGCGCACGTTGCACTCGCGAGGTCGGGCGCGCCGAGGCAGCGGTCGCCGCGCTCGACGATGCGACGCTGCCGCGCGTCGAACCACCGGCCGCCTTAGGTCGCCGCATCGCCGCTTCGGCGGCGGCGCTCGCGCCCGCGAAGGTGATCGCGTTCAGGCCGCGGCCGAGCGTGCCGATGCGATTTGCACTCGCGGCATCGATCGCGCTGGTTGTCGGCCTCGGCGGCGGCGTCGCACTGGACCGTTCGATCGGATCCCACGTTTCGACTCGCGACGAAGACGCGCTCAGAGCGGTCGCGGCGTCGCATTTTCTCCACGCGAGCTTCACGCCGGCCGTCGCCGGCGCTCCGACGGCGAAGGTCCTCTACGCGCGCGATCGCTCGTGGTACTACGTCATCGTGGACGCCGACATCGCAGGCTGCCACGTGGTCGCGCGCTCGAGCGCCGGCGATTTCGACGCCGGCCCGCTGCAAGCGGGGCTGCAGACGTCGACGCTGTTCGTGCGCACCTCAGCCGCGCCGCGCTCCTTGAGCCTGGTTAAGGAAGGTCGCGTGATCGCGACCGCGACCCTCGCCGCGTTCTCCGGCGGGCCTTAGGGCCGGCGGCGGCGAGGCCATTTTATATATATTTGACGTAAAAAGCGACCGCCGCTAGCCGGGCAGACGCGAAACACCCGCGAAACCTTGGGCGTACCAAGGACCGTACCGTCCCGCCCAAGCTGAGGAGAACGCTGCCCTGTGTGGCTGACCCGTTTCGCGATAACGCGCCCGGTTATCACCGCGATGGTCTTTATCGGCCTCGCCGTGTACGGTGTCATGTCGTATTTCTCGCTCGGCGTGAGCCTGTTCCCGAACGTCGCCTTCCCGGTCGCCTTCGTGGTCGTCGGCTACCCCGGTGCCGCACCCGCTGAGATGGAGAAATTGATCGTCAAACCGATCGAAGACCAGCTCGAGGGCACGGAAAACATGGATCAGATGCGCGCGATCATCCAGGAGGGGACGGCGATCGTCGTCGCGCGTTTCAAACTGGACACCGATCTCAATTATGAGACGATCGACGTTCAGCGCCGCGTCGACACCGCGCGCGTCAACATGCCGAGCGATCTCGATCCGCCGACGGTCGAGAAGGCCTCGACGAGCGACTCGATCATCACCGAAACCGTTCGAAGCAGCAAGATGTCGCTGGCGGCGTTGAGCGACCTCGTGACGGACCGGGTCGTTCCGGAACTCAAGAGCGTCAGCGGCGTCGTCGGCGTCGACACGTCGGGCGACGCGCAGCGTGAAATCCACGTCTTCCCGGACCAGTCGAAACTGCTCGGGACGCAGACGACGCTTGCCGACATCGACACGGCTCTCGGGATCAACAATGCAAACCTCCCCGGCGGCCGGATGGACACGCCGACGCAGGAAACGACCGTCTCCCTGCACGCAGACATCGTGCAGCCGCAGGACATCCTGAGCATACCCCTTACGGCACCCGGATCGCCGCAGTTTCTCAAGATCGGCGACGTGGCGCAGGTCGACGACGGCCACGTCGAGATCCGCCGGCCGGCGCATTTCAATGGGTTGACGTCGATTCGCCTCGACATTAACCGTCAAAACGACGCCGACGAACTCAAGACGACCGAGGCGGTTCGCGCAAAGTTCGCCGATCTCAAGACGCGATTCCCCGACGTGACGTTCTTCGAAGTCGAGGCGAATGCCGACTACACGCGTGCTTCGATCGACGGCGTGTTCCAGAGTCTCCTCGAAGGCATCTTCCTCACGGCGATCGTGATGCTGCTGTTCCTGCACGCCTGGCGCAACGCGCTGGTCGTCATGATCTCGATTCCGACGTCACTGCTCGCGACCTTCGTCGTCATGAAGTTGATGGGTTTCACCATCGACCTGATTTCGATGATGGGGCTTGGGCTCACGATCGGCATCCTGGTCGACGATTCGATCGTCGTCCTCGAAAACATCACGCGGCATCGAGACATGGGCGAAAAGCCGCTCGATGCGGCCTACAGCGGCCGCACCGAGATCGGCCAGGCGGCGATCACGATCACGCTGGTCGACGTCGTCGTCTTCTTACCGATCGCGTTCCTCTCGGGGATCGTCGGCAAGTACATGAAAGAATTCGGCGTCGTCATCGTCGTCGCAACGCTCTTCTCGCTGTTCGTCTCATTTACGCTGACGCCGCTCCTCGCGGGCCGGTGGTCGGTCAAGAGACGCAGCCCGGCCGTGCCGGTGTGGGCTCGCTGGTTCCAGCGCGGCTTCGACGCGCTCGCGGCTTGGTATGCGAACAAGGCGCTCCCGTGGGCGCTCGACCATCGCGTCTTCGTACCGTTTGCTTGCGCGGTGTTGGTCCTAGATTCGTTCACATTGGTGTTCCCGCCGATCTCACTCGGTGCTCTTTTACTGCCTGGTGCGGTGGTCATCAATGCGGTCATCGCCGGTATCGTACTCTTCGTATTTGGTCTGTCTTGGGGTTTGTCGGCCTTGTTCGTGTGGGCCGCGCGCGGGCGCGAGCGCCGCGGCAAGAAGGCTGCGCTACTTGAAGCCTTGGGGCGGCCGTTCAAGTTCCTCGCGGACAGATGGCTGTCGTTTGCATTTGTGGCAACGACTTGCCTCGCGATGTGCTCGATCTTTTTGTGGCCGAAGATCGGCACCGAGTTCATCCCCAACGGCGAGCCGGGTATCCTGCGCGGATCGCTCACCTATCACATCGGAACGCCGCTGGCGACCACCGGCCTAGGGATGGCGCGCCTCGAGAAAGAGCTGCTCAAGATCGACGCCGTGGATTCCGTCTCGAGCGTGGTCGGCGCGAAGCCGTCCGGATTCGGAAGCGTCATCGGCGGCCACGTCGCCCGCTTCACGGTGATTCTCGACAAGAAACGGCGCAAGGAGACCAATCGGGTTCTGGAAGCTGCGCGCAAACTGAACTGGACGGTTCCCGGTGCGGTCTATCAAGTGCAGGGTGAAGGCGGAGATCCGATCGCCTTTACGTTGAGTGGTCCCGATGCGGAGTTGGAGGCCGGCGCCAACAAGCTCGTCGCTTTCATCGATCAACAGAAGGGCGCCGTGAACGCGCAGAGCGCCGCCGAAGCCAAGGGCCCGCGGCTCAACATTCACATCGATCCGCTGCGTTCCGCGTTCCTCGGGATCCAGCCGGGTCAAGCGGCGCTTGCGGCGCGCATTGCGATCGGCGGCGTCGTTGCTACCAAGGTACGTCTGCCCTCCGGTCTCACCGACGTCCGCCTCGAGTTTCCCGACGCGCAACGCAATAGCCTCGCCACGATCAAGCAGATCCAAATCCGCGCTTCGTCCGGACAGTTGGTTTCGCTCGTTTCCGTCGCGGATTTCGCGGAGACGATCGCGCCGACCAAGATCGAACGCCTGAATCGCGAGCGAGTCATTCGCGTGACGGCCGGCATCGATCCAATGCAGCACGTAACCCAAGGCGAGCTGGTACCGGTCATCCAAAAAGCGCTCAACACGCCCGGTTTCTTGCCGAGCGGCGTGCGCTACATCGCCGAAGGCGACACAGATCTGCTCAACCAGACGATGACTGCGATGCTCATCGCGTTCGTCACGTCGGCGATTCTGGTCTACATGCTCATGGTGATTTTGTATGGATCGTTCGTCGAGCCGTTCATCATCATGTTCTCCGTCCCCGTTGCGATCGTCGGCGCGCTCGTCGGCATCGCCATCAGGCATCAGACCTTGAACCTCTTCTCGATGATCGCGATCGTGATGCTTTACGGCTTGGTCTCGAAGAACGGCATCTTGCTCGTCGACTATGCCAATCAACAACGCAAGAAGGGACTCGATCTCGTTGCCGCCATGAAAGAGGCGGCGCACGTGCGGTTCCGGCCGATCTTGATGACGACGTGTGCGATGGTCTTCGGCATGCTGCCGCTGTCGCTCGGCCTCACGGAGGGGGCGGAAGAACGTGCCTCGATGGGCACCGTGCTCATCGGCGGTCTGATAAGCTCCTTGATCCTGACACTCGCGCTCGTTCCGGTCATGTACACCTGGATCATGGGCGGTGTCGAACGTTGGCAACGCCGTCGCGGCGCGAAACGCGCGTTGCTCGAAGAGCACATGGTCGAGCCAGGCGACGTTCCGGTGCAGGCGCCGGCGCACTAGCAACTTGCTCGCGTAGTAACGACGCCGTGCGGCTGTTCGTCAGAACTGCCGGCAAGCGACGAGCCTTTTCCTGGGTATGATTGTATCACGTGCGAGTTTGCACGTATAAGCCCAGGAGGATCACCTTGCATTTCGTCCACCGTACCATAACCGCCGCGCTTGGCGGCGCCTCGCTGATCGCGACGATGTTGTTCGTCTCAGCACCCGCGCTGGCAATCTCGGTGCAGATCAACGGCAACATTGTTGCCCTCAACCCGACGCCGATCGAGCGCGCCGGTAGAGTTTTCGTCCCGCTGCGAGGCGTGTTCGAACAACTCGGCGCGAACGTCGTCTACTCGAACGGCCAGATCAACGCGACCAACCGGCGCCATACGATCTCGCTCAACATCGGCTCGACGCAGGCCACGGTCGACGGTCAGCCGCAGACGCTCGACGTCGCACCATTCATCATCGGCGCGAGCACGTACGTGCCGCTGCGATTCGTTTCGCAGGCGCTCGGTGCCCAGGTCAACTGGGATGACGCCAACCAGCTCGCCTCAGTGACGTCGTACGGCGTCGGGGGACCAGAAGGAAACGCACCGCTGCCGCCCACGAGCGGCATGCAACTCCTCAGGAATGAACAGCCGCTCAACGGCGCCGTCGTTCGCTCGATGGAGCCGCAGATCGCGGCGCAGTTCAACCAGAATGTCGATCCCAACAGCCTCCGCATTCGGCTTGACGGCGTCGATATTACTGCGGCAGTGAGCCGCACGCGAAACGGCTTCGAGTATCTCCCAACCTCACCGCTGCAAGCGACGGTTCATACCGTGAGCGTGCGCGGCCGAGACATGAACGGCCAACAAGTGAATGCCTCGTGGACGTTCACCACCGAACGCAGCAGGATGTAGCCTGCCAACCGACCATCAGCGCGCGCCGTCCTCGTCAGTGAGGGCGGCGCGCATGCCCTCAAAGGAGACTCAATGCATTTCAATCGCCCTCGTTTGGTCGCGGCCGCTGCGACTGCAGGACTCGTCTCGGCGGTCCTGTTGTTCGCGGCACCCGCCCTAGCGATATCCGTGACGCTCAACGGCAACTACGTGCCGCTGAATCCGCCGCCGATCGAGCGCGCGGGCCGCGTGTTCGTGCCGCTCAGAGGCGTGTTCGAACAACTCGGAGCGACCGTCGTCTACTCGAACGGCCAGATCAACGCGACCAATCGGCGCCATGCGATCTCCCTCAACATCGGCTCGACGCAGGCCACCGTCGACGGGCAGCCGCAGATGCTCGACGTTGCGCCGTTCATCATCGGTGCGAGCACCTACGTTCCATTGCGCTTCGTTTCCCAGGCGCTGGGTGCGACGGTCAACTGGGATAATTCCAACCAGCAGGTCGCGCTGACCCAGTACGGCGGCGGCGGGAACGTCGCGTCCGTGCCGCCCCAGCAACCGGCGCAAAGCTCGATGCAGCTGAACAACGAGCGCCCGAACAATGGCGCGAGCGTCCGTTCCGATCATCCAACCATCCGGGCCGACTTCAACGGCGCAGTCGATCCGAACAGCGTGCGCGTCTCTCTCGACGGCGTCGACGTGACCAACCAAACGACGCGCTCGCAGACCGGCATCATCTACGCACCCTCCTCGCCGTTACAGGCGATGCAGCACCGCGTCATGGTAAGCGGTAACGACCAAAACGGCGCTCCGTTCCGTCATTCCTGGACGTTTGCGTCCGGGGCGGGTTCGGCTGCAGGCAACGGCGCGACGACTCGGACGAACTTCCTCAACCTGACGCAACCCGCTAACGGGACGACCGTCGGGTTGACGTTCACGGTTGCGGGCCGCACCGTTCCGAACGGGCAGGTCCACATCGTCGCCGGCGCGGTCGGCAACCTCGGTGGATTCTTCACGTACAACGCGGGGAGTTTCGCCGGGGATACGATGGCCGACGGCAACGGGTATTTCTCCCAGACGCTCTCGCTTCAAAGTCGGGGCGGAACGCAACTGGGACTGACCGTCACCTCGACCGATCCGCTCACCAACGAAACAGCGCAGCAGCAACTCACACTGCGCATAGAGTAGGTCCGGCCGAAGCGGGCTCTGAACCCGCTCTCTCAATGACCGGCACCAACCAGCCATCAGCGCGCGCCGTCCTCGTTACGGGGGCGGCGCGCGGTCTCGCTCGCGGCATCGTGGCCGATTTAGCCGGCGCCGGTTATCGTGTCGCTTTCACGTTCAAGCCGGGCGGGACGCCGCCCGACGAGACGCTCGCCGCCGTGGGGCGTCGCGGCGTCGAAGCATTCGCCATCGCTTGCGACCACTCGCTCGAAGGCGAAATGACGAGCGCGGTGCGTGCCGTAGAATCTGGATTCGGCGGCATCGACATTCTGGTCCACGCGGTCGGGCCGATGTTGATCCGCCGCTTCGAGCGCTCCACGCTCGACGACTACCGGGCTATGCTCGACGCGAATTTTCGTAGCGCGGTCGAGGCAGCGTTCGCCGTCCTGCCGTCGATGCGCGAACGCCGCTTCGGGCGGCTCGTCTTCTTCGGGATGAACGGTTCGCACGATACGCTGCCGGCGCGCGGGCTGAGTCTTTACGCGGCCGCGAAAGCAGCGGTTGTCAGTTTCGCGCGAACGCTCGCGCTGGAAGAAGCGAAATACGGCATCACGGTCAACGCGATCGAGCCCGGCGACATTCGCGACAAGGAGATCGATCGCGCCGCCGCGCGCGAGGTCGCCGCGAAGAATCCGACCGGACACGCCGGCTCGTGGGAAGACGTCGCGCGCGCGGTGCGCTTCTTGATTTCCGATGAAGCCGGCTTTATCAACGGCGTCGTCATCCCGGTCAGCGGAGGATTGAGGGAAGCGCACGAGTGACGACGCGTTTGATTTGGGGCGCGATCGCGCTCGTCATCGTGCTGCGCGCCGTCGCGGCGTTCACCTTGCCGCTCACCGGCGACGAAGCATATTACTGGGAGTGGAGCCGCCGGCTCGCGTTCGGGTACGTCGATCATCCGCCCGCGGTGGCCTGGACGATCGCCGCCTTCGCCTGGCTCGGCCACCAACCGGGCTTCGTGCGCTTGGGTTTCGTGCTGTGCGGCGTCGTCGCGTCGCTGGCGCTCGCGGCTGCGACCACCGAGCTGACCGGCGATCGGCGCGCCGGTGCGATCGCCGCGCTCGCGTTGACCTTGACACCGCTGGCTTCGCTCGTGTTCGGGACGGCATCGCCTGACGGGCCGTACCTGATGTTTTGGGCGCTGGCGCTGTGGTTCGCGGCACGCGCTTTCAAACGGGATGGCACGAGCGATTGGGTCTTGCTCGGGATTGCGATCGGCGGCGTCCTCCTCTCGCGCGTCCTCGGCTTCGCGCTGCCCTTCGGAATCGTCGCCTACTCGCTGTTCGGCGAGAACCGCCGATACTGGCGGCGCGGCTTGCCGCTGATGCTGGCGAGCGCGTTTGTCGTCTTGCTGCCGTTCTTGATCTGGAACGCGACGCACGACTGGGTGACACTCACCTTCGCACTCGTGCACCGGCACGAACAGGTTCACGAATCGTCGACGCTCCACGTCTTGCTCGCGCAGGTCGCGGGCTACTCGCCGGGGATTTGGGCGGCGGCGATCGTCTGCGCGATCCGGCCGAAGAACGCGCTGCTCGCGTGGACCGCGCTCCCGCAATTCATCCTGGTGATGCTCCTCTCGCTCTTCGAGCCGGTCGAGTTCTCATGGATCGCGGGCTTTTTCGTCTCGCTGTGCGCGATGCTCGGCGTCGCGTACGTCAAGCTTTCGCAACGCGCGCGGACCGGCTGGTCGATCGCGGCGGCCGCACCGGCGGCGGTCATGCTCTCGTTGTTGTTCGCGTTTACCTTCGCGCCCGTCGCAACGTATCGGCTGATCGTCCACAACGCGGGCGCGCGACTCGAAAACGGCGGCCCTTTCGAAATCATGACCTATTCGATGGTCGCCGCCGACGCCGCGCGGCTCGCGCACGAACGCGACGCCATCGTCATGACCGACGGCTACGGTTTTTCGGCCGTCATGGATTTCGATGCGAACATCGCGCCGGTCTTGATCGGCTACAACTGGCAAGGCCGCGAGGCGCGCGCCTGGTATCCCGACGCGAATCGACCGCAGCGCGCGCTCTTCGTCGATAAGGAGCCGCTCGGGACCCGGCCCGACTTCGCCCGGCAGCTCCAGCGCGCGTGCGCGAAGGTCGTCGACGGCGGGCGGCACGCGTATCGGTATAAAGGAACGGGTCCGCGTTCCTATTATTTCACATGGTGCGAGGGTCTCGTGCCGGACGGCCTCGCGATCCTGCGCTGGGAAAAAGATGGCTAGCATCATTGTCGATTACATCCCACTCACCGCGGCCGCGGGGCGGTCCCCGGCGACGCTCGAATTGCGCGCACTGGCGCGCGAACGGATGCGCGCGCTCGGCTACGCGTACGTCGCGACCGAGTTCTCACCGAGCAACACCGGTCTGCGCTTCGACGTCGTCGGGGTCGCGAAGTACACCCGACAAGTACGCGTCTACGAGGTCAAGTCGTCGCGCGCAGATTTTCTGGCCGATCGCAAGTGGGAGCGCTATTTGCCGTACTGCACGCACTTTGCGTTCGTCGCCCCGGCCGGGGCGATCTTTCGCTGGGAGCTGCCGCGCGAGATCGGGCTCATTGAATACGGTGCCCCGGCGTTCGAGCGCATGCGCCGTGCGCGCCGCTTCGGCTTGACGATCGTGCGCGAAGACTGCCTTCNNTTCGAATTCGGCGCGGGGATCTAGTGCTGCTGCGCGCGTTCGGATTGGCGGCCGCGATCGCGTGCCTTTCGAGTTGCACTCGGCCGAGCGCGCCGCCGCCGAGCGCAAGTTTGCCGCGAGCCGCGCCCATTGCACGGCCGCTTCCGACGGTACCGCCTTGGACGCGAGCGGACCGAACCGCGTTACGGCGGCGCATGGATGCGATCTTCAACGACGAGATCTTCGCGCACAGCGGCGCCCTGGCGATCCTCGCCGCCGACGGCAGCGTGCTCTATTCGCATCGTGCAAACGTACCGATGACGCCGGCCTCGACGTTAAAACTCGTCGTCGCCGCTACCGCGCTCGACCTGTTCGGCCCGCAACACCGCTTCGAGACGAGCTTCGTCGTGCTCGACGAGCCCGGCCCGGACGGCGTCTTGCACGGTTCGTTGTGGCTGGTAGGAGGCGGCGATCCGCTGTTGACCTCCGACGACTTGCGCGGCGGGGTCGGGGCGTTGCGGCGACTCGGCATTCGGCAGATCGACGGCCCCGTGATCGTCGACGACGGTGCGTTCGCCGGCCCCGAACAGAATTCGCGTTGGGATCCGAGCGATCTCGAAGAGGGCTACGCCGCCGCGACGAGCGCGCTCTCGCTCGATCAAGGCACCGTCGAGTTTCACGTCGTGCCGACGGTCCCGGGGCGCCCGGCGCGCGTCACGATCGATCCGCCCAACGACGACATCACGATCGACGGAACGATTCAAACCGGTTGGACGACCGACCTGACCATCAAGCGCCGCGCGGGCGACGCGTCCAACGCGTTCGTCGTCGACGGTACGGTCGGGCCCGGCGCGATGCAGAAGTACTGGAAACCGGTGCTCGGGATTCCGTCATACGTCGGCGGAGCGCTCGTTGCACTCCTCGCGCAGCAGAAGATCGTCGTTACGGGTGGCGCGCAAAACGGGACGTCGCCGCTCGTCGGAGAGACGCTGTGGCTGCATCGTTCGCAGCCGCTCGCCGCGATCGTCGGCGAGATGCTGGTTCACTCCAACAATCACAGCGCGGAACAATTGTTGCGTCTTATCGGCGAACGCTCGGGCCGGCCCGGTACCGACGAAGCGGGGCTTGCCTTCGAACGAAGCGAGTTACGCCGGCTCGGCGTTCTCCATCCGCATATGACGGCATACGACGGCAGCGGTCTCGCCCCGAGCGACAAGATCGCGTCCCTCGCGCTTGCGCAGGTGATCGCCGCCGCGTTGCGCGGTCCGAATCGCGGGGCGTTCTTGCTGAGCCTACCGCGGGTCGCGTTGGAGGGGACGGTTCGATATCACGAACTGCACGCCGCACTCGGTCGCGCGCGGGCGAAGAGCGGGCATTTGCGCGACGTGAACGCTCTCGCCGGTACCGTTCAGACGCACGCTCACGGGCGCGTTGCCTTCGCGTTCCTGGTCAACGATCCGCGCTCGGAGTCGCAAGCCGTCTATAAAGCGCAGGATCGCGCGCTCGACGCGCTGGCGGAGTTCTAGCGGTTCGCGCGAACCTCGGCGCCATGCATCTTGACGCAGCGGCGTTCGAAAAGATCCTGACGGACGCGCTCGGCGCGGGCGAATATGCCGACGCGTTCTACGAGCGGCGCGTCAACCGCTCGTTCCGTTTGCAGGACGGCAAGATTCATGAAGCCGGCCTGGTCGTTTCGCGCGGCGTCGGCATCCGGGCGCTCTCCGGCGAGTGCACCGGATACGCGTACAGCGACGACCTCTCCGAGGAGGCCCTGCTGCATGCCGCGCGGGTCGCGGCCCTCATCGCGCGCGATCGCGCCGCCAAGGTGAGCATCGTTCGCATCGTCGGCGAACCGGCGCAGGCGCACTCGGTCTACGATGCTGCGGACGAGCTGTCGGCGAACGGACAATCCGCGACGTACGTCGACCTGTTGGCGCGCGCCGACGTCGCCGCGCGCGCCTACGATCCACGCGTTCGAGCGGTCAACGCGACGCTCTCGGAGGAGTCGCAAGAGGTCGTCGTCGCGACCAGCGAGGGGCGCTACGTGCGCGATCGGCGTCCGCTCGTCTCGCTCGCGGTGCAGAGCGTCGCGCACGGCGCCGCGCGCGGCACCGGAATGTTCGGCGACGGCGGCCGAACCGACATCGGCTATTTCACGCGACGCTCTCCCGAAGAGATCGCACGCGAATCGGCGCGCATCGCCTGCGTGAATACGGAAGCGATCGAGGCGCCGGCCGGCGAGATGGAGGTCGTCGTCGGTGCGGGTAGCGGCGGCGTCTTGCTGCACGAAGCGGTCGGACATGGGCTCGAGGGCGATTTCAATCGCCAGGGGCGCTCGCTGTATAGCGGTCGCGTCGGGGAGCGCGTCGCGAGCGATCTCGTCACGATCTTCGACGACGGTAATCTCGCGGGCGAGCGCGGCAGCCTCGCGATCGACGACGAGGGGACGCCGGGGCAGCACAAGGTCCTGGTCGAGAACGGCATCCTGCGCGGTTACATGCAGGATCGGCTCAACGCCGGTTTGATGGGCGCCGAGTCGACGGGAAGCGGCCGGCGGCAGTCGTTTCGCACCCCGCCCCTGCCGCGAATGTGCAATACCTACATGCCCGACGGCGCCTCGACGTACGACGAAATCATCGCTTCGGTGAAGAAGGGCGTCTTCGCGAAATCGTTTGCGGGCGGTCAGGTCGAGATCAGCAAAGGCGATTTCGTGTTCATGCTGGCCGAAGGCTATCTGATCGAGGACGGCAAGTTGAGCGCACCGATCCGCGGCGCGACGCTGATCGGCAACGGCCCCGACGTCATGACGCGCGTCGTGATGGTCGGAAACGACACGCGGTTCGCGGGCCGCTCCTATACCTGCGGCAAAAGCGGACAATACGTGCCGGTCGGCGTCGGGATGCCCACCGTCAAGATCGCGAGCGTCACCGTCGGCGGTTCGTCGCTTGGCTGATTCGATCGCGCTCGCCGCCGGCGCCGTCGAAAGTGCGGTAGCTTCCGGCGCCGGTGAAGCGGAGGCGACGCTGACCGTCGTCGAGCGCTTTAGCGTAGAGGCGCGCGATCGTGAGGTCACGACGCTCGAACAGTCGACGGGCCGCTCGCTGACGTTGCGCGTCTTCGTCGACGGAAAGAAGGCGATGCTCGCCACGAGCGACCTCAGCCGCGACGGTCTGCGGAAATTCGCGCGCGAGACGGTCGAGGCGGCGCGGCACGTCGCGAACGACCCGTACGCCGGTCTGCCCGAGGCGCAGGCCTTCTCCGGCGACGGCTCGGCGCTCGAGATGTACGCCGCCGACGTTCGCGAGCGTCCGAACGAAGCGAAAATCGACGACGCGCTCGGGCTCGAGGCGCTGGCGCGCGCCTACGATCCGCGCATCGTGAATTCCGGCGGTTCGCACGTGGTCGACGTCGTCGCCACGATCACGCTCGCGAACTCGAAGGGGTTCCACGGCAGCTACCGCGGCACTCAGGTGACGCGCGACTCCGCGCCGATCGCGCAAGACGGCGCGAGCAAGCGGGTCGCCCACTACGGCTCGGCGGCGCGCGGTTACGCATCGGTCGAAGCGGTGGACTCGATCGCGCGCACCGCGGCACGGCGTGCCGTCGACATGTGCGGTGCACGCAAGCCGCAGACGACGCGTTGCCCCGTCATCTTCGAACGCGACATCGCGGCGCTCGTGCTGTCCGACGTTTTCTCGGCGCTCAATGCTGCGAACGTCGCGGTCGGCAACTCGTTCCTGATCGGAAAAGGCGGGCACAAAATCGGGAGCGGCCTGGTTACGATCTTCGACGACGGGAGGCTGGCGGGAGGCCTCGGCAGCGCGCCGTTCGACTCCGAAGGCGTGCCGACGCGCCGCACCGTCGTCTTCCGAGACGGCGTGCTCGAGACGTTCCTCTACGATACGTACTACGGTCGAAAACTCGGTGCTGCGAGCACGGGGAACGCTTCGTCGGGCGGGGTCGGGCCGACGAATTTCTATCTGCAAGCGGGGACGGCGAGTCTCGCGGCGCTGGTCGAATCGACCGCGCGGGGCGTGTTGATTGTCGACACCATCGGCTTCTCGACCGAATCGGTCACCGGTACGTACAGCCGCGGCGCGCGCGGCTTCATGATTGAAAACGGCGAGCTGAGCTATCCGATCGACGAATTCACGATCGCGGGAAACGTCGTCGAAATGCTGGCCGGGATCGACGCGGTCGCGAACGACCTGCGGTTCGACGGTTCCGTCGTCTCGCCGTCGTTTCGCGTCGCCGAGATGACGGTCTCGGGAACCTAGGGGCGGCCTTCTTGGGCCGGGAACCCCTCTGCCTTATGGCTTCACAGGGGATCGGCTACACGCTCATCATGCGCGTCGACATGCCGGCGAACCCCGGCGCGTTCGGCAGGCTGGCGTCGGCGATCGGCGAGGCCGGCGGTAGCATCGGCGCGGTCGACATGCGCTCCACGTCGAAGGCGCGCGTCGCCCGCGACGTGACAATCACCGTCGGCTCCGATGCGATCGCGCTAGCGGTTCGCAGCGCGGTCGAAAGTATCGAGGGCGTACGCATCATCTTCGCGTCGGACTCGACGTTTCTCGCGCATCTGGGCGGAAAGATCCGCGTCCAAGGCAAGATTCCGGTCAAGACGCGCAGCGATCTTTCGACCGTCTATACGCCCGGCGTCGCGCGCGTCTCGATGGCGATCGCGGAAGACCCGAGCAAGGCATTCCAGCTGACGATCAAGCGTAACTCGGTCGCGGTCGTGACCGACGGCACGGCCGTGCTCGGGCTCGGGGACATCGGGCCGCTCGCCGCCGCCCCGGTGATGGAAGGCAAATGCATGTTGTTCAAAGAGTTTGCCGACATCGACGCGTGGCCAATCTGTTTGGCGACGAAGGATGTCGACGAGATCGTCGACACCGTCGTGCGCATCGCCCCAATCTTCGGCGGAATCAACCTAGAAGATTTCTCGGCGCCGCGTTGTTTCGAGATCGAACGGCGTTTGCAGGAGGCGCTCGACATTCCGGTCATGCACGACGACCAACACGGGACGGCCGTCGTGATCTTGGCGGCGCTGATCAACGCGGCGCGCGTCGTCGGCAAGAACGTCACGGACTTGCAGGTCGTCGTCGCCGGCAGCGGGGCCGCGGGCACCGCGACGATCAAGATGCTGCTGGCCGCGCAAGTGCGGGACGTGATCGCCTACGATCGTCCCGGGGCGCTGAATCGAATCGACAAGTACGAAAACTCTCACTGGACGTGGCTGGCCCAACACACCAACCGCGAAAACCGGCGCGGGTCGCTCGGCGAAGCCCTCAAGGGAGCCGACGTTTTCATCGGCGTCTCCGCTCCGAACATCCTGGAGGTCGACGATATCAAGGGGATGGCGAGGGATCCGATCGTGTTCGCGATGGCGAACCCGACGCCCGAGATCATGCCGGAACTCGCGGCTCCCTACGTTGCCGTGATGGCGACCGGCCGGTCGGACTTCCCCAACCAGGTGAACAACCTGCTCTCTTTTCCGGGGATCTTTCGCGGTGCACTCGACTCTCGCGCGAGCCGAATTACCGAGGGGATGAAGCTCGCCGCCGCGCGCGCGATCGCGGGCATCATCACTGAGAAAGAACGCGGCCCCGAATATGTGATCCCGAGCGTCTTCGATGCGCGCGTGGTCGAGGCGGTTGCGAAGGCCGTGGCCGCAGCCGCCGCCGAGGACGGTGTCGCGCGCCGGCAACTTCTCTACGCCGAAGGCGAGGAGACCGCGGCTCGGGTATAAATCTCTTGAAGAAATGACTGATTCGTCCGAGGCTCGCGTTCTAATCATCGAAGACGACCCCGACATCGCGGCGTTCGAGAATGCGATGTTGACGCGTGCGGGTTACGAGGCGCGCATCGCGGGGACCGGCGCCGACGGTTTGGAGCAGCTGCGCGAATTCAAACCGGAAGTGGTGCTGCTCGACATCGGCCTCCCCGACATGTCGGGACTCGACCTCTGCACCAAGATCGCGGAATCCGCCGACTCGTACATTCTCCTCGTGAGCGGCCACTCGAGCGAAGACGTCAAACTGATCGGCCTGGGTCTGGGCGCCGACGATTTCATCACCAAACCGTTTTCGGGCAACGAACTCGTGGCGCGCATCGGCTCGTTTCTGCGCCGGCGCGAGCGCTCGCGAGCCCGCGATCACGACGGGAGGTTGCAGGTCGGCGACGTGACCTTAGTGCGCGACCTCCACGTGCTCGAACGCGCCGGACGTTCGCTGAGTCTGACGGCTCTCGAATTTCGGTTGCTGTGGTTCCTCGGCGAAGCCGACGGAAGGCTCTTGACGCGCGCGCAGATTCTCGAACGCGTCTGGAACGACGTCTCCGGTGTCCCGACGCGCGTCGTCGACGTTCACATCGCCGCACTGCGCAAGAAGTTGAACGAGGTCGAGGCGGAGCTACAAATCGCTTCGGTACGGGGGATCGGCTACCGGCTGGACGCGCCTTGAGCGCGCCGGGCGAGATCGCACTCGATCCGCACGACAAGCGGCCGCTCTACGTACAGATCGCCGACGAACTCGCGGCTCGGATCGAACGCGGCGAACTTGGCGAAGGTGAACGGTTGCCGGGTATGCGCGAGCTGGCCGGCCGTTTGGGCTGCGGCCTGGTCACCGTTTCTCAGGCGTACGATTCGCTGGTCGCGCGCGGCCGCGCGATCGCTCGTATAGGAAAAGGCACCTACGTCAGCGCGCCGCGCGCACCGAGCGCGCCGTTCGCGCGGCGCTGGGAGCCCGATCTCGGCAGCGTCTCGCGCGCGCGAATGGAAGGCGTTCTCGAGCAGTTGACGCGCGCGGAGGCGCCGGGCACGATCTCGCTTGCCACCGGTCATCCGGCGCCGGAGACGTTTCCGCTGGCTGAATTCGGTCGCTGCGTGCAGCGAACGCTGAGCGACGATCCTCCCGAGACGATGCAATACGCCACCGGCAGCGGCGATCGCGACTTGCGCGAGGTGTTGGCGCGGGCGCTGCACGCGCGCGGCGTCGCGGCCGACGCGTCGGACATCGTCGTCTGTTCGGGAGCGCAACAGGCCGCCGATGTGGTCGCAACCACGTTGCTCGAAACGCGTGCCGTCGTCGCTGCGGAGAGTCCCTCGTATGCGCCGACGCTGGGCGTCTTTGATGCGCGCGGCGCGAGCTACGTCGAAATCGCCGCCGACGCCGACGGCCTTCGGCTCGACGACGTCGAGCGCGTCTTTGCGGAATACCGGCCGCGGCTGTTCTACGTGAATCCGTTCGCGCAGAATCCGACCGGAGCGAATCTGCCCGATCGGCGCGCGAAGGCGATCGTCGCGCTCGCGCGTCGCTACGACGTCGTCATCTTGGAAGATCAGACCGGTTGGGTCTTCACCTACGACGGTGCGCCACCCGCACCGCTCGCCGCGCACGACGTCGACGGCCGCGTCGTGCTGATCGAAAGTCTTTCGAAGACGATGTTTCCGGCGCTGCGCGTCGGCTATCTGTACGCGCGCGGCGGATTGCGCGCGCCGCTCGAGTCGGCGAAGATGCGCGCCGATTCGTTCACCTCGACGTTGACGCAGCGCGCGCTTTGGAGGTTCTTGAGTTCGTCGGCATACCCCAAGCATCTGCGTGCGGCGAAAGCCCTCTATCGCGCGCGGCGCGACGCGTTCGTCGAAACGCTCGCGGAAGCGCTGCCTTGGGCCGCGGTACAGCCGCCGGCGGCCGGCGTCACGCTCTGGCTCCCGCTGCCGCCGCGCATCTCGACACAAGCCGCCTTCGACGAGTGCGCGCGCGAAGGCGTCCTCGTGATGCCGGCCGACCCTTGGTATCCGACACGTAGCGGGCCGGCGGCGCTCCGGCTCGGCTTCGGCGACCGCGACGAGGCCTCGGCGCGCGAGGCGATCGCGCGGCTCGGTCGTGCGCTCGGGCGTTGCTTGGCGCGTGCCTGAGTTACAGGAGCCTTCCGACGGACGCCCGTAACGGGAACGGGCTCATGAAGCCGTCCGCACTGATGACACTGTTGGTGTTGCTCGCAGGTTCGACGCAACCAACTCGCGGTGCGGGGCCGGCGGCCGCCGTCACCTTTGAAGCGCCCGCGGGTCAACTCCAGGCCGGGCCGTTGAGTCCGAACGATCCTTACCAGCAGGTCTTGCCGTCGGGCCGCATCGTCCATCCTTCCGGCAAGAGCGTTGTCGTCGGGATGAACGCGCTCGGCTTCGCGCTGTCGCCGAGCGGGCGTTTCGCGATCGTTTCGAACGACGATCAAGCGCAATCCCAAACCGTGAGTGCGCTCGATCGCGCGTCGACCGGCGGCTTCACGCTCGCGGTCGTCGACATCCAAACGATGACGGTCGTCGATCGTTTCAAAGATTCCAAGCACAAGTTCTTCGCCGGCATCGTCGCGCTGAAGGACCCCGCCAATTCGTCGAGGACGCTGGTGTTCGCCTCGGGCGGCGGCGACAACGTCGTCTACGCGTTCGACCTGGACGCGGGCGGGCATCTGACGCCCGATGCGCAGCATGCGATCACCATGCCGGCGCCGTCCAACCCGCAAGCGGCCAACAACGGCAAAGCGTTTCCAAGCACGATCGTGCTCGCGCCGAGCCACGCGCATGCTTATGTCGTCAATAACCTCGGTAATACCGTCGTCGCGATCGATACGCGAACTCGCACCGTGACCGGGACGCCGGTCGACGTCGGTTTTCTGCCGTTCGGGGCGGCGTTCAGCAAGTTCGGCTTGCTAGTCGCGAACGAAGGCTTGGCGAGTTACAACGTGCTGCCGTCGCCGGCGCCGGCTCCGCCGTTCCAGAACGTCAGCGAAGATCTGAAACGAGCATCGTCGCTCTCGGTCGTCAAGATCGACAAGCTCGGCGCCGTCTCGCGGCTCGTCGCCGCCGTTCCGCTCGACCGGCGGCCGGACGGCTTACGCAACGTCGGCGGCGCCCATCCCGCGGCCGTCGCGGTGATGAAAAAGAAACCGTATGCGTTCGTAGCCATGGCCAACATCGATCGCGTTGCAACGGTCGCGCTCGGCAGCGGGTTGCCGCGCGTCGCCGGCGGCAGCGAACTCCGTTTGTTCGATAAGGGACCCTATGGCACGCAGCCGGTCGCGCTGGCGCTCGCCGAAACGAAGAAGCGGCTGTACGTCGCGCTCGCCGGCATCAACGCGATCGCCGTCCTCGACGTCTCGGATCCGGTTCGACCGCATCGGCTCGGCCTGATACCGACGGGCTGGTATCCCTCGGCGATCGTACTTTCCCCCGACGGAAAGCGGTTGTTCGTGACCAACGCCAAGGGCATGAGTCACGATCGCGGTTTTTCGGGCGCGAATCCGATCACGACCGGAAAGGGCGGTCGCGTGCTCGTTGTCGACGCGGACAGTCACGCGATCTGGGCGACATTCGAACGCATCGACCTGACCGGCCTCAACTTGGGACAGACGACCCGCCAGGCGCTCTCGTATCTTCGGACGGCACACGTCGCGAGTAGCGACCCGATCGTCCCGCAGTCGCTTGGCGCGGCGCCGTCGCCGATCAAACACGTGGTGCTGATCCTCGAGGAGAACAAGACGTTTGATTCGATGCTCGGCGACCTGAGCGACGCGAACGGGAATCCTTACGGCCCCGGCGATCCGTCGCTGGTCGCCTTCGACAAGACGATCACGCCCAATCTGCACGCGCTCGCGTCGACCTTCGGCCTGGCCGGCAACATCTTCGCCGACTCCGAGGAATCCAACGCCGGACACCAATTCGTGAACGCCGGCATCGCCAGCGACTATTCCGAGCGAACGCTCGCGGTCAGTTACGCGCGTAATCCTTTGACCGACAAGAACGAGGACACCGAAGATTATCCGCGTGCCGGCTACATCTTCAACAACCTCGCGCTGCACGCGAAGACCTTTCGCGACTACGGCGACTTGATTCGCGTCTCGGGCTACGACGAAGGCGAGGACCAAGACCCGAAGGCCGACGATCCTAATTTCACCGGGCCCGGCGATCAGTCCGCGCCGACCAAAGGCCTCGGCGGCCTCTATCGCTACGACGCTCCGGCGCTTGCGGTGCTGAAAGACAACGTCGATCTCAATTATCCGGGCTGGAATCTTCGCGTTCGCGACACTCGCCGCGCCGCCGAGTTTCTGCGCGATTTCGATCCGTGGGTCAAGGCCGACCGGATGCCGGATTTCACGCACATCTGGCTACCGGCCGACCACGGCTACTACTGGGGCTCCGACAAGAACGTCCCGCCGATTCCGGAGGAAGTCGCCGACGGCGATCGCGCGCTCGGCCAAATCGTCGAGTACCTAAGCCATACGCCGCAGTGGAGTTCGACGGTGATCTTCATCATGCCCGACGACGCGCAGTCGACGCGCGATCACGTCAACGAGCATCGCACCTATGCGATCGTGGTTTCGCCCTACGCGAAGCGGCACTACCTCGGGATGCGCCACCTCTCGACCGTTAGCGTCCTGAAGACCGAAGAAGAGATTCTGGGCCTGCCACCGCTTTCGCTCGGCGATCTCCTCGCGACCGACATGACGGATTTTTTTACGCCGACGCCCGACGCGACGCCGTACAGGCACATCGACGTACCGGCACAGACGGCGAGCGTCGAAGGGAATCGCATCGCGGCATTACTGCGACTCACCGACCAATCGGGTCCCGACGCCGACCCACGTGGCCCCCGGCTCATCGGCCTTTCGCGTGAGGCCGACAAGCTGGCGAAGCGGCGCAAGTCGATGCCGGCGGCGGCATACGAGCACGCACAGCAAACGCTCTACGAGCAAGCGTTAGCCGTCGTGCGCTGAACGCCGTCAGTTCGGTGAGATGATGACCTTCGCGGAGTCGCCTTTTAAGAGCGCGATGCCGCGCTCGAATTCGCGGATCGAGAGATGATGGGTGATCATCCCGGCGAGATCGAGACGCTTCGCTTCGACCAGGGCGAGCAGTATCTCCCACGTCTCCCAGATGCGCCTCCCGAAGACGCCCTTGAGCACGATCATCTTCTTTGCGATGAATTCGGAGATGTCGAGCGAGATCGCGCGATTCGGTAAGCCGATGCAGACCACGATCGCTTCGCGCCGGACGGCGCGCAGGATCTGCTCGTGGGTCCCGGGCGCCGCCGAAACTTCGAAGCCGACGTCGAAACCGCCGTGGCGCGCGTAATCCGCACGCACGATGGCGTCGAGGTCGGCTTCGGCCGGATCCAGCGCGCGCGCTCCGTACTTCGTAGCCAGGCCGCGGCGAAACGGATTGGGTTCGAGCGCCACGACCGAGCTCGCGCCCATCGCGAAGGCGAGCTGAATGAGAACCAGGCCGATCGGTCCGGCACCGGTGATGAGGACGCTGCAGCCGTCGAGATTTCCCGCGCGCTGAACCGCGTGGACGGCGTTGCCGCTCGGTTCGAAGAGCGCGCCGATATCGAACGGCAAGGTCGGCGGTAGCGGGAAGCAGACCGACGCCGGAAGCGCGACGTAGTTCGCGAACGCACCCGGCCGCGTCACGCCGAGCAATTTCAGGTTGTAGCAGTTGTGCGCGTTTCCGATTCGGCACATATAGCACGCGCCGCAGAAGATGTGCGACTCGGCGGCGACGCGATCGCCGGCGGCGAGACTTCGGACGTTTGCCCCAGTCCGCACGACCGTGCCGGCGCACTCGTGACCCATCACGAAGGGAAGTTGCGGTTCGAAGGCCTGCGCGCTCGCGTCCCACGCGTAGAGGTGGGCGTCGGTACCGCAGATCGACGTGGCGCCAACCTCCACCAAGACTTGGTCGACGTCGATGTCGGGTTCGGGATAGTGCTCGACGAACTCGACGCCGACGGACGGTTTCGTTTTAACGATCGCGCGCATGCTGCTCGCCTTCCCAGCGGTGATTGCATGGTCCTACGAGAAGGGAGCGGCGTGATCTCCACATCGAAACCACTCAAGCCGCCGTTCGTTCGCGACGAGGTGGCGACGCTGCGCTCGGTGCTGGTCGTGCCGCCGTCGAGCGCGATCGAGCGCGAGCGTCCGTTGCCCGGCGAGCCGAATGCGATCGCCGAACGCGCGCTCGCGCAACACGATATCTTTCTAGGACGCTTGGCTGCGCACGGGGTGAAGGTCGTCAAGCTCGACGCCGACCCCCTCGCGCCGCTCGGCGCGCTCTGCGTCGACATCGCGATCGTGCTGGCCGACGGCGCGTTCCTGATGCGACCGAGCGACTTGAACCGGCGCCGCGAAGTCGGTGCGGTCGAAGCGGCGCTGCAACGCGCCGACATCCCGGTCATCGGGCGTATCGAGCCACCCGGCTTGCTTGACGGCGGCGACGTCTTGTTCGCGAGGGACAGCGTTTTCATCGGGGTCTCCGAGCGGCAAGCATCCGAAGTCGGCATCGCCGGCGGGACGCACGGCAACGCGCACGGCCGTGAGCAACTTGCGGCCTATGCGCGTCAACGCGGCCTCAACGTCGTCGACGTGCCGCTCGCGGCGCAAGTCCGGCGGCTTCGGTCGGTCGCGTCGCTGGTCGACGCGCGGACCATCGTGTACGCGCCAGGCTTTCTCGATGGCGAAAAATTCGCCGGGCTGGAACGGATCGAGGTTCCGCGCGGCGAGGATTATGCTGCCGGCCTGCTCGTGCTCGGTCCGCGGCGCGTGATCGCGAACCTCCGTTTTCGCGAAGCGATTCCGCGTTTGCGCAAAGCGAAGATCGCCGTCGACGCGATCGACCTCTGGGAATTCGGAAAAATCGGAGCGACGCCGTCGTCGCTCGCGCTCGCGCTCAGACGCGGCTGATGCGCGTCGCGGTCTGCTCGGACATCCACGGCAACATTCGTGGGCTCGACGCCTGCTTGGACGATCTTGCCGAGCAAGGCGGAGCCGAGGCGATCGTCGTCGCCGGTG
The DNA here is from genome assembly GCA_003134695.1 of Candidatus Zemynaea palustris. Classification (GTDB taxonomy): domain Bacteria; phylum Vulcanimicrobiota; class Vulcanimicrobiia; order Vulcanimicrobiales; family Vulcanimicrobiaceae; genus Zemelea; species Zemelea palustris. Next base: position 86,205 of record PLCB01000006.1, on the reverse strand, counting down.
ATCTGTGCCTCGACGGGCCGCGCCCGCTCGATGTGCTCGAGCGCTTGGAGTCGATCGGCGCTCGCTGCGTTCGCGGTAACACCGACCGGATGATTGGTGAGAGCGAAGCCTCGATCGACGACGAGGAAGAAGCCGAAGGTGTCGTCTGGCAGCGAGAACGGATCGGCGCCGACTGGATGCGCCGGCTGCGCGAGTTGCCGTTTTCGCTACGCATTGGGGAAGGTCGCGACGCCCTTCTGGTCGTCCATGCCAACCCGCAATCCGACGACGAGCACCTGTGGCCGGACGCCGATGACGCGACGCTCGAACGCGCATTCGCCGGCGTCGAGGAACGGACGCTCGCGTTCGGACACCTCCACCTTTCGTACGTTCGCGTCTGGCGCGATCGATTGTTGGTGAACGTCGCTTCGGCCGGCTTGCCGAAAGACGGCGATCCGCGCGCGTGTTATGCGCTCTTCACACAGCGCCCTGGCGGTTGGGAAGTCAAACACCGGCGCGTCGCTTTCGACGTCGAGAAGGTCGTACGCGATATCGAGAAGAGCGGAATGCCGCGCCGGAAGCGTCGGATCGAAGTCTTGCGCCGTCACCGCTACAAGGAGCTCGGTGAACGGATCCCCTGAACTCTACGACGGATCGTCGACGCGGTCGCCGGCACTGAAGATCGATGGACTCTCCAAGCGCTACGGCGATTTTCTCGCCGTCGATAATATCTCGCTGCGCGTCGAAGCCGGTGATTTTTTTGGTTTCCTCGGGATGAACGGCGCCGGAAAGACCACGACCATCAACGCTATCGTTGGCCTGGCCGCGATCAGCTCGGGGACGATCGAAATCTTCGGGCACGATAACGTCCGCGACTGGCGGACGGCGCGGCGCCTGATCGGTCTTGCCCCGCAGGAATATAATTTTGATCGCTATCTCTCGATTCGCGACATCCTGATCTACCAGGCGGGATATTACGGGTTCCCTGCGCGCGCCGTCCGCGAGCGCGCCGACATGTTACTCGAGCGCTTCGGGTTGACGAGCAAGGCGAGAGACACGTACGTCAAGCTTTCTGGCGGGATGAAGCGCCGCCTCACCCTGGCACGCGCGCTGATCCACGAGCCGAAGCTGCTGATCCTCGACGAGCCAACGGCCGGCGTCGACGTCGAACTGCGCATCGAACTGTGGGATTTGCTGCGCGAACTCAACGCGGCCGGAACGACGATCATCTTGACGACGCACTATCTCGAAGAAGCGGAATCCCTTTGCCGGAACATCGCGATCATCGAGAGTGGCCGCATCGTCGCAATGGAACCGACCGAGCGGCTCATGGGACGGCATGGTCCCGCGACGTTGAGCGTCACGCTCGACCGCGAATTCAGCGCGCCCTCGCTCGCGCGCGGCGCGCGACGCGACGGCGACCTGCGCACGCTGCACTTCGACGGCCTCGATCCGGCGCAGATCGCGCCGATGCTGATCGAGCTGGAAGCGGCCGGCTACACGATCGAGAACGTGGAGTTCCGGCGCGCGAGCCTGCAGGATATCTTCTTGGAGCTGGTGCGCCCGTGAGCGCGCGGCAGGCGGCGGCCGGCGTGTTGGGCTTCGGCAACCGGACCGGACTCGCGACGCTGGTGAAGCGCGAACTGGTCCGCACGATGAAGGTGATCAATCAAGTCATCTGGCCGCCGATCATTACGACGGTTCTTTACGTCCTCGTTTTCGGTTTGAGCCTCGGCAGCCGTATCCCGCAGATTCAGGGAGTCTCGTACGCGGCCTACCTGGTTCCGGGCCTCATCATGCTTCAGGTCATCGACGCGACCTACAGCGAGGTTTCGAGCTCGATCTTCCAAGGGCGCTTCATGAATTCGATCCAAGAGATGTTGATCGCGCCGATGTCCGCCGTCGAGATGGTCGCCGGCTTCGTGATCGCGTCGATCTTACGGGCGCTGCTCATTGCGACGCTCGTGTTGGTCGTCGGCGCCTTGCTGGTGCACGCGCTGCCGCACAACTGGCCGCTCTACGTGTTGGTGACGGCGCTGGTCGCGACGCTCTTCTGCTCGCTCGGCATCGTTTTCGGCCTGCTCGCCGAGAAGTTCGATCACATCGCGGTGCTCACGACGTTCGTGATCACGCCGCTCGTTTTCGTCGGCGGCGTCTTCACCTCGACGCGCTTCATGCCGCCGCTCGTGCGCGAGATTTCGTTCGCCAACCCGATGTTCTATATGATCGACGCCTTCCGTTTCGCGTTTACGGGGACGGGCGACGTCCCGCTCGCCGTCTCGCTCGGCACCGTGACGGTGTTGACGTTCGCGGCTCTCGCGATCGCCCTGCGCATGATGGTGCTTGGCGTGAAGCTCCGTCTATAACAGGGCCTCTATAGCAGGGCCTCGGCTGGAGCCGGCGGAGCGCGTGCCGAACGTCCCGCGCGTATGAAACGTCTTCTTGCCCTCGCCGCGGCCGCCGGACTGGCTGCTGCCCTCGGTCCGCGCCTCGCCGGCGCAACCGAGCCGCTCGCTCCTCCGTCCGCCGGGACGCAGTCGCTCACGGGTCCCCAGGTCGGTGCGCCGGCGCCGGACTTTTCCTTCCGCACGCTCGACGGAAAAAGCGTCTCGCTCGCACGTTATCGTGGGAAAACGCTCGTCATCAACGTCTGGGCGACTTGGTGCCCGCCGTGCCGGCAAGAGATGTCCGATCTGCTTTCGAGTTATGCGAAGCTGCGCACCACGAGCGTCGAGTTTCTCGGTGTGGACACGACCGAGGAGGCACCGATCGTGCGCGCCTACGTCGTCGCCAAGAACGTGCCCTACGCTCAAGCGATCGATGCGCAGAAGAAGTTTCAGAAAGACTATGACATCCAGTACTTCCCGACGACGTTCGTGATCGACCCGCAAGGCATCTTGCGGGCACGCTACATTGACGTGGTCGCACCGCAGCAGCTGGCATTGATGGTCGACGCGGCGAAAGCCGGTCGCAACGCCGAGATCGTTTCGCCACTGCAGCAGAAGATCGATTTGGCGCTCGCCGATCCCGGTTTGGCGTCCGGCGCCGACGCGGCGGCGACGCTTGCCTATGCGAAGAAGGTCGACGCCGCGATCAATAAGGCCGAAGATCTGCTCAACGAGAGCGATGCCGCCAAGGGCAACTCGACCGATTTGCTGCGCACGCGCGTCGAGGAGGCGACGATTCGCGACGTCGGGATCGCGGCGCTCGCGAGCACTGCAACCAGTGACGAATCGAAGGAGCTCTTGGCGCGGCTGCGCGGGGACGCCGCGCGCGACCGCGAGCGATGGAGCGACGCGCTTGCCGCGTACCGCGACGCCGTCGCGCTCTCCGCGAAGGACGACGACGCTCTTTCCGGCATCGCGTTCGTGGCGGGACGGCTGAATCAATCCGACGTGCAGATCGACGCCGATCAGGGACTCGTTCTCCTGCAACCCGATAGCGTCGACGCGCTCGTCGAATTGGGTCTCGCGCTCGGAAAGGCGAAGCGCTTTTCGGAAGCCTACGCGATCTTCGGTAAAGCGATCGCCCTCGGCAAAAAGCACGTCGATGCGACGCCGAAGCCGGCCGTCATTCGCAAGCTCGCCTGGACGCATCTCTACGCCGGGCGCGCGTACGCCAAGGGCGGCGACCACGCGCACGCCCTTGCCGAATTCGAACAGGTGATCGCCTGGACGCAGAAGCTACCGGCCGACGACATCCGGCACGACATGTACCTCGAAGAGGGACAAGAGGCGATCGTCGCGCTCGGCCTGTCGAAGCCGGTCACGACCACGACCGTCTCGCTTGCGCCGTGGACGGGCGCCGATCTGCCCGGCAGCGTCGAGAGTACCTTCAAGTACCGTCTGGTTGTCGCCGACGCGGTCGGAACGAATGTCGCGCTTCACGCCTCCGGCGTCCCGAAGGGTTGGGTGGCGTCGTTCTGCACCGATCGAGTCTGCTCACCGTTCAAAGTGAGCGTCGCGATCCCGCAATCAGGCGTCAAGATCATCGAATTCCAACTCGTGCCGCCCGACGAGAAGGCGAAGATAGGAAAGGTGCGCGTCACCGGCACCGACGGCCGGCACACCTCGAGCGCCACGACGTAAAAGAAGAAGGCCCGGACTCGCGTCCGGGCCTTCCGTTCTGGGATCGACTTCCGAGTGGGTTAGTTGGCGGTCACCGAAGTCGTCGTCACCGTGACGCCGACCATTGTGACTTGGTTGCTGGAGTCCTTGACCGTGACTTGGCAGATCCCAGCGGCGACCGCGGTCACCGTGAAGATTGCACTCGGCCCAGTACCGGAGGCCGGCGAGACGGTCGCGATGCCGGCGCAGTTGTTGGTCTGGGTCAGCGTACCGGCGTAGCCAGTTTCTGAGGCCGTGAAGCTCGCGGCTTGACCGGGGACGGTGAACGATACCGCACCGGTGTTCGCGGTCAGCGGGTTGGTGCTGCTCGTCGGATTGACGATGACGTTCACCGCTGCGGTTTGATTGGTCGCGTCCTTCACCGAGAACTGACACGATCCGACGGCGACCGCGGTCACCGTGAACGAGGCGCTTGGTCCGACTCCGGATGCCGGCGCAATGGTCGCGACGCCGCCGCAATTCGTCGTCGAGGCCGTGATCGTTCCCGAGTATCCGTTTTCGGTCGCGGTGAAGGTCAGAGACCCGCCCCCGCCGCTGAAAGTCAGCCCAGTCGGGTTCACGTTGAGCGGCTGAAGCGCGCCCGGGGAAACGACGACGTTGACCGACGTGCTTTGGTTGAACGAGTCCTTCACGGAGAACTGACACGTCCCGTTGCCGGCCGACGTGACTGTGAACGAGGCGGCGGGTCCCGTTCCGGAGGCGGGCGAGATCGTCGCGATGCCGGTGCAGTTCGCGGTCGACGCAGTCAGCGTTCCCGTGTAGAAGTTCTCGGTAGCGGTGAAGGCTTGCGTCTGTCCGGTCGCGGTGAAGGCTACCGAGCCTGGATTGACCAGGATCGCGCTGGGCGTTGGCGTCGCCGCCGGGAGTGGCGTGAGGATGATGATCGGAGGTGAGTTGGTGGACGTACAGTTCGCCATCGTGAGTGCGACCGCGCCGAAGGCGAGGGCCGCAAACGCCGAGCGAATGCCAAGATATGTCTTTGTCATGGCGTTCATATCAGTACACCAACTTTCCGACGCTTCCGGGACTGAGGCCGCTGCCAGGTTCCGCGAACCAGATCGAACCGTCGGGAGCGACTCCGATGCCCCTCAAACCGAGACCGGTGACGGGAGACGTGTATTCCGATACGGTGCCACCGGTCGTGATGCGGCCGATCTTATCGAGACCCGTCTCGGTAAACCACAGCGCGCCGTCTTGTCCGACGGTGATCCCCGTCGGGCCGGCGTTCGGCGTGAGCGTCGGAAACTCGCCCGTGACCGAGAACGAGTTCGGCGAGAGCCGTCCGATTTTGTTGCTCCCGAATTCGGTGAACCACAAGTTGCCATCGGGACCTCGCACGATCTGTTCGGGAACCGTCCCAGCGGTCAAGCTAATCTCGCTCTGGGCGGTGAACAGGTTGGCGATCCGGCCGATCTTGTCGGTCGCCGATTCCGTGTAGTAGAGGTTGTTGTCCGGTGCGGCCGCGATCCCAAAGGGGCCGGAGTTCGCGGTAGGGATGCTCGTCTCGCCCGCAACGCCCGAGCTTATACCCTGGAAGCCCATCCGGCTGCTGCCGTTGGCGACGTACCAGATGTTGCCGTCGAGCCTGTCAACGAGTCCGAGCGGATTGTCCGGCGGCGGCGGAGCGAACAGCGTGCTGAATTCCGTGAACGTGCCGCTGGTCGTGAGCTTTGCGATTTTACTTGTGCCGGGAGGCGGCGTCGTCGAGAACTCGGTGAACCACAGGTTGCCATCGGAGGCGCCGATGATCATCTGCGGCTGCGCGTTGGCGGTCGGCACGGTGAATTCCGTCACCACGCCCGCTGGGGTAATCTGCGCGACCTTACCGCCGGGATTCTCCGTAAACCACATGTTGCCGTCGGACCCGGCTGCGATCCATTGAGGCCGATTTGTGGAGACCGGAATCGAGAACTGATAGAACGTCGGCGTCGGTGTGAAGCTTGCGGACACGGTCGTCACGCCGGCAGCGCTCGCGACGACCGCCGCGAGCGGCGCGCCCGGGAGGCCGCTCGCCAGCGTCCCGCCGTTGTACGTCAGCGTGGCGGTGGTCGCCGAATTCGGAAGGTCGTTCGTCGAGAGCGACAAGGTGCCGCTGGCTGATGGGTCGCTGATCGTGAGGTGAATCGTGGTGCTATAGTCGCCCGGACCGACGATCACGTTGCCGTCGGCATCCTTTGCCGCCAGATTGACGTTGACCGTCGCCGGCACTCCGGCGTTCGGGCTCGGATTGCTGAGGCTGATCGCCATCGAGGTAACGACGCCGTTCAAGGTGGCGGACACCGTGTTGGCCGCTCCGGCGACGATTTGCTTGGTCACCGAGGCGCGGCTCAAGACGTTGCCCTGGCCGTTTTGGGCGTCGAACGCCGTGATCGTGAACGTGTCGGTGCCGACGGGTGCGTCGATGACGAGCGTGCTCGCCGGCGCATTGAGAAACTGCGATGTTCCGCCGTTGACCGAGACGCCGATGCTGCGCGCGGTCGCCGGTACGTACTTCGGCGACCGGGCCGTCGAGAGCGTCCCGTTCCAATTGTACGTGAAGGTGACTTGGACCATCTGAGCGTTCGGGTTCTGCGGAGAAGAGGGCACGGATTGCGTTCCCCCTCCGCCCGAGCAGGCGGATAGAATGCCGGCCAATACGACCGACACCACAATCCGCACGAGGGGCGTTCGTAGTCGTCTACTGGGCTTAGACAACATGCAAAAAACCTCTTAAGAACTAAGGAGCACCGGAAATCCCGTGCTCGAGTTACTCTTACGCCACCCTCGAACGGGGCCCTTTCGCCCGTCCGGAGGCGTCAGCCTAGAAGAAGGGGTTGTGCGCTTTCTTTATTGTTAGCCTGAAACTTTGATTTCATAGGCTTTTCCGCTTCTAAATCTTGCCGCGGTGGCCATTCGGTAGCCATCGGTCGGATACAGTGGCGGCGAACTAAACCACGCGCTACGGAAGAATGAAATCAACATGATCCTTCGAACCTGGGGCGAACCGCGTCATTGGGAAAGTGAAAAAACTGCAGCGGAGGACGGTGCCCGTCACGATCTCACCGTTGCTGACCATGTGTACCGCAACAGGGGTACCATGATAAAAATATCCGTTTGAACCCTGGCTCAGCGGCACGGCGGCTGTAGAGGAATAATTATCCTTTGGGAAGGCGACGGGGCTTGAGAAAATCAAGCACTGCACACCGGGTTCTTGAGACTGTTTGGGCAAGCTGTCGACGCTTAGCGGAAGCCACAACATAAAGTCGTAGTAGGTTTTCTTGGCGGTAGGCGGGGCCAACAGCGCGATGTTTCCGTATCTCGTCAGAGCCGGCCCCCGAGTCGGCGGCTGGACCGGGTACGCGTTGCCCCGTATCTCCTGCTTCGCCACGCCGATGATGATCAGTCGCTCGCTCAACAACGTCGGCGTCGGCGTCGGCTTCGGCACGCCCTGAATTGCGATGGGGCTCGTTGTGAAAGTCGGGCCTGTGCCCGTCGCTGAGGGAAGCGTGAAATCGACATAATAGTTCGAGGCGGGCGTCATTTGGAATCCCCAGACAGGGTCGAAAGTGCAACGGATGACAGCACCCGTACCAAGATAATTCGGATTGCCATAATTGACGATAACGACAGCCACGGCCGGGCCACGATAACGATATGAGGAAGAACCTGGGCTATTCGGAGCCTGGGCCAGCAGCAAGCTCGTAATGCCATTAGGAATGGGGTAAGCGGACGGTAGAGCACCGACCGCGCTCGAGCGCATGATGCAATTTAAAACCGGCGTTGGGACGTTGGGTATGCCGTCGATGGTAAGTGGAACCATGAGGTTGACGCTACCGTACGTCGCGGCCCAGGCCGGCACGCCGAGCGTGATGATGAACAGTGCAGCAGATAGCGCCGAAACGGGACGTTTCATCGCCGACCTCCTAGCCCGCATGGGTGGTGCATCAATTTATTGAAGCTATCCTGCGAGGCACAACCCGGCCTTTGGCGCCCATCGGTAACCTTGGGCTACCCTCGGCGACCCCTAGAAGAACGGGTTGTGCGCTTTCTCTTCGGCGATCGTCGAGGGTGGGCCGTGACCCGGCATGATCACGGTCTCGTCGTCTAATCTGAAGAGTTTGTTGCGAACGCTGTCGAGGATGTCGGCATACGTGCTGACGTCGCCGAACGCACCGCCGACGCTCCCCGCGAACAGCGTGTCGCCGGTGAACAGGGTCGATCGGAACATGAAACACGACGAGCCGTCGGTGTGCCCGGGCGTGTGCAGCATGCGAACTTCGGCACCGTCGCCGAAGGGCACGCTCTCGCCGTCCTTCACGGGCAAGGCTTTATGGGCGAGCGCGCCGATGGCAAAAGCGTCGGCCTGGTGCATCACGATCTGCGCGTCGGGGAACACGCGCGCGACGTCGGCGGTCGCATCGCAGTGATCGGCGTGCTTATGGGTGATCAGGATGTAGCGCAACGCGTACGGACCTTCGCCGATCGCGCGCATGAGATTCGCCGGCAGCCCCGCCGGGTCGATCAACGCCGCCGTCTTCCCGTCTTCCAAGTGAAACAGGTAGCCGTTGGACGGATGCGGATCGTGCGGATGATGCCGGACTTCATTCGGAAGCGCGACGTGCGGATGCCAGCGCTGCCCGGCCAGATCGGCAAGTTTTCCCGGGTCGAGATCGAGACAGCGCGCGATCGCGCGCGCCTCCGCATCGCTCGGGACGCCGTCGCCGTTGGTCCAGGCTTGCAATTTGGCGAGGTTGAGGCCCGTCTGCGCCGCGATCGTCGCGTCGCTGACGCCGGTGCCGCGTTTGGCCTTTCGAAAAACATCGCTGAAATCGTCTTCGAGCATGTGACCGTTTGTTCGCCGCGAAGCGACCCGAACATGCGAGCGCTGTGGTTAACTGGGCACCGTGGACCGGAGTCGTTCGAGGTGCGCGACAGCCCGGATCCGACGCCGGCTGCGGGTCAGGTACGGATTCGCGTTCGCGCCGCCGGCCTAAACTTCGCAGACCTCCTGGCGAGCTGCGGGTTGTATCCCGACGCGCCGCGCACGCCGTGCGTCCTCGGCTACGAAGCCGCGGGGATCGTCGACGCCGTCGGTGAGGGCGTCGGCGGCGGGCTGATCGGCCGGCGCGTAATGGCGATGATCAAATTCGGCGCGCACGCCGACACGCTGTGCCTCGGTGCGCAGCAGATCGTTCCGATTCCCGACACCATGACGTTCGAAGAAGCCGCGGCGATTCCAGTCAATTACCTCACGGCGTATCACATGCTGCATCGGATAGCTTCTTTGCGCCCCGGCGAATCCGTGCTCATCCATCAGGCCGCAGGCGGTGTCGGGACCGCGGTACTCCAGTTGTGTCGCAACGTCGGCGGCGTAACGACGTTCGGAACGGCGTCGCGCGCCAAGCTCGATGCCCTGAGAGCGAACGGGTGCACCTATCCGATCGACTACCGTACCGCCGACTACGCACAGGAAGTGCGCCGGCTGACGGGTGGCTCTGGAGTCGATATCGTGCTCGATGCGCTGGGAGGCGCCGATTGGCGCAGGGGCTACGACTTGCTCAAGCCCTGCGGGCGGCTCGTCTGCTTCGGATTCGCCAACTTGATGTCGGGATCGAAACGAAACATGTTGCACGTCCTCCGGCAGATCTTGCGCGTCCCCAAGTTCAGTCCGATGAAGCTCCTTTCCGACAATCGTACGGTTGCCGGCGTCAACATGGGGCATCTCTTCGGCGAGACGGCGATGCTCGCGGAGGAGATGCGCGCCATTGGCGAGCTCTACGAAGCCGGCGTCGTTAAGCCGCTGCTGGATTTGGTCGTCCCATTCTCGGAGGCCGGCGTTGGGCTGCGCCGATTGCAGGAAGCGAAGAACGTCGGCAAGGTCGTTCTGGTACCGTGAAACCGGACGGGCCCGTCTCGTAGTCGAAGTACCTGGAATGGAACGGCTCATCATCATCGGCTCCGGGCCGGCGGGCTTGACGGCGGCGATCTACGCGGCGCGTGCGAACCTGGCACCGCTCGTTTTCGCCGGCTATCAGTACGGCGGTCAACTGATGCTGACGACCGAAGTCGAGAATTACCCGGGGTTCCCCAACGGAATCATGGGCCCCGAGTTGATGGAGACGTTTCGCGCTCAGGCGGAACGCTTCGGCGCGAAGATCGAAAACGTCGACGTGGTCAAGGTCGACTTCACGAAAAGATCGCTGCGCGTGTGGACCGACGACCGGGAGTATCAGGCCGAGAGCGTGATCGTCGCGACCGGCGCGAGCGCCCGTTGGCTCGGTATTCCGGGCGAAGAGCGATTACGCGGCCAGGGGGTCTCGTCGTGCGCCACGTGCGACGGCGCGTTCTTCCGGGATCGGCGCATCGTGGTCGTCGGCGGCGGCGACTCCGCGATGGAAGAAGCGCTCTTTCTGACGCGCTTCGGTTCGAAGGTCACGGTTGTTCACCGGCGCGACGCGCTGCGCGCCAGCAAGATCATGGCCGAGCGAGCGATGAACCATTCGAAGATCGAGTTCATCTGGAACGCCGCCGTCGAGGAAGTCAAAGGCGAGTTCAAGGTCGAGTCGCTGGTAGTGCGCGATCTGTCCAGCGGCACGTCCTTCGAACTCGAAGCGGACGCGATGTTCGTCGCGATCGGCCACGATCCGAACACCGCGATTTTTCGCGACCAACTCGAACTCGACAAACAAGGGTACCTTGTCTCGAGGGACGGCGTGCGAACGGCCATCGAGGGCGTCTTCGTCGCCGGCGACGTGTACGATCATCGCTATCGCCAGGCCGTCACTGCCGCCGGAATGGGCTGCAAAGCCTCGATGGAGGCCGAAAAGTATCTCGAAGCTCGCGAGGCCGAGCGCGCGATGACGTTGACCGGGTAACTCAGGTTTTCGCAAGAAGGTCGGTCAGCGCACCGTCGAGCGTCTCGAATTTGAAGCGATAGCCGTTGGCAAGCGTTCGCTCCGGCAGGACGCGCTGGCCGAGGATGGCGATGTCGCCGCCTTCGCCGAGGATCAGGCGCGGGGCAAATGCGGGAACCGGCAAGAACGCGGGCCGGTGCACGGCCGACGCGAGCGCGCGCGTGAATTCGGCGTTGGTGACGGGGTGGGGCGCGGTGGCGTTGAGGACGCCGCCGATTCCGTCGATCGCGGCAAGATAGATTCCGACGAGATCGTCGATGTGGATCCACGAGTACCACTGGCGGCCGCTCGCGATCGGGCCGCCTAGGCCGAGTCGAAACAGCGGCAGCAGCGCCTTGAGCGTACCGCCGTCGGTGCCGAGTACGAGTCCCGTGCGAATCTTGGCAACCCGCGTTTGGCTTGAAGTCGCCTCGTCCGCTGCGGCTTCCCACGCGACGCAGAGTCGTGCCAGAAAGCCGTCGCCCGGCGGGCTCGATTCGTCGTACGTTGCGGTTTCGCTCGTCGGATAATAGCCGGTCGCCGAAGCCGAGATATAGGCGTTCGGGGGCGCAGCGAGTTGCGCGAAGCGCGCGATGAGCGCGTGCGTCCGCTCGACGCGGCTCTCCCAAAAGCGGCGCTTCGCGGCTTCGGTCCAGCGTTGCGCGATGCTTTCACCCGCCAGAACGACGACCGCGTCGGCGCCGTCACAAGCCTGTGCTGCCCCACCCACGTCGCTGCGCACCGACGCTGCGATCACCCGATCGCCGCGAGCGACCAACGCCATGACGAGATGTCGCCCGACGAAGCCCGAGGCTCCGACGACGGTGACCTTCAAACGCGCGCGAGGGCTTCGCTGCCGACGATCGCTTCGAGGTCGCCGACTTCTTTCGGAATCTCAGCGGTCAGGACGTCTGGTTCGCTCGTCGTGCACAGCACGTCGTCTTCGATGCGCACGCCGATGCCTTTCCAGCGTTCCGGCACGTCCAGATCGGCTTGCACGTAGATCCCGGGTTCGACGGTCATCACCATCCCCGGTTCCAGCGCACGGTATTTGTCGTCGGGCGTCTTGTAGCGGCCCACGTCGTGGACGTCGAGACCGATCCAGTGGCCCGTGCGATGCGGATAGAAATCGAAGAACTTGTTGGTCTCGATCAGTTGGTCGATCGAGCCCTTCAGCAGGCCGATGTCGACGAGCCCTTCGGTGATCGTGCGCACCGCGGCGTCGTGATAGGCGTTGAACGAACGGCCCGGCCGCACTTGATCGATGCCGGCTTTTTGGGCGCGTAAGACGATGTCGTAGATGGCGCGCTGCTCGGCGCTGAATTTTCCGTTGACCGGCCACGTGCGCGTCACGTCGCTCGCGTAGACGTCGAATTCGGCTCCGCTGTCGATCAAGACGAGGTCGCCGGCGCTGAGCTTGTCGCGGTTCGTATTGTAATGAAGGATCGTCGCGTTAGCGCCGCCGGCGACGATCGACGGATACGCGGTGTCTTGGGCGCCGGCCAGTTTGTACTGATACTCGATGATCGCCTCGAGTTCGTACTCCCACATCCCCGGACGCGTCGCGCGCATCCCGGCCTCATGACCGGCGCGCGAAGCCGCCGCGGCCCGGCGCATCGCGTCGAGTTCTTGCGGCGTCTTGCGCAAGCGCATCTCGTGGAGCGACGTCCCCGGCTCGGAGAACGTGAGCGGAGCCGTCCCGCCTCGCCGGACTTGCCAGCGCGCGTTCTTGACGGCATCGAGCACCGTGCGATCGAGTTTCTCCTCGTAGCCGAGGCCGTAGTAGAGCGTCGCGGCACCGACCAGAAACTCGGGCAACTTCGCGGCCAATTCGTCGATCGGAAAGGCTGCCTCCATCCCGAAATCGGCGACCGCACCTTCGATGCCGACCCGTTTCCCGTTCCAAATCTCGGCCGTCCGGTCGCGTGCCCGAAGAAACATGATGACGCGCTGCTTCTCGAGGTGCGGCGCGATGACGAGCACGGCGTCCGGCTCCTTGAGGCCCGTTAAGTAATAGAAATCCGAGTTTTGCCGGAACTCGTAGTCGGTGTCGGCGTTGCGCGTCGCGTGGCGCGCTGAGGGGATGATGGCGACGGCGTTTTCGCCCATCGAGCGGGCAAAAGCGGCGCGGCGTTCAGCATAGATCTTCACGCCGCGTCCTTTCTCTATTCGACCCTCCGGGCCCCCGAGCGCTGGTGAGCGTCAAGGCCCGCGCGGAAGCGTTACTTCGGCGGGTGGCCGCCGGTGTTGCCGCTGCCCTTCTTGCCCTTCTTGCCGACCTTGGGATGGTGGTTTTTCTTACTCTTCATCATTATCGTCGGGCTGTGCACCGTTGCTGTCTTGTGTTTCAACGCGTGCCCACTCGAGCCGGTCGTGCCTTGGGCAAGCGATGGGGTAATGCTGCCGACGAACGCTATGATAAGTGCGAGACAGAGAATACGAAGCATACAAACGTCTCCTTGGAAGACGCGGTTTTTCGGCGCCGCGAAGCGGCCGCTGGACCGCGCTTCGGGGGATGGAGGAACGGTCCTCCGTCGAAGCCGACGGGCATGCCCTCCCCCCGGCAATGGAGCCTGCGCGGGCTCTCCGTCATCGCCTTTGCGCACGGCGTCAGCGACTTTTACTCGGGCACCGCTCCCTTCACGATCTTCCTCGTCCTCTCGAGCCAACATATCTCGCCGGTGTATCAGGGCGTGCTCGTTTTCGTTTGGTATCTGACGAGTTCGATCGTTCAGCCGTTCTTCGGCGCATACACCGACCGGCACGGCCGATGGTGGTTCTTGCCGGCTGCGCTGACCTTGACGATGACGGCACTTTCGATCGCGGGGACGCTCTCGTCGATTTGGCTGCTCACCTTGTGCCTCGTCGTCGGCGGGATCGGTTCGGCGGTGCTGCATCCGGAAGCCGGAAAATACTCCGCGATGCTCAGCGGCGCGCGCCGCGCGAGCGGAATCTCGATCTTCCAGATCGGCGGACAGCTCGGCTACGCGCTCGGTCCCGTCGCGATCGCGCTGCTGTATGCAAATCTCGGTTCGCGGGGATCGCTGTTGATGGCCGTGCCGGGTATCCTCGCTATCGGTTCGCTCTTTGCGCTCATGCGGCACGTCGATCGGAAGGCGGAAGAGATCCACGGCTCTTCACAGGCGCACTCGGCTTCGCACGGGCCGGTCGATCGCGTCGGCGTCGGTTTGATCATGACGAGCACGGCGCTGCGTCATTTCACGAGCGGCGCGTTCATCGCGTTCTTGCCGAACTTGCTGGTCGGTCGTGGCTTCTCGATTCCGGTGGCGGGCGAGGTCGTGACGGCGTTCTTGTTGATTTCGTCGGTCGGCTTGTATGCCGGTGGAACGCTCTCAGACCGCTACGGTCCGGTTCGCATCTCGATCGCGGCGCTGTGCGGGTCCGTGCCGTTCTTGCTTGGCTTCTTCGTGTTACCGATTCCGCTTGGCATTCTCGCGTTGCTCACCGGCAGTGCACTCCTTGCCGTGCAGAATGCGCCCGGCGTCTCAATGGTCCAGGCGATGCTTCCGAAAAACTTGGGGATGGCGCTCGGCCTCATGAACGGCGTCTCGTTCGGTGTGGGCTCGGCGCTCGTCGCCGGGATCGGGATTGTGGTTACACAGTTCGGCGCGGCTTCGGCGCTCGAAGCCGCGAGCTTGTCGCCGCTGATCGCAGCGCTTTCGTACGTCATTGTGCGCGTCCGCGCCCCGGCACTCCGGGTTCGCTCGGCCGCCTAGGCTACTGCCTTAGATTCCGCCGACGAAGCGGCCGGGCGCGAGCGTTCCTTTCGGGTCGAAGCGCGCCTTGATGGCGCGCATCACGTCGAGTGACGGCGGCGGTGCGCCCCACATCGCGAGGCTTCCGCGCCACGACTCCGGCGCTGCGATGACCTGAGCGCGCGGCGTTGCCGCGTGCAAGGCCGTATCGAACGGCACGATCCGTTCGTCGAATTGTGCGTCGACGGGCGCGCTGACTCGGGCGATCAGGTCGCCGGTGCGCATGTCTTCCATGCGCTCGAGGTGCAGCTCGTGCGTGCGCGCGAGGCGCACGGTCGTTGCGCTGCGCCCAAAGAGGTCGCCGGGTAAGCCGCGGCTGCGATAGGTCGCCGACCGGTCGCCGATGCGAACGGTATAGGCGTCGATCAGCCGCGCGAACGATTGACCGGCACCGGCGTCGATCAAGATCGTATCGGGGACGCCGGCGGCGCCGAGCAGCGAGCGCAGTTCGCGCGTCGCACGCTCGATGAGGACGCGCGAGCCTTCGAACAACAGGAAAAGCCGGCCGTCGATGTCGTCGTGGAGGCCCACGGCGTCGGCAAAACCGTCGATCGCGAATGCGGCGACCGGTTCCACGTCGAGTCGCATGAGATTTTCGAGGACGTGCTTGCGCGTCGCTTCGGGCAACGTGGCGAGCGCGACGCGGCGCACCTCGGGTAACGGCAAGGTCTTGAAATTCGCACGCACGATGGCGGCGAGCGTTCCGAGCGAGCCGCAGTAGAAGCGGCTCATGTCATAACCCGTCGAGTTTTTCACGACCATCCCGCCGGCTTTGGCGACCGTTCCGTCGGCGAGGACGACGGTCGTTCCGATCACCAGATCGCGCGGGCGTCCGTACGCCGCGCGCCGCGGGCCGAGCCAGCCGCTCGCAAGGACGCCGCCGACCGTCCCGCTCCCGGCTTGCGGCGCGTCGAGCGGGACGAACTGGCCGCGCGCGGCGAGCGTCGCGTCCAGCTCGGCGAGGCTCATGCCGGCTTGGACGGCGATCGTGAGATCGCGATATTCGTATTCGATCGTGCGATTGAGCGCGGTCGTGCGCAAGGCGAGGTCGTAGCGACGCGGCGCGTGACCGATTCCTTGCAACGTCCCGCCGCCGACGATGACGACCGCTTCGCCGCTTTCGTTGCGCGCCCGCAGGATCGCCGCGAGTTCGTCGACGCTCGCGGGCGTGAGGATTTCGCGCGGAACGATCTCGCCCAACCTAAGTTCGGCGGGCGTGGGGTCAGGCGCGGGTGCGGTCGCCTGGGTTAGAGCCAGGCGCCCGCGCCGACCGCCGCCTGCGGTTGGGCGCGAACTTCGCCGCATACGGCTCCGCTCGGAAAGATCTTGTCGGGATTGAAGAGTCGCTTCGGATCGAAGACCTCGCGAACGCGCGCCATCGTGGCGAGGTCGTCGGCTGAGAAGACGTACGGCAGCGCGTTGCGTTTCTCGTAGCCGATGCCGTGCTCGCCCGAGATCGTTCCGCCGAGCGCGATGCAGGCTTCGAGAATCTCGGTTCCCGCCGCCATGACGGCTTTGACTTGCCGGGACTCGCGGCGATCGAACATCAAGAGTGGGTGCAAGTTGCCGTCGCCGGCATGGAAGACGTTGCCGACCTGGAGGTGGTGATCGCGCGCGATCTCGTCGACGCGGTGTAACGCCTGCGGAAGCCGCGTCCGCGGCACGGTCGCGTCTTGAATGTAGTAGTTCGGCGCGATGCGCCCGATCGCTCCGGCCGCGCCCTTGCGCGAGGCCCAAAGTGCGTCGCGTTCGGCTGCTTCCGAGGCCGAGCGCCAGGAGAGCGCGCCATGTTC
Source organism: Candidatus Zemynaea palustris (assembly GCA_003134695.1). Classification (GTDB taxonomy): domain Bacteria; phylum Vulcanimicrobiota; class Vulcanimicrobiia; order Vulcanimicrobiales; family Vulcanimicrobiaceae; genus Zemelea; species Zemelea palustris. The sequence goes on along the minus strand of PLCB01000006.1, from coordinate 69,658 downwards.
TCTCGCGATCTTCGCGATGGCACGTTCGCTGGCGTCCATGTCGTCGGGTTCGCCCGCGATCTCGACCAAGAGCACCGCGCCGGCGTCGAGCGGGAAACCCGCATGATAGTGCGCTTCGACGGCTTGGGTGATGGTGCGATCCATGATCTCGAGCGCGGTCGGGACGATGCCCGCGCCGACGATCGCCGAGACCGCCGCCGATCCACTCTCGACGTCACCGAACGCCGCGACGCAGACGCGAATCGCGGGCGGGACTCGCAACAGTTTCAAATCGATCGCGGTGATGATGCCAAGTGTCCCTTCGCTGCCGACGAGCGCGCTCGTGAGATCATAGCCCGGATCGTCTTGCGAGGTGTGGTGTACCTCGCCATTCTGTGTGACGAACTCAAGGCCGATGACGTGATTGGTCATCGAACCATACGACAAGGCGTGAGGACCGCCGGCGTTGGTACCGACGTTGCCGCCGAGCGTCGAGATTTTCTGAGACGAGGGATCGGGGCCGAAGAAAAGGCCATGCGGCTCCGCCTGCTTAGAAAGTTCGAGGTTGATCACGCCGGGTTGGACGCGCGCGCGCCGATTGCGGGCGTCGAGTGAAAGGATGCGGTTCATCCGCGCGAAGGACATGACGATTCCGCCACGCGCCGGCGTAGCGCCGCCGCAGAGACCGGTGCCGGCGCCGCGCGGGACGATCGGCTCGCCGAGTTCACTCGCGATGCGCACGATCGCGCTGACGTCGCGCGCATCTTTCGGGAGAACGGCGGCCGAGGGCAACGTCTCCCCGCTGAACGCGTCGAACGAGTAGACCGCGAGGTCTTCGGGCTCAGTTCGCACGGCATCGGCGCCGATCGCGTCGATCAATCGCCCTGCGAGGCGCTCGCGCACGCCGCTCCTCATCCTCGTCATCCGTCTAGGAAGCGTTCCAGGGCTTCCTGGAGTTGACCCTCAGGGTTATGCTGGGGGCGCAAATGCGACCGACCTCAGACGCCGCCTCCAGGCCGCAACCGACCCAGCCCTTCGTGCTGAGGCTCTTTCGAGTGCTCGGCCCGGGCTTCATCACCGGAACTTCCGATGACGATCCCTCCGCGATCGGCACCTACGCCCAAGCCGGCGCGCAGTTTGGGACGCTGCAGCTCTGGAGCGCGCTGTTCTTGTTCCCGTTCATGGCCGCGATCCAAGAGATGTGCGGACGCATCGGCGCCGTCACCGGGCGTGGGTTAGGGTCGGTCATACGGCTCCATTACGTGAAGCCGGTACTCTACGTCATCGTGTTCATCCAGGTGCTGACCAACACGATCAACATCGGTGCCGACCTGAGCGCGATGGCCCAGTCGGCGCAGCTGTTGTGGCACGTTCCATATTACGTCTTGCTGCTGGCGATCACCGTGCTTACCCTCGCGCTGGTCGTGTTGGTTCCGTACCACGTGTACGCGTTCTATCTCAGATTTCTGGGCCTTGCCCTCCTCACGTACATCGTCACCGCATTCACGGTCAAGGTCGATTGGCTGCAAGTCGTGCGCGCGACCTTTGCTCCCTCTTTGAGATTCGACAAAGCCTACTGGCTCAACATCGTCGCGGTTTTTGGGACGACGATTTCTTCCTACGAGTTCTTCTGGCAGGCGAGTCAAGAAGTCGAGGAGGGAGTCGTTGCAACGTCGGGTGCGATGCGGTTCTTGCGTTGGGACACGATTTTCGGGATGTTCTTCTCGAATCTCATCATGTTCTTCATCATCTTGACGGCGGCGTTCACGCTCGGCAAACATGGGGTCGGGAATATCGACACGGCCGCGCAAGCCGCCGAGATGCTGCGGCCGCTGGCTGGTCCCGCGACATTCGTGCTGTTCACCGTCGGAATCGTGAGCGCCGGCTTGCTCGCACTCCCCGTCCTGGCCGGATCGTCGGCCTACGCAATCTGCGACACCTTCGGTTGGCCGTGCAGCCTAGAGAAGAATTTCCACCAGGAGCCGGCGTTTTATCGGACGATCATCCTCTCGGCACTACTCGGCCTCGCGATCAATCTGCTGCCTATTCCGCCGTTCAAATTGCTATACTACACGGCAATTCTCAGTGGAATCATCGCTCCGCCGTTGCTGTTCATCGTGGTGCAAATCGCGGGCAGCCGCAAGATCATGGGCGCTTACGTGAATTCGCTCGGGGTGAACGTGATGGGTTGGCTCCTGTTCGCCTTCATGAGCCTCGCACTCGTCGCGCTGCTCGTCTCGCTGCGCTCGGGCTAGACCCTAAGACGCGAGCACTAGGCCCATCGAGATGACGTCCCAAATTTCGCCGGTCTTGCGGCGCAAATGCTTCGGGTGATCGCCTTCGCGAACGAATCCGAATTTTTCGTAAAGAGCTATCGCAGCCGTGTTGTGCGGAAAAACGTCGAGGCTAATCTTGTGAGCGCCGACCGAACGCGCCCAGGCGATCGCCGCCTCGAGCAGACGGCTCCCGATGCCCTTGCTGCGCCACGTCGGATCGACGAGCATCCCGATCTCATAGAGTCCGGGAAACTGGGTGTACATTCCCAGTTGGCCGATGAGAGCGTCTCCGGCGACGGCGACAAAAACTGCCGAATCATCGCGAGCCAATGTGGCCTGGATTCTCTTTGCACGAAGTTCGCGTTCGACGGGACTTTCGGTGGCGATCCAACGCCCCTCGGCGGCCACGGCTTCCAAGAGATCGAGGAAGCGCGCGATATCCGATTCTGTGGCGCGACGCACCTGAACGTTCTCGGGAACGGAAGAGGTTTCTTCGGATCGCGACCCCGGTTGCGACATGCCGGCCGCTTCGATGACTCACCATGCCGCACCGCTTCAAATCATACCAGCAAGCCCGGGCGCGTAACCGTGCCGGGTAGGCGAATCGATACAATTGCGCTGGGCACCTGGCGAAGCATTCTTAGACAAGCGAGGCTCACGAAATGAAATACATGACGGTTTTCGAGCCGACGGATACGGGGCTCTCGGTTTACGTTCCAGATCTTCCGGGATGCGTTTCGACTGGGACCGATTTCGATGAGGCGGAGCGCAATATCCGCGAAGCTATTCAGCTGCACCTCAAGGGAATACGCGATGACGGCGGACCGATTCCGGAGCCGACCTCGTTTGTGCGCGCGATCGAGGTAGCGTCTTAGTACAGCAAATACGGCGTGCGGGCGACGATAAAGGTGCGCGTGGCGGCGTCCCACTGGCGCAGGATTTCTTCGACCGACCAGCCTTGCTGCAATCCGATCCGTAGGGTGTCGGTGCCCCAGTCGCGATCGAGCGCTTTCGCGCTCTCGCTCGCCAGCGCCGAAGGGGCGAGTTTGCGTGCGGCCACGAGGATTTCGACAGCCGCGTGCACGGCGCGAAACGCACGCGCGTCGGTCACGACCAACTCGACGCCGGTGAGGGTCTTGCCCTCCCAAAAACCGCTCAACGGCGACCACGCCGCCGCACGAAAATGCACGCCGGGGACGTTGCGCGAGTTCAAGTACTCGGCGAGTTTGAGTCCGTCGACGCCGAGTGCGCCGGCATACTTGAACGGCTTGGTATAGTCGGTGCCGTTGTTCAGACCCGCCGAGCTGATCAATCCGGTCGCCGGATAGACGAGCGTCGTCTCCCACTCGGGAATGTTCGGCGACGATTGCACCCAGAAGAGACCTGTATCCGGCCAGAGCATCGAACGCTTCCAACCTTCCATCCGAATGACGCGCAATTCGCAACCGATGCCGAATTTGTCGTTGAACATCTGCGCCAGTTCGCCGATCGTCATGCCGTGGCGGATCGGGATCGGATACAAGCCGACGAACGATTCGAAGCGCGGATCCAGCACCGGCCCTTCCACGACGTCGCCGCCGAGCGGGTTGGGCCGGTCGAGGATCCAGACTTCCTTGTGCGCCGCTTTGGCCGCTTGCATCACGTACGCCATCGTCGAGATATAGGTGTAGGCGCGATCGCCGACGTCTTGGATGTCGAAGAGCAAGACGTCGACGCCTTCGAGCATCTGCGGCGTCGGCTTGCGCGTCGCTCCATACAGACTGTAGACCGGCAATCCGGTGTGCTGGTCGACGTACGAAGCGACGTAGGCGTTCGCCGGCCGGTCGCCGCGCAGGCCATGCTCCGGCGCGTAGATCGCCTTCAAGCAGATCTGAGGGTTGCGCCGGATCGCATCGACGATCGTCTCGAGACGCGACGTGACGCCGGTTTGATTGGTGACGACGCCGACGCAGCGCCCTCGCAGATCGTGCCAGGCCTCGCGCAGGAACACGTCGTCGCCGAGCTCGACGCGCGCGGGCGGCAATGGCACCGCCTGCGCGGGAGCGGCCGTTCCCAGGGCCGACGCGAGCAGCAGCAAGCAGCAGAGACGGTGCACGAGGGCAGCGTTGACACGAGGTTTACGCAAAGTCGGGTCCGATGCCGAGCGGAAGGAGTCCGGCCGTTCCGGCGAGGGTGAAGAGTTCGTCGACGGCGAGGATGCCCTCTTGGCCGATATCTCGCGTATAATCGTTCACGTAAAGCGCGATGTGTGCGAGCATAACGCTTGGATCCATCTCGAACGCGTGCCCGCGGACGTAGGGCATGACGGCACTTTCGTTGGCTTGCGCGTACGCGAGGCTCGCGAGGATTGTCTGGTTGAGACCTCCGACGGCCTCAGCCTCGAGATCGCGATGCGCGAGGATCGCACCGAGTGGGATCGGGTAGCCGGTTTGGCGTTCCCACCACTCGCCGAGATCGATCACCTTTGTCAAGCCGCTCGCCTGATACGTGAACCGTGACTCGTGGATGATGAGGCCGGCGTCGACCTCGCCCGCGACGACCGCCGCGACAATCTGGTCGAACGGCATCGGAACCGCGTCGATCGGCTGCTGGTGCGCCAGCCGAAGAAGAAGATATGCCGTCGTCAGCTTGCCGGGAATCGCGATGCGCGCGTGCGGGATGAACGAAGCAAGTGCAGGCGCCGCACCGTTCGGCCCCGGCTTCGCGACCAGGAGTGGACCGCAACCCCGGCCGAGCGCGCCGCCCGCGCGCAAGATGCGATACTTGTCGAGCAGATAGGGGATCGCGCCATACGAGGCTTTGGTCAACGCGTAGCGGCCCTTTCGCGCGGCGACGTTGAGTTCTTCGACGTCGCCCAGCACGACCTCGACCAGCGGCGCATCGGCGAGCAAGCCGTTCGTCCAGGCGGCGAAGATATAGGTGTCGTTTGGACAGGGCGAGTACGCGAGCGTAAGGTGCCGGTTCATGGCGTCGCGATGCGCGCGAGCACGTCGCTCAGGGCCGCGTGCAGCGCTTTGGTTCCCGCTCCGAAATCCCACTCGCTCTGCGCGCGGTCGCCGACGTAGTTCGAGATTCCGCGCACTTCGAGCGCCGGGACGCCGGCGAGCGCGGCGGCGCGCAAGACGGCGAAGCCTTCCATCGATTCGGCGTCGGCGTTATACCCGGCGGTTAGGCGGTCGGCGGTGGCGCGCGTCGCCGTTACCTGGGTAACGGTGACGCCCCGTCCGACACGATACGGCAACCCGTCGCATCTTGCGAGCAACGCTGGAGCGGCGGCGACCTCCGTGATCAACTTGGCCTCGTCGGGCAACGTCAGCGGCCCGCCGCCTTCGAGCCCGAGATCGGCCAGAAACTCTTCGCGCACGATCACCGCTTCGCCGACCTTGGCGCGCCCGCGAAACGCGCCGGCGATTCCCGCGTTGATCACCGCGTCGAATTTTCCGAAGGCCAGCATCCGGGCGGTTTCGGCGGCCGCTTCAACCGGGCCGATTCCGCAGGCCAGCATCGAGACGTCGTCGCGCTTCGGGAAGCCGCGCAACTCGGCGGAGACGGCATAGATGACGAGGATCAACGCCGGCCGATCAAGAGCGAGATCCACAGCGGTCCGATCAGCAGGTGGACGAGGTTGGTCAGGAATGCCGGACTCTTCCCTTCAAAGTAGTGGCCGACGAACTGCAAAATCCAACCAATCACGAAAAACGCGACCGCGAACGGCCATGTCAGCAGGGTCGCGATCGCGTACAGCACGATGAATCCCACGATCGCATTGACCGCCGCAGCACCGGCCACCGACGCGTAATAAAAACAAGTTGCGACGATGGCGATCATCGCCAGATCCACGGGCCCGTAATGGACGAGCCGCAGCGCGATGACGATCGCCAGGACGATCAATGGGATCCCGATCTCATGGCAGAGTTGATTGCGCTTGTCGCGATGATACGTCGCGTACTCGGCCAAGAGCGGAAGTTCGAGCGGATTGGTCACCGTGTGTCTTCCTTATTAAGGTACGCCATTAAGGTACGCCGATGAATTTGTGGGTCTGCAGCGAGAGCCGGTATCGAGCGGGCGCCGCCTGCGCGGCTCCAAGCGCGAGCGCGACGTTCGCCGGCTTGTTCCCTTCGGGCTGCAAGAACACCGGCACGTCTCGGCCTTCAAACGCGCTGAGCCATTCATCGGGGACGCGGCCGTCGACGATCAATTTTACTTCATCGGCTCGTCCGGCCATCGCGGGGTCGAGGCGCTCCTTCGGCGAGACCGTCAGCCACACGTCGGGCGCTAACTCGACGGGGATCGTACCGTTCGATTCGATGTGCACGCGCCGCCCGTCGGCGCGTAAGGCGTCGATCAACTTCGAGCTCTCCGTTTGGGCGAGCGGTTCGCCGCCGGTCAGCACGACCATCGGGCAGTCGCCGCCGAGTTCGCGCACGCGTGCAACGACGTCGTCGACCGACGCGAGGAACTTGAGCGAGTAATCGGTGTCGCAGAAGCGGCAATTCAAGTTGCAGCCCGCCAGCCGAACGAAGACCGCCGGCGTTCCGGTCCAGAATCCCTCGCCTTGAATGCTGTAAAACATCTCCGCAAGCTGAAGCATCGGGTTCTAGTCTGCTCCGATGCCCGCATCGCCGGCGCGGACGACCGCGCATGCAGTCCGCGTCTCCCACACGACGATCTCTCGCAAACCGGGCAAGCGCGCGGCGAGTTCGTTCCAAATCCAAAGCGCGATATGCTCGGCGGTCGGATTCGGCATGAGGTCGTTGAGGGACGTGTGATCGAGCCGCTCGACGACCGCCGGTTTGACGATCGCCGCGATCTCGTCGAAGTCGATCACCATCCCCTGAGCCGGGCCGGTTGCATGCAGCGGCCCCTCGACCACGACGTCGAACCGGTACGAGTGGCCGTGTGGCCGGCTGCACTTTCCGGGGTGATGCGGCAGCACGTGCGCCGCCTCAAACCGGAACCGTTTGCGAATCTGCACGGCCGTTCTGCTTCGTCCCCGGGGGGCGCGTCGCCCGTTCGCGAAGTTTGTGACCATGCAAGCACCACCGCGCCCCAAGACCATCGGACATTTCATCGGCGGCGCCGCCGTCGACACGACGTCCGCGACGCGCTTCGGCGACGTCTTCGATCCTGCCCGAGGCGAGGTTCAGGCGCGCGTCGCGTTCGCCGACGAGGCGACCGTCGACCATGCCGTCCGCACCGCGCGCCAGGCGTTTCCGGGCTGGAGCCGCACGCCGCTCGGCAAGCGCACCGAGATTCTGTTTGCGTTCCGCGAACTCGCGCGCAAACACGTCGCGGACTTCGCGCAGATCGTTTCGAGCGAGCACGGCAAGATCGTCAACGACGCCGAAGGCGAAGTCGGCCGCGCGCTCGAGGTCGTCGACTTCGCCTGCGGGCTCGCCCAACAGATGAAGGGCCAGTTCAGCGAAAACGTCTCGCGCAGTGTCGACACCTACTCGCTGCGCCAACCGGTCGGTGTCTGCGCCGGGATCACGCCGTTCAACTTTCCGATGATGGTCCCGGCTTGGATGTTCGCGCCGGCGATTGCCGCAGGGAACGCGTTCATCCTCAAACCATCGGAGCGCGATCCGTCCGTCTCGGTATTGGTGGCGCAACTTTGGAAGGAAGCCGGCTTGCCGGATGGCGTCTTCAACGTCGTGCACGGCGACAAGGTCGCGGTCGACGCGCTCTTGATGCACCCGATGGTCGACGCGGTCAGCTTCGTCGGCTCGACGCCGATCGCGAAGTACATCTACGAAACCGCAGCCAAGAACGGAAAGCGCGTTCAAGCGCTCGGCGGTGCCAAAAATCACATGGTCGTGATGCCCGACGCCGATATGGATGCGGCTGCCGACGCGCTGGTATCGGCGGCGTATGGTTCGGCCGGGCAACGCTGCATGGCGATCTCGGCGTCGGTAACGGTCGGTGACGCCGCGGAACCGCTGCTCGACGCGCTGCGCAAGCGCGTCGCCAAGTTGAAAGTGGGACCGGGACACGATCGAAACAACGACATGGGTCCTGTGGTGACGCCGCAAGCGCGGGACCGCGTCCTCAATTACATCGAACAAGGTGTGCACGCCGGCGCGACGCTCGCCATCGACGGACGCGACCTGCGGGTCGACGGGTATGAAGGCGGTTTCTTCATAGGTCCGACGCTGTTCGACAACGTGAAGCCGGAGATGTCGATCTATCGCGACGAGATCTTCGGGCCGGTCCTGGTCAACGTTCGCTGCACGACGCTCGAAGATGCGATCGGACTCATCGCGCGCAATCCGTACGGCAACGGCACCGCGATCTTCACGCGCAACGGCGCCGCCGCGCGCAAATTTCAAAGCGAGGTCGACGTCGGGATGGTCGGGATCAACGTTCCGATCCCCGTGCCGGTCGGCTACTACAGCTTCGGCGGTTGGAAGAACTCGCTGTTCGGCGACCTGCACATCTATGGTGAAGAAGGCTTCCGCTTCTACACGCGCGGGAAGGTCGTTACCAGCCGCTGGGACGAGGCGAGCGCCGGCATCAATCTCGGCTTCCCCACGCATAAATAACCGGGAACGACCCAGGCCGCCGCGAACGCGGACGGGTGGCTACTCTTCCGCAACTCGGCGAGCCGATCCATAAGCCCTTAACCGACCTTGAAATCCGGCTCGAAGCGAACCGCTGCCTGTATTGCTACGACGCGCCCTGCATGCGGGCGTGTCCGACGCACATCGACGTCGCGTCGTTCATCGGAAAGATCGCGACCGGAAACCTCAAAGGCAGCGCGCGCGTCATCCTCGAGGCCAATCCGATGGGCGCGAGTTGCGCGCGGGTCTGCCCGACCGAAGAACTCTGCGAGGGCGCGTGCGTCTATGAGAAGGATGACACGCCGATTCGCATCGGCGATCTGCAGCGCTACGCCATCGACCACGTGATGAAGAGCGGTATCGACCTCTTCGAGCCCGGCAAACCGACCGGGAAGCGGGTCGCGATCGTCGGCGGCGGCCCCGCGGGTCTCTCGGCGGCGCGCGATCTGCGGCTCTTCGGCCACGCGGTCACGATCTTCGAAGCCCACGACGAACTCAACGGGCTGAACACCTACGGCATCGTTCCGTTCAGGCTTGCGTACGACGTCGCGCTCTGGGAGGCGCAACAGGTCGTCAACTTGGGCGTCGACGTGAAGACGAAGACGCGCGTCGGCGTCGACGTGAGCTTCGACTCTCTGTTGAAGGATTTCGATGCGATGGTGGTCGCGTGCGGAATGGGCAACGTCCCTAAACTCGGCATTCCCGGCGAGAATCTGCCCGGCGTGTGGGACGCGCTCGACTTCATCGAGCGCGCGAAGTTGGGCAAGAGCGTCGCCAATCTGGGCAAGCACGTCGCGGTGATCGGCGCCGGCAACACCGCGATCGATGCGTTGACCTGTTCGAAGCGGCTCGGCGCCGAGCGCGTCACGATGTATTACCGCCGCGGCGAAGAGCAGATGACGGCGTACGAGTTCGAATACGAGTTCGCCAAGCAAGAAGGCATCGAGTTCCGCTTTTTCTGTGCTCCGACGAAGATCGTCGGCGAGACCCACGTCGCTGCCGTCGAGTTTGTCCGCACCGAGATTCCCAAAGGCGCCGCAAAACCCGCGCCTATCCCGGTCCCCGGTTCCGCGTTCGTCGAGAAGGTCGATACGGTCATCCGAGCGATCGGTCAGAGCCGTTTGAACGACGTCTTTAAGGCGGCCGGAATAGAAACCGACGGCGGCGTCGTGAAGGTCGACGACGAGTTGCGAACCACGCGTAAGGGTGTATGGGCCGCGGGCGACTGCATCTTCGCCAAAGGGATGCGCGAAGCGATGGTCGTCGAGGCGGCAGAACAGGGAAAGGTAGCCGCGCGCAGCGTCAGCGCGTTCCTAGGAGTTTCACGCTAATGGCCGATCTCTCGAACAATCTCGCCGGGATTAGGAGTCCGAATCCGTTTTGGCTCGCCTCGGCGCCGCCGACCAACAGCGGCTACCAGGTCATGCGCGCCTTTGAAGCCGGCTGGGGGGGCGCCGTTTGGAAGACCCTCGGCGATCCGATCGTCAACGTGACGTCGCGTTTCGCGGCGCTCAACTGGAAACAGAACCGCGTGATCGGACTCAACAACATCGAACTCATCACCGACCGCCCGCTCGACGAGAATCTCAAAGAGATCCGCGAGTGCAAGAAAGCGTACCCCGATCGCGCGATCATCGGCTCACTGATGGAAGTCCCGGTGCGCGAGAAGTGGCACGAACTCGTGAAGGCCGTCCAAGATGCCGGCGTCGACGGTTTCGAACTGAACTTCGGCTGCCCGCACGGGATGTCGGAGCGGGGAATGGGCTCCGCCGTGGGGCAGCAGCCCGACCTCATCGAGATGGTGACCTCGTACGCCGTCGAGGCGGCCGAACTTCCGGTGATCGTCAAATTGACGCCGAACATCACCGATATCCGTCATTGCGCGCGGGCCGCAGCGCGCGGCGGCGCGGCGGCGGTCTCGATGATCAATACGATCAACAGCCTGATCGGCGTCGATCTCGAGACGTGGAACCCGATCCCGCACGTCGACGGCAAGAGCTCGCACGGCGGCTACTGCGGGCCGGCCGTCAAGCCGATCGCGCTCAACATGGTCAACGAGTGTGCGCGCGACGCCGAGGTCCCGATTCCGATCTCAGGGATCGGGGGCATCTCGAATTGGCAGGACGCCGTCGAATTCTTCTTGCTCGGCGCGACCAACGTCCAGGTTTGCACGGCGGTCATGCACCACGGTTTCAGCATCGTCGAAGACATGATCGACGGCTTGAACAACTACCTGGATGCGCGCGGGATGAAGTCGGCGTCGGAATTGATCGGGGCAGCGCAGAACCGGGTTACGACCTGGGAGAACCTGAATCTCAACTACAAAATCGTCGCCGAGATCGATCAGGAGACGTGCATCCACTGCAGCAAATGCTACATCGCCTGTGAGGACGCGGCCCACCAGTGCATCGACCGCAACGTCGTGGACGGAACGGCGATCCTCGTCGTAGATGCCGACCATTGCGTCGGGTGCAACCTATGCATGATGGTGTGTCCGGTCGAAGACTGCATCACGATGGCCGAAATCGACACCGGCCTGCCGCCGGAGTCCTGGAAACAGCGGTCGGCGACGCTCGTCTCGTAAGTACGTCTACTTTATAAGGGGGGTTCGGCCTTGGGCATCCTGATCCGCGGCGGGACGGTCGCTACGGCGACCGACCTCTATAAAGCCGACGTTTTGATCGAAGGCGAGAAGATCGCCTCGATCGGCGACAAGCTCGATGTGAGCGGCCACGAGTCAGTCGACGCCGGCGGAGCGTACGTCATGCCGGGCGGCATCGACCCGCACACGCACCTCGACATGCCGTTCGGCGGGACGATCACCGCCGACGACTTTGAATCGGGGACGCGCGGCGCGGCACTCGGCGGGACGACCTGCATCGTCGACTTCGCGCTCCACACGCGCGGCGACTCGCTGCACAACGCCCTCAAGACGTGGCACGGGAAAGCCGATGGGAAGGCCGTCATCGACTACGCCTTTCACCTCACGATCGCCGACGGCCGCGACGAGACGATGGCCGAGATCCCCAAACTCATCGGCGAGCAGGGCGTCAATTCGTTCAAAGTCTTCATGGCCTACAAGCACGTCCTGCAAGTCGACGACGAGACGATCTTTAAGACGCTGCAAACGTGCGCCAAGCACGGCGGCCTGGTTCAAGTCCACGCCGAGAACGGCGACGTGATCGAGGTCCTCGTGAAGCAGACGCTCGCAGCCGGCCACACCGGCCCGAAATATCACGCGCTCTCGCGGCCGGTCGAGTGCGAGGGCGAGGCGACGCACCGCGCGATCCGGCTCGCCGAGATCGCCGGCGCCCCGCTCTACGTGGTGCACGTCTCGAGCGCGATGGCGGCCGACGCGATCTCCGACGGCCGGAAACGTGGGCTTGCCATCTACGGCGAGACCTGCCCGCAGTATCTGGTCTGCGACTTCAGCGACTACGAGCGCCCGGATTTCGAGGGCGCGAAATACGTGTTGTCGCCGCCGATCCGCGACAAGTGGAACCAGAACGTGCTCTTGCGCAAACTCAAGAACATGGAGCTGCACGCGTTCGGTTCGGACCACTGTTCGTTCAACTTGTGCGGCCAGAAGGATCTCGGGAAGAACGACTTCTCGAAGATCCCGAACGGCGCGCCGACGATCGAGGACCGGCTCGCGATCCTCTGGGACGTCGGCGTCAACGGCGGCTTGATGGGTCCGAATCAATTTGTCGCGCTCGGTTCGACCAACCCGGCGAAGCTGTTCGGGCTCTTCCCGCGCAAGGGGGCGCTCATCGCCGGCGCCGATGCCGACGTCGTCGTCTGGGATCCGAACGCCGAACGGACGATTTCGGCGAAGACGCACCACATGAACGTCGACAACAACGTCTTCGAGGGACGGAAGGTCAAGGGGCGCCCGCGCTTCGTCTATTCGCGCGGCGCCAAGGTCGCCGACGGCGACACCTTCACCGGCCGCAAGGGTCACGGCAAGTTTCAGAAGAGCAGCAAATTCTACCCGGTTCAGTTGTAGGAGTGTTCGGTGGCTGAGAAAATTAAAATCGGACTCGTTCAAGCGCATCACGACGTCGAAGGCGGCGAACCGGTCGAAAAACACAAGAAGTCGGCGATCGAAAAACACGTTCGCCTCATTCACGATGCGAAGAAGAAGGGCGCGCAGATCGTCTGCCTGCAGGAAGTCTTTTACGGTCCGTACTTTTGCACCGAGCAGACGACGAAGTGGTACGAAGCGATCGAGCGCATCCCCGACGGGCCGACGACGCAGATGATGCAAGGCCTCGCGAAGGAACTCGGGATCGTGCTGGTCGTGCCGATGTACGAAGAAGATCAGCCCGGCATCTACTACAACACGGCGGCGGTGATCGACGCCGACGGCAAGTATCTTGGAAAGTATCGCAAGCACCATATCCCGCAGGTGCAAGCCGGCCCGCCCGGTTGCGGCTTCTGGGAGAAGTATTATTTCCGCCCGGGAAATCTCGGGTATCCGGTCTTCGAGACCGCGTTTGCAAAGGTCGGCGTCTATATCTGTTACGACCGCCACTTCCCCGAAGGCGCGCGTTTGCTCGGTCTGAACGGCGCCGAGATCGTCTTCAATCCGTCGGCGACCGTCGCGGGCCTATCGGAGTATCTGTGGAAGCTCGAACAACCGGCGCACGCGGTCGCGAACGGCTATTACGTCGGCGCTATCAACCGTGTCGGCTTCGAAAAACCCTGGAACATGGGCGAGTTTTACGGCCAATCCTACTTGGTCGATCCGCGCGGGCAGTTCGTCGCGATGGGCAGTCGCGATAAGGACGAGGTGGTCATCGGCGATTTGGATCGCGACCTGATCCGCGAGGTGCGCAACACCTGGCAATTCTTCCGCGACCGCCGTCCCGATAGTTACGGCGCCATGGTAGCTGAGTAGTGCCGACGGCGACCCAAGTTCAAATCGGCGACGTCGTCGTTCTCACCCAAGACGCGGAGAAGCGGCTTTCGCAGAACGACAGCATGTGGAACGAGGATCTGCGGCCCTGCACGCTCGCCGAGCATTCGTGGCCGGGCTCGAAGTTCGCGTCGCTTTGGATCGGGATGTGCATCTGCCTGCCGACGTATTCGCTCGCCAGCGGGATGATCGCGCTCGGGATGAACTGGTGGGAATCGGTGCTGACGATTTTGGTCGGCAGCCTCATCGTAATGGGCGCGATCCTGCTCGTCTCGCACGCGGGGACGCGGTACGGCATCCCGTACCCGGTCTTCGCGCGGCTCTGGTTCGGGACGCGCGGCGCGCATCTCCCGGCGCTGGCGCGCGCCGTCATCGCGGCGGGCTGGTTCGGCATCAACTCGTGGTTCGGCGGTCAAGCGCTCGATGCGATTCTGACGCGCACCCTGCCGTTCTGGAACGGCTTGGGGCCGCATCTCGCGATCGCGTTCACCATTTTTTGGGCGATCAACGTCGCCATCGCAATGCGCGGACCGCAGGCGATCGGCCGTCTCGCGCAGATCGCGGCGCCGACGCTTGCCGTCGGCGCGCTCGCGTTGCTCGTTTGGGCGTCGACGCGGGTCGGCGGCTTCGGGCCGATGCTCGCCGCACCGGCGAAGATTCAGGGCGTCACCTTCTGGGCCGCATTCTTCCCGTCCGTGATCGGTGTGATCGCGTTCTGGGCAACGCTCGCGCTCAATATCCCCGACTACACGCGCTATGCGAAGACGCAGCGCGGACAAATGCTGGGCCAAGTCTTGTCGATGCCGCTGACGATGGCGCTCTTCTCGTTCGTCGGAATCGCGGTGACGTCGGTGACCGTGCAGCTCTACGGGACGGCACTCTGGAACCCGGTCGAGTTGATCGTCAAGTTTCCGCCGTTCGTCGTGATCGTCGCCGGGATCGTGATCATCTTGTCGTCGGTGACGATCAACGTCGGTGCGAACGTCATGGCGCCGGCGCGTGCCTTCGAGAACCTGTGGCCGCGCTACATCACCTTTGCGATGGGCGCCGTGTTTACCGGACTGCTCAGTTTACTGATGCAACCGTGGTACGTGCTCGCCACGTTCCAGAATTACATTTTCACGTGGCTCGGGACTTACGGAGCGTTGCTCGGCCCGTTCGACGGGATCGCGATCGCCGATTATTGGCTCGTGCGCCGGCGCCGGCTCGATCTGGCGCAACTTTACACACCCGACGGCATCTACTCGTACGCGCGCGGGGTCAACCCACGCGCCGTCGCAGCGCTGGTCATCGGGTGGGGTGTCGCGCTCATCGGTCTGCGAATTCCGTCGTTATATTTCTTGTGGGCCGGCGGCTGGCTCTTCGGCTTGCTGGGCGGCCTCTTCGCGTACTGGTTCCTCATGCGAAACGAGCGGTCGGCGATCGACGAAGCCGCCTTCGCTTCGATCACCAGGGTCGAATCCGTGCCGGCCGAACAACCCGCTTCTGGATGAGGATATTCGCATGAAGGTGCTAGGCAAGACCTCGAACGCCGAACGCGCCAAAAAACATCTCTTCGCGTCGCAGGCGACGTACTATGCGAAGCCGCTGACGCTGGTCGACGGTCAGGGGACGCGCGTCCGCGACGACGAGGGGAATGAATACCTCGACGCCTTCGCCGGGATCGCGACGACGACACTCGGCTACGGCGACAACGAAGTCGCCGAGGCGGTCGCCGAGCAGGCGAAAAAACTGACGCACGTCTCGACGCTGTATCTGACCGACGAATTGCTCGATTACGTCGAGAAGATTGCGGACGTCGCGCCCGAGGGGATGACCAAGACGTTCGTCACCAACTCTGGTTCCGAGGCCAACGAGACGGCGGCGGTGATCGCGCGAACCTATAAGAAGTCCGCGGATTTCCTCGCGCTCGAGCACGCCTACCACGGCCGGACGTTGTATACGGTTGCGCTTGCCGGACAAAGTCAATGGCGGAATTTCGGGCCCGACATGCCGCACGTCGCGTTCGTGCCGAATCCGTACTGCTATCGCTGCCCGCTCAATCTGACGTATCCGTCGTGCGAGATCGCCTGTGCCAAAGCGGCGCAGCGCGTGATCGAGACGGCGACCAACGGCGCGCCGGCGGCGATGATCGCCGAAACGATCGCCGGCGTCGGCGGGATCATCGCGCCGCCGCTGGAGTACTTCAAAGTGCTCCAGGAGACGCTCGAGCCGTTTGGGACGCTCCTGATCGCCGACGAAGTGCAGGCCGGTTGGGGCCGTCTTGGCGACGGCATGTTCGGAATCAACTCGACCTACGGCGTCGTGCCGGACATCATCACCTCCGCGAAGGGCGCCGCGAGCGGATTACCGCTCGGGCTCGTCATCACGCGACCGGAGCTGGCGGATATCTTCAAGGGCCCGCACATCAATACGTTCGGCGGGAATCCGCTCTCGACGCGCGCCGCGCGCGTCACGATCGAAGTGATCGAGAAGAAGGACCTGATCGCTAATGCCAAACGCCAGGGTCAGAATATGCTGGCGGGTTTACGCGATTTGCAGAAACGCTATCCGATCATGGGCGAAGTGCGCGGACGCGGGCTCATGATCGGCGTCGAACTCGTCAAGGACTCAAAGACGAAAGCGTACGCGACCGAAGAAGCGGGCCGCTTCTTGGAACTCATGCGCGAGAAGGGCATCCTCGTCGGTCGCGGCGGCCGCTTCGGTAACGTCATCCGCATCCAACCGGCGCTCGTCTTCGACGACCACGACACCGCTGAATTCCTGAAAGCATTCAGCGAAGTCATTGCTACGTTCTAGGTAGGCTTTGGTGAGCGATTCCATGATTTGCGAAACTTGTGGCAGTCAAATTGCGGCCGGTGCAAAATTTTGTTCGTCTTGCGGTACGGAGGTCGGGGTCGCCCCCGCGACTGCAACACCGCAGGTCGAACCCGCGACCATACCGACCAGCTCGAGACCGGCGGCGACCGTGGCAGCTGCCGAGGAGCGAAATTGGGCGATGGCCTGTCATCTCTCCGCGCTGCTCGGTTGCGTCGTGCCCTTCGGCAACGTGGTCGGCCCGCTCGTCGTCTGGCTCTTGAAGAAGAACGAGTCGACGCTCGTCGACGAGGAAGGGAAGGAGTCGCTGAACTTCCAGATCTCGATGTCGATCTACATGATGGTCTCGGCGATCCTCATCATGGTGGTGATAGGACTTCCAATGTTGTTCGGCTTCGCGATTGCCGACTTCATTCTGACTCTCGTCGCAGCCGTTAAAACCAGCAACGGCGAGCGCTATCATTATCCGATAACCATACGCTTCTTGAGCTAGGAGGCCGCTCAGACGCCGAGCGGGTACGCTTCCTCGCCGTGAAGCTCGATGTCCAAACCGTGTTCCTCTGCCGCAGAGTCGACCTTTGCCGGCGTTATTCGGTTGATCAGCCACACTTAGCGATTTCTGGATGATCGCGTGTATGCGCGCCGGGGACCCACGGAAACCGATCAAAGGCCGTGGGGACGAGCAGCGTGCAGGCTGGCGCCGGAACGTATCGCTCGCGCGGGGCGAATTTTTTGTGGAGGGGCACGCCAGAGTGCCACCCAGTTGGCACACCCGCGGGGCACCATTGTCTTGGAATGAAGCGCATCGAACGCGTGCGGCTCTACCCGACTGCCGGCCAACGGCGGCGACTTAACTTTGCCTTGGATGTCACCCGGCAACTCTTTAATGCGCTCCTGCAACAACGCCGTGATGCGTGGCGGATGCGTCGGTACAGCGTCTCGACCAAGGAGCAGTACCGCGAACTGACCGCCTTGCGTGCCGAGGATGCTCGGGTCGCTGCAGTCTATCGCGAGTGCCAAGATGCCGTCTTGCACCGCCTGGACCTTGCCTTCGCGGCGTTCTTTCGAAGAATCAAACAGGGGGAGACTCCAGGTTACCCCCGGTTCAGGGGCCACTTGCGTTGGGGCCAGCTCGAGTTCCCCCACGGCGACCGCGCTCTGAAGTTCAACGCAGAGCAGACCAAGGTCAAGATTCCTGGGATCGGCTTGGTCTCTTTACGCAAGGGACGCAGGGTGCCGACGTTTGGCAGAGCGTGGCTCGTGCGCAGAGGGACGCATTGGTTCGCGTGCTTCGAGTGCGAGCGGGACGTCGCACCGCTCCCGAGAACGGGCAAGTCGATTGGAATCGACCGCGGCGTCCACGTGCTGGCGGCGACGAGCGAAGGCCGGCTGATTGGCAACCCAAGATTTCTTGCAAGAGCCCGGCTGCTGATCGAGCGTTTCCAGCGCGCCGTATCTCGAAAACGGCGGGGAGGGAAGAATCGCCGTAAAGCGGTGCGGCTCTTGGCGCGCGCGTACGAACGGATCAAAGAAGCACGGCGCGACTTTCTGCACAAGGCGGCGCGGAAGATCGTCAATGCCTCCGACGCGATCGTCCTCGAGGCCCTCAACCTCCGCTCGATGACGCGCAGCGCGAAGGGAACGATGGAGACTCCGGGCCGGAATGTCCGAGCAAAGGCGGGATTGAACCGGGCACTCCTAGATTCGAGTTTTGGTCTGCTTCGGCAGATGATCGTCGAGAAAGCGGTAGAGGCTGCTCGAACGGTCGTCGAGGTGGACCCCAGATATTCGTCGCAAGAATGCGCGCGGTGCGCAAACGTTGCGGCGGAGAGCCGCCGGGAAAGGCGCTACGTTTGCATCGGCTGTGGATTTCGAGTCCATGCCGACGTCAATGCGGCGCTGGTGATCCGGGGGCGGGCCGAGTTGCGGCCCGCGGCGAGAGGCGCTTCATTGGAAGACCTCACTGACCCGCGAAGTGTGCCAGACGCAGGCGCGGAGCTTGCTCGCTGCGATCAGGAGGTCGCAGCGTAGGTGCGCCCAACGAAAGCATTCCGTACGTGAACGTGAACGCCCAAATGCTCGATATAACGATCGCCGCGCACTGCTTACCGAAAAACGCCACACGAAGCTCTGGATCATGATGCTCAGCACGTTCTTGCGCCCCACCAGGCCGCCGTAAAAGAAGGCGAGCCCGGGAGTCATCAACATGACCAGGCTCGCACAAATGAGCATGAACGCGGTGTTGCCTATATTGATCGGAATGGCTTGAGCACTCACAGGCTTACCTCAGTGCTTTCCTCGGGCGTTTCCTCGCTCGTTCGTTTGCGCAACGGCGCCGACCCTGCCGATAAGCTAGGAACTCGCGAGGCCGAGCCACTCGTTTAACACGTCTGCCTTGTCGGCTCCGAGCAACGGGGGTGGAGTGAGCGGCGGCTGCGGAAGGGACGACTTCCACGGCGGCCCGACGAGCTTGATCGGCCCCGACTTCGGATGCTCGACTGCGAGCAGCAATCCGCGCTCGCGGATATGGTCCTGTTCGAGCGCTTCCTGATAGTTGTTGACTGGGGCGCACGGCACGCGCTCGGCGCCGAAGCGCGCATCCCACTCGTCGGCGCTCCCGTCGGTTTGAATAACGCCGGCGATCATCCCGTGTAATTCCTCGCGATTTTCCACGCGTTGCGGCAGCGTCGCGAAGCGCGCGTCGTCGGTCCATTCGGGATGGCCGATCGCGCGGCAGAACCGTGGCCACTGACTTTGTTCGTGCGAGATGAGCGCAACATAGCGGCCGTCTTTCGCCTCGAACATCCCGGCCGGCACGCGCATCGGATTTTCATTGCCGACGCGATCGGGGAGCTTGCCGCCTTGCAACGTTTCGCCCATCCGCGGCCCGAGCACCGAGATCATCGACTCGAGCATGCTCACGTCGATGACCGCACCCTTGCCGCTGCGTCGCGCTTCCACGAGTGCGCAGACGATCGCGTACGCGCCGAACATCCCGGAGATGACGTCGGCGATCGGCGCGCCGACCGACATCGGAGCCTTCGCGGGCTCGCCGGTTACGCTCATGATCCCGGAGAGTGCTTGAACGACGGAGTCCATCGCGAGTCGATCGCGCAACGGACCGGTCTGGCCGAAGCCTGACAGCGCGCAGTAGACGAGCGACGGGTTGCGTTTGAGGAGTTCCTCAGGAGCGAAGCCGAGTTTCTTGACCGTCTGCGGCGCGAAGTTGAAAACCGCCACGTCGGCCTTTTCCGCGAGTTTGTAGACGAGCTCGAGATCCTCGCGGTTTGTGAGGTCGAGGACGATGCTGCGCTTGCGACGATTGATCGTGTAGAAGTAATCCTCGTCGTGCGCTGCCCGCCCCGGATACCGCCCGATGTGGCGCAGATCGTCGCCGACGTTCGGGCGCTCGATCTTCACGACGTCGGCGCCCATGTCGGCCAGCATCATCGTGCAATACGGGCCGGCGATGATGTGCGTGAAGTCGAGAACGCGGACGCCCTCGAGCGGCGGACGCTGGTCGCCATTGGAACTCATCACCAGGAGTTCGGATTATATGAAATAAAATCCTGAACGGAAGCTTACATGAAGTCGGTCGCAGTCTGGATGCCGGGTTTGGGCCTGGTGTTGCTTGTCGCCATCGCCGCGCGGCTCATCGGGCGATTCAGCGGTCCGATTCCGGATGTCGTCCTTGCGCTTGTGATCGGCATGACGATTCGCAACCTTGCGAAACCGAAAGGCATCGAGGCCGGGACGAAGTTCACGCTGTTTTACGTCCTCCGCACGGCGATCATCTTGCTCGGTGCCGGCTTGAGCTTGCAGGCCGTGATCAAGACCGGAAGCGCTACGCTGCTCTTGATCGTGACGCTCGTCGTCACGTCGATGCTGCTCGGCCTCGTGCTCGCGCGACTGTTCAAATTGAAGGGCAAGATCGGAACGTTGATCGGCGCCGGTACGGCGATCTGCGGCGGCTCCGCGATTTTGACGGTCGGCCCAATCATCGGCGCGGCCGACGAAGAGCTGGCCTACGCCATCACGACGATCTTCGCGTTCAACATCGTCGCGCTCTTGGTCTATCCGGTGATCGGCCATGCGCTGAACATGACCCAGACGGCGTTCGGCAGTTGGGCCGGGACCGCCGTGAACGATACCTCGGTGGTCGTCGCGACGGGCTACGTTTTTGGCGCGATGGCCGGCGGTGTCGCGACGATCGTCAAACTGACACGGACAGTTCTGTTGGTGCCGCTTGCGCTGATCGTCGGTCTCGTGTATGCGGCCAGGACGCACCAAGCCGAGAGCGGGACGGTCGCCCAGCGCGCGTTCAAGGCGATGCCCTGGTTCATCTTAGGCTTCGTCGCGATGGCAGCGCTCAATAGCCTCGGCGTCTTCCCGGCGGCCTTCGCTCACACGCTCGCGCTGATTGCGAGCTTCCTGATCGTCGTCGTTCTGGCCGGTGTCGGCCTTAACGTCGACTTGAAGAAGATGATCGACCTCGGCCCCAAGCCGATGATCGTCGGCTTTCTGTTGGCAACCATCATGGCATTCTGCAGTTACGGCCTGGTCAGCGCAATCGGAATCCACTGACGTCGAGGAGCGTCGCTCGCTGACCAATTTTCTTGGTTAGAGTGCCTCGCCTGAACGACGCGCTTCGAGGCGTTTCTTCAGATCGACCAGGAACGCACTCGCAATGGCGCCGTCGACCACGCGGTGGTCGAGTGAGAGACAGACGTTCATCATCGAGCGGATCACGATCTTGTCGTCGTCGACGACGACCGGGCGCTTGACGACGGCCTCCATCGTCACGATGCCGGCCTGGCCGCCGTTCAGGATCGGCGCGGACAACACCGAACCGTTCGCGCCGGTGTTGTTGACCGTGAACGTGCCGCCGGTAAGGTCATCGGCCGTCAACTTACCGGCGCGCGCCTTCTCGATGAGCTTCCCCGCTTCAACGACGAGACCGGCGATCGAATAGTTGTCGGCGTGACGGATCACCGGCACCATCAAATTCGAACTAACCGCGACGGCGATGCCGACGTTGATCTCCTTGAGCACCTGGATGCCTTCGTCGGTGAAACGCGCGTTCATCAAAGGATAGGCCTTGAGCGATTGCACCACCGCGTGGATGAAGAAGGGCAGAAGCGTCAGCGCGTAACCCTTCTCGCGCTGAAAGCGATCCTTTTCGGCGCGGCGCAGATTCCAAAGATCGGTGACGTCGACTTCGACCATCGTCCACGCGTGCGGCGCGGTGTGCTTCGACTCGACCATGCGCTGCGCGATGATCTTGCGCGCTTGCGACAGCGGCACGAGCGTCCCGGGAATCGGTCGATCGTACGTCGAGCGTCCGGGAGCGGGCGGTGCGCCTGGACGCGGCGGAGAGGTCGGAGCGGGCGGAGCCGGCGCAGCGGGCGCCGGTTGACGCGTCGGAGGCGCGGCCATGATGCCGGCCGCCATCGCTGCCCCCGGGCCCTGTTGCGCGGCAGCGAGCACATCGTTTGCCGTAATTCGTCCTTGGTCGCCGGTACCGCGCACCGTCGTCAAGTCGACACTGTTTTCGCGTGCGAGTCTGCGCACGGCCGGCGAAACGCGACGCAGAGTCTCCGGCGGATTGAGCGCGCCGCCGTTCCGCGACGCCGGGCGCGCCACAAACGGGCGCGCCGGTTGCGGACGCGCGGGCATCGGCGAAGCATGCGGCACCTTGAGGGCAGGTTCCGGTTGCGTGGCGGCGCCGACTTCATCGATCACCGCGATCGGCGTCCCGGTCGGCACCGTCTCGCCTTCCTTCACGATGATCTCCTTGAGCACGCCGCTCACCGGCGACGGCACTTCGGCCGTCACTTTGTCGGTCGAGATCTCGACGAACGATTCGTATTTTTCAATCGCGTCGCCGGGTTTCTTGAGCCACTGCGCGACGGTCCCTTCGGTGACAGACTCGCCGAGCTGCGGCATCGTGATCGTCGTCGGCATCAGAAGGCCACCATCTCGCGCATCACGTCGGCCATGCGCGAGGTCGGGATCATGAACTCTTCTTCGAGCGTCTGCGCATAGCCCATCGCGGGGACGTCCGGCCCGGCCAGCCGTCGGATCGGCGCATCCAAGTCGAAAAACGCTTCCTCGACGACCATCGCGCTGATCTCGGCGCCGATTCCGCCGAACTTGTTGTCCTCTTGAATGATGAGCAACTTGCGCGTCTTGCGCACGCTTGCGAGGATCGTCGTCTTGTCCATCGGTCGAATCGAACGCAAGTCGATGACTTCGANNCGCATCGCCGGCAACCTTGACGTCGGCTTTTCCGATCGGGATCGTGAAGTGCCCGTTCGGCACCTCGCCCTTCACCAGCCGGTACGTCTTCTTGTGCTCGAGGAACATCACGGGGTCCGGATCCTCGATCGCCGCGTTCAGCAGACCTTTGATGTCCGAGGGAAACGACGGCGCGACGATCTTCAGCCCCGGCACGTGATAGAACAGCGCCTCGATCGACACTGAATGCGAGAGCGCGCCACGGACGCCGCCGCCGTACGGCGTGCGAATCACCAGCGGACACGTGTA